>NZ_CP132457.1:0-600000 GCF_032595875.1 Borreliella andersonii | reverse complement strand
GATTCAGAAAATAAAATCACTTTGGCTTTTGATTTAAATTTTGAAAAATATTTGTAATAAGCCTTATCCTGAATAATCACAATTCCTGAAGTTTGATTTACAAAAATTTTTGACTTATCGATAATATAGTCATCAAAATTTAAATAATAGTTTTGGTGATCGTTATAAACATTTGTAATAATACTAAGAATAGGATTAAAATTATCTAAAGATTGTAATTGCCAAGAAGAAAGCTCTAAAATCACAGGGGATCTTCCGTCAAGCTGATCAAAAAAACTCAAAGGAGATACGCCAATATTTCCCCCAAGCTTTGCTTTTGGATATTTTTTTTTCAAAACCTGATACAAAAGAGATACAAGAGTAGATTTGCCTTTAGTGCCTGTTACTGCAATTACAGGATTTTTGTTGAACATTAAAAATAAACTAATATCCGTTTCAACTCGTTTTGCAAGCTTTAAATACTTATTATTGGGTTTCACACTAGGATTTTTCACAACAATATCAGCATTTTTAAAATCATTTATATCGTGCTTACCTAAAGCATACCTAATTTGATTATCAAAATCTTTTAAAGAATTAATACTTAAAGCCAATGCTACTTCGCTTTTAAGATCAGTAATTACTAATTTTGCTCCATGCTTTAATAAAAACCTAGAAAGAGCTACTCCTCCCCCATTAATACCTAAGCCCATGACTAAAAATTTTAAATTTTTAATTTCGTCTAAACGCACAATAAGATTATATCAAACCTACCAACCTGTTTTAATAGATTTAATCCACCTTTCACTATAAAAATAAGGAAGTGAAATAGCAAGCTTGATTACATCCTCAAGAGCTGGAATAAAAACAACAATTTCAAAAGGCAAATTTGTATAATTTGCTAAAACAAAAGCAATAGGAATAGTATAAACAAAAGTTACAGAGCCTTCCATAATAGCGCCAAAACTTGGAGATGCTCCTGCACGAAAAAATCCAAAAAGATATTGAAAAGCAAGTGCCATAAAAAAGGCAGAAACAGAAGAATACCTTAAAATAATTCCTATAAGATGAGAATATTTTAACGTATAAAAAATATAAGGAGCAAAAAATGAAAACACAAACAATACAAAAGATGTTAAAAAAGCAAGTTTTAAGCCAATTTTACCTAAATAAATTGCAACTTTCATGATTTCTTTTTTACTATTATGCATTTCATAGCCCATCATAATATTCAAAGAAATACAAAAGGAATGAATTATATTAAAGATAATAAAATAAACAGAAAAAGATATACTATAAGCAGCGTATCTGTGAACATCAATTCCTATAAAAATTGATGTTAGTACAAGATAGCCAAAAAACCAAATAAAATCATTTAAAAGAATTGGAATAAAAAATTTAATTAGCTGAAAAAACAGATTAATATTAACATTTAAATCATCAAACTTAAGGTTTAAAATTGAATTCTTGTTAAACACCGTGTAAAAAAGATAAATAATAAGCTCTACAATACGAACAACTGTTGTTGCAATAGCAGCTCCAACTACACCCATACGAAAAACAAAAATAAAAATATAATTTAATATTAAGTTTAAAAACACTGAAAAAACAGAAATGTAAACTTGAAATTTAACAATTTCAATAACCTTAAGAGCATTAGCAACAAGTCCTTTTATAATTGCAAATACAAAAGAAAAAATAGCTATGTTTAAATATATAGTCCCATAATAAACTGCCTGCGCATCATTAGAAATCAATCTAAGTAAAACATCAGGATTCAATCTAGAAATAATTATAAACGGAAAAGAAAATAAAATAATAATTAATATACTAATAAAAAATGTATTTCTAAAACTCTTAAAATCACCCCGATTGTATTGCCTTGTAGCGATTATATTATAAGCTCCTACCATAGCAAACCCAATAGTAACAAACAGCTCAAAAAATTTATTTGCAAGAGAAACTCCCGCAACAGGATAATCACCAAGATATGCAACCATGGCATTATCTGTTAGAGAAATAAAATTAAATAAAAAACACTCAATAGCAGTTGGAATTGCAATTTTTAAAAGATCTTTATAAATTCTATCCTTTTTTGATGAACTTAATGAATACATAAAATTCTCCAAATAAAAAATCAATATTTTTGAAAAGACAAATACCGGACTACAATAAAACAAAAGGAATTGCTTTTAAATCAGCATAATCAGAATGAATTTTAAATTCACCAAGATTGTTAAAATTTTTATTAACACTAAATATATCACGCCATCCCATGCTCAAGCAAGCTCTTCATACTCAATCTCTCGTATCCAATCATCGTGAAAAAATTCAATTATGATAAATATATTTTTAATAATATCTTCCAGATTTACAATAAAAACCACTATTGGTAAACTTAAATTTGTACAAAACACTAATAAATAAGCAACTGGAAGCGTATAAAAAACAATTACTCCCGATTCAATAAAAAAACAAACATTTGGTATACCACTAGCCCTAAAAACACCAACAAGAACTTGTGCCGTAAAAGCTTTAAAAACTACAATGCTTGCAAAAACATAGATAAACACACTAACAAGTTCAGGAGAATCTAAATTGCTAAAAATATAAGGTGCAAAACCCGATATTCCAATAAGCAAAATAACTACAAAAATGCCTAAAAGAAATCCCAAAAAAGATAAAAAAAATCCAACCGACCTGACATGTTTCTTGTCATAAATCATTAAATGCCCAATAACAACCCCTGTTGCAAGTCCCATACCATGAAGCAATACAAAACAAATGTCAAAAAGATTCGATGCAACAGCAAACGAAGCGTATTCAATGCTCCCAACACGAGCATAAAATGCGTGTAAAATAGTTATACTCAAAACCCAAAAAATCTCGTGAGACAAAACAGGGATAATTAGCTTCAAATTAGCCCTAGTAACTACCTTTGAAGCAAAAAAATCTCTAAACTTAATTCGGTAATACGAATTACTACTTATCAAGCTATATAAAAAATAAAATACAAATTCAACAATTCTAGCAAGCACGGTGGCATATGCAGCACCCTTTATTCCCATGCTAAAACCAAAAATAAAAATACAATTAAAAACAATATTTATTAAAACAACAACAGAAGTAACATATAAAGGTATTTTTACTTCTTTAGCACTCTTAAATCCCATGGCCGATAAAAAAGAATATGCCATTAACACATAAGAAAATGAAATAATTTTTAAATACTCTGATCCAAAATTTAAAGAACTCTGATTAGCCGTAAATAGCTTTATAATATCTCTTGGAAAAATAAATGAAAATATAAAAAAAATTATTCCTACTGTAGTCCCAATTGATAGCATATAAGCAAAAGATTGTCTTATTTGAAGAAACTTCCTTTTTGCAATTGCTTGGGACACATAAGCACTTAAAGCTGTACCAAGCCCAAACACAATAATAAAAAAAAGAAAAGTTACTCTATTTGCTAAAGAAACTCCCGTAACTTGGAAAGAGCCCAAATAGGAGATCATAAAATTATCAAAAAAAGTTACCATTTGAAATAACAGTGATTCAAAAGCTGTAGGAATAGCTATAATAAATAACTCTTTTATTATCTGATCATAATTTTTAAACTTTTTGATCATATTCCTATATACAATCTCCTTTACTTATTACTTTTAACTAAATTTAATCCTATCTAGAATATACATATATTTATAATTAACTATTAATTATACTAAAATATATTATAATTAAATAATATGAAATCAATTTATGTTTTATTACTTCTACTTATTAACCTATCTTTATTGGCTAACAACATTTCAAAAAAAGATTTAGAAATACTGCTAAAGATTGCCAACACAATGAATAAGGAGTGTAAAAATTTTATTGAAAAAAATCCTATTCAGTTCTTAAAAGAAATAAAACCCTTAGTAGATGCAGAAAAAAATAACCTCTTAACTCTAATAAATAAAAAAACACCAATTCCTAAAGATTATAGAATACCTGATCTGGTAAATATTAATGATTTTAAAGATCTTAAGAATCTTGGAGCAAAGACTATTAAAGTAAGAAAAATATTAATCGAAGATTTAATTCAATTAATAAAAGATGCAAAAAAACATGGAATTGAAATTAAAATCAAATCCGCCTACAGAACACAAGAATATCAAAAATTTTTATTTGATTACAATGTCAAAACTTATGGCAGAAAGATTGCAGAAACCCAATCAGCAATACCAGGCCATTCTCAACATCATATGGGAACAGCAATAGATTTTATAAATATAGATGATAATTTACTAAATACAAAAGAAGGAAAATGGCTTTATGAAAATTCTTCAAAACATGGATTTTCTATTTCATACCCAAAAGGATATGAAATAGAAACTGGATATAAAGCAGAGCCTTGGCACTACTTATACATAGGACCTAAGCCATGCTTTATTCAGAAAAAATATTTTAATAACTTACAACATAAACTTCTTGAATTTTGGAACCATAACAAAACAAATCTTATTGACCTAATTGAAAAATATACAAACTAAATACTTCTTCCAACATTCAAGTAAGAACAAAAAAGATTATCTAGCAAATCAATATCAAGCTTGTCGTAAGCAGAATTATCATAAAAAAATAAATCGAGTTCTTCTCTAATCAATACTATAACATCTCTATCATCAACAAAATTAGCTATTTTTAATTTTAAATATCCTGCTTGCTCAAGTCCAAATAAATTGCCAGGCCCTCTTAACCTTAAATCTTCTTCTGCTATTTTAAATCCATCCAAATTTTCTTTTATAGTTTTCAATCTAAATTTTCCAGCACTTGTTAAAGGCTCTTTATAAAGTAAAAAGAAAAAAGATTGTAAATTACTTCTACCAACACGACCTCTAATTTGGTGTAAAGTAGAAAGTCCAAAACGCTCGGCATGCTCTACCACCATACAAGTTGCATTTGGACAATCAATTCCAACCTCAATAACACTAGTAGCTACCAAAATATCTACTTTTTTTGAATAAAAATTTTTCATAATTTCTTCTTTTAAATCAGATGGCAACTTAGAATGAAGCATGTCTACAACATATTCGCTAAATACTTCTTTTAATTTTAAACACATATTATTAACATCTTTTAATTCAAATTTCTCTGAAGATGAAATTAATGGATAAACAAAATAAACCTGATGGCCTTTTAAAAGCTCTTTTCTTAAAAACTCATAAACTTTATCTTCATTGCCATGCCTTACTAAATAAGTAGTAATAGGAAAACGGCCCTTAGGTAAAGTTTTAATAAACGAAACTTCAAGATCACCAAAAAGTGTTAATGCGAAACTTCTAGGAATAGGCGTTGCAGACATTAAAAGCATGTCTACCCCTTCTCCCTTGTTTTTAAGCTCTTCTCTTTGAACAACTCCAAATTTATGCTGTTCGTCAATAATAACATATGCTAGTCTTTTAAATTCTGTGCTTTCATAAAAAATAGCATGTGTTCCAACTATTAAGCCAGAAGCTCCGCTTTTAATACTTTCTAATGCTTGCTCCTTATCCCTCTTTTTCAAACTGCCAGTCAAAAGAGTAACCGAAATGTTAAAAGACGACAACATCTTAGATAAATTATCATAATGTTGGCGAGCCAAAAGATCAGTAGGAGCCATAAAGGCTACCTGATATCCAGCTTCAATTAAAGGAAGCGCTGAAAGCAAAGCAACAAGGGTTTTGCCACTTCCAACATCTCCTTGAAGCAGTCTATTCATTGGCTTAGAAGAGCCAAGATCTAAAAATATCTCATCAACAGAAATTTTTTGATCCTCTGTAAGTTCAAAAGGCAAACTTGCAACAACCCTTTCAAGCAAATCTTTTGATAAATGCCTTTTTTCTCGGAAAAGAACCTTAGATGATCTATACCTTGAAAAAAACTGTAGCAAAAAAATCTCTCTGTAAATTAAAGTTTTTTTTGCCTTTTCAAGCATTTCTAATGAACTTGGGAAGTGAATCTCTTTTAAGGCATCACTTAACGACAACAAAGAATATTTTTCTATTAAAAATTTGGGAATATCTGTTTGGCCAAACTTTAAAAAATATTCAAGCGCTTCCCTTACATATAATGAAATTTTCTTTGATGTTAATCCCTCTGTCAAAGAATAAACCGGAAGAATTTTTTTAAACCTTTCAGGATTGTCACTGTAAACTTCACTGTCAAAATTAGAACAACTCCATAAACCACTATACTTGTTATAAGTAAATTTAGAATAAATATAGAATTTTTTATCTATTTTAAAAACATTTTCCAAAAAAGCCCTATTAAAAAGTAAAATTTCAAAAGACTCATCATTTACACTTATAGCCGTTAGCTTTAAATTTTTTTTAGAACTATCTCCAAATTTCTTCTGCCCCACAACAGTGAACACCGTCATCATATCACAACTTTTCACCTTAGAAAAATCCGGAAAAGTTTGTATATTTTGACGATCTTCATATTTTACAGGAAAAAATTCAATAAGATCTTTAACATTAAAAATTTGCAGATTATTTAACCTTTCAACCCCTTTCTCACCAAGACCACCTATACCTTTAAGCTCATATTCAAACTCATGTAAAAACACTTTAATCTCCTAAAAAGGCAAATATGTTCCTAAAACTCTAATAGCAAATACAACTTGTTCAATAATAATTATAAATGCTGCCATCAAAGCACTCCCAACAGTCAAACGTAAAGCATAAGACATATGCTTGTCAGTAATTACACCACTTATCCTAGTGGATAAAGGAAGTAAAAATGAATCAACCGTTTTAAGAAAATCTGAGCCTTGGAACAAATTCAAAAGCAATAATAACAATCTCAACAATAAAAAGAAAACTATAGCGATAAAAATACTTCTAAATATCCCCCAAACTTCAACAATGAATAAAATAATAAATGTGGAAAGCTTATAATTCCCATAAGCCAACATTCTTTCAAAAATAGTTAAAGTTATTAAAGCTGCAATTGGAGAAAAATCAAACACACCAAATGTAAAAAAAGGAATTCTTCTGAAAAAAGATAAAAATGGTTCTGTGACAATATGTATAAATCTGAAAAATACATTGGTATTAATCCCTGAAGACACAAGCCAGCTAAGAAGGATCCTAATTAAAATTAAAATCCTATAAATCTGCAAAAATACCATTAAAATTTCTATTAAAACACCCAATACCACACCTCCTAATCAACCCAAACATCTTCAACTATTACACACTTTCTCAACTTATCAAGCTTGTCTTCATCTGGCATAAAATTTAAAATTGAATTCATTTTTAATTTTAAATCCTTACCATTTTCCCTTAAATAAAAATAAACATTTGAAAATCCAGAATTATCCTCAAAATTACTTATACTTTCTTTTAAAGAATTAAGTAATTGTAGGTCATTTAATTTATTATTTAAAAATTTAATATGAATATTACTTATTTTATCTTCGGAAAGTCTTTCAATATTTACAACTTTTTCAACTACAATTGAAAATTTGTCTCTATTAAACGTAAGCCTGCCTACAACCCCAATAACATTACCTTCAAGTAAAAAATTTTTATACCTTTCATAGCTTTCTGTAAAAGCTACAATATCTATTGCACCTTTAAAATCTTCTATAACACCAAAAGCCATTTTTGCATTATTTCTTTTAGTTTGAATAACTTTTACTGAATTTAAAATGCCAGCGAATTGGACAATGCTATCTTTTTTAGTAGCAAGATCTTTTAAAACATTTAAACTGGAAAAATTATCAATTGCCTTTTTATAAGGATCAAGAGGATGCCCCGACACATAAAATCCTAAAAGCTCTTTCTCAAATCCTAAAAGCTCAGAATAAGAATACTCTTTAAAAGTTTGATAATTAAAACTTTGCTGAATTGGATCTTGACTTTCAAGAGCACCAAATAAGCTGTTTTGACCAATTTTTTTATTATTTTTATCTTCTGAAACAACTTCAATCAAGCGATCAAGATTTTCAAATAAAGTTTTTCTATTTTGATCCAAACTATCAAAAAGTCCAGATTTTATTGCAGATTCTAAAAATTTCTTATTAATTACTTTATCATCTACACGTCTTATAAAATCTTCAAAAGAACTATATTTGCCGTTTTTTTCTCTTTCATCAATTATTAAATCAACAACAATTCCTCCCAGATTTTTAATCCCATTAAGTCCATAAGAAATTCCAGGATCAGTTACACGAAATTCCCTAAATGATCGATTTATATCGGGTTTAAGAACGTTTATACCCATAGCTTTTGACTCTTCAATGTAATAAGAAAGCTTATCATTATTATTAATTTCATTAGTCAAATTGGCAGCCATAAAATATTCAGGGTAATTAGCCTTAAGATAAGCAGTTTGATATGCTATTAACGAATACGCTGCTGCATGCGATTTATTAAATCCATACCCTGAAAAAGGCTTTAAAAGCTCAAAAATTTCACTAGCAATTTCTTTGTCATATCCATTCTCAATAGCACCTCTTAAAAAGTCAACCTTCATTTCATTCATTTCATCTTCTTTCTTTTTGCCCATAGCACGTCTTAAAATATCTGCCTTGCCAAGAGAAAAGCCTCCAATTATTTTTGCAACTTCCATTACTTGCTCTTGATAAACGATAACCCCATAAGTTGGCCTTAAAACCTCTTTTAAATCTGGATGAGGATATTTAATTTTCTTAACACCTTTTTTAGCTGCAATAAATTGAGGAATAAATTGCATAGGCCCTGGCCTATAAAGAGCATTTAAGGCTATTAAATCTTCAATGCTATCAGGCTTTGCGTCTTTTAGAATTTGTTGCATTCCTTCAGATTCAAACTGAAAAACAGACGCACTTCTTCCTTCTCCTAGCATATTAAAAGTCTTAACGTCATTATCTGGAATATCTTTTATCTTAAAATCTGGATTTACACTTCTAATAAGATTTTCTGCATTTTTTATTAACGTCAATGTTTTCAAGCCAAGAAAATCCATCTTAACAAGTCCACATTCTTCAAGCAAATCCATTGTGTATTGAGTAGAAACAGAACCTTGCTTGTAATCTTTATAAAGAGGCACATAGTCGGTTAAAAGGGTTTTAGAAATTACAATTCCTGCAGCATGAGTTGAAGCATGCCTATTCATTCCCTCAAGAATCAATGCAGCATCCATTAATTCTTTATAAACAGGCTTGCTAGTAAAATATTCCTTCAAAGAACTATCATCTAAAACCTCTTTTAAAGAAACTTTAGGCCCATCAGGAATGAACTTAGTAAGTTCATTTGATTCAGCAAATGGAATATCTAAAACTCTAGCCACATCCTTAACTACAGCCTTAGGCTTTAAAGTTCCAAAAGTAATTATTTGAGCTACTTTATCTTCTCCATATTTGTTGGTAACATATTTTATAATCTCATCTCTGCCTTCAAAGCAAAAATCAATATCAAAATCAGGCATAGAAATACGTTCAGGATTTAAAAATCTCTCAAAAAGCAAATTATACTTTAAAGGATCAATATCAGTAATCCTAAGAGCATAAGCTACAATGGAACCAGCACCAGAACCACGCCCAGCTCCAACAGGAATATCGTGATCGTGAGCAAATTTAATAAAATCCCAAACAATCAAAAAGTAGCCTTCAAAACCCATTCCAATTATTACGCTCAATTCATAAAAAGCTCTATCTTTTATTTTGCTTGTCAAATTTTTATATCTAAATTTCAACCCTTCAAGAGTGAGATGTTCTAAATATTCACCAAGAGTATTAAATTCAACAGGAATTTGATAATCAGGCAAAATAGGGCCTGGAAAAGTTATTTTAAAATCATCACACTTTTCTGCAATCTTTACAGTATTTTCTAAAGCTTCAGGCAAATCACTAAAAAGTTCACACATTTCCTCTTGAGATTTAATATAAAATTCATTGGTTTCCATTTTTAATCTATTCTCATCGCTTTTCTTAGCACCAGTACCAATACAAACAATAATGTCTTGAGCAGCTGCATCTTCTCTGTTAACATAATGAGAATCATTGGCTGCTGTTAAAGGAACTCCAAGTTCCCTAGAATACTCAACCAACCTTTCATTTACAATGTCTTGATCTTTAATGCCATGCCTTTGAAGTTCAAGATAAAAATCACTGCCAAAAACTTTTTTAAACCAAAGAATTTCATCCTTAGCATCTTCAAATCTATTGGCTAAAATAAGTCTTGGAATGAGTCCCCCAATGCAAGCTGAAGTACAAATCAAACCCTCTGAATATTTTTGAAGATCCTCTTTATCTATCCTTGGGCGATAATAAAACCCTTCAAGATAAGAAATGCTTGTTAACTTTAATAAGTTCTTATAACCCAGCTCATTCTTGGCAAGCAAAATTAAATGGTAAGACATTTTTCCAAGATCATCCTGTTTTTTTAAAAACTTAGAAGTTTTTGCCATATAGGCTTCAATACCAATTATTGGCTTAATTCCTGCTTTTTTAGCTTCTTTATAAAATTTAATAGCTCCAAAAAGATTGCCATGATCTGTTAATGCAATATGCGACATATTACATTTTTTTGCTTTTGATATAATATCTGATACTTTTGCAGCCCCATCCAAAAGAGAATAATCTGAATGAACATGGAGATGAATAAATCTAGACCTAAAACTCATACCTAAAACTATTTTATCAAAATAAAATTTGATTTTTAATAAACCTTAATTAAATAAAAAGCCATTATAATTTTAAATCTCTAATTTAAATCATTTCAACGAATTTTATCAAAATAATCAAGAAAAAATACTAATTCCTTGATTATCTAATTCAATTACCATCTTTTTAATGTGCTCAAGCTTTCTAACAATTTCTTCAGATAAACTTTCAGCTTGAGACAAAAAATCTTTAGCTTGCCTTAACCCACTATCATTACGATTCTCTACCCTAAATATAATCAAAATTTCAGCTGCAAACTTATTAATATTTAAATAAGGAATATATACTTCTTCCCATAATTGCCTTATAGCATCATTCTTGGGAGACAATCCTTTATAAAACAATCCAAACCCATGCTTGGTGGCATCTGTCTGAATGAATATTGCCCTTTCTCCCTCAACAAGTAATCTCAAATTATTAACCCAAGAAAATTGTTCTGAAATAATAAATTCTAGCTCTTTTAAAAATTCATCATTAGACAGCATAAAAGTTTCAGAACCAATCAAAGAATCACAATTTCTTGAATAATAAGCCATATTGGCATCTATACCCTCAAGATCTTCAATCAAAGAAGAAAATTCCTTTTGACTTCTTGAAAAACGCTTAAATACGCTCTCAAGACAATTAAGCTGTTCAAGAATCTCAGTAAAGAACTTATCAATATCAATCTGCAAATCCTTAAGATTATGAGAAATCAAATCTTTAGAAACCTCCTCAATTTCCTTTACAGAAATCATATTCATAACACCTTTTGCCTGATCAGAAAGTCGCTTAATCTCATCTGCAACAACAGAAAATCCTTTACCATATTCTTTAGCTCTTGCAGCCTCAAGCTTTGCATTAAGAGAAATCATATTGGTAGCACCCAGAAAATTACTTATTGTCTCCAAGCTGCCTTGAATTCCAACAATAACAGAAGATATTTGATTTAATTTTTCCTTATTATTTTTATCAAGATCACTAAAAATAACGCTTATCTGATCACGAGCATTATTTGTCATCTCAACATGAGTAGAAAATATCTGATCAAAATCTTCTATTCCAGAAAACAAAATTTTTTGTAATGACTCAAATCCTACTTTTAGAGTAGAAATGGAAGCTTTGGTATGATAAAATCCCTTTAGCATTTCCTTAACAGGAGCCTTGTATTCATAAGTACTCAAATCTTTTTTGTCATTATCAACAACATTTAAAAGATCTAAATCAACAACTTTTTTCTTTTTTTTAAAAAACGAAAATTTTTTCATAAAGGGATTCTATCATAAAAACTTTTTTTTGAATAGAGTCACCAGTACTTAATTTGACACATTATTCTAACTTTAACATCAAATCAAATACATCAATAAACAAAAAATATTTTTACATTTAAATGGTAAAAATTAACCACTTTGAAATAAATTTAAGCTTTCATCTTAAACCATAAAACCATCTAAAGATACAAATCATTCTCCTCATTTTCATAAAATTTAAAGCTAATTTTAAATTAAATTTACTTTCTTTTTACCCAAGAGTAACGCCCACTAACCTCATTATACTCAAAAAGAACACCTCTATAAGAAAAAAAGCATAAAAAGATATCTATAAACTCTTCTAATTTAGCCTTAACTTTTGGCAAGTTAAAATCATTATCAAAATTAAAAATATCGTCTGATTCTGCTTTAAATAATTTTTCATCTTGCTTGAGGATAACTTTTTTGGGTTGCCAAAAAATAACGTTGTTTTTTTTATCCTGAAGAAAAAATCTATCAAATTCATAATCAAGATCGACTTGGTCCGTTTTTGCCTCAATAATCCCAACAATAACACATCTTTCATGATCAATTCTTTTAATCAAAACAGCATCTGTAAGCACAACTCTCTCGCCAACTTCAAGAGCAAACTGCTCTTCTATCTCATATTGCTTATTAAAAGGAAGATTTGCAATTTTCCTGAAAAGATTAAGAAGTATATATTTAGTGCTCATCTCTTTATTGCTTATTCTAAGACAAGAAATCTTCATTCTATACTTAAGCTCATCAAAAAAATATTTAACTAGCCTTTTCATTAAAATTGTTTTTTTAATATCTTCTTCTTTCATTAAATCCTCCCAACAAAAATTGCCAAAAATTAAAACTATTATATAAGTATAATAAAATCCAAATATTATTAAAGAAATCAAAAAGTTTTATTGTATATTAATTATAATTAAATCATTGCTGAAAATGAAAGGGAAAATTATGTTAATCAAATTTATGTTTTCAAACATTAATCTAATATTAATAGTTAGCATGACTTTATTTAAAATGTTATTAGAAATAATATACCGAAAAATATTATTAAAAAAAATAATTGCTAGCGCCAACACATTAAATGATCAAAAAAAACAATATAAAATAATTTTTATCTTTGTTTTAACTTTAAATCATTTATTGCAAAGTTTTTTAATAAATGCTCTTATCAATTTATTTAACAATTTAATAACTCTTACTAACAACTCTATTGAAAGCTTAACAGACTTAAATTACAATATATTATCTGCAATGCTAATATCTAGCATAACTTGGCTTGCATTTAGCTTACCCAAAGTAATAAACGACATAATCTATGAAAAAAGACCATTTAATTTAACAATAGCTAATGCTTTTTTTGACTTTTTAACAATAATATTATTAACCATATTCTCTAAACTATTTTTAAGCTATAAAATCTTGCAATTTGAGAACACTACAAACATTAATTTTGAAAACCTGCCTACTCACTAAGTAACTAAATAGACATTCAAATGCAAGCTTTAATCAAACCTAGAAAAAGCTTGGCTGGATTTTCTATTCTTGTAATAAGTTCTGGATGAAACTGGCAAGCTACAAAAAATTTATTTTTAGGAATTTCTATTAATTTTGCCATTTTAAAATCACTTGAAAATCCAGATACTACAAGCCCATTTTTCTCAAATAGATCTATATAATCATTGTTAACTTCATACCTATGCCTAAATCTTTCAATTATCCGATCTTGGCCATAAAGTTTAAAGGCTATTGTATTCTTTTTAAGAATAACAGGATATCCACCAAGCCTCATTGTAGCACCCTTATCTTCAATTCCCTTTTGCTCCGAAAGTAAATGAATAACAGGATTTTTTAAAGGTTTGTCTTTTGCCAAATTTTCCTCCGTATCAGCATCAAGTATTCCACAAACATTACGAGCAAATTCTATTACAGCAAGCTGCAAACCAAGGCAAATTCCAAGAAAGGGAACATTATTCTCACGAGCATATTTAATAGCCATAATTTTACCCTCATATCCTTTACCTCCAAAGCCACCAGGAACAATAATACCGTCAAACTCTTTTAAACAGGCCTCATTTAAATCATTAGAATCAATTAAAGTACTTTTAATAAGTAAGTCCAAATGAGCTGCAACATGAACCAAGGACTCTCTAATTGATGCATAAGAATCATCAAGTTCAGCATATTTGCCACAAACAGCAATATTAATAATTTTTTTAGGCGCAAAAAAATTGGATTTTATAACTCCCACAAGCTTTGAAAGTTCTTCTATTTTTGGATCAACCTTAATATTTAACTTAGAGCTTAAAATCTCATGTACACCTTGCTCGTAAAAAGATATAGGAATTTCATAAATAGTAGAAACATCAACATTGTCAATAATAGAAGCGCTATCAACATTACAAAACATTGCCACTTTTTTTCTAATTTGATCTGTCAATACTTGAGAACTTCTGGCAATAATTAAATCAGGGAAAATACCTGCTTTGTTTAAGGTTTTAACACTCTGTTGAGTAGGTTTAGATTTTTGTTCATTAATTCCAGCTGGACTTGGTACATAGGTTAAATGAATAAAAGAAATATTGCCACTTCCTATCTCCTGTCTTATTTGCCTTACCGTCTCAATAAATAAAATATTTTCCATATCTCCTACGGTTCCACCAATTTCAATTATCAACATATCACTATCCTCAGAACTTGCGATCTGAAAAATTGTAGACTTGATCTCATCAGTAACATGAGGAATAAGCTGAACTGTTCTTCCCAAATATTTGCCCTTTCGCTCATTTTCAAGTATCTTTTTGTATATTTTGCCCATTGTAATGTTCCAACTGGACTTCGCATTAAGATTTAAAAACCTCTCATAATGACCAAAGTCCATATCAACCTCTCCTCCATCATCAAGCACAAAAACTTCTCCGTGCTCAACAGGGTTAATAGTCCCAGGATCAGTATTTAAATACCCATCACACTTAATTGGAGTAACTCTAAAATCATATCTAAACAACCTTGCAATACTTGCCGATGTAACTCCCTTGCCAATTCCAGAGATCACCCCTCCTGTTATTACTAAAATCTTTAAGTTTTTTTTCATGTATACCCCAAAATTAAACCTTTAAAATCCAATTAAGCTTGTGCTTTAAAAGTGCTCACAAATCATAATAAAACATAATTACTTGCATTAAAACAAACAAAAACATTAACCTAAAAAAATAAAAATTATTAATGCCTAGCCACAAAGCTATTTCTTCTAAGCCATTGTTTTAAATTTTTTTAAACTATTTTAATTATAATTAACAAAACAATATAATGAACCCTTGATTAAATAGTAATAACTAAATATTGTAAAAAAAACTAAAAATCCAAGAATAGCAAACAAATTGCTTTTTTTCCTAATACTACCAAACTCTACTATCTTAAAATATGAAGCTAAATATAAAAAAAATCCCAAACCATAAATCATTTTAAAAAATAGACTGCCTAAAAATCTATCAAAAGAAAAAATTAAATCTGAAGAACATGGCACATATTTAAACCCCAAATAAAGAAAAGATGTGAAAAAAAACAATAACACAATAGCCCCTAAAAAAGATATCAAAACCTTAACAAAAGGATGCGTTTTAAAAGCTATTCTAAAAAACATAAAGATTGGAAAAATAGATAAAAAATTAAAATAACGAAAAAATAAAAAATCAGAAAGATATCTTAACTCTAAGAATGCAGCATTCTCACCTCTTAAAAAGAATGCATTATCTACAAATAAAAAAATATTAACCCCTATATAATAAATAAATATTAAAATTAAAGGTAGCACAAATAAATATTTAATTAAATTGAAAAAATAATGCTCAAAAGTTGAAACAGGCAAAGATAAATAAAGAATATTTCTAAACGGATCGTGAATTACTTTGTAATAATCACACATGGTAAAAATCGATATAATCAAGGTTAGAATAAAAATTTTAGGAGCAAAAAATTTTAAAAAATCAATTGCCGAAAAATTAAAATAAAATCTAACAAGCAAATAAGATATAAATATCATTCCTAAAATTTGAATTATCAATAAAGTATAGAATTTTTTATTGTAAATAAAATCAAAATAAAATAAATTCAAAAATCTTTTTAAGCTAAAAATATTTTTTGGGCTAAACATCTTTTATTGCCTCTCTTTTTTATTCTCAGTAACATATAAAAAGAAAAATTCAAAATCAACAACTTCGGTTCCATTACTACTCTCTAAATAAAGCGCCTTAAATCCATCTTTATTTTTTTCATAATACAATTCATTTCCATTCAGCTCGCTGATAATTTTAATCTTATAATTTTTATTAATATAAGATACTGAATTAGAAAAAAGAATTGACTTTTCCCCAACAATAATTAAATAATCCACAACTCCTGCCAAATCCCTTACATTGTGGCCTGTAATAAAAATGATTCTATCTTTTAAATTAGAAAGCATATTTCTAAAAGCATTTTTTGAAACAATATCAAGACTATTTGTTGGCTCATCAAACAACAAACAAGAAACATTTGTGGCTAGAGAGAATGCAATAATACTTTTTTTCTTCTGGCCGAAAGAAGCTAAAGATAGATCAAGAGAAATATCAAGATCAAAATCCGATAAATATTTTTTAAAATCTGCCTTATTAAAATTTGGATAAAATATAGATAAAGCCTTGCTGTATTCAGCTAAAGACAACCTGGGAAGTGAAAATTCTTCAGGAATGAAAAACAAATTTACTAAATTCGAGGGATCCCTTGGAAAAGCTGCTAAAGAGTTAAATAAAATTTTCCCTTTTAGGGGCTCCAAAAGTCCACTTACAAGTTTAAGTAAAGTTGTTTTTCCAACTCCATTTTTGCCAAGAAGCAAATAGCTTTGAGGAGTATCAATGTTTAAATTTAAATCCGAGTAGACTTCTTTTCTTTTATAAGAAAATTTTACATTAACAGCCTCAATAGCCATAAACACTCCTCAATATACCAAAAGTCACAACATAAAAAATAATTAAATCAAAAATATAAATTCAATTTTTTATGAAAAACCTATAAATAAATATAGAAAAATTTACATAAAGTCTTGAGCTGAAATTCCAAATTTTTAGCATAACCCTAGGTAAAATTTGAATTTTATTAAATCCAAAACTTTTTGCATATTCATAACAATCTTGAAATTCAGATAATCCTTTAATCTCATCAAGAACAGAAATAAGCTTTTCTTTATAAGCCCTATAAACAAGCTTATCAGGAATATCCCAGCTAATAATATAAATTTGCTTAAAAGAAATAAAATAATAAAATTGCAAGAAAAATCTTTTATACAAATGTTGATATTCGTTAAAAATACCTTCTCTTTTTAATAAAGTTTCCATTGTATTAAGAGATAATTTAGATTTACTTAAAACACTAATAGAAGAACTCATGCTTCCCATTCTTTGATAATTAGTATAAAAATAATTATTTACAAAAGAAACTTTAGAAGCTTTTAAAAAAATTTGCATAACAAAAACTATATCTTCAAATACTACATTTTGCTGACGAATATTATTCTTTAAAATTAATTCCCGTCTAATCAATTTATCCCACAAAGTTCCAACAACAAAATTTTTCCTTCCAAAAGTTGCATAAACAGTAAAAAGTAAATTTTTAAATGCCTCCTTACCTGTTAATGGATAATTAGGAAAAGGAAGTAGAGATTTTCTTTTCACATTCATTGCAAGAAAATAAATATAAAATTGAGAACAAACAATATCAGAATTATCTGCTTTTGCTCTATTATATAAAACTTCAAGCATTGTGCTTTCTACAGAATCATCACCATCCCAATAAATAACATATTCCCCTTGAGCCTCAGAAAGTCCCTTGTCTCTAGACGCAGAAAGCCCTATATTTTTTTGACTAAAAATCTTAATAAAGCTATACTTACTGGCATATTTTTCTGCTATCTCTAAACTACCATCATAAGAACCATCATTAATTAATATAATTTCTTTATCTTTTAATGTTTGATTAACAGCGTCCTTTATCATTGCATCAAGAGTTTCAGCCGAATTAAAAAAACAAATAATAACAGAAACTTTATACTTATGCACAATATCCTCCAAAATAAAAACTGCTAAGCAAAATCAAAGCTAAAACACTTAACAACAAATTCTTTTAATTTTTTGCATAACAATTAAATTGTAATATATAATTAACAAGTTTGTATTGTTTCAAACCCTATTTTAATGAAAAGTTTAGCAGAAATTGCTATATTATTAAAAGTAAAAAATTTAAAAAACATTAACCTAAATAAGGAGCTTGAATGCTTGAAATAATAAGTCTTGGAGGAGGAGTAATAAATTCAAATCAAATCAACATAGAATTCATTAAAAGCTTTAAAAACTTTGTTTTTAAATGGCTGCTAGAAAATGAAAAAAGAAAAATCATTTTAATAGTTGGTGGGGGAAGAGTTGCAAGAGAATACCAAGACGCTTATAAAAAAATCAACCCTGATTTTAAAGTTCATGAGCTTGATGAAATTGGGATAATCTCAACAAGATTAAACGCAGAATTTCTGTGTAAAGTAATGAATCCCTTTTGTAAAGACAAAATTGTCACCAATCCCTTAAAAAATTTTTCTTTTAAGGGAAAAATACTAATTGCTTCCGGATGGAAATCGGGATTTTCAACAGATTACATTGCCGTAAAATTTGCAGAAAAATTTAATAAAAAAGATATTATAAATATAACAAACATAGACCAAGTCTATGACAAAGATCCAAAAAAATTTAAAAACGCAACAGCTTTTAAAAAATTAAATTGGAAACAACTGCAAAACATTGTGGGCCAAAAATGGAATCCAGGCTTAAATCTACCTTTTGATCCAATAGCAACAAAACTCTCTTCAAAACTTGGGCTTACCCTTTACATAGTAAATGGAAATAATATTAAAAACTTAGAAAAAGTTTTTAATAAAAATAATGATTTTTTTGGCACTGTTATAGTAAAATAAAAATTAATGCCGGTATGGCGGAATTGGTAGACGCGTCAGACTCAAAATCTGATGAGGGCAACTTCGTGTCGGTTCGACTCCGACTACCGGTATTTTAATTACCTTTTTAGAAACTTCAAAATTATCAAATACCGATAATTAAAATTTAAACACCCCTATGGTCAAGAAAATTTAATATTATTACAATAAGTATAAAATACCCCCCCCCTCAATATATTATATTTATTTAAAAAAACATATTGAAAATCATTTTAATTATAATAAAACTTTAAAATCTACAAATTAATTGCAAATATAAACTTAAAATATCTTTGAGATTGTTTTCATTAAAGCTTCAGGATTAAAAGGTTTAACAAGCCAACCAGTAGCACCCGCTTTACGACCTTCGTCAACCTTAGATTGCTCAGATTCAGTGGTAAGAACAAGTATAGGAACAAAACTACCAAATTCTCTTATCTGCTTAATAACACCAATGCCATCTAAATTAGGCATATTGATATCTGTAATAACAAGATCAAAATCTTTATCTCCTTGCCCAACTGCTTCCTTAAACTTTAAAACCCCTTCTAAACCATCCTTTGCCTCTGATACTCCAAAACCGTTTTGTTCTAAAATATAAGCAACACTTTGCCTTATTGCTCTATTGTCGTCAATAACCAAAATTCTTTTTTTCATCTAATTTTCTCCTAAAACCCTCCCAAAAGTATATAAAAATTAAAACAAAATTACACTACCCTCATCAAAGGAATGAACATCCTTGGCTTCCTCTATCAAAGATAACAAATATTTTTTATGAACAAATAAAGTAAATCTATTAGCAACTCTATTAATAAATTCTTTATCTTCAATCTCAACAGATTGAATTCCAACTTTAGATAGTTCTAGATTAAGATTGAAATTTATTTTGCTTTCCATATTGCTTAAAAAGTTATCTATATCTAAAAGAGAATTTTTTAAATTTCTAACATTGTAGATTTCTAATTTCATTTCTTCAAATATTTCCATAAATTCAATTGAAAAAACTTCATAAGACAAAATATTATCAATAGCGATATTCTTAATATCAAGAATATCACTCTTAATTTCCATAAATAATTTTTTAAATTTATTAAAATAATTCTTCTCAAGATAAAATCTATTGTCATAATCCTTAACAACTTTTTCAAGAAAAAAGATTATTTGATCTAAAAATTCTATTCCCTTGGTAATATTAGAATCAATTTCTTTGATAATCTTAGACATTTCTGAAATATTGCCCTCCATAGCTTTAAGCTCCGCTCTTTTGACAACTTCTATTTTTGAGGCTATATTAATATTTTGAAACCTGGCAGAAATGGCCGAAATATTTGAAAACATTAACTCTAATGATTTTATAAGCTTAACCTGTTCATAATATAAATTCAAAAAATTAGAATTATTCTTCTCAACATCATCAATCCTCCTAAGCAAATCGGACAAAATACTAGAAAATTGTTCTATTATTTTAGGAATATCTAAATACAAAGAATTATCAGACCTTAAATCATTAATAGTTTGAATAGAACCAAGAGAGGAATCAATAAATTTTTCAAAAACAGTATAATTTTTTTCAAGTTTTTCAAGAATATCTTTTACTATAACTTTTGATGTGTCAGTAAAAATTGATAAAATTTTTAATTTTTGGATCTCGCTTACATCTCTAAATTTAAAAACATCAAGATTAGAATACATAATATTTAAATGCTGTAAAGATTGAGTTAATCTGTCTTGAAACTGAAGATAAGAAATAGAATTTACAAGTTTAAATTTAAATTCAGACAAAACTTTTAAAATATCATCATAAAGAGCAATAACGCCTCCTATTCCATCTGAAAAGGCATCTATTTTTTTCATTAAATTATCTCTAAATTCTTCAAGGATCTTATTTTCAGCTGTATTGCTTTCATATACTTGATTTTTAGCTCTATCTAAACCAATTTTAACTTCTCGCCCCTTGCTTGTAAGTTGATCTGCCTGTTTGATCATAGATTGGGTTAAAACCTTAATCTCACTTGTAATATAAGAAAAGGCCCCGCCAGCCTTACCCGCTCTCATAGCAACTGTTAACGTATTAATAGACATTATTTCCATATCAAGAGAGCTTTTTTTCATTCTTTCAATCACATTTTCAAGTATTTCTATGTCTTTAACCTTGTTCTGTATTACGCTAAATTGAGATTCAAGAGAAGTTGTTGAAGAATTAAAGTAAGCAACAAAATCATCTAATGCTCCTATAATTTTAGCTATAAAATTATTCAAGGAAGCATCATTATCAAGATCAAGATTGGAAATCAAATCAATACTAAAAGATAAATCCTTAGAATCTTTAGAAATTTTTTCTATTAATTTGGGAATTAATTTGCTTAAATTTGAATAAATATGCCTTGTACTCTCATCAAAAGCTTCAAGTTTATGAAATAAAGTTGCCAAATAATCGCTGACATCAAAAAAACCATTATTGTCATTATCCATTACTAAGATCTCCTTAGAACATGATCTGCTATCTCGCTTAAAGGAAGAATTTTGTCTACAGCCCCCATTTTTATAGCTTCCATTGGCATTCCAAAAACAACAGAAGTTTCTTGATCTTGGGCAATAGTATAAGCACCATTTTTTTTCATTTCAAGCATACAAACAGCACCGTCATCTCCCATACCCGTAAGAATAACTCCAATAGCGTTAGAGCCTGCATACATTGCAGCAGACCTAAAAAGTACATTTACAGAAGGCTTATGTCTACTAACAAGAGGTCCATCTAATAGGTTTACAAAATAATTTCCGCTACTATATTTTACAATCAAATGATAACTTCCATTAGCAATTATTACAAGACCTGGACGAAGAATGTCCCCATCCTCAGCTTCTTTAATATCAATATCAAACTCATTGTTTAAATTTTTTGCAAAAGATTTTGTAAATCCTCCCGGCATATGCTGAACAATAATAATTGGGGGAGAATCTTTTTTAAAAGCCCTTAAAAAAATTCTTAAAGCCTCTGTACCGCCTGTTGAAGAGCCTACAACAATAATTTTACCGGTTTTGTGCTTATTGATAAGACCTTGGTATTTAATAATAACATCTGGATCATTTTTGGGAGCAAAATTAATAACATCAGAAACTCTATAACTTTTTCTTATACTTGAATCATTTAAACTATTTTCCTTCAGCTCTACCTTAGAATCACTAGAAAAGTCGGGTGCTTGAATCCTTTTAACCTCAAAAGAAGATATTAATTTATTTTTACCTAGATTTTTCAACTCTAGTTTTATTAAAGCTAAATATTTACTGCGAAATAAATTAACTGTAAGCTTAAAATTAAGCTTATTTATTATTAATTTAACCTTTTCCTTGCTTTGCTCAAGACATCCAAAATTTGGAAACATTTCGTTTTGCGCAATAAATACAACCGGAAGAGATATGTTATTAAGAACATTGTTTAAAGAACTCCCAAAATTAGATCTTGCCGTATTTTCATCAATAACCACTAAATCTGGAAACTTTTGTAAAAATACATTAATAAGATTTAAAGAATTAAAACCAGCATTTAATATCTCAACATCATTATCTTTAGAAAAAGCTCTAACAAAAACCTGCTTTATAAGACCTTGAATATCAATTACTAATATCTTCATTATTATATTTTAATATTTTTAACATTTAAAACCAAAAATCTGCATTTTCTATTTTCTTTACTTTATAAGTTTAGTTATTGCATCTATGTCAACAACTAAAGCCAAACTTCCATCACCAAGTATGGTAGCTCCAGAAACCCCCTCTACTCGAGAATAAATTTTGCCCAAAGCCTTTATAACAGTTTGATGTTGCCCCAAAACTTCGTCAACCACAATGCCCATTTTTCCACTATTTGTATTTACAACAACAACTTGCTCATTTAAACTATTCTCATTAGAAACCTGAAAAAACTCTCTAAGCCTAATATAACTAATCATACTACCCCTGTAATTCATTACATTACTTTTAGCATCAATCCCATCTATTTGAGAAATTAACTTATTAGATTCTAAACAAGACTCAACATTAGAAAGAGGAACAATAAAATGCTCATCTTTTACTCTGACAAGCCAACCCTCAATAATAGCCAAGGTCAATGGAAAAATTAACTTTGTTCTAGTATATTTACCAAATTCACTTTCAAGCACAACATTTCCTCTTAAAGATTCAACCTGTTTTTTAACAACATCCATACCAACTCCACGACCTGATATATCAGTAACAGAACTTGCAGTTGAAAATCCAGGCTCAAAAATCAAATTATAAACATCAGTATCTGATAAAGTTTTAGCAACTGAATCAGAAATTATATTGCGCTCTATAGCTTTTTTAAGTATTTTATTCTTATCAAGCCCTCTTCCATCATCCTCAATAATAACAATAACAGAATCCCCAGATTGACACGCTGAAAGCTTAATAATACCTTTAGGATCTTTGCCTAAACTTTCTCTCTCTTGAGACGATTCAATTCCATGATCTATTGAATTACGTATTAAATGAACTAAAGGTTCATTTAGCTTTTCAATAATACTTTTGTCAAGAACAGTGTCGCCCCCATAAGCATGATAAAGAACTGACTTACCAAGACTAGTAGACAAATCTTTTACTATTCTTTGAAATTTTACAAATAAAATCTCAATGGGAACTGTTCTAAGACCTGTTGTATAATCCCTAAGCTCATTAATAAGCAAAGAAAATTCTGCTGAAATTGAATTTAAAATATTGCTATTTTTATTTTCAGCTTCTTTTGAAAGTTTTGATTGTATTGTAACAAGTTCTCCAACAAGATTAACCAAATGATCAAGCTTTTTAGAATCAACCTTAATACTAGCAATATTAACCTTGCTTCTAGCAGTATCATCTTGAACATTAGATCTATTTTTATCTCCATTGAAAAAAGATTTGCCAACGAATTTCGATTTTTCAAATGAAAAACTAGCAGGATCTTTGCTATTTCTATCTAGGCACAATAAATTAAAATTTTTAAAACCTGCATTATCACCTTTATCTTTCTCTAGACATTTATCTAACTCTTGAATATCAATTTTTGATTGAGAATCTAAAAATGTAAAAATATCTTCAATACTCTCTTTACTCTCTTCTGTATCTAGCCTTATCTCCCAATCAACATAAACATTATCAGGAGAAATAAACTCTAAATCCGGAATGTTATCTACTTTGGCCCTAACATAGCCAATACCCAAATTGATCAACTTGCTTAATAAATTTATAGGCTTGTGCCCATGAAACAAAATACCCTTAGACGGAGAAAAAAGAATTTTGTAACTCTTAATTTCAACCTGCAAAGCCTCATCATCAAACTTATTCTCTAAATTTGCTTTAAAAGGCTCTTCTAAAACCGAACTACTATCAGAGTTATCAGGCTTTGAAAAATCATTTTCTAAAGCTTTTTGAAAAGCATCCTTAACATCATTAGAAGCCTCAAGAACCTTTTTAATTTCATTCACCAAAAACTGTTTACGCTTATCAAAGTCAATCTCAGAAATTACTTCATCGCCTTCAATAAGCTCTCTAATAAAATCAACAGACATCAACGTAGTATCGATAACAGCCTGATTAAAAGTGGCCTTGCCATTTTTTACAACATCAAGAACTGTTTCTATTTCGTGGACAAGCGATGCTGTGAAATTAAAACCAAACATACCAGAACTTCCCTTTATGGTATGTAAATTTCTAAAAATAGAATTAACAATATCTTGATCTGAGCTTGTCTCAAGATTAAGAAGCGCTTGTTCAATATCTGAAATATTTTCTATTGATTCTTCCTTAAAAGAATTCTTAAATTTATCAATAACATCACTACTGTCCATAAGTTTCCTTAAATCTAAAATCCAACTAAATTAAGTCCCAAATCAAAGCTATCAACATCTTCAATATCTACTAAAAACCCTCCATATATTAATGAACTTAAAACCTCATCGGATGGATATTCAATTTTTACAAACAAATTTCTATTCTTAGCATATTTATTAGATGCATACAAAATTTGTATAAAAGTAATATCTATCTTTTCAACATTTGAAAGATCAATAGTAAGAGTATCCCCTTCTTTCATTTTTTTAAAAATATGCAACAAATCTTCTTTTACCTTAAAAATACTATTTATTACAAGCTCTCCTTCCGGCCTATAAATCATGGCTTAAACTCCTATTGCTGCTGATATTCAGGATCATATATTGTTGTATTTCTAAATTTAGAAAGCTCTCTAACATCAAATAAATTTTCTACATTTAAAATGATAATAAACTTATCATTACTTTTGCCAATTCCTGAAATAAATTTTGAATTAAACCCTGATCCAATCTTAGGAGCATCATCAATACTAAATGGATCTAATTCAAGAACTTCATTGACATAATCCACTAAAATTCCAAGATTAAATTCATCTCCCTCGTAAACTAAATTTAATATAATAATATTTGAAATGTTAATTCCCTTATTTCTCTTTTTATCATCCTCATCAATAACACGATCGCTCATTCCAAATTGTTTTCGAATATCAATTATTGGAACGATTTTACCCCTATTATTTATTATTCCTGCCATGTAATTGGGAGTTCTTGGGATTTTTGATATCTTAGTATACTCTAAAACCTCAACAACATATTTAATCTCAATAGCATAAAGTTCATCCAAACTAAATAAAAGATATTGACTTAAAGAATCTTGCACATCTGAATCTGTGCTCATAAACGCCCCTTTAAATGTAATTTAAATCACAAATAGAATGCTAATATCAAAATTAATATTACCTCATATATTCATAAATACAAATTAGAAGTTAATAAAATTTAATTTCCCAAAAACAAAAAAATATAATTTTAGCAGAATTCTATCTTATAATTTAAGGTACAAAGTTGTAGTTTAAATTAAACTTCATACAAAAAGCTAACAATGCACAGTAAAAATAAACTAATCAGATCATTAATAATTGTTATTACATTATTTTTCAATGTTGAAAATATTTTCACAAACGAAAAATCCAAAAACAACATAACTGATCAAAACAGTACGCCTGATCCGAAAACAGAAAGCTTAGAAACAAAAACTAAAATAAAATTTGGTCTTATTCTGCCTTACCCTACTGCAATAGAATTCAGCATTAATAACTTTGATATTGGGATAGGAATAACAATATTGAGCATCTCGGAATTTTTTCCAAAATCACCAATAACACTGTTATTTAAAACATATTGTGAATATATATTTTTAAATTTAAGAATTAAAGATTCAAATTTTATCTTTTTCTTGGGATCTGGCCTATTTTTTGAAATAGGTAAAATTACAAGCTCAAATTTAATAAATACTTCTTCTGGGATTACCTATAAAATCGGAGTGGGCTTGCCCTTAGGAATAATATATCAAGCTTATTATGACATTATCGAGATTATAATAAAAACAACGCCATCAATTTTTATTGGCCAAATGCCTAACGGAAATTTAATATTTCCAATAAAAGGTAACTTTTCTATTGGAATAAAAAGCTCTTTTAAAATATAGTTTTCACTTTTTAGATAAAAAAAATTATTGAACTAAACTTGCCTTAAAAGCTAAAATGCTATGTTTAGGAGGTAATAAAGCAATGAGAACAAAAATAATTATTATGTCAATTATTATTTTATTGACCCCAATCTTAGGATTTTCTAATTCAAAAGAAGCTGCAAGGGGTAAATTTGGAGCAGGAATTATACTTCCATTACCAATTGCTCTACAGATTAACATAGGAAACTTTGATCTTGATATTGGTCTTTACAGCGGAGTAAATAATTTATTTTCAGACTGGAAAACATTGTTTATAGCATTGGACTATATTTTTTACATATATACATTCCCAGGAGCTGCTAATATTTTGGATTTCTCGGTTGGTGCAGGAGGATATGGAACAATATGGTTTTCAAGATTTGGAGGCAGCAAGTCAGGTTCAGGACCAATGAGCATTGGAGCAAGATTACCTTTAGCTTTAAATGTTGCAGTATTTAGAAAGAAATTCGACATATTTTTACGAGTAGCACCGGGACTTGGAATGAATATTTGGAGTAATGGCATAGGATTTAGATGGGAAGTATTCGCAGGATTGGGATTAAGATTCTGGTTTACTTAATAATAAAATTCTTTTTTAAAAAATTTTTAAAAAAGAACAACAGTTGAAAAATCAAACCGAGCTCCCAAAAATTTAAACATAAGATTTAAGAGACAAAGTCTTATGTTTATTGTTTTAAAATTCAAAAATAAAATATAATAATAAGACAAAATTTGGGAGATAACGGTGAAAAAAATTTTTATATTATTTATCATGGTTGCAAACATATCTATAAATAGTTTTGCAAAAGATTCATATTTAAATAGAGGAATTGGCTTTGGATCAAGTATTGGTAATCCAATTATTAACCTAATAATGTCACTTCCTTTCATTGATTTTGAAATAGGCTATGGCGGTAGTAATGGAATAAATTTATCAGGCCCTAAACTTGTATCAAAATTTTATGATTTTAATTTATTAGCAATAGCAGCACTTGATTTCATTTTTACAATACCTTTGATAAAAAATTTAGATTTAGGAATTGGAATAGGAGGAAATATAAACATATCATCTCATACATCTAAATTAATAAATGTAGAATTGGGATTTGGAATAAGAATTCCATTGGCTATTTTTTACGACATTATAGAAAATTTAGAAATAGGTATGAAAATAGCACCTTCAATAGAATTCATCTCAAATACAAGATCTCTTGCGCAACACAAAACCTATTCAGGTATAAAATCAAACTTTGCTGGAGGAATATTTGCTAAGTACTATATCTTCTAATACTAATTTATTCTAACTCATTAAATTTATTGCCAAGCGCTATGAAAAAATTCACCTCGTTTTGAATCTAATCTTTCAAAAGAATGGGCACCAAAAAAATCTCTTTGTGCTTGAATTAAATTGGAAGGTAAATAACTAGTAGAATAAGAATCTAAAAACGAAAGACTAGCATAAAATGCCGGCAAAGGAATCCCAATTTCACTAGCCTTTGAAATTATTCTTCTTAAAGATTTGTGATTATTTTTTAGTAAATCTAAAAAATAATCATCAAAAAGCAAATTAATAAGATGAGGATTTTTATCATAAGCTAATTTAATTTTATCCAAAAAACTGCTTCGAATAATACAGCCTTCTCTCCAAACCAAAGAAATTTTACCTAAATTTAAATCCCAACCATAATTCACAGACGCAGTCTTCAGCATCATAAAACCTTGAGCATAAGCTACTATTTTTGAAACTAAAAGAGCATAATAAAGATCTAAAATCCAATCACTAAGTTCAAATTCAAAAGAAGAAGTATCCATCTTAAGCAAATCGCTAGCAATAATCCTTTCGTGTTTTAACCCCGACATAAATCTTGAAAAAACGGATTCAACAATTAAATTCACAGGTACACCAGATTTAAGAGCATCAATAGATGTCCAAACACCAGTGCCTTTTTGATTTGCAATATCTAAAATCTTATCAACTAAATATTCATTATTTTCTTTATATCTAAGAATCTTGGAGGTTATTTCTAGTAAATACCCCGAAAGATCGCCTTCATTCCATTTTTCAAAAACTTCAGAAATTTTCAAATTATCTAAATTGAAAGCTTTTTTCATGAAAAAATAAACCTCGCTGATAAGCTGCATATCAGCGTATTCCACTCCATTATGTATCATTTTAACATAGTGTCCAGAACCGTTCTCTCCAATATAAGTCGAACAAATATCATTGCTTTTAGTTTTAGCTGCAATTTTATTTAATATGGGCTCAAGAATTTCATAAGCTGATTTACTTCCTCCATACATTAGAGCAGGACCAAATCTTGCTCCTCTCTCCCCTCCAGAAATTCCAAGTCCTACAAAATAAATGTCCTTAGCAAACAATTCTTTTTCCAACCTCATTGTGCTCTTATAATGAGAATTTCCACCATCAATAATTATGTCTGATTTATTCAAAAAGGGTAAAATTTGCTCAATAACCTTTTCTACAGCAGAGCTTGTCACCATTAAGATGATTTTTTTTGGAGCTTTCAAGCTTTTAACAAAAGATTCAATATCCTTAAAACCATTTATCTTTTTATGAGAATTTTGTTTAACAAAAATTTCAGTTTTTTCATTATCTCTATTGTAAACAGAAACATTAAAACCGTTATCAGCAATATTTAAAGCCAAATTACTACCCATAACACCAAGTCCATAAATTCCTACATCCATTGCATTCTCCTTGATTCTAATTTTCTATTTTAAACAAATTACTTTATTTATTATTTTTAGATTATGTTATATTATAAAAAAAGTAAAGATTAAATTGAAAAGGAAAAGTTACATGAAAAAACAATTTGATACAGAAGTAAATGATTTGCTTTATTTAATCATCCACTCTCTTTACTCCCATAAAGAAATATTTTTAAGAGAATTGATATCAAATGCGTCTGATGCCATTGATAAACTAAAGTTTTTAAGCTTAACAAACGAAAAATTCAAAAACATTGTTCTAGAACCAAAAATAGAAATATCATTTGATGATAAAAGCATCCTAATTAAAGATAATGGAATCGGAATGGATGAACAAGATTTAACCAACCATCTTGGCGTAATTGCAAAATCAGGAACTAAAGAATTTATTAACAATTTAAAACAAGATGAAAAAAAATCTGCAAGCCTAATTGGCCAGTTTGGGGTTGGATTTTACAGTGCATTCATAGTATCAGAAAAAGTAGAAGTTACATCAAAAAAAGCATTAGAAAGCGATGCTTATATTTGGTCTAGCGACGGCAAAACAGGATATGAAATAGAAAAGGCAAATAAAGAAGAATCCGGTACAGAAATAAAGTTATATCTTAATAAAGAAGGCCTTGAATATGCTAATAAATGGAAAATTCAAGAAATTATCAAAAAATATTCAAATCACATAAATTATCCCATTTATATTAAATACAACGAACCTATAATGAAGGACGGAAAACAAGAGGGAATAGAAGAAAAAGAAGAAAAATTAAATGAAACTACCGCTCTTTGGACAAAAAATAAAAGCGAAATTAAAGTAGAAGAATACAATGAATTTTATAAAAATACAACCTTTGATTATGAAAATCCATTAATGTATATTCATACAAAAGCCGAAGGAAATTTAGAATATACCAATTTATTTTACGTACCAAGTAAAGCTCCCTATGATTTATATTACCCAAACACTAAACCTGGTGTAAAGCTATTTATAAATAGAATCTTTATTACAGATTCCGAAGGCAGCTTGCTTCCAAACTATCTAAGATTTATAAAAGGAATTATAGACTGCCAAGATTTACCACTCAATGTAAGTAGAGAAATTTTACAGCAAAATAAAATTTTATCTAAAATAAAATCGTCTTCTGTAAAAAAAATACTAAGCGAGCTTGAAAAGCTAAGCAAAAAAAATCCTGAAAAATTTTCAGAGTTTTCTAAAGAATTTGGAAGATGCATTAAAGAAGGTGTTTATTCTGACTTTGAAAACAGAGAAAAGCTTATCTCATTAATAAGATTTAAATCCTCAAGTGTAGATGGGTTTGTGTCTTTTAAAGAGTATAAAGAAAGAATGAATGAGGACCAAAAAAGCATTTACTATATAACAGGTGGTAAAGAAAATATATTAAAAGAAAACCCAATAGTAGCTGCCTATAAAGAAAAAGGATTTGAAATCCTAATCATGGACGATGAACTTGATGAAGCTATCTTAAATCTAATTCCAGAATACGAAGGATTAAAACTAAAGGCAATAAATAAAAACGAAACCAGTAACGAATTAAAAGATGAAAATTTTAAAAAAATTGAAGAAGAATTCAAAGATACCCTTACAAAAGTAAAAGAAATCCTCAAGGATCATATAAAAGAAGTCAATCTATCAGCAACATTAATAAAAGAGCCTTCAGCAATAATAATTGATAGTAATGATCCAACTTACCAAATGCAAAAAATCATGCTGTCAATGGGACAAGAAGTAAAAGAAATCAAACCAATACTTGAATTAAACCCTAATAATAAAATAGTCCAAAATTTAAAAAATCTAGAGCCTGAAAAATTAGAAAAAATAAGTATTCTCCTTTTTGAAGAAGCTATGTTAACTTCAGGAATGCCTAGCAAAAATCCGGGAAAATTCATAAATATAATAAACGAATTTATAGAAAAAGATTTCTTATAAAAGTAAAAAAGAGAGTTTAAAGCTCTCTTTTTTACTTTTTAACTCGCAAAACCAAATCTTCACCTGCTGTAACAGGCTTTGTTTGAGATATTTTATGCCTAATTTCTTCTGTCAAAACAGTCGAAGATAGCAAAATATATTCAGAATCGTTTTCAAGCCTTCCAAAAGAATATTCTATGCTTGAAACTTCATCAGAATTTGCAATAACCACCGGAGTAATAACGGATTCTGAATGCTCTTTTAAATATTCAAGATCAAGCCTAATAATAACTTCCCCTTGTTTAACATTAATGCCCTCTTCAGCAACTCTTGTAAAACCCTTACCATTTAAATTAAGGGTATTAATCCCAAAATGGACAAAAATTTCAACGCCCTCTTTAGTTTCAAGACTAAAGGCATGATTGGTTTTAAAAATTTTACCTATTTTCCCATCACAAGGCGCTAGCAACTCATTACTTGTTGGAAGAATTGCAATTCCATCACCAACTATTTTTTCAGCAAAAGCTTCATCGGGAACCTTATCAATTGACATAACTTTTCCACTAATCGGAGCAATCAAATCCAATGTAGTGGTTTTTTTAAAAAAATCTAAAAACCCCATAACTAATCTCCTATAAATTTACCAAAATAACTTAAAGTTTCTTGCTCGGAATCACTGTTTAAAACCTTATTTGCCAATTCTTCTAATTCCATTATTGTATGCTTTTTAAGCAAATATTTAATCCTAAGTGTAGCACTAGGAATCATGCTCAAAGACCTAAATCCAAGACCCACAAGAATCAATGCTCCCGCATCATCTCCTCCAAGCTCACCACAAACAGACACATCAATCCCAGAACTAACCCCATCATCAAGAACCTTTTTGATTAATTTCAACACAGCAGGATTATACTTGTCATATAAATTTGATATTTTTTGATTACCGCGATCAACAGCTAAAACATATTGGGTTAAATCATTTGTCCCTATGCTAAAAAATTTCAATTTATTGGCAAGTTTAGAGGAAATTAAGGCCGCAGAAGGAACTTCTATCATGCAGCCCACTTCCAAATTTTCATCAAAAGGCAAGCCTCTAGACTTTAAGTTGTTTTTTGCATTATTCACAAAATATTCTATCGTTTCAATCTCTTCATACCTAGTAAGCATAGGAACCATTACCCTTATTTTTCCATAATGACTGGCCCTAAAAATAGCATTAAACTGCGCCTGGATTAAATCCTCATATTCTTTATACATCCTAAGCGCCCGAAAGCCCAAAAAAGGATTTTCCTCTTTCTTAAAATTAAGATAAGGAATTTCTTTGTCCCCGCCAACATCAAGAGTACGAATCGTAACAACCCCCTTTTTTTCCATTGTTTCTACAACCCTCTTATAAGTTTCAAACTGCTCATCTTCTGTTGGAGGTTGTAAAGATCTCATATATAAAAACTCTGTTCTAAAAAGACCTATTCCCTCAACACCATATTTATTAACATAGGTAATATCAACGGGTGTTCCAATATTTGCCTTTAAAAACACCTTTATACCATCTTTTGTTTTAGCATCTTTATCTTTTAAAGAAAAAAGCTCTTTTTCCATCTCCACCTGACGCAAAATCTTACCTTCATAAAGATCAATCTCGTCAAGAGAAGGATTTTTAATAACAATAGAAGATATTGCATCAATTATTATTTGATCACCACCCTTTAACGCATCAATATCTGAAAAGGTCATAACAAGCGCTGGAAGCCCCATTGTTCTTGCTAAAATAGCAGCATGAGAAGTTTCTCCTCCAACAGCAGTTAAAAACCCTTTAACATAATTTAAGTCAAATTGCATGGTATCAGATGGGGTTAATTCCTCGGTAACAAGAATAATATCTTTATTAATCTCAGAAAAATCGGATACTTGGCCTAAAATGATAGAAATTAATCTATTTCTAATATCCTTATAATCAGATGCTCTTTCTTTTAAATAAGGATCTTTATAATCTTCTACACTTTTAACCAAATTTTCAAACGCTAAATAAATAGAATAAGCGGCACTATAATTCTCCTTTGCAATAAGCTCAATAACAAGCTCAGAAAGTTCGTCGTCTTCAACGATCAACACTTGACCTTCAAAAATGCCTTTTTTATCATCTCCAAATTGAAGCATAGCTTTTCTTTCAAGATCCTTAAGCGTTTCAATTGCTTTTGACTTCGCTTTATTAAATTTTGATATCTCGCTATCAACCTGAGAAAAGTCTATTTTTTCTCTACTTATAATCTTATCAAAATTTTTCCTAATACAAAGAACTTCCCCAATGCCTATCCCTTTGGCTATTCTTTTGCCCGATAAAGTCATAACTTAAATCCTTCTAAAACTCATTCCTTAAAAGATTCGATAAGCTCTGCAAGCTCTGAAGCAGCAATCTCCTCATCCTCACCCTCAGCACATATCAAAAGCTTTTTACCTGATGATAATTCCAAAGTTTGAAGCCTGAACAAACTTTTTCCGCTAACAGACTTTCCATCAGATTCTATTGTTATCTCGCTAGAATACTCTTTAGCTTTTTTTACAAAAGTTGATGCAGGCCTAACATGCAAACCGTTTACAGCCTTAATAATTGCTTCTTTTTTTACCATAAGCACAGAAACCCCTCATTATGAATATTATTTTTTTTTGATTAACTTTTTACATTATAATACATAAAAATAAATTATATATTCCCTTTATATAAGAAATATAGCATACTAAAGATAGTAATTAAACTTATTCAAATAATTAAAAATTAAAACTCATTAATATGTCTAAATAAAAATTCTTTATTAGCTTTAAATTTCTCTCTCCTATATTGAAATTTTTAGAATCCCTTATATGTTTATCCAACATTTTAAGAGAATTTTCCATCTCAGAAAGTGAAAGCGGCAAAGATTTGTTTAAAAGTAAAATTTGGAAATCCTTTATGACTATCACCTTGTCATCATAAAATATTTTTAACAAAAAATCATTTATAATATCTCTTTTTATGCTCAAAAGAATGCATATGAAAATTATGTCTGCTTCTTCTAAAATGTCAAAAGACAAGGTATTGAAAAATATTTTATGATAAAAGCTTCTGTTCCATAAATTCATCATTGGAAATTTAAATTTAGTAACAAGAACAGTACTTCGATTTGCAATATACTCAGCTCTATTTAAATTATAAGCACTAAAAACATAAGTTTTTTTGGTTAAAACATTTTTAAATTCAATTTGAGCATCAAGGCTTAACAACAAAGGATAAATATCAAAAACAGTGTTTTTATAATAAAACCCATTTGCAAGGTTAATACTATTTAAATATATTTTATCATTAAATTTTGAAATAAATTCATAAAACAAACTTGGAATATTTTTTTTACCAATCTGAAGTATCTCGTTGTAAGTAACACAAGGTCCCATCTCAAGAAAATTGCCCCTTAAAGATACCTTATTAAATTTTTCAAAATTACCAACAATAAAAAAATTATCAATAGATGTTTCTCTATTAAACAAATTGGGATTTTTTTTAAAATCTAGTTCATTATAAATGATATAATTATTTAAATTTTTATCAAACAAATTAGATAATATATTAAAACTTTCGGGGTAATAAACCTTAACATTAGCCATTTTTTCTATACAATTCTTCAGCTTTCAAATAGAGAGATAAAAAAGTATTAACATCCATACAATTACATTTTAATGACTTTCTATAACCTAAAATATCTGATTTGCTTACAATCTCGTTTTCCAAAAAGTAATAAAACAGCAAAATATTAGACTCAAAACAATTGCTACAAAAATTAAAATTGCCTTCTAATAAAATCTTTTGCATGTGCTTATAAAAAGTTTTTTTCTCAAGTCCTTCAAGGGTAACTACATTCCGACCATTTAAAATAAAAGCGGGAATTAAATCAGAATAAACAAGCTTGAAATCCAACAAAATTAAAAAAAATCTTTTATTAACAACGTACTCCAAACTATTGCTCTTAGCAAAAAAAATAGAGTCCAAAAGATTCCTAGTCCCCAAAGAAAGACTAATCTTTTTTGAAATACTCTCTCCATTTAAATTAAAATTAATTAGTGTCAATTCTTATACTCCAACTATTCAAAATTTCTTCAAAATCAAGAGGCGTGCTGCTTGCATTAAAATCAAATACTTGGATTAAAGCGGTTCGAATTGCAGAAACAGAAACAATAAAAATACTTCTAAAAGAAAAAACAAACTCGCCATCTTCAATAAACTCTAAACTTAAACAATCCTTAATATCGCAACTTACATTGGCACGGCAAAATATATAATCAACTGCTAATCCAAATATTGTACGGATTCTCCTGTTATTTAACTTAAGCTTGATAAATTTGCCTTGCTCTACAAAAAAGCTTACATTGCTAAAAACAGCACTAAGAGAATAAAATTCAAATTTAAGTTCAACAGAGCACCCAATCACACAATCATTAACATCATTAATAGCTATTTTTTCCTTAAAAACTACAGGATATTCATTTGCAAAGTCCGCATCTATCAAAGAAGAAAAATTGTCCTTAATGCTTAAAATTGCTTTTTCAATTAAATAAGGGTCTTTAAAAAGAAGATTATAAAAATTAGCAAAATCCAATACGCTATCATCTATCAAAAAATTTATACTACTATAGGTCAAACCCAGTGTTTTAGCTAAACTATTTTTCAGATAGTTGCTTAAATTGTTGTCAATAATACTGTAGGGCAAAAATACATTTAATTTGTCTTTGTACAAGAAAGCAGCAACATATTGTTCTTCACTTAAAAAATAAGTGTTTGAACTTAAATACGCAAAACCTACTCCCCTTCGACTAGTATCAAAAATATCATAATCCTTATTAACGCTTAAAACAGCAGATTTCTTTATTAAAGAATTTTTTAAATCTAGTTTTTTAAAAATTTTTAAAAAACTAATATAATCGCCTTTAATCTGCGTAAGCAAATAACCTATTGGCTCACAAGACATCGATAAAGCAATATTATAAAAATTAGAATAAATAAAATTATAAACAGAAGTCTCAAATGCTAAAAGATTGTCATAAAAAAAGATAAAATCACTTTTATTTTCAACAAAAAAAATTTCTAAAAATCCATCAAAAAACAAATTTTTGAAAATATTATTAATAAATTTAAAATAAAACTTATATAAAAAATTTAAAGGTCTATTTATTTTAATTTCTAAAACAATCTTTGAAAGCTTATTATCTGCCAATAAACAATTAGAAACTGAAAAAGTTAAATTTAAATTACTTAAAATTCCAAAATGTCTTTTGTAGTAAACAACATTAACCCTCTTATTAATTCTTTTCGAAATTACAATGCCTTGTAAAATTGCATTAAAAGAAATAGGAAAAATAGAGCTAGACCAATAATTATTAAGAGAATTAATTTTTATTTTGTCTTTACTTACACCAAAATTTTCACTAATAAAAAATTTTAAAAAAGAAATATTGTCTACATTAGCATCAATAATTAAATTTTCAGAATCAAAAAATATTTTAACCAAAATAAAATCATCTGAAAAACTATTGAAATCGCTAAATTCATAACAAGCATTCAAAACATTGCAAGCTCCAGATTCTTTCTTTGTAAATCCAGAAGAATAACTACTACTCACATCGCAAACTCTTAAATTAAAAAGAACACTTTCTTCTGCTTTTAGCAAATAATCCAAATTGTCTGAATATAAAACCAAAGGAATTTGACCTTCAAAGCTTATTTTATTATCAAAAAGTTTTAAATTAAATTCATTAGAATCGACAAAATCTCTAAACTTTAAAGTTATATTATCTTTATAGCTGATGCTAAAAATTGAATCTACATGTTCACATGCAAAACTAAAATCTTCAATAAAAGAATCTTTAACATTACAGCAAACTGGCAAAGCCCAAAATTCATGCGCATCCATATTTGTCAAACTCAAAAACTCCACTAAACAAAAAAATAAATTAACAAGAATCTAAAATTACATAAATAAAAAGGACTTAAAAAATACGACCTTAAAAACATCTGCCCTTACTAACATATGCAACAATCTTAATACAACTTAATAAAAAAATCACTTAAAACTAATTTGAAATGAGCACTATTTGTCAATAAAAATAGCCCCACCCTGATGATTTTTTATCTCTTTTGATATATAGACAAATTATGCTAACATTATATAAATTATAGATGTTTTCTAAATAAAAACAAGGACCTTATGAATAAAACAAAAAATCGAAGCTTCAAGTATCTTATAATACTTTTATGTATATCATTATTTGGAGCTAATAACAATACAATAAGCTACTCTAGCATTGAAATTCCTCTAGAAGACTTGAGTGAAGAATTTAAAAGCTCTGGGAATAAAAGCGATCATATAAATACCTCAAAACACTTAAGCAAAAACGTAATTTCTTATGAAGACCTTAAAAAAGGTAAAGATCTGAAATTGCCAGAAAATATAAGAGACAAAAAACTGCCCCAAAAAAGAATTGACGAAAATGATTTAAAATCTGTAATTGAAAATTATGAAAATAAAATTAAAAATATAGAAAAGCTTTTAAAAACCAAAAATCAAAAAACATCGGAAAATGAAAACAAAAAAATAGAATTAATCGAAAAAAAAGCAAAAAAATATGAAATTTTGACCAATAAATTAAAAAATGAGATTGTAGAAATAAAAAAGCTCCTTAACAAAAAAACCAAGCTCAAAGAAGATGAAAATTTCGAAAAAATAAATATTGAAAACATTGGCGAAGAAACTGCTGATGATTTTGAAGACAACTATAAATATAATGATGAAATTGAAGAAGCAAATGGGAACAATTACCCTTCTAATGAAAGAATAATAAACAATCTAAAAGAAAATCTTCATGAAAACGAAAAATATTATGCCATTAATGAGAAAAAAATCGATGAACTTGAAGACAGAATCAACGAGAATGAAAGCACTATTTTAGACCTGCAAAGAGAATTAAAAAATTTTAAAAAAAAAGATAACTCAGACAAAAACTTAGAAGAAATTGAGGAAAACTTATCTTCAATAGGAAGAATAATCAATGATCTAAAAAGAAAAATCAGCACAAATGAAGCAATAAACAAAGAAAATCAAAAAAAAATAAGAAACGATAAACACAAATTCAAAGAATTAGAAGATAAAATAAAAGAGAATGAAGAGACTATTTTAAAACTTCAAAAAGAATTAAGAAATTTTAAAAAAAAAGAAATTTATCAAAAACCCTTAAACGAAGAAACTTTAATTCCAAGCATTACAAATAAAAATGGCGACTTAGAAGAAAATAAGAAATTAGAAAAAGAATATTTAAAGTCCATAGAAAAAAATGAAAGCCGAGATCTAGAAGAAAATACCAAAAGCACTCCAAAAACAACTATGATCAAAACAGCAGATTTTCAAATCTACCCTGACACATATCTTAATAATTATAAATTTAAAGAAAAAGGAGATCAATTCGCATTTAAAAAAGAAAACACATACTATATTGAAATAGATCCAACTAACAATTTAAATGAAGCTTTAAAAAATCATGAAATAATCTCAAAATATAAATTTGAAAAATATTTCATTAACCCTATTCTAAAAAATAACGAAGAATTTTTTAGGAACTTAATCGAAGTCAAAAATATCCACGAACTAGGAATTATGTATAAAAATCTAAAACCTGAATTTAAGCAAATAAAAATAATTAAATAATAATATACACTTTTATCCAACTAATCTAAATAACTTTTTATGTCTTCAAAAGACATAATTTTTATATTTAAACTTAAAGCTTTCTTAAGCTTTGATCCAGCTTTTTCTCCTACAACAAGAAAATCCAAACTCCTGGTCACGCAAGTGCTAAAAATTGCTCCTTTATTTTTTAGCTTATCAATAACAATAGACCTGGAATAACCATTAAAAGTTCCAGTAATGCAAAACTTTTTACCAACCAATAATCTATTCTCAACATCAATCTCAATAAACTCTTCCATTTTAAATTCCAAATTTTCAAAAAATTTAAATTTATTAAGCATTATTGAATCATTAAAAGCACCAATAATATTTAGAGCAATTTTTTCTCCTATGCCTTTAATTTTCAACAATGTTGAAAATGCAAAATCTCTGTCTTGACAAAGCTTAAAAAGTTTTGAAAATGAATTAAAATTATTAAGAAATAACAACCTTATTGTGTTTTCCCCTAAATCTTTAATTCCCATACTAAGAAGTAATTTGCTAAACGGCTTTTTTTTGCTAGCTTCAATTGAATTTATCAAATTATTTACCTTTTTATCTTTAAACCCTTTAAATTCAATAAGCTTGTGAAAATCAAATGTATAAAGATCAATTTCTGAAGAAATAAATTTTTTCTCAAAAAGAAAAGAAATTATCTTGTTAGAAAACCCTTCAATATCCATACAATTTTTACTACAAAAATATTTTATTCTCTCGACTGCTACTGAAGGACAATGATTATTTGGACAAAAAAAATGCGCTCCCTCTTTTACTACAGTCGTTTTGCAAGCTGGACAATTACCAGGAACTTTGAAAAATCCTGTTGAAAATTTATTTATCACCATTTCAACAGCAGGAATTACATCTCCTCTCCTTGAAACTTTAACAACATCACCAACATTTAAACCAATAGATATTATATAATCTTGATTATGCAATGTTGCACTAGTAATAAAAGCTCCTGAAACAAAAACTTTATCAATATTAGCAACCGGAGTAATTTTGCCACTACGTCCAACCTGAACAACAATGCTATTTACCCTACTAAAACCCGAAAGCGCTTCGAATTTGTAAGCCATTGCCCATTTAGGATGATGTGCAGTATACCCCAATCTTTCTCTCAAAGCAAAATCGCCAACCTTAAGAACAACACCATCTATTTCATATTCAAAAGAATCTCTTTTTTTTGTTATATCTGCTATGTAATTTAAAACTTCTTCAATCGAACTTTTTTGATTAAAAAACCTAATCAAAGGATTGACTTTAAAACCCAATTTCTTAAGTTTCGCAGTAGCTAAATCATTAGTTTTAAACTCCAATCCAGCATTCAAAAAATCATAAATGAAAATATTTAAAGGAAAATTAGCGACCTCTCTACTATCAACCCTTCTAAGTATTCCCGAAGCCAAATTTCTAGAATTAGTATAAGGCTTTTCCAAAAATTTATTTATTTTCAAAAAATTTTCTTTAGTAATATAAACCTCACCTCTTAATACTAAATCAACCTTTTCATCAAGAAATAAAGGGATATATCTAATGGTTCTAATGTTTTTAGTAACGTCATTACCAAATTTTCCATTACCCCTAGTAAGAGCTTTTTCAAGAAAACCATCTTTATAATAAAGAACAATAGAGCATCCATCAATCTTTGGTTCAACAGAAATATTAAAAGAATTATTAAAATCAATCTTATCTATCCATGATTTTAGCAAATTAAGATCATAAACCTTATCAAGACTTAATATAGGAGCAGAATGTTCAACCTCTTTAAAATCATTTAAAAGATCACTGCCAAATTTAAGAGTAGGAGAATCTAAAGTCTTATATTCGGGGTACTTACTTTCTAGCTCTTGAAGCCTTAAAATATGCTTATCATATACAAAATCTTCAACAGTAGGTAAAGAATCGATATAATACTCTTTATCCCACTTTCTAATCAACTTCTTCAAGTCTGCAATTTCTTGCTGTACTTTGCTGCTCATAGGGTAAAATTTAACATATTATTTATTATTTTATCAAACAATTTTAACAGGCAAAAACCTACTTTAACCTTATATACAAGGTATAAAATATCCCCCAAAGTACATGTTATTTTGTTTATGTTCAAATTAAAATAATCTTTAAAGAAAAATATCAATCAAAAAAACAATATTATAAAAATGTGAATTATATTTAAATTGTCGTTAAAGACATTTTAATATGTTAAAATGGATAAAAGGAGTGCTAGTTTGGAAGAAAGCAAAAAAGCTTTAATAGTTGATGACTCACTTTTTATGAGAAAAAACCTAATAAAAATTTTAAGTCAATTGGGATTTAAAGAATTTTTAGAAGCTGAAGATGGCATTCAGGCTGTTAAAGAATTTGAAAAACAAAATAATATTGATTTAATAACACTCGATATAACAATGATGGGAATGGATGGAATCACAGCTCTTGAAAAAATGTATGAAATTAACAAAAAATCGCTTAAAAAAGTTAATATATTAATGGTTACAGCTATTGGAAAACAAGAATTAATACAAAAAGCTTTATCTCTTGGAGCTAGAGGATATATTACAAAACCTTTTAAAAAAGACCAAATAATAGAACAAATCAAACTTTTGGATTAGAGGAAATTTTGATATCAAAAGAAAAAATATATAAACAAACACAAATAAACACATCAAATCCCCTATCAATATTGATAATGCTTTATGAGAAAGCAATACAGGATTTAAAAGTTGCAAAAGAGCTTATAAAAGATGGAAATTGGAAAAATGCAGTTAAAGCTAATGAAAAAATTTTTCATGCACAAGAAATAATTACCGAATTAATGTCAACCTTAAATTTTGAGCAAGGTGGAAACATCTCTACAAACTTACTCTCAATATACTTGTTTCTAAACAAAGAGTTAGAAAATGTTCTTTTAAAAAAAGAAACACACAAAATTGACAATGTTATAAAACAACTGCAAGTATTAAGCTTTGCCTGGAAAAAATTAAGTAAAAAAGAAAATAATGTTAAGCAAAGTAAATTAGGAATAAATATTGTCAGCTAATGAAATTTTAAAAAAATATTTTAGCAATTTGTTATTAGAATTAAAAGAATTGAAATTAATATTAACAATAGAAAGTAATGAATTGAAAAAAGAAGAAATAAGAATATTAAACATAACCAATCCTAAGAAAGATTTAATATTAGAATCAATCAAAAACTATTATAAAACAATAAATGCATGGTTGAAATCTAAAAACCAAAAATTGGATAATTTTGATTACTTGATTAAAGAAATTAATCTACTAAAAGAAGAAATATACATTAAATATCAAATTTGTTGTGAAATCTTACAACAAATTGCAAATGCAAAAAGAAAAATTCCAAAAACTAAAAAACACCAAAACCTTGCAGTAAATAATTCGCCTATAATGTTAGATATTAAAATATGAAAGAACTTTACCTAATTGATGCACTAAATATAATATTTAGAAATTATCACGTAATGAAAAATTATCCGCTTTTAAACACACAAGGAGAAAATGTAAACGCATTTATTGGTTTTTTTAAAACATTATTTTTCATAATAAAAGAAAAAAATCCTGAACATTTGATCATCACCTTTGACTCAGAAGTACCAACTTTTAGAAAACAAAAGTATCCAAGCTACAAAGCAACAAGAGATTCACCTCCTGACGATTTAATACCTCAAATCGGATGGATAAAAGAAGGCCTTTTAAAGGCAAAAATACCAATCTTTGAGCTAGAGGGCTATGAAGCTGATGATCTTTTAGCTAGTTTTGCTAAAAAGGCTGCAAAGAATAACTATTTAACTTATATTATTTCTCCTGACAAAGACTTGCTGCAAACAATGACAGAGTACATAAAAATACTAAAAATTGAAAACAACAGCTTTATTGAAATGGATAATGAGTACGTAATAAAAAAATTTGGAGTAAATAGTTTTCAAATGAAAGATTATTTAGCTATTGTTGGGGACAGATCTGACAATATACCCGGAATAAAAGGCATTGGCCCAAAAGGAGCAGCAACTTTATTAAGAGAGTTTAAAACCTTAGACGGGATATATTCAAATTTAGAACTAATACATAAAAAACACCGAGAACTTTTAATCAAAGAAAAAGAAAATGCCTTTTTAAGCTATGAACTTGTAAGTCTTGAAGAAAATTTAAAAATTCCAGAAATCGAAAACTTCGCCTTAAAGAATTTTAGCGAAGAGATAATATCTTTGTTTGAAAAGCACTCAGCAATTGCCTTAATAAAAACTTATAAAAAGGATATCTTGAAACAAGAAAAAGAAAATACAGATCAAAAAAGCCTATTTGCACAAGAAATTACTACTACTAACAGCTTAGATGATATAAATACAATTGACACAGAAAATGTTAAATACCGCTCAATAACAACAAAAATAGAACTTGACGATTTAATGGAAAACCTTAAAAAGGCTAAATACATATCAATAGACACAGAAACATCTTCGCTTGACACTTACACAGCAAAATTAATTGGGATTTCCATTTCATTTAAAGAATTTGAGGGCTGCTATATTCCAATCGAAGCAAAAGGAAAAATTTACATAGAAAAAAATTATATAATACAAAAATTTAATAATCTTTTTGAGTCAAATCCAAAAATAATTGGTCAAAATTATAAATTTGACTATAAAATACTTAAAAATAATGGATTTAGCCCTATACCACCTTATTTTGATACAATGATTGCCGCATACCTTATTGACACAAACTCAAAAGTATCGCTTGATTTTCTTGCAGAAAAGTATTTAATGCATAAAAATATTAAATATGAAGATGTTATTCAAAAAAATGATAACTTTGCAAACATATCTTTAGAAATGGCAACAAGCTATTCATCTGAAGATGCTGATATTACATTTAGATTATTTAATATATTTACCAAAAAATTAAAAGAAGACAAACTCGACAAGTTAATGCACGAAATAGAAATGCCTTTTAACAAAGTAATTATAGAAATGGAAGAAAATGGCATTTACCTTGATAAAGAATATTTAAAAGAATATGGAAAAGAACTTGGAAAAGAATTAGAACTAATCGAAACCGAAATAATAAAAAGCATAGGAATTGATTTTAATCTAAATTCTCCAAAACAAATGCATGAAATTTTATTTGAAAAACTGAATCTAAAATTACCTGAAAAAATGAAAAAAGATTCAACTGATATAAAAGTGCTTGAATCTCTCAGAGGACAACACGAATCAATTGAAAATCTAATAAAATACAGACAAATTGCAAAATTGAAGAGTACTTACACAGATAATTTGGTAGAACTAATCAACTATAAAACAAACAGACTGCACACAAGCTTCATACAAACAAAAACAGCAACTGGAAGAATCACTAGCATAAACCCCAACTTGCAAAACATACCAATAAAAGATGAAAAAGGGCGAAAAATAAGAAAAGCATTTAAACCAGAAAATGGAAATATTTTTATTTCAGCTGATTATTCTCAAATCGAGCTTGCTATACTTGCTCATTTATCTCAAGATGAAGTCCTCATTAAAGCATTCGAAAATAATAAAGATATTCATACAGAAACAGCTTCAAAGCTTTTCAAAATAGAAGAAAAAGAAATTACTCCTAACTTAAGAAGAATAGCAAAATCTATTAATTTTGGAATAATTTATAGAATGTCAGATTTTAGACTTGCAAAAGAACTAGGAATTACAAAAGAAGAGGCAAAAGGATTTATAAACTCTTACTTCGACTCTTACCCAAAAATCAAAGAATTTATAACAAATCAAATAAACTTCGTAAGAAATGCTGGATATAGCGAAACCATCTTAAAAAGAAGAAGATATATAAAAGAAATTAATAGCAATAATTACATAGAAAGATCTGCAGCTGAAAGAATAGCAATAAATAGCGCAATTCAGGGAAGTGCCGCCGACATTATGAAAATTGCAATGGTCAAAGTATTTAATGAATTTAAAAGTACAAAAATGAAATCAAAAATATTGCTACAGGTACACGATGAAATGCTCATTGAATCTCCTATTGAAGAAGAAAATGAAGTGAAAAAAATATTAAAAATTATGATGGAAACTGCCTACGCATTAAATCTGCCTTTAAAAGCCAATATTGAAACGGGTAAATCGTGGGGAGAAATCCATTAATCATTGGGATAACAGGAAGAATTGCATCTGGCAAAGATACCGCATCAAAAATAATTAGCAACAAATATGGATTTTACGAAATAAATGCAGACAAGCTTGGACACTTAGTTTTATATGAAAAAAAAGAAGAAATAGTTAAAATATTTGGAAGAAAAATATTAAATGCTAAAAATGAAATAGACAAACTCTTGTTAAGAAATCTTGTATTTAATGACAATAAAGAACTAAAAAAACTTGAAAGCATATCACACCCAATCATACTCAGCAAAATAAAAAAAATCCTAATCCAAAACCGATCTACAAAAATAATAATTAATGCCGCTTTACTTTTTAAAATAAATTTAGAAAAACTTTGTGACTATATAATTGTGCTAAAGACAAAGAATTCTATAATAAAAAATAGATTATCATACTCTATGCCAAACATTGACTCAAATATAATTAATAAAATACTCAAAATCCAAAAAGATATTTTTTTTAAAAAAAATATTATAAACTTAAGAATAATCAATATAATTAATAACAAGAATTATGCATATCTAGAAAAAGAAATTGAAAAAAAAATGCAGGAGATAATTAACTATGAAAGATTTGAATGAAAACAATGATAATAACAAAGGATTTTTTGTAGCATTAACTTCAATTGCAACAGTCTGTATCATAATATTTCTTGGGACAATTATTTTCTTTCCAAACAAAAATCTGGCCTCAGACATTGCAGAAAAAAATATTGTTTTAGAAGAAGATAAAAATCAAAACACCTTAGAAAGGGTTGAACAAAATGAAAAGTCTTTAAAGGTATCTGAAACTCAAAATGAAATAATCATAGATTTAACACAAGATTTAAATAAAGAAAAAAAAACTATAAACAAACCATCTAATACTTCTCAAAAATCAAAAGCTACTGAAAAGCCTCAACCTACAACTAAAAAAATACTCAATACTTCTCAAAAATCAAAAGCTATTGAAAAGCCTCAACCCACAACTAAAAAAATACTCAATACTTCTCAAAAATCAAAAATTATTGAAAAATTTCAACCTGTAGCCCAAAAAACTTTAAATCCTGATACCATTTATGATCCTAATACAGAATATTACATACAATTTGTATCGCTCTCAGACCCAATCAATGCAGACAACTATATTCAAAAATTACTCAAATATAATATAATTGCTAAAATATATTCTGCAACAGTTGATAATAAAGATATTTACAGAGTAAGATCTGGCCCTTATAAAACAAAATCAGAAGCAAAAGTAGACTTTAAAAAAATAGCAGGAATAGGCGAATTTAAAGAAACTTATATATTACCCGTTAACAAATAGACTATAATTATTAATATATTTTTGATATTTTTCTAAATATTCTTCATGAACCTCAATAACAGGCGAAACAACATTCTTAATCTTTGCAAGTTTTAAAAAAGAATCATTTAAGCTGCCAAATTCTCTTAAAGAATAGAATGCTTGAATTGCTCCCCCAATAATCTCTGAATGCTTAAAATCAAAAATCTTTAAATCTTTGCCAAGAATATTTGCTTTTATTTGATTTAAGAGCAAATTATCAGAATTAGATCCACTAACAAAAATACTCAAAATTTCTTTTTTATAGGCTTTTAGCTCTATCAATCTGTTGTAAAAAGCAAAACATACAAACTCAAGCATTGCCAAGCCAATATCTAATGAATTTTTAGCACTACCAAAAATTCCTTTACTTAAATCTTTGCAAATACAAGGATCTAAAATAAATAAATCATTAAAAAGTTTAATCTTGCTTGGATAAAAGTATACATTATTTAATGTGGCACTTTTAACAATCTTTTTTAAGAGAAACTCAAAAGTTAAACTTTTCTTATAAAAACTATCTTTTAATAATTGAATCAAATATCCAAAAGGAACAATTTTCCCAATAATAAAAAATCCTTTTAAAAAATAAGGATATTCCAGAGAAAATCCTGGTAAATATGTACTTGAAACAAAATTAAACCCTTCACTTGTACCCATTCTATTTGACACAATTCCTTCTTGAAAAGCACCACTTCCAACCAAAACATTTAAATAATCTGATCCCGCATTAATTACGCCAATTCCGCTATTTATCCCAAATTCAATTCCTGCTTTATAAGTTACAACGCCAATATTTTCTCCCATTTTTATGAACGGGGGAAATTTATTCTTGTCAAGCCCATATTTTTTTATCTCTATATCATCCCAAATAAAAGGAATATACTCTACGCTTGGGAAGCTTGTAAAAAGCTTCCCTGTAAGTAAATAAATAAAATACTCAAAACAAGAAACAAAATAGCTTATTTTAGAATATGTTCCTCTTTCAACCGTACTAAGTACGTAGGGCAAAAATGCAGACTTGCCCTTAAAATAAGAAGACTTAATCTTAAGGGAATTCCAATGTAACACTTCTAAAGGAATTAAATTTGAATTTAAAGCAATCAAACATGGTGAAATACCACTAATAGAAATACAATCTATTTTGCTAGGCTGAAAATTGGATATGGCTTTCTTAAAAGAAAAAAGCCATATATTAAAGTCAAAATTTTCAAAATCAACATCAAAATAATCTGAATAACTAACATCAATATAACTTAAAACTCCTTTCTTAGAATTAACTAATGCTGCCTTTAAAACACTGGTGCCAATATCAATACTAAGAGCATTCATAAATTAACCCTTTGTAATCAATTTTTGAATATCATCCTTTCTATCAAGAATCTTTTGCAAACCAACTTTATTATAAATTGCAAATATTGCTTCTGCAAAAAGGGGCGCAACATTAGCCTCATGATACCAAGGTTTATTTATTAATTCATTATTATGACAAACAGCATTCGTTCCAATTATTTTATAAAAATATCCCTCCTCATAAGCTTTGTCAAAATATTTAATAGCATCTCCATTAAAAAACGGCAAACTAATCCCACATATAATCTTTTTAGCACCCATACTTTTAAGTAATTTCATTGCTTTAATTAAAGTACCTCCAGTAGCTAACATGTCATCACTCATAAAAACATTTTTACCTTCAACATCTCCTAAAAGCTTGGTTACAGAAATATTTGAATCAACAACATCATTTGAAACTCTTGAATAATCTCTCTCCTTGTAAAGCAAAGCAAGAGGACTCTTAAGACTTGATGCAAAAAACTTATTTCTACTCACAGCGCCTGTATCGGGTGAAACAATAACTAAATTAGAATCCCTAATGTCGATTAAATCCTTAAGAGAATTAAAGATTTCATAAGAAACATTTAAATTTTCAAAATAAACTTTTCTAAATACATTCTCAATAGCCTTTGAGTGAATATCCAGGGTTAAAATATGTCTAATACCCAACTCTTCTAAAAATCTTCCAATAAGACTTGCTGTTAAACATTCTCTTGAATGTTTTTTATCTTGCCTTGAATAAGGATAAGACGGAATAATAACACTAACAGAATTGGCTTTAGCCTGCATACAAGCATCTATTGTTGTCATTAAATTCATTATATGATCATTAACTGTCATAATTATTTTTTCACTGCTGCTTATCTCAACTTCATAAGCATTAGCAACATCTTGAACAATAAAAATATCCTTATTCCTGATTGTTTTTAAAATTTCAGTTTTAAATTCACCATTGGCAAATTTAACAAATTTTACAGGAATTTCTAAAGGCTCTTTGCTTTTAAGAGTAGATAAACTAAGCCCTTCTAAAAAAGGAGATAAAACTTTTTCAATCTTAAAAATTTCTTCTTTTAAGACTTTAGAATCTTGGCATATACTGCTTACAATCTCATTTTCAATATTTATAAATATCCTGTCAAGCTCTTCTATTATTTTACTAGCAAAAACCCTACCCCCAGGACAGGCAATAATTCCTATTGATTTTTTTTTAAGTAAATTCACCCAACCCCTCGTTCTTTTTTAAAAAATCTTAATTTGATAATTAATAAAACTTATACACACAAAAATAACTAAAAATTTTTAACGCAAGGTATTAAAATATTTTAGCTTTAATAATTAAAAAAAATCGAAAAATTCTATTGATAGCAAAAATATATATTATACATAATATTAAAAACAAAATTAAATAAGCTACACAATTCCAAATTCAAAACCTATTCCAAACTTGAAATCAGAAAATTTAGGGTTTTTAATGTTCCAAACATAGTAACCTTCAAGAATCAAAAAAGAAAATGAAAGTCTAGCACCAATATCCCAGCCCATTGTTCCCAGTTCTGCTAAAACAGAATCTGCAGAAGAAGTCACTATATTAATTTTAGGACCTGTGAAAAACGCTAAAGCTAAAACAAAAAAATCTAATTTTGTATAAAATCTCGGTGTTATTGCCATAACAAACGAGAAATTTTCATTCGCAGTTCCATCTGAACGCTTTATTGCTTTAAGAAAATTCATGTCAAACAAAAGCTCAAATCCAATAGAAATAAAATCATCAAATTTAGCACCAAATTGAGCATAAGTTCCATACCTTATTCCAGCTTTAGCAATATTGGCTAAATCGGAAAAATTTTGGACTATCCCTTCTTTTTCTATTGGGGCTAAATCTGAAGGCAAATTTTGCTTAAGCTTTGCATTAATCTCTAAAGCCTCATTGTAAAAACTTGAAAAGGGACTAACAGGAAAAGCAACCCCACCACCAAAATTGAATTCAAAATTAGTATCTGTAAAGCCATTGACAACAATAATCCCAAACAAACACAAAATTAAAACCTTAAACCTAATCATATAAAAACTCTCCTACAAAAATTTATAAAAAATAAAACAGGGTTTACATTGCATACCTTATTATATAATAATAACCATAAAGATTGCCACAAAGAAAAAATCAAACAAAAAACCAAAAAATTAACTCTTAAGAACAGAGGAAACTATTTCTTCTGAACCACTTGGTATAGGATGATTTAGCTCTTTATATTTTGAGATATGTTTCTTTGCATTTTTTTTGTCGCCCTTTAAATGATAAATGTAAAAAATATTAAACAGAGCCTCTTTATTTGCAGGCGCAAATTCTAGAGTTTTCAAATAATAAATCAAAGCATTATCCAAATCATTTTTCTTAAATAGCAAATATCCTTTAAGATTAATTAACAAAATATTTTCTGGATCTTCTTTTATAATAGAATCAAGTTTCAACTCAGCCTCTACATATTTCTTCAAATTAATGCAAGCTAAAATAAAATTATAACTTGAATCATCACCAGCATTAATATTAAATTTAATAGATTTTTCATAAAGCAAAACAGAAGTCTTATCATTACCAAGCTCCTCATTTAACTTAGCAAGCTTATAGTATTCACCTGATATATTTTGATATTCCTTAAAAATAGAGCTGCAAGATAAAACAAAAACAATAATAAACAAAAATTTATACATAAAAACTTACTTGAATCCCTAATATTAATGATTATAAAACAAAATTTATCACTCTAAAAGCTAGTCATAAATATAAATAAGCCCTCCTGCTTTAAAAACAAAAGGGCTTTTATACTATCTAAAACACAAATTAAAGCTTTTCTTGGTCATATTTGTTAAACACATTTTCTGTTAAATATTTACCAACTGATCTTCTATCCTCAACAAGTTTAGATATTGCACTAAAATGCCTTGGTTCAATCTTAAAATACTTATAAGCTCTTCCATCTTTAAAAAACACAGAAAGCTCAGACACAGAAGAATCGTAACCTACCTGTGATATTTTGCTCAATTCATTAGATATTGTTAAAGTTTCCAACTCAAATTCCTCCAAATAATTATATTAGGAGCATAATAATAAAGTAAGAGTTAATTCACTAAATAAAAAGTTTTAATCAATAAAATCAAAATTTACTAAATGATATATTCCCTAAGATAAGGATATACATTAATACAAATTTAATCAAGGAAACTGTCAAATATCATAAAAATAGTTTAAACTTTCAAATATTTAACAATATAAAACGATATAAGATAGATTTTTAAAAAAAAATTTTGTAAAATTACTGAGATAGGTAATCTTCTACTCACATATCATCAGGAGGAACAAAGTCTAATGGACTACAATAAATTACGAAACATAGGCATTAGCGCACACATTGACTCAGGAAAAACTACTCTTACAGAACGCATTCTTTTTTATTGTAATAAAATTCATGCAATTCACGAAGTAAAAGGTAAAGATGGAGTTGGTGCAACAATGGACTCAATGGAACTTGAAAGAGAAAGAGGAATCACAATAGCATCAGCTGCAACTCATGTTGAATGGAAAGATTTCCCAATAAATATTATTGATACACCCGGACACGTAGATTTTACAATTGAAGTTGAAAGATCTCTTAGAGTACTTGACGGAGCAATATTGGTTCTTGATTCTGTTGCAGGAGTTCAATCTCAATCAATAACTGTTGATCGACAACTTAAAAGATATAGCGTACCACGCCTTGCATTTGTAAATAAATGCGATAAAACCGGAGCAAATCCTTACAACGTGAAAGATCAGCTAAGATCAAAACTTGACTTAAACTCTGTTTTAATGCAAATCCCAATTGGATTAGAAGACAAACATATTGGAGTTATAGACCTTATATTAATGAAAGCCTACTATTTTGAAGGAAAAGATGGAACAGAAATAATAGAAAAAGAAATACCCTCAGATCTCTTGGAAGAAGCAAAAAGCAAACGAGAAATAATGCTTGATACTCTTGCAGACTTTAATGATGAACTTATGGAATTACACATGGAAGGAAAAGAAGTCCCTACTGAAATAATATACAATGCAACTAGAACAGGAACATTGGCTTTAAAATTATGCCCTGTATTTATGGGATCTGCTTATAAAAATAAAGGAGTGCAATTGCTCTTAGATGCTGTAACCAGATTTTTGCCATCCCCTCATGATATAAAAAACACCGCTCTTGACATTAATAATAATGAAAAAGAAATCGATCTTAAAATTGACAACGAACTTCCAACTGTTGCTCTTGCATTTAAACTTGAAGACGGACAATACGGCCAATTAACTTATGTCAGAATCTATCAAGGAACTTTAAAAAAAGGACAAGAACTTATAAATTCAAGAACTTCTAAAAAATTCAAAGTCGGAAGACTTATCAGAATGCACGCTAATAATACAGAAGACATTGAATTTGGAGAAAGTGGCGACATTGTTGCTTTATTTGGAATAGAATGTGCATCAGGAGATACGTTTTGTGATCCGTCAATTAACTATTCAATGACATCAATGTTTATCCCAGATCCAGTAATTTCTCTTTCTGTAAAACCAAAGGACAAAAAATCTGCCGATAATATGGCTAAAGCCCTGGGAAGATTTACAAAAGAAGATCCAACATTTAAAACTTATGTTGACATTGAATCAAACGAAACAATAATTCAAGGCATGGGAGAGCTACACTTGGAAGTTTACATTGAAAGAATGAAAAGAGAGTTCAAGGTAGAAGTTGAAACCGGAATGCCACAAGTAGCCTATAGAGAAACAATTACAAGAAAAGCTGAATTTAATTATACTCACAAAAAGCAATCTGGAGGAGCTGGTCAGTTTGGAAGGGTTGCAGGGTTTATGGAACCTCTTGATAAAGAAGGAGAAACATACGAATTTGTTAATCTAATAAAAGGAGGAGTAATCCCAACAGAATATATCCCATCATGTGACAAAGGATTCCAAAAAGCAATGGAAAGGGGAACATTAATTGGCTTTCCAATAGTTGATATAAAAATCACAATCAATGATGGCCAATATCACATTGTTGACTCATCTGATATTGCATTCCAATTAGCAGCAATTGGCGCTTTTAGAGAAGCTTATGAAAAGGCAAAGCCTACAATCCTTGAACCAATAATGAAAGTTACCCTTGAAGGTCCTACTGAATTTCAAGGCAATATGTTTGGTCTTTTAAACCAAAGAAGAGGAATAATAACAGGTTCGCTAGAAGATGGAAGTTTTTCAAAAGTTGAAGCTGAGGTGCCTTTAAGTGAAATGTTTGGATTTTCAACAGTCCTTAGATCCTCTACCCAAGGAAAAGCAGAATTCTCAATGGAATTTTTAAAGTATGGAAAAGTTCCAAGCACTATATTTGATGAACTTCGCAAAAAATTTAACGATCAAAACAAATCTTAATAAAATAATAAGGAGGCTTTATTATGATCGATTTAACACAAGAAAAACAAGAAATACTAATAAAAAACAAATTTTTAGCCAAGGTTTTTGGGCTTATGTCAATTGGACTTTTAATCTCAGCAATGTTTGCATATGCAACATCAGAAAATCAAACAATCAAAGCAATAATATTCTCAAATCCAATGTCATTTATGGCTATAATACTTATACAATTTGGACTTGTATATGCAATAAGTGGTGCTCTTAATAAAATATCAAGCAATACTGCAACAGCTCTTTTCTTGCTCTACTCAGCACTAACAGGAGTAACATTATCTTCTATATTTATGATTTATACGCAAGGATCAATAGTATTCACATTTGGAATTACTGCTGGAACATTTCTTGGAATGTCTGTTTATGGATACACTACAACAACAGATCTAACAAAAATGGGAAGCTATCTAATAATGGGCTTATGGGGAATCATTATTGCATCTCTTGTTAATATGTTTTTTAGAAGCTCAGGTCTTAATTTCCTTATATCTATTTTGGGCGTAGTTATATTTACAGGCCTAACAGCCTATGACGTTCAAAATATTTCTAAAATGGATAAAATGCTACAAGACGAAACTGAAATAAAAAATAGAATGGCGGTTGTAGCCTCACTTAAACTTTATTTAGATTTTATAAATTTATTCTTATATCTTCTAAGATTTTTGGGCCAAAGAAGAAACGATTAATAACAATAAAAAATTAAATCAAAAATGAATGCTATATAGTTAAAGCATTCATTTTTAGAGGTTCCAATGAGCATAGATAGCTTAGAATTCGAAGAAAGTAGTACCCAAAATATAATAAAAAACAATTTTGAGTTTGAAGGTTATATCGAAAGCAATAAGCCAATAATAATAGAAGGAAGGCTCAAGGGTTTAATAAACTCATCAAATTCAATCTATCTAAGGGAAAAAGCTGATGTTGAAGCTGAAATAAAATGCCAACATTTACTAAATCATGGCAAAATAAAAGGGAATATTGAAGCTTTAAGAACAATTAAAATCTACAAAACCGGCAAATTAATAGGAAACATTAAAACCAAAGAACTCTTTATTGACTCTGGAGCAATATTTAAAGGAAATTGTGAAATGGAGGATCTAGAAGAATGAATTTTTTTTTTCTACTAAAAACAGCTTTAATTCTGCTATCTAATTTAAGCTTATTATTTGGACAATCACCGCCTAAAGAAAAAGAAGACTCTCTTCTTCTGTATAAAGAGGGAAAATTTAAAGAAGCTATTTCAAACACGTTAGAAGAAATTCGACTAAATCCTAATAACTTAGATGCTAGGACAATATTGATATGGAGCTTAATAGCCATAGGGGAATACAAGAGAGCTGAAAAAGAAGCAATTATCGGGCTTGGTATTAAAAAATATGACATAAGAATTATCCAAGCACTAGGAGAAGCATATTTTTTTCAAAAAAATTATGAAAATGCATTAAAATACTTTCAAGAATACATTAGCCTTGATTCTAAAGGAGCAAGAATAATAAAAGTTTATAATTTGATTGCAGATGCTTTCTATGCGCTAAAAAGATATAATGAAGCCGATTTTGCATACGAATATGCATTACGATTTTCTCCTAATAACCAAAATCTATTAATAAAATTAGCAAGATCAAGAATAAATGCTAAAAATAAAATATTAGCAGAAGAAGCACTAATTAAACTTCTTACAATCTCTCCTAATAACCTAGAGGCAAAAAATTTGCTAGAAGAATTAAAAAAAAGCAACAGCAAACCTTGACATTCAATTTATAAAAACTTATTCTTATTGTTAGCAAATTAATAAACTGGGCTGCTAGCTCAAGTGGTAGAGCATCGGACTCTTAATCCGCTGGTTACAGGTTCAAGTCCTGTGCAGCTCAAATTGTTAAATGCATTTTTGGTATAAATTATTAATTTTATACCAATTTAACTTGACATTATTGGAAAATAAATATATTATTACTTTTAATGGTCATAAAATGGCTTTTGGGCTCATAGCTCAGATGGTAGAGCAGCGCCCTTTTAAGGCGTTTGTCGTAGGTTCGAGTCCTACTGAGCTCATTTTTGTCCTCTTCGTCTATCGGTTAGGACTCCAGGTTTTCATCCTGGCAAGAGGGGTTCGATTCCCCTAGAGGATGTATTGCTAATAAAAAGTAGGCTAAACGTTCTTGCTTTCTAGTTAATCCAGAAAACAAGAATGTTTTTAAACAACCACTAACTATTCGGGTATTAATAATATCTCTACTCTTTCTTCAAGATTAATTTTCTTAAAAAATTCATTTATTAAATCTTTATTCAAGTTTGTCTCTACAAACTTGACACCAAAATTATTCTTAAATACCCCATACCAGGATAATGACGCCAATATATTTGAAATCCAATAACCATTCTTCTCTGAATTTATTTTTGTATTTTTAATATAATTCTTCTTAACATAAGAAAAATCTTTATCATTAAAATCTATTTTTTGCCTTTCGATCATATAGCGATTAATAGAATTTAAAACATTATTCAGCTCCTTGGGCTCAGTAGTAAAAAAAATAGACAAAATACCATCAGAGTCTACATTTTTCCGTAAATTGGAGTCAAAAGAGGATTGAATTGCATAAACGCTAGACATTTTTTCTCTAATATTTTTTATAAGCCCATCCGTTAATAGATCTGCTAAAGCATTTAAATTTAATGAGGTTTCTGCTAAATAATTAAATTTAAAAGGATAAATTATATAAGCAAAGCTAGTTGTATTTTTCCCCTTCCTTACAACTACTTTATTAAAATTTTTACTGTAAGAGTAATCTAAATCTTTATACTCGCTTATTTCTTTAAAGTTAAGATTGCCCAAATATTTCTTTGAATAAGTCTTTATTGTTTGAATATCTGAATCTCCAACAAAAACAAACTTAAAATTATTTGCATAAGTAAACCTTTTCTTATAAAAAGACAAAATATTTTCTTTTGTAAAATACTGCAAATCACTATCTTTTGTATCTTCAAATCTAGGATCATTATTGTTTAAAAATCTACTAATAGCTTTTTTAAAATGATAATTAGAACTATTTTTATTACTCTTTATTAGTGCTTTTATATTATTAATAGCATTTTGCAAAAAAACATCATCTATTTTGGGTTCCTTGAAAGTAAAATATATAAGCTGAAAAAGAGTTTCAAGATCTTTTTTATCTGAACTTCCAGTAATATATGATTCTTGAGCTCCAACGCCAACACTTAAAGAAACAGTTTTATCTGATAAATATTTTTCAGTCTGTAATGCAGAATAATCACCGTAACCTGAACCAGATACTACCCCAGGAGCAAAAGATAAAACAGGAATAAGTCTTATATCTTCATTGATTAAACCTCCCCAAGAAGTTGCACTAAAATCAATTACACCCTTTTTTTGATCATTATATTTAAAATAAACTTCAACACCATTTTCAAGAACAAATGATGAAATTTCATTTTCAAACTCATTTTCTTTAATAATATCTTTATCATCTAAAGACTTATTAAAAAATTTACCTTCAATTGAAGAATTATCATAAGGCTTTATCTCTCTTTTTAAAGCTATCTTTTGAAGATTATCAATATCTTCAAAAGCCAAAACAGGATGCGCTCCTCCATGATAAGAATAAAAAATTGCACAATCTTTTACATCAAACTCTCTTCCTACAAGATTATTTATTGTTTTTAAATCAATCTTTTTCAAATATTGAACAGAAAGGTCATAATATTCATTCATATCAAATTTATTAGAACCATAAATAGCAATCTCTACTAAATTTTCAAAAATAGCCCATGAATTTGTTTTATTTATATTTTTTTTCCTTAATTCTAAAGATTTGAAAAATTGAGATCTAACTTTTTCAAACTCACCTTGGGTAAATCCAAATTTTCTTATCCTCTCAAGCTCATAAAAAAAGTCTTGAATTCCTTCGTTCAAATAACCTGGATTAAAGTTTAAAGAAATCGATCTTGCAACAATAGTATTGTTATCTGACTTAAATGAAAAAAAATCTTTATTTGAAACATTTTTAAAATGATTTACCCCAGTGGTCTTTAATTCAGAAAATCTATTTTCAAAAAGAGCACTCAATAAAGACCTTTTAATGTCATTCAAAACATCATCTTTGGTCTTCACAAAGTTAATAATTTCTTTTTTAAAGAACATTAAACCAGGTTCTCCAACTTCTAAATCTTCTAAAAGTAAAAACTTATCTTTAAGCTCTACGTCTAAACTTACTTTTGGCTCTTTAACTTTATCAGCTGGATTTTTCCAAGAAATAAATTGCTTCTTTATTTTATCTTCAATTTCTATAGGATCAATATCTCCTACCACAATAACACTTGCAAGTTCTGGCCTATACCACTTTCTATAAAATTTTTTAAAATCTTCTGATTGAAAAGATAAAATCTGCTCTTCAAGTCCAATAGGACTTCTAAATTCATAAAGACTTCCGCTTGTTAAAAACTTATACATTTTTTCATAAATTCTTCCAGGATAAGTCTCACCAAGCTTTTTTTCCTCAATAATAATATTTCGCTCTAGGTCTATTTCTTCTTTCATAAAACTGATTTGAGAAGCCCAGTTTCTCAAAATATTTATAGATTCATCAATTTCATCTTTATTATTACCATCTGACAAATCAAGTCTATAATAAGTGAAATCGAAACTAGTAGCAGCATTAATGTCAGCACCAAATTGCATTCCAAATTTTTTAAGAACATCAACTATAGAATTCCCTGGATAATCTTTTGTGCCATTAAAAGCCATATGTTCAAGATAATGCGCTATCCCCCTCTCATTATCTTCTTCATTGAGAGAGCCTACATTTAAAACAATTCCAATATTAACAGCATTCTTTGGGGTTTGATTTTTATAAATGTAATACCTTAGCCCATTAACAAGTTTTCCCTTTACCAAATTTTGATCTAACTTTAATTCATTAGAAACACAAGAAAACAAAAAAAATAAAAAAGCACCTGTAAATTTACAATAATTTCTAATTCTTTGATAATTCATTTGCACTCCCTCTTATTGAATTTATTTTTTCAGAATAAATTTTATTCAATGCTTTTGAAATAGATGAAAATCCAAAATCATTCCAATCTTTTAAACTCTTTAGCTTAGAAACTGGAAATATTTCATAAAATAAAAACAACAACTCTTCTTTGCTTAATTTTGGAATATCATTTAAATAAACGTTTTTATTAAAATCTTCAAGATAAACAAAAGGATTTGAACGCTTATCTAGAAGAAATTTATTTAAATTGGGCATTAAAATGCTTTTATTATAAATTTCAATGGTAGAATATTCGCTTGGAACATCATCATAAAAATCATTATTCAAAAAAGAATCTAAAATAATAAATTTGTTATCCTTAAACCCTACGTTTCTACCATCTAAAGTCTTTAAAAACCCATCCCCACTTATATGAACCAAAGTATTTAAATCCTTTGTGGCCTTAAAGATAAACCTTGCATTGTTATATGCCTTAGACTGAACTAAGCGATCAGCATTATTACCTACTACTAATTCTTTGTCATTTTTTAATAATAAATTTATGTTTTTTTCTTTTAACGCCTTATAAGCTAATTCAACATACTCTAAAGCACAACTATTTGCCAAAACAAGTTGCTCTCTCTTTAATAAATTAATAAAAAATATCAATTCTTCCTTTTCAAGACTACGATAAAAATCAATATCATTTAAATCAATACCAAAACTAAAATTAACAATAAATATTAAATAAAAAATTGCAATGGTTTTTTTCAATTTAAGCTCCTCTTTAGCTAACTACATTAGCCAACTCCAAAAAAACAGGACAATGATCACTTCCCATTACTTTGCCTAAAATTAGAGATTTTTTAACATTTTTCTTAAATAATTCATTAACAATAAAATAATCAATTCTCCAACCCATATTTCTCTCCCTGGCTCTTGCTATATAGCTCCACCAAGTATAATAACCAGGTTCCTTATTAAATATCCTAAATGTATCCACATACCCTTTGTTCAAAAAGCTATCTAGCCAAGTCGTTTCTTCAATATAATATCCAGGAGAATCTCTATTTGAATCAGGATTTACAAGATCAATCTCAGTATGGGCAATATTAAAATCACCACAAATTACTACATTTTTACCATCATCCACAAGAGAATCTATAATATTCTCAACATAAGATAAAAAATCAAGCTTATAAACAAGTCTTCTTCTTAAAGCTTGAGAATTGGGAAAATAAGCATTAATTAACACAAAATCACCATAGTATGCTACAAGCCCCCTACCCTCATTGTCAAAAATTTCTTCCCCAAGTAAATTTACAGCAATAGGCTTAATTTTAGAGTAAATACAAACACCACTATAACCTTTAATCTTTGACTTTGAAAAATAAGAATAATAATTCTCAAGAATTAAATCCTTTGGCAACTGCTCTTTTAAAGCTTTAGTTTCTTGAACACACAAAATATCTGGTGTATATTCTTTTACAAACTCAAGAAAACCTTTCTTTAAAACAGCTCTAATTCCATTTACATTCCATGAAATTAATTTCATAAATCCTCTTTAAATTTAAATCAAATATAAATCTTTAATCCATCATAAGCTAAATAAATATTGTCTTTTTCTAAATAATCAAATTCTTCATGCATTATATCGTGTGCAATATGCGTAAAGTAAGAAACTTTAGGATTAATTTTTTTAATCTCACGAATAGCCTCTGAAAAATTTAGATGAGCCGGATGAGGCTTAATCCTAATAGCATCTATTATAAGTAGATCTAAATTTTTCAAATAATCATAGGACGCTTCAGGAATAAATTTAACATCAGTAAGATACGCCAAATTGTCTAACCTATAACCCAAACTAACTATCTCTCCATGAATCAAAGGTATTGGCACTATCTTTAGGCCCTTAAAAAAAATAGGCTTAAAATCTTCAACCACATTGGGAATAATGTCTGCCTTTCCACTTAAAGAAGGCTTAGATGAAAAATTGTGCGAAAAAGAATTCATTATATGAACCATGGTGGTGTCTCTAGCATAAATGTTTAAAGGAGCAGTTCGTGTATAAAACTTGATATCATCAAAACCCATAATATGATCATAATGTTCATGGGTGTAAAGCACTAAATCAAGCTTATCTATATTTTCTCTTAAAAGTTGTTGTCTAATATCAGGGCCTGTATCAATTAACAATTTGATGCCAAAAGATGTCTCAAGGAAAAAAGAACTTCTCAATCTTTTATTTTTACTAAAACTTGAAGTACAGACTCTACAGCCACAATTTAACATAGGAACACCACTTGAAGCACCAGTTCCTAAAAAGGTTCCGACCATATGTTACTACCTTTCGCCTGTAAAACATAATCTATTTTAACACAACATTTTATATTACACAAAAATAAACTCTCTCAATCAAACAATTCTTCTTAAATCCAAAATTAGATTAACTCTATTTGATAATCAATTCTGTAAACCATTTTGGAAAAATTGCTTTTATGCTTATAATTATTTAAGGAAAAATTATTTTTATGGATACGCAAATTTATGAACTCATTTTCTTAACCAGTTTTAGCACATTTTTAATAGTAAATTTATTTAATTTTAAAAAAGAATTTACTTATGAAGACTACTTTATAATATTCCCAGGTACGTTTTTCGTAATAACTTTATACTTTACAGAAATTAGACCATTAATGTTATACATTGGCAGTATATTTTTAATATTTATGATAATCATCTTCTTTAAAAACATAAAAACAATAGTAAATAGCAGAAGACGAAACAACATCAGAACTGTGCAACAATCAAAAGGAATATTTCTTTCAATTTTGCTAAAAACAATACTTGTAATGCCTGCAATTTTAACCGTTATTATTGCAACTATTTTTTCATACTTAGCACTTTTTATAAATTATCCCAAAAATGAAAACAATAGCTATCAAATTGGATTTGCAAGAATTAAAGACCACAAAAATGATTTAAACTTATCGATTTGGTACCCCGTAAGCTCAACACTGGGCCTTAAAAAACAAAATCCATTCCTTTTGTACGACTTTAATCCTTTTTTCATAAACGAAATGAATTATTTTCCAAAAGAAAATAACATATATAAAAAAGCCCTTATTAGTGATAACCAAAAACTATATGATTCTGTTTTACTTATACTTCCCTATTATTCTCACGATTCAATGTTCAAATCTCTAGTTAGCAGGCTTGTTAAGAAAGGAAAAATTGTTTATTTATATTCACCAAAATATAAACATATGAAAAGCTACGATTTTATTAAAAATAGCCATAAAAGTATATTTAGCTATATAATCAATAAAAGTATTAGTTATTTAATTGAACCTGCAAATATCCTTAATGAAAAAGCTGATATTCCATCTACTGAAAATGATATTCAAAGCATTATTGAACTAGCAAAATCAAGCCAAAATTTAAAATTTTTAAATTCAAAAATGAACCTTAATAAACTAACGTTAATTACACTAGGAAATCAAGCAAATATTGCTAATTTTATCCTTACAAATAACACAAACATAACAAAGTATATCAATATAGGAGGGAAACCGCAAACAATAACAAATTTAAAAAACTTACAACTAATTCTAAAAGAAAATAAAAAAAATCCTCACACAAAAGTCGCTAATATAAACTCTATAAAGCTAACAGGCATAAGCAATATTGCAGAAATTTCTGATCTTATTTTTAGCAGAAACTATTTAAAAAGTTTTAATTTTTTAAAAAACAACAAATCAATGTTATCAAGATTTAATTCTATAGTTAATGAAATTAATAAATTTATTGAAGAGGAAAAATAATAATGATAAAAAAATTCTTGCTATTTGCAATGATCAACATCTTTCTAACAAATAAAGCTTATAGTAATGAAGAGGTAATAGAAATAAGTACTGAAATACAACAAGAAAAATATATTCCCTTTTTAATAAGTAGAGGAAAAACTCAACTGGAAGATCTTGTAAAATATACTCTAGAAATAAATCCAGACCTTGACAAAAACTATGTAAATACTGTTGCTAAAACCTATATAGAAGAATCTTTGATTGAAGGGGTTAATTATGACATTGCCTATGCTCAAATGCTGCTAGAAACAGGAGCCTTAAAATTTAATGGAATAGTTTCAAAAGAACAACACAATTTTTCAGGAATAGGCGCTACCAATAATCTTACAAAAGGAAATTCTTTTTCCAATATTACAGAAGGAATTAAAGCTCATATTCAACATTTAAAAGCTTATGCTTCAAAACAAAATATCAAATCAAATATGGTTGATCCTAGATTTTACCTTGTTAAAAGAGGATCTGCTCCAACAATATATGATTTGACTGGGAAATGGGCAAAAGACAAACTTTACGATAAAAAACTTAAAAAAATATTATTAGAACTATTAGAATACAATAATGCAAGTAAAAGCTAAAAGTTCGCTATATGATTTTCTAGAAAGAATATATTCGAAATACAATAAAAAAGAATTTATACATCCTGATCCTTTAGAATTTCTCTACAGGTATAAAGAAAAAGAAGATATTGAACTTGTAGGCCTAATTAGTTCTTCATTGGCACTTGGAAGAGTAGAAAAAATTTTAGAAGCAATCGAAATAATACTCAAACCACTTGGTAAATCCCCTTCTGAAAACCTGAAACTGATAACCGAAAAAGACTTAAAAAAAATATTTAAAGGATTTGTTTATAGATTTTTCAAAGGAGAAGACATTGTAAGGCTACTGTGCACCCTCAAAATAATAAAAGAACAGCACCACACACTTGAAAATCTTCTTTACGGTATTTATTATAAAAACCAAAATCTTATACTCAGTATAGATGAATTAATCAAACATATGGAAAAAATAAATGGAAGAGAATTCGGAATGCTACTTCCAAAGCCTTCAAAAGGAAGCTCTTGTAAAAGACTTTTTTTATTCTTAAGATGGATGATACGCAAAGATGAAGTCGATTTGGGCATTTGGAACAAATTCAATCCCAATAAGCTTATAGTGCCAATGGATACTCATATGACAAACATTGCTTCAAAGCTATTTAAAATAAAAGAAATAAAAAACGTAAATCTTAAAAAAGCAATAAAAATTACAAGCTATTTTTCAAAAGAAAATAATGAAGATCCTGTAAAATACGATTTCTCTTTAACCAGATTTGGAATAAATAAAGATTTTAATAAAGAAAAATTGCTAAAAAATATTAACAAACTATAAACTTTTATTTATAAAACATTTAAAATAAAACATAATTAATCATTAAAGCAAAAATACAAATTTATCATAAAATAAAAAGGAGGACCTGTGAATAATCTTAAAGAAAAGATAAATACTTATAGTAAATTAATCTTGGGGTCTTGGCAATTCGGAGGGGGATATTTTAAACAGGTTGAAAAAGAAACCGCTAAAAAAATATTAAAAAAAGCATATGATCATGGGATCAGAAATATTGATACTGCAAGAGCTTATGGAAATGGCATTTCAGAAAAAATAATTGGTGAAATAATAGAAGAAGATCCAACAATAAGAGAAAACATTTTAATTGCAAGCAAATGCTACCCAATGGAAATTTCAGAATATATAAAAAATTTTAATGAAAGTCTTAAAAATTTAAAAACTGATTATATAGATATTTACTATATACACTGGCCTAAAAATGATTTTGACCTAAAACCAATCGCATCGTTTCTTGAAGAAATGAGAGCAAAAGAAAAAATAAAATATGTAGGTGTAAGTAATTTTGAAATATCACACATGGAAAGCATAAAAAAAGTTTGCAAAATTGACGTAAACCAAATAGGATACAACCCCTTATTTAGAAATAAAGAAAAAGATGTAATTCCTTACTGTGAAAACAACAATATTGCTACCATATCATATTCAACAATTGCTCAAGGACTTTTATCTAAAGCTAATATAAAAGACAAAAACAAATTTAATGATACTAGAACAGAAAAATTAATACTTTTCAAAAAAGAAATTTGGCCTTATACTTTAAAAACCATAAATAAACTTGAAGAGATAGCAAAGATAAATAACTTAACAATTTTAGAATTAACATATTCATGGCTTAAAAAAACAAAATTAAGTGGATTTATAGTGGGTTTCAGCAAGGAAAATTATGTAGAATCAAACTTAAATTCATTTAAAGCAGAAATTAATGATAAAGTATATGAAGAAGTTACATTAATTTTAGATAATTTTAATCACCAAACAAAAAACTTTCCGAATTTATTTAACAAAAAAATTTAAAACTTTAAAAATAAAAAGTTCAATTAACAAGCTTAAAGACAATAAGAATTTCCTAGAATTCTAACGCCTTCTACGGTTAAATGAATATTAAAAATAAACTCTATCTCAATTAATGGCAAAATTGGGCTAGCATTACCCCCAGTAATTATTAAATTAAATTCTTTTTTATACATCTTTTTAATATCGCGATAAACGCCTTCTATTAAATACTTATATTGATAAAACAAACCACTATTTACACTCCCAGATGTAGTTTTCTCTAAAAGATTATTTGGAGTGTTAACGGGAAATTTTTTGATAAGGTAGGCATTATCTAATAAAGAATTAAAATTTATCAAAGGACCGGAATTTATAAGACCACCAAGTATTCCATCTTGCCTGCTAACAGCAAAAATGGTACAAGCTGTTCCAAGATCTACTACCAAAACATTTTCAAATGAATAATTTTCAATGGCTGCAACAAGATTAGCAAAAACATCTGAACCTAGCAAAAATTTATCGCTTTTGTAAGGATTAAATGTCAAATCATAATTTAAATCAAAAATAATAAATAAAGGTTTTATCTTAAAAAAAGAAAAAACAACATTTTCAAATACTTCATTAAGAACAGGAACAACGCTACTTATAAAAACTTGAGTTACATTAAAATCAAAATTTTTTTCAAAAAAGCTATAAGCCTCATTATACCTTAACATAAGATTTGTTTTCATTTTAATAAATAAATTAACTTGATTATCTTCAAATAAGGCAAAAGCAATGCTAGTATTTCCAATATCAATTATCAATTCTGATAATAAAGGTTTATTCATAAATATTTATTTTTTTTGCAATTTTGTCAAATCTTACTAAAAGATTAAAAGTCTTCTTTTTCTTAGGTGTTGCTTTAACAACCAAAATTTTGTTCAAAGGATAATACTTCCAACCATCAGAATATACGTAAAACTTATAATCTGTAAACCAATCAATTTCTCTAAATCTAACTAAAGTTGGATTTAAAATATTTCCAAAAAATATATAGCTTGAATAATTAATCTCTTGATCAAAATCAATTGCAACCTTAGCATCAGTAATTTCGCGATTTAAAACCCTAGAAGCAGTATATATCCACCTGATAGATCCATGGCTAAAAATAAAGATAAATTGGGGCATATATTGATTATCAATAATATCAGAATAATAGTTTTCATAAGGAATTCCTTTGGCATAACCACTCATTAAAGAATGATAAATCGCATTAAATGAAAGCTTTAATATAAAATCATCTTTTAAATAAAATGCTATTTTTTTAAGAATCCCAGAAATCTTTAATGCATACTCAACAACATCAGACGAATTAATGTTATTATTTAATATATACACTTTTCCTTCATCTGTAACGCCAAATAAGGTGAATACAAATTTATAAAGCTCCTTTTTAAAATTTAAATAAAAAGAATCGTCACCTCTAATCTTAAGAAAAGTAAAATAATTAGATAAAATGTTGTAGGCTTGGCTAAAATTAAAATTAGAACTTAATATTATTTTAGGATCTTTGAGAAGATTTAACGCACCATTTAATTTAGAACCGTTTTCTGATAAAAAAATTTTTTCCAAAAGACAAGGATCCTCCTTTAAATAAATCACAAGCCTGTCCTCTTCAAGAGAGTCAATAAAAGTTTTATTTCTTGATAAATAAGAAAAAAATTTATCGAATTGATCTGAATTAGCATAATAACATAAACTTAAATAAGTCAACTTATGTTCATTTTTAACTAATAAAGAATCTAATTTTAAAAATATTGATTCGTGATCCCCTCTGATTAAAGATTCTGCTAAAAAACAAACCATTAAATTTTCATCAAAGCTATAAGCACCGTATTTAAGCCATCCTCCCCTTGAAATATTAAAATTAACAGAATTGCTCCAAGAATCATAAGCATTTTGTCTAAAATCGTTTAAAGCATCATTAAAAATTTTATTATCCACCTCTTTAATCTTTGAATGAACAATAGAATAATCCAATACATTACTTTTATTACTTTGATTGTTCTCTATAACGGAATTTGGAATATTTTTCTTTGATGAATCGATATAGGTAGCATTGCCAATTCTAAATGCTGCTTGAGGAGACATTAAAATATCTTTTTCTCTTATCTCTACATTTTCTCCTAAAAAAATTTTATATTCCAAATTCTCCCCTTGTCTTATTGAAAGATTAGGCTTATCTAATAAAACTTCATAATGATCTTCAACTTCATAACTTAACAAAAAGCTCTTAGAGAGATTTGATTCAATACTAAAATTATTTTCTGAATCAAGTAAAAATCCTAGAAAAATATTATTCTCAAAATAAACATAAATACCCATGTCTTGCACTTTATAAGAGACGGGTAAAAGATTCAAACCCGTTTCTAAAACAACAAGTGGATTAAGTTTGGACAAAAATACCCTAAGTCCCCTAACATTAACAACAATATCATTTAAAATATATTCACTATTTTCAACCTTATTATTTACTTCTAATTTTATATCTTTTAAAAAAAATATATTTAAGCTTAAATTCCTAAATTGTAAAAAAATAACAACAAACAATATTAAAACACCAAGCAATAAATTAAAAACCCCTGCCCTTAAAAACTCCTTCATATGATGATTCTAATCATAAAAAATCAAAATATCAATATTGATTGCATAAAAACAAAAAAAATAATAGAATTATAGGTTAGCTAATTAAATAGGAGTAAAGTATATGAAAATTCCTAAAAATTATATTCCAGGAACAAACCCTTACAAGTCCCTGCCTAAAAAACCTATTATTGAAAACAAGAAAAAAATTACTAAAAAACAAGAACAAATTAATTCAGAAATTATGAAATCCCAAGAGCGTATTTTAAGGCTATATATGAGACGCTTACAAAAAAAAGATCAAATAACTCTTCAAAATTTTATTTTAGAAGGACATAAAGTAGGCTCCAAAATTTTCAATAATTTACCAAAAACACTAAAAGAAATAATAGCTTTGATGAATATAGAATCGTTAAAAGTGCTACAAAAAAATACAAAAAATCCAATTAAAATGCTTTACATAAAGTTTTCAAGCTGGACTTTACACAAGCTAATCAAAACACTCGACATTGACTCTAATAACACCAAAACCGCAAAACATAAATAATAATTTTTAAATTCTCTTTATATCTTACTTATTAATTTTTTTATTTGCGTCTTTTCTTATAATATCTATTTTTGATTTATTATTAAAATAAATCAAAAAATCTTTCAAGGCCCATCTTTTATGATTGCTAAACTCTAAAATATACATTGAATCTATATCCAATGTCATTTTATTACCACAATAAAATTCACCAATCATGCCCAACTTATTGCCAATACCTAAACATACTGCAATATCCCAAAGTCCTACAAAAGAAAAGTAGGCCTTATCAGAACTTGTAAAAGTTTGGCAAAAGAATAAACACAAGGGCCATTAATAAAAGAAGAAATATCAAAATTAAATGGCCTTATAATAGACCTTTAAATTGCAAGTAAACTATGAATATTATAACATTCAAAATTAGTAAAAATAAATTTATTAAAATCCTTTTTTAAAAAGGATAGCTACCAATGTTTTTTATGCTAAAAAACACCATCTTTAGAAATAATAAAAAACTTTCCACTTAAAGGAAGAAAAATAGCTCCTTCAATATTTTTCGTCACTAGCATACGCTAACGACACTCCATATGAAGGAAGACCTGCTGTAAAAGAAGAAGCTCTATCAATAGGATCAATAATAAAAGCACTCTCTGATAATAACGCATCTTTAATATTCTTCTTCATAAGTAGATATTGTCGCTTCTCCAAGAACAAAATTACCCGGCTTTTTGATTTCTTTGAATAAGAACTACGCAATTTGCTTATCCGCCCCGAGCTATAATAGACCCACTAAATTTAAAATCTAAAATCAATTTAGTACAACTACTTAATGCAAGCCTGGTTGATTCATTTAATAAAAATATAATTTTTTCAAAATCCCAATCCATTTTTATCTTGATTCTCTTATTAATAAGAAATTCTAAAATTAAAAAACAATAACTAAAACAAAGGTATTAGGATAAATCTCATTTTTATAATTCCTACATTCAAAATTCCATACCATAATGGAATACATATATAACTTATATAGTTAATAAATAAGTATTAATTTAACTTAATACTTAAAAAAGATTTGTGTTTTTTAGGCTATCATAACATAAAAACTAATAATTTTAATAAAATTTAAAACCCTAAGCTTTAATCATAATTTCAAATTCTATTATTTAAAATAGGAATTGAAAGCTCAAAACCAAAAGTTTTTTTAGAAACTTTAACTATAGGAGCTCCCTGCCTTCTTTTATATTCATTTTTAAAATAAAGATTTAAAACCTTATCAACTATATCCTTTTCAAAATTAAGACAAATTGAATCTACAGATTCATTGCCAATCAAATATCTATTTAAAATAGCATCAAGAACTTCATATTTTGGAAGATAATCACTATCTTTTTGATCAAACCTTAACTCAGCAGAAGGCTCCTTTAAAATAATATTAATAGGAATAATAGATTGGTCAAATTTTGCATTAATATACTTTGCAAGATCATAAACCTCTGTCTTAAAAAGATCTCCAATCAAAGCAAGTCCTCCACAAGTATCCCCATATAGGGTACAATAACCAACTGCGATTTCGCTTTTATTACCAGTATTTAAAAGCAAAGAATTTTGAGAATTACTATAAGACATTGATAAAAGCCCCCTTAAACGAGCTTGTAAATTTTCCCCAATAACACCTTTAATATCAAAATATCCTTCAAAAAATCTACTACTTACTTCAAATAAATCTTTTATTGGCATTTCAATCAATTTAAAACCTAATTTTTTAGAAAGCTCTTTAGCATCAGAAATAGAATCTGCCGATGAAAATTTACTGGGCATAGAAATCCCTATAACATTCTCAGCACCCAAAGCAAAACATGCAAGACATGCAACAAGAGCAGAATCAATACCCCCAGATACCCCCAAATGAACTTTAGAAAATCCTGAAAAAGAAACATATTCTCTTAAAACAAGAGATATTGCTACTATAATTTTTTCAAAAAAATCATTCTGTGTATCAAATTTTAAATTTTGAAATGTATCATTAGATATAAAATCAAATTCAAATCCTTTGGCTTGTTTTATCTTGCCAAAACTATTAATAAAAAAACTATACCCATCATAAACCGCAGAATCTTCAGCTCCATAAAAATTCGAATAAACAACATCCAAATTATTCTCAATAGCAACTTTTTCAAAGAATTCTAACCTAAGATTATTCTTTTCCTTAGTAAAATAAGATTTGGACGGTATTATTAAATATTGAGCTTTCTTTAAATCCTCACCAAATTTGGGAATTAATTCATTAAATAATAAAGCATCCTCAAAATTTAATACAGCAAATAAATTATCCTTATAACTAAAAAACCCAGGCAAATTGCATTGTGATACAGTTAGAACAACTTTATGATTACTGATAACAGAAATAACATCTACAAATTTATCATTCTTATACACACTATGACCAAAAACAATTGAAGTGTTATCATTAACCTGTTCTTTCATGAATTCAATTAACTTACATATATTTTGAGAATATTTAGAAAGCCCAAACAATTTAACATACTTAGCATTGCCTAAAAACATAGAAGGAAAAACTAAAACGTCTGCTCCCCTTAGCAAAGCTTCACCATAATTAATTTTAAAATCAGTAATGCATTTATCAAAATCTAAAGCTCTGTATTTCGTTTGAGCAATGCTTATTTTCATAGGTAAATAATAAGCAATAATACACTAAATTACAACAAAAAACTTACAGCTTCATAAAATCAATACTCACCCACATTTTAACAATACTCTCAATATTAATGAGAGTATATAAAAACACTAAAAACAAACAAAATCAAAAAATAATACCAAAAATATTCTTATAAAAAGAAAATTTTTTATTTTGACAAAAAAATACACACGAACATTTTACTAAATAACAATATGTATCAATACAACACTATTACTGAAAGTTTAAGAAAAATATACATCTTGCAAATGATCAAAATGAATCAATTTTATTAAATTTTAAGAAAGAAAAAAATTTGTAAAAGATTTTTTTTAAAGATAAAATGCTTTATCAAAGGAGGAAAAATGGAAAAAAAAGAAACTAAAAGCGAATCTGAAAAAACAAACAAACAAGATAATAAAAATACAAAATCTCAAAAAAAAGAAAATTTAAATTCAGTAAATTCTGATAATAAAATTACTGAGCTTGAAAATGAAATCTCTAATCTTAAAGATTTGTATTTAAGAAAACAAGCAGAATTTGAAAACTTCAGAAAAAGATTAGAAAAAGACAAAGACAATTTTGTTAAATTTGCAAATGAAACCATAATGAAAGATGTCGTTAATTTTCTTGATAACTTAGAACGGGCTATTAACTCTTCAAAAAAATCCAAAGATTTTGACAACTTATTAACAGGAATCAGTATGATTGAAAATGAAATACTATCAATTTTTGATAAAAAATATAATTTAAAAAAATTCGGAGAAAATGGAGAAAATTTTGACCCAAGTCGTCATGAAGCAATAAGCATTGAAGAGAAAGAGGGTCTTAAAAATCCAGAAATAGTAGAAGTATACCAAAAAGGATATTGCTACAACGACAGAATATTAAGAACAGCGAAAGTTAAAGTTGCTCAAAGTAAAAATTAATTAGGAAAAAGGAGGTTTATAATATGGGCAAAATAATAGGTATTGACCTGGGAACAACAAACTCATGCGTAGCTATAATGGAGCATGGAAAACCAGTTGTAATACAAAATTCAGAAGGGGGAAGAACTACTCCATCTATTGTTGCTTACACAAATAAAGGCGAAAGACTTGTGGGTCAAGTCGCAAAAAACCAAATGGTTACAAACCCTGAAAACACAATTTACTCTATTAAAAGATTTATGGGAAGAAGATTTGAAGAGGTTGCAAGCGAAATAAAAATGGTTCCTTATAAAATAGAAAAAGGACTAAATGGCGATGCACGAGTAAACATTTCTAATATAAAAAAACAAATGTCACCGCCTGAGATCTCAGCGGCAACTCTTACAAAAATGAAAGAAACAGCAGAAGCTTACTTGGGTGAAAAAGTCACAGAGGCTGTCATTACAGTTCCTGCTTACTTTAATGATGCCCAAAGACAAGCCACAAAAGATGCCGGTAAAATAGCGGGTCTTGAAGTAAAAAGAATTGTCAACGAGCCAACTGCTGCTGCTCTTGCTTATGGAATTGAAAAAAAACACGAAGAGATTGTTGCTGTTTACGATCTCGGTGGAGGAACATTTGACATTTCAATATTAGAACTCGGAGATGGTGTTTTTGAAGTAAAGTCAACTAACGGAGACACACATCTTGGTGGTGATAATTTTGACGATGAGATAATAAAGCATTTAATTTCAGAATTCAAAAAAGAAAGCGCTATTGACTTGTCAAACGATAAAATGGCTCTTCAAAGACTCAAAGAGGCAGCTGAAAAGGCTAAAATAGAACTCTCAGGTGCTCAAGAAGCTTCAATAAATCTTCCGTTCATTACAGCAGATGCAAATGGTCCAAAACACTTACAACATACTCTAACAAGAGCAAAATTCGAACAAATGGTAGACCATTTGGTTCAAAAAACAAAAGAACCATGCCTTAAAGCTATTAAAGATGCAGGACTGAAAGCTTCTGATATCAATGAAGTAATACTTGTAGGTGGATCAACAAGAATTCCTGCTATTCAAAAAATTGTAAAAGATATATTTGGACAAGATCCTAACAAAGGAGTAAATCCAGACGAAGCTGTAGCAATTGGAGCTGCTATTCAAGGTGGTATTTTAACAGGAGAAACCAAAGATATGGTACTTCTTGACGTTACTCCACTCTCGCTAGGAATAGAAACATTAGGTGGTGTTATGACTAAACTTATTGAACGAAATACCACAATTCCTACAAAAAAAAGTCAAGTGTTCTCAACAGCTGCTGACAATCAAACCTCTGTTGATATTAAAGTACTTCAAGGTGAACGTGAAATGGCAGCACAAAATAGAATACTTGGTAATTTCATACTTGATGGAATACCAGCAGCACCAAGAGGAGTACCTCAAATTGAAGTTAGCTTTGACATTGATGCTAATGGAATAGTTCACGTGTCTGCAAAAGATATGGGAACAGGCAAAGAACAAAAAATTAGAATTGAATCATCATCAGGGCTCTCTGAATCAGAAATAGATCGAATGGTAAAAGATGCAGAAGCTCATGCGGAAGAAGATAAAAAATTAAAAGAAAATATTGAAGCAAAAAATACAGCTAATTCTTTAATTTATCAAACAGAAAAATCATTAAAAGAATATTCTGAAAAAATTCCAAGCGAAGACAAAGAAGCTATTGAAAGTAAAATAAAAGAATTAAAAGAAAGTCTTGAAAAAGAAGACATTTCGCTTATAAAATCTAGAACAGAAGAACTTCAAAAAGCTTCTTACAAAATAGCTGAGATGATGTATAAAGATTCTTCCCAGCAAAATGCAAGCAGCCAACAAGAAAATGGTGGCCCACAAAGCAATACAAGCGAAGAGGGCAAAGAGGCTGATTATGAGGTTGTTGACGAGGATAAAAAATAGTGAAAAAAGATTACTATGAAATTTTGGGGCTCTCAAAAGGAGCCTCAAAAGATGAGATAAAAAAAGCTTATAGAAAAATAGCAATTAAATATCACCCAGACAGAAATCAAGGAAATGAAGAGGCCGCCTCTATCTTTAAAGAAGCTACTCAGGCTTACGAAATTTTAATAGATGATAATAAAAAAGCTAAATATGACAGATTTGGACATTCAGCTTTTGAAGGAGGAGGATTTGAAGGATTTTCAGGTGGGTTTAGTGGATTTTCAGACATCTTTGAAGATTTTGGCGATATTTTTGATTCATTTTTCACTGGAAACAAAGGGCAAGAAAAAAATAGAAAATATGCAAAAGGTGAGGACTTAGGGTACAACATAGAAATATCTCTTGAAAATGCATATTTTGGATACAAAAATAATATAAACATAACAAGACAAATGCTCTGTGATTCTTGTTTCGGGAAAAAATCCGAAAAAGGCACAAGCCCTTCAATATGCAACATGTGTAACGGTAGCGGAAGAGTGGTACAAGGCGGAGGATTTTTCAGAGTTACAACAACATGTTCTAAATGTTACGGTGCGGGCAAAATAATATCAAACCCTTGTAAATCTTGTAAAGGTAAAGGAAGCCTTGCAAAACAAGAAACTATTCAATTAAACATTCCCCCAGGCATTGATAATAACCAGCAAATAAAAATGAAAGGCAAAGGGAATGTAAATCCAGGCAGTCAAGAATATGGTGATCTTTATGTAAAGATATTGATAAGATCCCATAAAATATTTAAAAGAAATGGTAAAGATCTCTATGCAATACTTCCAATAAGCTTTACTCAAGCAGCCCTTGGAAAAGAAGTAAAAATAAAAACAATCGCTTCAAAAGAAATTAAAATACAAATTCCAAAAGGAATAGACAATGAAGAACAAATTTTAATTAAAAACGCAGGAATGCCAATTCTTCAAACCGAAAAGTTTGGAAACTTAATATTAATCACAAAAATAAAAACACCTAAAAATTTAAATTCTATTGCTATTAAACTTTTTGAAAACCTAAGCAAAGAATTAAAAGATGGTGATCAAATAGATTTACTCAAAGTATAATATGTACATAACTCATGCCAATTCAATAATTGAAAGCATAAAAAATAATAAAGGATTTGAACTTTATATATCAAAAAAAAGCTCAAAAACTAAAGAAATTGAAAAGCTAGCTAAAACACAAAATATAAAAATAATAAGAATAAGCACAAATGAACTTGACAAGATTCTTAAAAAGAAAGACCACAGGGGATTTGCATTAAAATTAAAACTTGAAAAAAATAAAAATGTAAAAACACAACCCAAAGATTTTGAAAACTTGCTAGAAACATTCAAAAAACAAGAAAATGCTTTCATTTTACTTCTAGATGAAATAGAAGATCCTCAAAACTTTGGAGCAATCCTTAGAACAGCAGAACAGTTTAGTATAGACCTTGTAATTACTACTCAAAAGCGTAGCGCAAAAGATAATTCAACCGTTTTGCGCACTAGCTCTGGTGCAAGTCAATATGTAAAAAAAATAACAGTGACAAACATAAACAACACAATAAATCTTTTTAAAAACTATGGTTTTTGGGTATATGCTAGCGATATTAACGGACAAGATATAAACAAAATCAAAATAAACGATAAAAAAATTGCACTTATTCTGGGAAATGAAGGAAAAGGCGTACATAAGCTAATAAAAGAAAATTCTGATTTTTTAATAAGGATACCAACTAGTGGAAAAATAGACTCTCTTAATGTTTCTGTATCTACAGGCATTTTAATCTTTGAAATCAAAAGGCAATTAAATCTACTCTAAAGCATTAAATTAAACAAGAACTTCATTTTAAAAAATTTCCCAACTCAACAGACGCAATAAACCCCTCAGCAGCAGCAGTAATGGCTTGAGCATAGAGTTTATTGCTAACATCTCCACACGAAAAAACTCCATCAACACTTGTTTTCACAACATCTTTAGTTACAATAAATCCTTCTTCATCCAAATCCAAAAATCCCTTTAAAAATTCTGTATTTGGCTTATAACCAACAGCCATAAATACAGCACTCACTTCTAATTCATAAACAACATTATTCTTTTTATTAAAAATCTTAACCGAAGAAACAGAAGACTTGCCATCTACTTCCATGGCTTCTGAATTATACAAAATTTCAATATTGGGCAACTTCGAAACACTATCTCTTAACATAGCAATAGCTCTAAGATTATCTTTTCTTACAATAAGATAAACCTTATCCACTAATTTGCTTAAATAAATTGATTCTGAAAGGGCAGTGTTGCCCCCACCAATTACTGCAACCCTTTTCCCCTTAAAAAGATGTCCATCACAAATAGCACAAACCGAAATGCCCTTATTCCAAAATAACCCCGAATTTTTAAGAGTTTCAAGTTTTTTAGGTTTTGATCCCACAGCAATAATAACAGCTTTACTTTTATAAATATAATTTTCTGTATAAAGATAAAAAATATTATCCTTCCTTTTTATAGAAAAAACAGTTTCGAGAAAAGTTTTAGCCCCAAGATTTACTACTTGCTCTCTCATATTCAACATCAAATCTCTACCACTTATTCCATTTTTAAAGCCAGGATAATTGTAAACTTCTGTGGTTGTAGTAAGCTGCCCCCCAGGTTCAGGACCTTCCAAAATAACAACCTTATAATTACTCATAACAGAATAAATCCCAGCTGTTAGTCCAGCCGGGCCAGATCCTAAAATTATTACATCTTCAATAAAATCTACCTCTTTTTGAGATAGATTTTCCTTCTTGGTTAGATTTATATCAATAGTTTCAAATTCTAACATATCTAAACTTCAAGCCTCTCTTAAAAATTTGAATATTAATCTTAAAATTGCTAAAACTAATATTCAATGCTTAAGATCGGCCCATAAGTTTATTTATATTAACCTCAAAAACAGAACATGGAATACAAATACCAAAATTATTTAAAACATAAGGTGAAATTTCCCCAAAACTACCTATATTAAAGCCTTCAATTAAAATATCCGCTCCTCTACCATTAATATAAAAAGTGGTTTCTGATTCTATTAAATTAATCTCAATATTTAAATAATAAAAAAGTGTTGCAACAATTGAATTAATCTCATTAAAAGAAATTTCTTTACCAGACATTAAAAAAGCTAAATTGGTAAAAGTGCTTGTTCCTTCAATAGTATCCAGATTCTTTAAAGCCACATTACCTATTTCAAAAATTTTATGTGGATAAGGGAAATTAGAACTAACGCTTTCTGATTTTAATAAATTAGGAATTATTGATGCCCTAATGTATTCATAATTCTCTGTCATTGGATTAGATACTTTCAAAAAATTTTGATCATTAATATTCATTCTGTCAATAAAATCTTTCTTAGAGCCCATATAATTATAAATCATCTCTTGAAATCCCATACCTACCATTAAATTTCTAATATTCCTTGAAAACTCTTCTAAAGGACTAAGCCTTCCCACTGCAAAAGCCTTGGGAAGCTCTGGATTAAAACTTGAAAGACCTTCCCCTATCATTACATCTTCAATTACATCAACCTCATGAAGAAAGTCGTTTCTATAAAAAGGTGGAATAACATAGTTTTTCAAATCTCTGGAATAAGAATTTACTCCCATTTTTTTTAAACTAAGGCAAATACGCTCTAATGTTAAATTGATTCCAAGCAATCTATTAATATTTTCAACATTAAACTCCACTTCTTCTTGAAAATAATAAGGACATACTAATTCTTTAAAATCTAAATTAAAAGGCTTTCTAAATACAGTTTTTACGGGTAAAATTTCAAAACCCAAATCATAAAAATCACAAGCTGCTATAGATAGCGCTAACAAAGTCGCTTCAAAATCAATACCCGTAACCTCAACAAACACATCAGTATCACCAACCTTTAAAGATCCAATATTATTAGAGTTAATTATTGGGGGATAAGATATTACATTATTATTATCATCTAACAATAACGGATACTTATCAAAATTTTTAATAATATGTGAATATTCCAATCCTTTAGGATGCTTTTTATTTATTTCTAAAAGAGAAAGCTCACAATCCATCCCCAAGGGAACAAACTTGTGATTAGGGGATGAAGCAACATAACTTAATGGAAATTTAATAAAATTAGAATTATACATCCCCATTGCAATTCTCCTTCTCTTTTGTCCATAATTTTGACAAAGTTTTTCTTGAAATTGAATTAGTGTTTCAAGCATTCTATCATTAATAATCAATCCTTTTGCTAAAAATCCAAAAATAAATGGTCGGATTTGAGAAATTTTGCTATCTACTAAAATTTCACCATAAAACTTTTTAAAATCTCCCCTTTTTGAAAAAAAATCATAATGGGGTATTTCTCCAAAAAAATACGTTTTTATCTGACGAGCAAGTCCTAAATAAGACCACAAATCTGGCCTATTTGTATCATTAAATTCTATTTTGATTTTTCCTGAACTTTCATCAAAACCATTAAATTCTGCCTTAAATGGTTCAAGTAATTCTGAAATCTCTAAATTTGTAAAATTTTTTCCTATTTTATCTAAAAAAAGATTTTTATAAATTTCTACCTTTGGCATATATCTTTCCTCGTCTTAAAACAACATCCCCAATATCATAAGTAAATAAATCTCTCAAATCATTTAGACCTAAGTGCATTAAAGCCATTCTATCTATTCCAATTCCCCAAGCAATAACAGGTAGCTCAATACCCAAAGGTTTTGTAACTTCTGGCCTAAAAATTCCACTTCCTCCAAGTTCAAACCAACCAAGAACAGGATGTTTTACATGTATTTCAATCGAAGGTTCAGTAAAAGGAAAATATGCAGGAACATATTTAACTTCTGTAGCACCCGCAAACTCTTTGGCAAAAATTTCAAGAAGGCCTAGCAAAGTTTTAATGCTAACACCATCCTCAATAACAATCCCCTCAGTTTGATAAAAATCTACTCCGTGAGTTGCATCTACTTGATCATACCTAAAACATCTAATAACTCCAAAATATCTGCTTGGGCTCTTGGCACTGATTAATTGTTTTGCAGAAAGAACGGTACCATGGGTTCTTAAAACCAATCTCTTAGAAAGATCTTCGCTAAAACTATATCTCCAGCCTCTTGAGCCTGTTGCATATCCCTTTTCATGAGCTAATTTTACATTAGAAAAATAAGGTTCAGGTAAAGATTCTTGCATACTAGGATCTGAAATGTAATAAACATCCTTAATATCACGAGAAGGATGATATTGGGGTATAAAAAGAGCATCGCTGTTAAAAAATTCTGTTTCTACTAAAGGACCATCAAACTCTTGAAAACCAAGACCTACTAATTTGTCTTTAATTTTAGAAATATAATCTAAATAAGAATTGGTACGCCCAATAAAAGTTTTAGCTGATGGAATATTAATATTGTAAGCTCTAAATTTTTTATTTTCATATGTCTTATTTTTTAAAATTTCGGGAGTAAGCTTAGTAATCTTATCTCCAGTCAATTTACTTTTCATTAAAAAATTTTTAACTTCCAGACCAAAAATAGATAATCTAAACCTTAAATCAAGTTTTTCTATTATTTTAAAAAATACAGAATCTGCTCCTTTTTTCTTGGCAAAACTTGATATTAATAGAAGCTCTTCCGTTGTCAAACTTTCTCTAAGAAGATCACTACTTTTTGCTCTTTCCAATAAAACACGTATTTTTTGATAATTAGCCTCTTTTATGCCGCCTAAACAATTCACAATAATCTCTTTATTTAAACCAAGAGAAATAATACCCTCTTTTAACAAATTACCAAAGGCTTTTCTCACTTCTTTAATATCAATATCAAGCTCTAAGGCTAAATTTGAAACAAGCACTGCCTTTTGAGACACTAAATTTATTATTTTTTCCTCAACAAACCCATCTCTTAAAACACCAAGACCCCTTTCTGTTGCTTTATAAAATACATTTAATTTTCTATAAACCTCTTCAATAATCCCTTTAGAATTTAACCACTCAATTGTTTTATTTGCTTGACCCTCATTAAAACCCAATTTTTTAATAATAATTGAAGCAGAAATATTATCCTCTTCTTCATTGTTTGCAATTACTTTAATTTCAAGAGGATGCAATGTTTTTATTAAATTTAAATCTACCTTCATAAATATAACCTTTAATCACCTTTATTGCTTATACCAAGCTCTAAAATAAGCTCAACTTCCCCAATAGATAATTTGGTAGCTCTAGAAATTTCTTCAGCACTCCATCCCTGTCTCATTAATTTTATTACAGAATTCCTAACAGTTTCATTATTAAGACCAACATTATCTTGATATTTAGAATCGGTTTTGACAAGAATACCAAGAGTTTTTATTCTCTCTTCTGCTGCAATATTTAAATTTTCCAACCTTGTCTCAGATTTCACCACTTTCTCTCTCATAGTCAAAGTATTTTTCAACTTATTTTCAATATCTAATAACATTTCCTTTAAATTCTGAGCATTAATCAACACTTCATCTGACAAACCTTTGTTTAATAAGAGACTTGAAACAACACTTTTCATATCCTCGAGATTATCTTGAAACTTCGCGCTCTCTTTGCTCAAATTATTAAATCTTTTCTCTACTACATTTATTAAATCAAAATTTTTATCAACAGACTCTATAGTACTCTTTAATATACTCTCTTTATTGCTAATTCTTTCATAATTGTCAAGAATAGTCCTCTGCTCGTCAGCTATCTCTTTTATTTTAGCTTTATAAATTTGCATTTCATCATAAGATTCAATTAAACTCTTATATCTACTATCAAATGAAGAGTAAAACTCAAAAAATCTATTAAAATCATTCTTAATAGATTTAATTGATTCTTGTTCTAACTTTAACTCATTAAAAGTTTCAATAATACCTGATGTTTCTTTTTGAATATTATAAAATTCCTTGTTAATGTTTTCAAAATTATTTTTATATTCCTGAGCAAGATCCATCTCATTTTTTAAAGTCTCCCATAATTTTTCCAACTTGTCTTTAAGAGAATAAGCCTCCAAAAATATTGAATTATTCTTTTCAAGTTCAGCATCCAATTTTTTAAAATTTTCAATTTGATTTTCAATTTTAAAGTTTATTTTATCATAACTGTCTTCAAATTCTGATCTTAAACCAGATTTATATTCAACTATACTGTCTTTAATCTCACCAATAAATTTGTTAAATTGAATATCATAATTTAATATTTTAGATTCAAGCTCTAAAATATTAGTATCAACTTCTTTTAATAATTCTTTATGATTTTTCTTAAATTCAATCTCAAATTTATCAATTTGTTCTTGCAAATTACTCTTTATAGTTTCAATCTCTGATGTTGAATGTTTTAAACTTTTTTTAAGCTCATCCTCAAGTAAACCGAAATCTGATTTTATAGATTTAGAAAACGAATTATATTCATCCTCAATTGATCTCTCAATATTATTTCTGTATAAACTAATTTTTTCAAAAAATTCTGAAATACTTTTATTCATTAATTCGATTTGCCCTTCAAAACTTTCTTTATCACTAGAAATTACATCAACCATTTCCCGCCTTACTTTATCAAAATTAGAAGATAAAGTTGTAAATTCATGCTCTAATTTCTGATTAAGCTCAAAAATTTTATCTTCAAGATCCTTTTGCTGAGTTAAAAATTTCACTTCTGATTGAACTAAAATATCTTCGGTTTTCTTATTAACCTCTTCATCTATCTTTTCTACTTTAAAATCAACAAATTTTTCAAGATCTAAAACTTTAAGATTTAATGACTCACCAATATTTTTAAAATCAAGATGCACTGATTGCTCAATTTTTTTAGCTTCGTTTTGTAAATTGCTAAAAATCTCTTCAGCCTTAATCTCAAAACCATCTTTAAAAGATTCTAAACCAATCTTAACATTAAAAATATCATTCTCAAACGATTTAATTCCAAGTTCAGCAAGATTTATTCTCTTCTCTATTGTGCTATAAGATTTTTCTTGCCAATTTCTTACATCATCTTTAATATTTAAAAACCAAGAATCAATAATACTTTGCTTATTATTTACAAAATCAACAAATTCATCTACTTTCCCGGTAATATTGGTTTCCATTAAAGCTATCTCACTCTGAATATCTTTTTTTTTAAAAGAAAATTCTTTATCAAAATCCAAATAAAAATTATCTTTATAATCTTTCATTTTTTGTTCAATATCTAAACTAAAACTTTGAATAAATTCTGTTTTGTTTTCTAAATTTTTCGACAAATCATATTCTAAATTTTGAATTTTATCATTATGTGAAGCAATAAAGTTTTCCAAAGAATATTTAAGCTCTTCGCCTCTAATTTTTAAATCTTTAAAAAAGTCTTCTTCTAATAGTTTAAGATGTGATGAAACATTCTGATAAGACTCTTCTTTTAATCTAATAACATCCTTTTCAACATTATTTAAATCAGATTCAAGATTTTTAAGATTTTTCAATTGAGATTCAAGTTCAAAAATCATATCTTTATGCGAACTCTTAAAATCTTCACTTAAAGTTATAATATAAGAATTTAATCTCTCTGAAAATTCATCGTACATATCAGCATACTTTTTCTCAAGTTTATCATATTGACTTAAAGCTAAATTATCAATAGCTTTAATTTTGTCGTCAATCTTATTCTCTAAATTTAAGTGCCCTTCATTACACCTTTCTTCAAGTTCAATATACTTAAGATCAAAATCATTAGCCATTTTATCAATACATCCACTCACTTTATCATTCAAATTTTTCTCTATGCTATCAAAAGTACTCTCAATCGATTTTAAAGAATCAATTCTCTTGTGAATTTCATTTTCATATTTTACAATGTCATCATCAATCAAGGTGTTTACCTTTTTTATACAAACCTCAAAATGATTTTTTATACTCTCTTCAAAGTTTGCCTCAATCTCTCCAAATTGAGAATTTATAACACCGTAACAATCTTTAATTTTATCTTGCAATTCTTTTTCAAATTCTAAAATATCTTTTGATCTTTGCTCTATTATCTCAAAATTATGATCCATTTCAGAAATCTTAATTTGCAAATTTTCATCATTGCTTGTAAGTGTTTTATAGATTTCATCTCTAATTTTTGAAATAGCTCCCTCACTTTCAATTAAAAATGTAGAATATCTCTCTTCAAAATTACTCTCAATAAGTTTAAATCTTTCCTTATAAAGATCGTTTAAAAACTCAGACTTACTCTCAATATTATTTTTAAGTTCATTTGTTATCTCTCCAAATCTCTCTTTTGCTTGCATAATATCGCTATCAATTGTTCTTCTATAATCAATTGCTTCTTCTAATCTAGATTTATAATACTGTTCAATCTCTTTAACAAGCGAATTAATTTTTGCCTCTCCATCATCTGTTAAATCTTTAACTTTCAATTCAAACTTTTCAACTTGATATTTTGATACATCAAAAGATTCCTTAAGTTTTTGAAGATTTTCATCCATACCCTTACTAAGGTTGTCTATTCTATCTGTCAATCTTCTACTTAGATTTTCAATCTCATGCATTATTTCATTTTCAAGTTTATTAGAAATATTCTCTGAATACCCCCTATAATTAGATATCACCTCATTATATTTCCCATTAATTTCTTTGTTTATATCATTAAACTTCGCACTAAGAAAATCAAGAGTAATATCTATATTAGCCTGGAAAGAAGCAATATCGGTTCTTTTATCCTGCAGCAAACTATCAACCTCTTTAACAAATTCTTCTGAATTATTTAAAACTGAAGCAAATTTCTTTGATAAATTTTCTTCAAGTTCTCTAGTCTCTTTATTAAAATGGTTCATTATATCTTGCAAAAGCTCATCAGAATATATAGCACCTTGATTTCTAAACTCATCTATTTTCTCAAGATAATAACTTTCAAGACTTTCTATAGAAAATTTAAGCTCTTTAATTTTTGTAGTCACCTCAGAATCTATTAAATCCAGATCAACTTTGCCTGAAGACAATAAATTTTCAATTTTAACAGTTATTTCATTTAATTTACTTTGCCAATCACTAAGCTTGCTGTCTACTTCATTGTTAATTAAATCTTTCCTGTTTAAAATATCCTTGGAAATTTTATCTAAAAAATCATCAATTTGCTTTTGATTGTCCGCTTTTATATTAGATACAATTTGCAGTTTTGATTCAATAAACTCATTAAGATCAGACTTGAAATTATTTAAAATATCTTCTGATTCAATCTTGAAATCTTTTAATTTATAGTCACATTCTTCAATCTTGCTTATGACAAAATTATTCTTATCATCAAATTTTTTATTCAAATCTTCAAGCATAAATACACTTTTATCTTTAATTATTTCTGTTTGCCTATTAATAAATTCTTTAATTACCAACATAGCCTCATCACTTTGTGAATATGACATATCTTTTAATTCTTTGTATTTTTCTATCACTAAACTCTCAATATCGCCTGTTTTTAATAAAACATATTCCATTCTATCGTTAACATCTTTTTCTAAATTTTCTATTTTTAAAGTAGCAGATGAAAGTAGCTCTTCGCTAGAAATCTTAATATCAAGCAAAGATTTATTTAAAGCAATAAGCTCATCTTTCCAATTACCATGTATATCAATAGCTTTTTTTTGAATATGATCTGAAAGATCATTAAAAACGCTTTCACTAAGCTCTATTCCTTTATCTTTTTGAATCTGAATTAAACTTAAAAATTCTTCATTTGTTTTATTTATTTGAGATTCAATATTTCTTAAATTAAAATCCATTTCATCTTGCCACTTTGAATATTGAAGCTTGCTTTCTTCTAGCTGAGCAACAAAAATATTCACCTCATCGTAATATCGGTCCTTAAACTCTACTATATTTTTACCAATTTCATCTTTAATATTAATTAAACTAGAATTAAAATCACCCTTTAAAGTCTCTTGAGTTTTTTCAAACATATTATAAAAAGATCCAATTTCATTTTCTAATTTTTTGTTTAAATCTTGAAATTCTTGATAATTATTGATCGCATCTTTTGAAAGTGTCTCAAATTTCTTACCATAAATTAAAGAAAATTCATTCATTTCTACTGTTAATTTATCTGTAAAGCCCTTATATTTAGATTCCATTTGATCTTCAAATTTAGAGCTACTAGAATCCAAAGATTCAAAAAGAGTCGTATACTTAGTATTTATATTATCACTTAAATTTGAGTAATTATCATTGAACCTAACATTAATTTCTTCAAAATTAGAAATCAAATTATCATTAAGCTCAACAATCTTACCTTGCATATTTGAATCAATATCCAAAAGTTGAGATTCTAACTGCATCTTAAGTTGATTAATATCACCTTTAAAACTTTCACTAAATAATTCAATATCTGCCCCAAACTTGCCTTTAAATTCAAGATATATTCCATTAGAATCATCTTCAAGTCTCTTTATTAAATCAATAGCACTTGCCCGAATACTTTCCATTTTAGAATTTAAATCTAACAAACTAAGCTCTACCTTTTCTCGAATGTTATTATCAACTTGACTTATTTTATCTTCATAATCCTCATAAATATTTTTAAGATTCAACTCAACTTGAGATCTAAATTTATCAAAAACATCATCAACTTGCTCCTCATACTTTCCCATCTCTATTCGAATTGACTCCTCAAGCGAATTAATTCTTGAATAGACACTGTCTTTGAAAGAAGAACTCATAGAAGAAATTTCATTGTCTACCAAAACCAATTTATCCTCAAGCTTATCTTTAATTTCTCTAGAGCGATCATCAACATATGCAAAGATATCCTTAAATTTATTTTGTAATTCTTCATTCAGTCTATTTAAAATAAAATCTTCTTTTTCATTAATTTTATTCTTTACACTCTCCATAATAAGCTCTATAGAATCTTCTATTAACTTATATTTGTTTTCATAAAAATTAAAAGAACTTTCAATCTCTTTGCTATATTTGCCAATATTAAATTCAACCCTTTCAAGAAAATTGTTGAATTCTAAATCTAATTTTTCATTACCCTTAACTAAAATATCATTTTTTCTCTCTTCAATATTTGCTAAATCTTTTTCATAAAGACCAATCTCTTTATTCAAATTATCCATTTTAAAAACAAGTTCCTTAATATTAGTATCAAACTTTTCCCAACTAGCAATTTTAATAGACTCAAGATTTTCTCTGTTAGCCTTGTCAAATTTTTCTAACACTGAATTTAAATTTGATTCAACCGAATCAATCTGAGTATTAAATCCTTTTAAAGTTTTTGAAAGTTTATCTACTATTTTCCCGTCAACTTGCAATCTTTGTATATTCTCTTGAACTTTAAAAGTCATTTCATCAAGTTCCTTAAGCATAGAATCATGATAAGCTATCTTTTTTTCAACCTCTGCAAAATCATTGCTTTTATTTTTAATCTTTTGCTGAACTTCCTCAATCTTTTTTATTATTTCTATACTAGATCTTTGATAAGCTTCCATATCAACAGCAAGATCATTAATCTCTTTTGTCTTATCTTCAATAAAATCTTCAAGATTAACCTTTGTAAGATCAACGAACTTTTTAATTTTATCTAATGCTCTAGAACGTCTATCGTATTGCCTATAAACAAATAAAACTATTGAAACCAAAAAAAGATTAACTAAAATAGTCGCAAAATCTATCATAAAATATTTTACCCATATTCTATATATTCAAACGTATATATTCTCTTAAGTCTTTATAATCATTAAAAATAAAATCAATCATCCCCTTGTAATTTATATTCTTTTTTGAAAAAAAAGCTGCTTTCATTGAAACATTTTTAGCACCCAAAATGTCATACTCATAAGAATTGCCCACATACAAAATATTATTACTACTTAAATTTAAATCCTCAATAACTTTTAAAAAAGGTGCTTTGTGTGGCTTTAAATATCCAGTATCTTCGGAAGAATAAAGAATATCCCAAAAACTGTCTTGAATACCCAATAAATTTTTGACACGACCTAAAATAGGAAAGTCTGACATTACACCTAATTTTATTCCCTTAAATTTCAGCCAATAAATTAAATCTTGTACTCCAAGATATGGCTTGAGTTTTTTAAATTTATCACTAAAAATCTGACTGTAATATATTTTGTTTAACAAAAAAGCACATCGATTCTCATCAAAATTCAAATAATCAGAAAGCATTTTAACCTGAAGAGAAAAAAGTTCATCTCTATTTGAAGGTGAAAATTGATTGCTTTGTAAAATTCGTATTTTTTTTCTAATCTGTTTAAAAGCCAAAAAAAATTTAATATTAGTTAAAAATTCAAAAAACATTAGTTTATTTCTATCTGCCTCAGGATATAAAGTGCCATCTAAATCAAATACTACAGCTTTAATCATGGGGATTGATTATTCGCCTTTATAGGTATAAAAACTATTGGTAAATTTTCAGGAACCTTAACTCTAACTAAATGAATATAAGATTTTGGATATCTTTTCTGGATAGACTTGATTGAAGTTTCAGCATTAACCTCGTCAACAGAAACCCTAAAAATCCTATTTTCATCAAGAAATGGAAGAAACAAAACAACATGCTTATGAAGCACCATGCTTGACAAATTGTTAACACTCGTACTAATAGATCCTAAATAAATATATCCAGGCTCATCTATAGCCAGACTATATAATAGAAACTCTAAATTTTCAATTTCATAACCACGATTGTCAATATAATCAAAAAACTTAATATTATTGACATCATTCTCCTTAATTTTAGATAAATTTAAATCTACATTAATATTATTTATCCTATAAGCAATATTACGAATCCAATCAAGACCAAAAAAAGGATCCTTATTAAATTCCTGACTTCTAGTAAAACCACTGCCCCTAACACCAATATGCCTAAGCTTAAGATCATCAATTTTTAAAAGTCGTCCTGTAATTGACTTATAAATCGAGTCCGCCACCCACTTAACAAATCCTGAGCAATTAAACCCCACAGGATCTTTTTGCAACAACCCAGTTTCTATATAAACCATTTTCCCATACTCATCCATTGCACCATCAACAACCTCAGCAATAGGAAAAGATGCAAAAGATCTTCTTAAACCATTTACCATATTAGAAATATTTTTATAAATATCAAAATATTCAGGAATAAAATATCTAAAATCAATAACCTTGCCAATATATTTTATTATATTGCCAAGAGAAATTACCGCAATTTCTTCAATCTTAAAAGGCAATTTAACGTCTTTATAAATTAAAGTATTTACTAAATAAAAATCAGCACTAGAAGAAAATTTTGCTGACTTTATTCTAATAAACGTATCCCCTCTGTTTATAAAAAATATTTTTATCTGCTCAATACCCTCTTTGCCTACTTTAATCACATAAGACCCTGGAAAAATATAATCTACATTCTTTTTTTTATTAAAAAAAGAATAATAAACATATTCCGAAGAAACTTCACTTGAAACTTCAATGTAATAATCTTCTGTAATAAAATGTTTTATTGGACTTATTTTTTTTTGTACATAACTTGAATTAAAATATTTTGAATATTTAGTCCTTACATCAAAATCATAAAAAAAACTCTCAATCGCAAAAAGATTTAGACTCTTAAATATTAAGAATAAAAATATATATTTCACTTTAAATCTCTTATTTTTTCCTTTAATTCTACTAAAATTGGAATATTTTTATGCCCAATTTTACGCAAATTATTTACTAAATAATTATAGTAAGAATTGGGAAAATTCTTTATTTTATTTGCAAAAAGAATAAACTTAACAGGATTAGTACTAACTTGTGTAATATATTTGATTTTATGAGAAATATTTAAATGATAATCTTTGACCCATAAATTTAACATTTTATTTAGATCTGAAGTACTGGTTTTAAGCTCTAGCTGATCCTTTAACTTAAAAGATTCTTTAAAAAGAGAATCTAGACCTATCTTTTTATGAACGGAAATTTTAAATATAGGAGCAAAATTTAAAATAGGGAAAAAAACCTTAAAACGGCTCTTTAAGGCTTCAAAATAACCTTTAGATTCCTCTACAAGATCCCATTTGCTAAACACAATAATAATTGCTTTCCCTTTTCTAGTAGCATAATGCGCAATTTTTTTATCCTGAGAAGTCAATTCTTCTTTAACATCAATCAACAAAAACACAATATCTACCATATCAATTACTTTTAATGCCCTATTAACAGAATAATATTCAACAATTTCATTTACTCTTGCCCTTCGCCTTATCCCAGCTGTATCAATAACCTCAAAAACTTTACCATTTCTAGTAAACTTAGTTTTAATAAAATCTCTAGTAGTACCGGGTTGATCCGAAACAATTGCAATTTCATTTCCGGATAAATAATTAATAAGAGTAGATTTGCCCGAATTGGGTTTACCTATAATTCCAACCTTAATATCAACTCCATTCTCAACATTAGCTTCACCAACTTCCACTTTTAAAAAATCTCTAAGCTTAGTAATGCCTCGACAATGAACTGCACTAACTAGAAAATAGCGCTTGAACCCTAAATTATGAAATTCATGAGCTAAACATTCCTTATCTTTAGTATCTACCTTGTTTAAAACCAAAACTACCTTACTGCTATACTTTCTTAGTCTTTCAATAATCTGATAATCTTCAAGTAAAATTTCATTAATATCTAAAACCAATAAAATTAAATCGACCTTTTCTAAAGAGCTTAAAACCTTTTGCACAACAATTTTGCTAATTTCATCTTTTAAGATCGTAAACCCACCAGTATCAATTAATTTAAAATTAAAAGAATCAACCTTACAAACCTCTTCAACTAAATCTCTAGTAACACCGCAAGTACTCTCAGTAATACTTCTTTTTGTATCTAAAATTCGATTAAATAAAGCAGATTTGCCTACATTTGGCCTACCAACAATAAGAACCTTTTTATAACTACTAAGCAAAGCAGATACACCTCTTTATTTATTCCGATATTTCCATTATAATAGCAAATATTAGTATTTATGCCAATTACACATGGGTTTATATTGAAAAGAAAAAAAAGTTCAGGCTCAATAAAATCAGACATACTTTTAATTTTAATTGCTATTGTTTTAACAATAATTAGTGTGCTTTTAATAATTAAAAATCCACTTATTATGAATATTTTTAAAGAAAAAAATTACGATAACAGTTTCTTCGAGTCAAACCAAACACAAGATAATAAATTAATTGACGCTAAAAAAACCACCAAAAATACAAATATAAAAATACTTAAAAATGAAAGCTTTTTAATCCAACCACCAGAAATAAAAAAACTTGAAGAAGAACTCAAACAAAACCAAAGAAATAATAACCCTAAAAACAAAAAAATTATTAAACTTTATTTTATAAAAGTAACCCCAGAAGGTTATTTTTTAAGACAAACTGTAAAAAGAGCTATATTTTACGACAAAAATATTCTTGAAGAAACATTAAAATCTTTAATTAAAGGACCAAATGAATACGAGCTAAAAAATAATTTTTTAAGCTTAATTCCTATAAAAACCAAGCTTTTAAATTTAAACCTAAGCGAAGGAATTGCAAAAATAAACTTATCTAAAGAATTTTATGAAAATAGTTTTGGAATTGAAGGAATAATTAATCAAATCGCTCAAATAACCTTAACATGTCTTGGAATTAACGGAATTAATGGAATAATTTTAACAATAGAAAATAATCCCATAATACTTGAAGAATTAAACTTAAATTTCTCAGGAATATTAAATAAAAAAACTTTAGATAAATATTAAAATTCAATATTGTTAAGCAATTGCATAGAACTTGCAATATCTAAAAAATTCGACTTAACAACTAAAAACATGAATTCTTGATTACCCTTTTTACCTTTAGTTTTTAACTTCAATATATTTTTAACTTGTAATTTATTTTTATAGAATTTTTCAATCACCCTTTGCAAAATTATCTTCAAATACTTACCATTCACAATACCATTAAAATTTTCTACATCTAAATTTAAACTTTTAAACTCAAACTGAGGTTTAATCAAAACTATAATAAAATTATCAGAAAGTTTATCTATTAAATTTACACATATACTTATTGATGATCTAAAAGAAACATCTACAACGGCAAAATTAGGAACAATATTAAACTCTGTAACATCAAAAATATTAGTTCTTTCTAAAACTTTAACTCTTGGATCAATTCTCAACTTATAAGAAAGTTGATTAATACCTACATCAATAGAATAAACAAAATTGGCACCACACTGCAACAAACAATCGGTAAAACCACCGGTTGAAGAACCAACATCAATACAAATTTTATTTTTAACTTCGATCTCAAAACCTTTAATAGCTTCTAAAAGCTTATACCCTCCTCTTGATACAAATGTTTGACAAGTATTCTCAAATAAATCTATTTTACTTGTTTTGTTTATTAACATTTTAGGATTTTTTTCTTTATGAGAATTTACATATATATTACCTTTTAGAATTAAGATCATTAATTCTTCTCGTGTTTTTTCTGGATACCTTTTACAAAGTATGTTTAATAAATTATTTCTGAATCCTTTCAATTTTTAAAGCGCGGCCTGTCTTTAAATCAGAAGTAATAATAACTCCTTGTAAAATTGTATCATCTTCTACAACTTCAGCCCTTAAAGAAGTATATTCAAGCAAACCCTTAAGAGAAATATCGGGATTAAATCCTATTACAGAATTTAATCCACCTGTCATCCCAATATCACTAATATAGGCAGTCCCTTTTGACAATATTCTTTCATCTTGAGTCATAACATGGGTATGAGTACCAACTACACCCGTTACAAAACCATTTAAAAAATATCCAAAACTTTCTTTTTCATAATTGCTCTCAGCATGAAAATCAACAAAAATGGTTCTAGCCTTATTACTGAGCACATTAATCAATTTTTTTGTATTATCAAAAGGATTCTTAACAATAAAATTCATATTTAAAACCCCTTGAACATTTATAACAGCAATCTTTTCATCTTTAATAGTTAAAAAACAATAACCATGCCCATCTAATAAATCTGAAAAATTATTTGGCCTTAAGATATATGTTTGCTTATTTAGGTAATCATTTATCTTGTAATTAGAATAAACATGATTACCCGTAGTAATAACATTAACACCTGATCTAAAAAGATTATTTGCTATTTCTGGAGTTATTCCAAAACCATTCGAAGAATTTTCTCCATTAGCAATTACCAAATCTATTCTATGTTTATTCTTAATGTTTTTAAGATTAAAAAAAACTTTTTTTAATCCACTCTCACCTATTATATCCCCAATTATCAAGGTTTTAATAGCGCTATCTTGCATATTCAATAACTCTGGTTTCACGAATAATTGTAACTTTAATTTTTCCAGGATATCTCATTTCAGCTTCTATCTTCTTAGCAATATCTCTTGCAAGTAAAATTGATCTATCATCATTAATCAGGGCATTGTCAACAATAATTCTAACTTCACGACCAGCCTGAATAGCATAACATTTTTGAACACCCTCAAAACTATATGCAATGTCTTCAAGTCTTTTAAGTCTATTTATATAGTTATTTAAACTTTCCCTTCTTGCTCCAGGACGAGATGCTGAAATGGCATCTGCTATTTGAACCACAATAGCCTCAAGACTCTCGGGCTTCACCTCATTATGATGTGCAGCAATAGCATTAACAACAACTTCGCTCTCTCCGCAACTTTGAGCAAGTTCAGCACCAGTAATAGCATGCCCTTCGCTATTCTCAGAAATACTTTCTATCCCTTTACCAATATCATGCAAAAGACACGCTCTTTTTACTACAACAGGATCCAATTTCATCTCTTTAGCTAAAATTTCCCCTATGATAGCTGTTTCTTTAGAGTGGCTTAAAACATTTTGACCATAACTACTTCTAAAGTAAAGCCTTCCCAACCCTCTAATAAGCCTTTTATCAAGCCCATGTATATTAAGGTCAAAAACCACCTTCTCACCTTCTTCTTGAATAATACTATTTATCTCATTGGTAACATTATATACAACTTCTTCAATCCTAGCAGGATGAATTCTGCCATCTGTAACAAGCCTTTCTAAGGTCCTCTTAGCAAGCTCTTTTCTTATTGGATCAAAGCAAGATATAACAACAGCTTCAGGCGTATCATCAATAATGATATCTGCTCCTATTAAAGTTTCAAGAGCCCTAATATTGCGCCCTTCTTTACCTATAATCCTACCTTTCATCTCATCACTAGGTAGTTCAACAGAAGCTACTGTAAACTCAGAACTTACCTCCGTAACAATACGCTGCATAGTAGATACTAAAATATCTTTTGCAACCTTATCTGCTAATAACTGTGCTTCTTGTTCACTTTTATTGATAATAACTTGAGCATCTCTTTTAGACTCATGCTCAACTTTTTCAATTACAATCTTTCTTGCATCTTCTCTTGTAAGCCCAGAAATATTTTCCAATCTTTTAACAAGATCAGCTTCTTTTTCTCTTATTACTTTTTCTTTTTGTTCCAATTCTTTAATCTTAAAATCAACTCTAGACTGCTGTTTATCAAGAGCAGATATTCTCTTATCTAAGGTTTCTTCTCTTTGTAATAATCTCTTTTCTAAATTAACAATCTCATTTTTCCGATCTCTTATATCCCTATCTTGCTGGTTTTTTTCTTTAAGCATTTGAGATTTTGCATTAGCAATAATTTGCCTTCTTTCATTTTCTATCTCTAATTGTGATTCTACTCTTACTTTTTTCAGTTTTTTTTCTAAACCTAATAAAGACAACCTACCTAAAAAAACTCTTACTAAAAATCCTAATATAAAGCCAGCAAAAATAGAAGAAAAAATAATATATATCATATCATTTAACTCCTATGCTGTTTAAAAGCAATTTAAAATTTAATCTTTAAAACAGTGCGCTCAAATTATTAATTATTCAACTTTTAAAGGCTTTTCAACTAATTCTAAAATAGCCATTTCAGCCGCATCTCCATATCTTTTTCCTAATTTAATCATCCGAGTATATCCACCACTTCTTTGCCTAAAAACAGGAGAAATTTTGGTAAATAGCTTATTTAAAATATATTTATCGTGTACAAATTTTGATAATTCTCGCCTATTATGCACAGTATCAACTTTTGCCCTTGTAATCAATCTTTCAGCAAATCTTTTAACTTCAAACAACTTTGCCTTAGTAGAAGAAATTTTTTCATGCCTTAAAAAAGAAATTACCATATTTTTTAAAAGTGCTCTTCTGTGACTAGACTTCCTACTTAATCTATTAAAACCTAATTTTGTTTTCATGAAACAGTCTAAACTCTCCTTTTATTCAGATATCTTAACATTCTTACTCAATACAGATAGAGCATCTTCTTTAGACATTCCTAAATATAATCGATAAGAACCAAGTTTCTCGATTATCTCCTCTAAACTCTTTTTCCCAAAATTTCTAGCTTTAGAAAGCTCTTCTGCGTTTTTACTAATAAGTTCACCTAAAGTCTTAACATTTTCTTTAGCCAAACAATTTAAAGATCTGACTGATAAATTTAATTTCTCAATACTCATATCAAGTAAGTTAGAGCTTTCTGATTTTGATTTCTCAAAAGATGTATTAACATTGTCTTCAAAATCAACAAGGGGAAACAAAAACTCTCTTACTATTGATGCAGCCTTTTTTATTGCATCCTTGGCAGAAATCACACCTGTAGTCCAAATTTCCATTACAAGCTTGTCATAATCTGATCTTTGACCAACCCTAGTATCTTCCACAGAATACGAAACTTTCTCTATAGGCGAAAATATAGAATCTAAAGCAATAACATTAACTTCTTCTAAATACTTAGCATTTTGCTCAGAAGACACATACCCCCTACCATAATTAATTTGAAATTCAAGATCTAAATTCACATCGTGTGATAAAGTAGCTATAATTAAATCTTTATTAAAAACCTCAACTCCATCTCTTTCAAAATGAGAAGCTTTCAAAACATTAGTATCTTTGCCGCTAACACTAAAGTTTATTGTCTTTCTTTGCTCTCCTCCTCCAAGTTTCAAATGGATATTTTTAATATTAGCAATAACCTCAAGAGTATCCTCAGAAACTCCAGGAATCAAATCAAATTCACTTGAAACAACCTTCGACGAAGAGTCTTTATTGTTAGACTGAACCCTCATAGCAGTAATCGCATATCCTTCAATAGAAGAAAGTAAAACACGCCTTAAAGTATTACCTATAGTAATCCCAAAGCCCCTTTCAAAAGGATATATCGTAAATTTACCATAAGACCCATCACCTTGACTTTTTAAAAACTCAATTTTTTCAGGTATAGTGAAATCTTTCAAAAACTTTTCTGCAGGCATCATAACTCCTTCTAGCTAAACTCGTCTGGTTTTTTTAGGTCTGCACCCATTATGAGGAATAGGAGTAATATCTGAAATTGATTTTACAGTCATACCAATCGAACCAATAGCCCTTATTGCAGACTCTCTGCCAATGCCTGGCCCTTTTATATACACATGAACATAATTAATTCCAAAATCTCTCACTTTATTTAAGGCAGACTCTGCTGTCATTTGAGCAGCATATGGGGTCGACTTTTTAGCCCCTTTAAAACCCATCCCACCAGCACTTGCCCAAGCTAAAGCATTCCCCTTTATATCAGATACAGTAACTATAGTATTATTAAAAGTAGCTTGTATATAAACGTTTCCTTCTCCGATATTTCTCTTAATTTTTTTTTTAATACTATTTGATATTTTTGCGCTCAACTTGCCCTCCAAATCTTAAAAACTATTTTATTTGCTAGCTATCTTTTTATTAGCTACAGTCTTTCTTTTTCCTTTTCTAGTTCTTGCATTCGTCTTAGTTCTCTGTCCTCTCAAAGGTAATCCTTTCCTATGCCTAACGCCTCTATAACACGCTATATCCATAAGTCTCTTAATAGACATTGCAACCTCACTTCTAAGTTTTCCTTCTACAATATAATCGCTCTCAATTACCTTCCTAAGTCGATTAACCTCATCATTATCTAAATCCTTAGCAATTTTGCTTGGAGAAATGCTTGATTTATTGCAAACTTCCAAAGCTCTTGTTCTACCTATACCATAAATAGAAGTAAGAGCTATTTTTAATTGTTTATTATTTGGTAAATCTATTCCCGATATTCTAGCCATTTTATTTCCTTTAATTTTTACTTTTGTCTTTGTTTATGCTTCAAATTATCACAAATAATTCTTAATACACCTTTTCTTTTTATAACCTTACATCTTTCACAAATTGGCTTTACACTTACTCTAACTTTCATAACCAAACACTCCTAAATTTTTTGCAAAAATGCATAATTCTTTTTATTCCCATGAGAAAATCCTTGAGTTTTCAAATAAGCATCAATATGAATTAATGTATCAAGAGCAACCCCCACCATAATAAGCAAAGAAGATCCTCCCATTATTCTAGAAACATCATGCGGAAATCTAAAAATATTTTGCACTAAAAATGGAATAATTGCAATAATTGATAAAAAAATGGCTCCTGAAAATAAGGTTTTATTCATAATTTCATCTAAATATTTCTCCATCTCATCAGACTTTATTCCCGGAATAGCGCCCCCATTCTTACGAATATTATTACTTATATCTTTAGGGCTTAACTGAATCTTAGAATAAAAATATGTAAATCCAATTATCAAAATTACATTCAAAAAAGTATAATAAAAACCATTGGGCCTTAAATAAGATAAAATTTGTCTAGCTATCGAAGAAGTTTCTGAAAAACCACTTAAAATTTGCAAAGGGAGAGTAATTAAAACAGAGGCAAAAATAACAGGTAAAACACCTGATGGATTCAACTTGATTGGCAAATATGAACTAATTGTACTATTAGAATTTGCCCTAGCATAATGAATCGCAATTCGCATTTGAGCCTTATATTCATATATAATTAATATAACAACTAAAATAAATATGCTTATAATAAGTATAACAAAAACGGGATTAACATTCTGAGAAGGATCCTGCATGCTTTGGAATAAGTTAAACAAAGCTGCTTGAAGTCTAACCACTATACCAGAAAAAATTATCAAAGATGTTCCATTACCTACACCTCTTTGATTAATCTGCTCTCCAAACCACAAAAGGATAAATGTCCCCGTAGTAACTGTTAAAATAGCAATAAATATATATCTATAAAAGGGAACGGTAACGGCACCCGGAATACCCTTAGCATAAAGGCTTGTTGCGTACCCTTGAACTACAGCTGCAACTATTGTTAAATATTTTGTATATTTTCTAATCTTTTGTCTCCCACCATCACCTTCTTGCATTTTTTTCAAAGAAGGAAAAGAATAAACAAGAAGCTGAACAATAATAGATGCCGAAATGTACGGCCCTATACTAAGCATGAATATAGAAAAATTACTAAAAGCTCCCCCTGAAAAAAAATCAAAATAATTAGCAATTGAAAAATCTGATTGCGACTTGAAATAACTTTTAAGCGCCACAGAATCTATTCCTGGTATAGGCAAATATGAACCAACTCTAAAAAGAAACAGAACAAATAAAGTAAACAAGAACTTATTTCTCAAATCCCTAACAGTAAATAAACTTAAAAACAATTCTTTCATCGTTATTCCACTTTAAACTAATTTGATAGTACAGCCAATCTTTATTACAAGGTTTTCAGCCGATTTTGAAATTTTAGAAACCTCAAAGGAAACTTTTTTTGTAAGTTTACCATTGGACAAAATCTTAATTTTTTTATTTTTCTTTTTTATAAGTTTATTTTCAAGCAAAGTATGATAATTAACAACTTGTCCATCCTTAAATTTTTTATCTACATCTCCAAGATTAACAATTGCATATCCCAATTTATAATCACTATTAGAAAAACCTTTCCTCGGTAATCTTCTATAAAGAGGAGTCTGCCCACCTTCAAACCCAAGCCTTGGTGAAGTATTTCTTGCTTTTTGACCTTTTTGACCTCTCCCAGAAGTTTTACCAAGTCCTGAACCTGGACCTCTTCCAACAATTTTACGTCGCTTGCTCGCTCCCTTGGGCTTTAACAGGTTAAACAACATTACATTACCTCGCTTAATAAAATCATATTAATAGTCTTGTTAAGCATGCCCTTAATAGATTCATTTAAAAAATGAACCTTTTTATCGCCTATTTTATTCAAACCTAATGCTTTTAAAACTTTGACCTTTCTATTTAATTTCCCAATAAGACTTCTTACAAGAAAAACTTGCACATTAATATTATTTTTAGAAATAATTTTTCTATTATTTTCCATTCTTCTAATAAAACATTTATTTTTAGCCCTAGACCTTGACGCATTAAACCTAGCTTTCTTTAGTTGTAATCTTAATTTCCTTTTAATCATACATTAACCCCATAAAGTTTTCAAAGTTTTTCCTCGCATTTCTGCCACTTTTTCAGCATTCAAAACCAAATCAAATGCCCTAAAAGTTGCCTTTACTACATTCATAGAATTATTAGAACCAAGAGATTTGCTCAAAATATCATGCACTCCCAAAGCCTCCATTACAGCACGTACAGGACCCCCTGCAATAACACCAGTACCATGAGTAGCCGGTTTGATTAAAACTTTAGCTTTTTTAAAGCAACCAACAACCTCATGTGGCAATGTTCCTTTTCGAATAGGAACAAATCTTAAATTTTTCCTAGCACTTGTTAAGCTTTTTTTTATTGCATCACTAGCGTCATTAGCTTTGCCAAAGCCCCAACCAACATGCCCTTCCCCATCTCCAACAACCATGAAAGCAGCAAAAGAGAATCTTCTCCCGCCCTTAACAACCTTAGTAACTCTGTTAAGTGATATTAATTTTTCTATATGCTTTCTCTGAGCCTGAACATCTACCATAAATACACTCCCTTAAACCTTAAATATTAACACCAAACTCTCTCAAAGAAGTTGCAAAACTTGCAATAAGTCCATGATACTTATAACCATTTCTGTCAAAAATAAGATTATTTATATTCTTCTCCTTAAGCCTTTTAGCAAGAACTTCTCCAAGTTTTTTTACATCATCAATATTTTTGCCTAAATTAAGACTTTTTTCAATAGTAGAAATACTTACAATAGTATGTCCCTTACTATCATCTATAACTTGCGCATAAAAATACCTATTAGATTTAAATATGGTAATTCGTGGCCTACTAGCTACACCGCGCCCTAGTTTGTCCTTTATTCTTTTTTTACGTTTAAGCCTTCTCTGTTCTGCTTCTTTTATTTTTTTCATAATTATTAACCCAAAATTTATTTTTTCACACCAGACTTTCCAACTTTTCTTCTAATAACTTCATTATCATACTTAATGCCCTTTCCTTTATATGGCTCTGGTTTTTTTAAACTTCTAATCTCAGCAGCAACCTGACCAACCTTAAACTTGTCTATTCCTTCAACAGAAATTTTAGTATTTCCGTCAAGCTTTACACTAATACCATCTGGAATAACATATTCAAACTGAGTTGAATAACCAAGGCTTAAAAAAAGGCTATTGCCTTGTTGCTCTACCCTATACCCTATACCATTTATAGTAAGAGACTTGGAAAATCCTTCAGTCACTCCTTTCACCATGTTAAAAATTAAACTTCTGTAAAGGCCATGGTAAGCCTTTGCTTTTTTATCATTAAAAACTCGATCAACAATAACACTGCCATTCTCAACTTTAACATTAATACTGCACTTTATATCTTGAACTAATCTCCCCTTAATGCCCTCAACTATCACTAAGTTATCCTTAACATCAACCTTAACAGCATCTGGAATCTTTATCGGAAGTCTTCCAATACGCGACATACATCCCCCTTATTAAACTACCAAACTGAGCAAATCAACTCACCACCTATTTTTTTATCTTTAGCTTCCTTGCCAGTAATAACACCTTGAGAAGAAGATATAATCAATATTCCATATCCATTCTTTATTCTTGGCATATTTTTATATGAAGAATAAATTTTTCTACCAGGAGTGGAAATGGCATCTATTTTATTTATAACAGAATTTCTTTTGCCGTCATACTTTAGCAAAACTCTAATAAAAGGAATTCCCTCCTTTTCTAAAAAATTAAAATCCTTGATATAACCCTCTTCTTTAAGAATGTTTAATATTGATTTATTCATATTAGACATCTTTAAATCTACAGATCCATGCCTAACTCTACTTGCATTTCTTAATTTAGTTAGCATGTCTCCCACTGAATAAGTAATCGCCATAAAATTCCCTTACCAACTTGATTTTGAAACGCCAGGAATTAATCCTTCAGACGCATACTTTCTAAAACATATTCGACACATACAAAAATCTCTCAAATATCCTCTTGGACGACCACACAACTTACATCTATTATTTTGCCTTGTTTTATACTTAGGCTTTCTTAAAGCCCTAATAATCATTGATTTTTTTGCCATATACCTTATCAATCCCCTAATTACTAAACGGCATTCCAAATTTCAAAAGCAAAGCTTTGCTTTCTTTATCATTTGAAGCTGTTGTCACAATTGTAATATTTAAACCAGATATTCTCTCTATTTTATCATAGTCTATCTCAGAAAATATTATTTGCTCCGTTATCCCAAAAGAATAATTTCCATTACCATCAAAAGCATCCCCATTGATTCCCCTAAAATCCTTAACTCTTGGCAATGCTAAATGAATAAGCTTATATAAAAATTCATACATTGCATTACCTCTAAGTGTAACTTTAGCGCCTATTTCTTGCCCTTGTCTAATCTTAAACCCGGCTATTGCTTTTTTTGCTTTTGTCTTTACAGCTTTCTGACCAGTAATCTGCGCAAGCTCTAAAACAGCAGAATCTAATAACTTCTTATTCCTAACAGCCTCCCCAACACCTACAGAAAGTACTATCTTCTCAAGTTTGGGAACTTGCATTATAGACTTATATTCAAATTCCTTAACAAGCTCTTTTATAACACTGTCTTTATAATATTTCTTCAATTCAGGAACATAATTCATAAACTCTATATCCTCTGTCCATTTTTCTTAAGGTACCTTATTTTTTCATTATTTTCAAACCTAATGCCTAATTTTGAAGAAATTCCCTTGACAAATATCATCACATTTGAAATATCTACAGCGGCCTCCTTATCTATTATCCTGCCTTTTTCTTGGGGTGTTCTAGCCTTAATAACTTTTTTAACCATATTGCAAGATTCAATAATAACTTTATTTTTTTTTCTATTTATACTAGCAATCCTACCCACTTTACCCCTATCTTTTCCAGAAAGAATTTTTACGCTATCACCTATCTTCAATTTTGTCTTCACAACCCCCTCCTTTGCTATATAACCTCTGAAGCTAATGATACTACCTTCATAAAATTAGCATCCCTAAGTTCTCTTGCAACAGGTCCAAATACTCTTTTACCCCTAGGGCTTAAATTGGCATCGAGTATCACACAAGCATTATCATCAAACCTAACATAAGTTCCGTTCTTCCGTCTTACTTCTTTAGAAGTTCTAACAATTACAGCTTTATAAACATCTCCTTTTTTAACAGAAGAATTAGGAATTGCTTGTTTTACTGCAATAGTTATTATATCCCCAATTCTGGCATAACGTCTTTTACTGCCACCAAGCACCTTAATGCATTGAGCCACCTTGCCACCAGTATTATCTGCAATTGTTAAATAAGTTTGCATCTGAATCATTATTAACCTCCTTTAGAAAAATCAAAACTATTTTAATTTCTCTAAAACCTCAACAAGAGACCATCTTTTATCTTTACTAATAGGTCGAACCTCAACAATTTTTACCTTATCGCCAATCTTTGAAACTTCTTTTTCATCATGTGCTTTAACTTTTTTACTAACCTTTAAATACTTATGATAAATTGGATGCATCTTTCGCTGAACGATTTCTACTACTATAGTCTTAGACATCTTATCACTAACAACTTTACCAATTAATTCTTTTTTATTTTCTCTTGCCATATCTAAACCTTTCTAATACCTAATTCATATTCATAAATCATTGTATTAAGCCTTGCAATATCACGCCTAATCTCTCTTTTTTTTAAAGGATTTTCAACATGACCAACAATAGATTTAAATCTTAAATCCAAATATTCTTTCTTTAATTCTAGCCTTTTAGCCTTCATATCCTCAAGAGTAAAATTTTTAAAATTTTTCAACATAATTACCTCAAATCTCGCCTTACAACAAACATGGTTTTTACTGGAAGCTTAGAGCTTGCAAGCGACATAGCCTCTTGAGCAAGCTCCTCTACAACTCCTGACATTTCAAACATAACAGTACCAAGCTTAACAGGAGCATTCCAATGATCAACACCCCCTTTACCCTTACCCATTCTAGTTTCGGCTGGTTTTTTAGTATAAGGAACATCAGGAAATATTCTTATCCAAACCCTTCCACCTCTTTTTATTTTACGAGTCATTGCAATACGAGCAGCCTCAATTTGACGAGCAGTAATAAAATTTGTTTCCAAAGAAACAAGTCCATATTCACCAAAAGAAATTTTATTGCCCTTCTGAGCCTCTCCAGACAATCTTCCTCTCTGCTTCTTTCTATATTTAACCTTTTTTGGACTTAACATCTAATTATCCTCCAATATCCTGTTCATTAGAGTCTACTCTTTCTTGAGAAAAAGAAACACTAAGCTTTTTTTTATTTAAAAGATCCACTTCATCTTTAAATAACCCGTCTTTTTTATTCAAAAACTTAGTTTGCTTTTCATTAGTCTTTTCTCTATTATTTAAAGTTTTATCAAAATTTTTAAAAGCATCACCTCTTTCCCTAAAAGGTTTTTTATTTATTACCTGACCAGCATCAGAATTAGTTTGCCTCCCTAAAACTTCACCCTTAAACAACCAAACCTTAACCCCAATAATACCATAAGTAGTTTGAGCTTCAGAAAATCCATAATCTATATTGGCTCTAAGAGTATGCAAAGGAACCCGACCTTCCTTAACTTCAAAGCTTCGAGCAATCTCTGCCCCACCAAGTCTACCAGCAATCTTAATTTTCAACCCTTGAGCACCCTTTAACATGGAGGTAGAAAGAGATGATTTTAAAACTTTTCTATAAGACGCTCTATTTTCTACTTGCTTTGCAATCCCATTAGCAATAATTTGAGCATCAAGCTCTGGTCTTTTAACCTCTTTAATCTTAATGCTAATCTTTTTAGAAATTTTTTCAGTTAAAAATTGCCCAATCTTTTCAAGATTAGAACCTTTAAGTCCTATCACAGAACCAGGCCTTGGAGTAACAATTACTACTGTTACTTTTTGAGGATTATTTCTAATTATTTCTATGTCAGAAATATCGAATTTAATCCCTTTAAGAAACTTCATAATTTCTCGCCTTATCAAAAAGTCTTCATGAAGAATTGAAGAATACAATTTTTTATCAAAATACCATTTTGATTTCCAATCCTTATTAATTTTTACCCTTAAGCTATATGGATGTACTTTTTGGCCCATGCTTTATCCTTTAATATCTTTTTTTTCATCAACTTCAACAAAAATATGACAATTTCTATTAACAAGCCTATCAGCCCTACCCCTAGCTCTAGGCCAAATCTTTTTACGACGACGTCCATCATCAACCATAACTGTTTTAACAAATATCATATCTTCGGAAAGATTTTTATTGTGATACATCGCATTTGATGCTGCTGATTTAACAACTTTTTCTAAAAGCTTAGCTCCTTTATTAGGCATGGAGCAAAGCACCGCAATAGCCTTAATATAAGACTCCCCCCGTATATTGTCAGCTATTGGCCTAACTTTTTTTGGAGAAGAGGGTAAATTTTTGCCCTTTGCCGTATACCTTCTATTTACCAACATAAATACTTACTTCCTTCCCTTTTTATCTGACTTAGCATGCCCTCTAAAAATCCTTGTAGGTGAAAATTCACCAAGCTTATGCCCCACAAGATCCTCAGTAATATAAACAGGTATAAAAGTTTTGCCATTGTAAACAGATATAGTAAGACTTACCATTTCAGGAATTATTGTTGAAGATCTAGAGTAGGTTTTAATAACAACTCTCTTCTCACTTCCAAAAGATGATAAAACTTTTTGATAAAGACTCTTTTCTATAAAAGGTCCCTTTTTAATAGATCTTGCCACTATACTCTCCTATTTATTTCTTCTTTTAATAATAAATTTATCTGAATATCTCTTTTTCTTACGAGTCTTATAGCCTTTAGTAGGCTGTCCCCAAGGAGACACAGGATGACGACCTCCAGAAGTTTTTCCTTCACCACCACCATGTGGATGGTCAACAGGATTCATAGCAACACCTCTAACCTTAGGTCTTCTACCAAGCCATCTGCTTTTACCAGCTTTCCCTATAGAAATATTGGCATAATCTTCATTTCCAATTTCACCAATTGTTGCAATACATTTTTTAAAAATCAATCTCACCTCACCAGATGATAATTTTACAGTGACATAATTCCCGTCAGAAGCAAGTATCATAGCATATCCACCAGCACTTCTTATAAGTTGTCCACCCTTTCCCATATTAAGCTCAATATTGTGAACGGTTCTTCCAATAGGAATATTTTCAAGAGGTAAAGCATTGCCAATTTTAATTGGGGCATTTGGACCACTTTCCAAAACATCTCCAACCTTAATGCCCTTAGGAGAAATAATATACCTTTTTTCTCCATCTTTATACACAAGCAGAGCTATATTAGCACTTCTATTAGGATCATATTCAATAGAAGCAACTCGAGCAGGAATGCTAAATTTATCTCTTCGATTAAAATCAATCAACCTATACTTTCTCTTATGCCCACCACCTCTCCTTCTAATACTAATCTTACCAGAAGAATCTCTGCCCGATTTAAATTTCTTACCTTTTGTTAAAGATTTCAAAGGATCATTACCTTTACTCAAATCATCAAAAGATAAAGTTGTCTTATAACGCAAAGAAGAAGTTTTTGGTTTATAAGTCTTAATACCCATATTTATTTTTCTCCAAAACCACTAAAAAATATCTATTTTATCTTCCTTTTTGAGATAAATATACGCCTTCTTCCATGAAGAAGTCTTTCCCTTACCTATAGGATATCCTTTTCGAGACACCACAACCTTGGATTTACTTTTAATATTGAGCAAATTACACGATACAGGAGTAACATTGAAAAGTTCTTTTATTGCTGCACTAACCTCTTTTTTATTTGCTCTCTTATTAACTTTAAAAACATAAACATTAATACTTTCCCTTTGAGTATTAGTTTTTTCAGTAAGCATAGGTGAAACTATTATATCATAAGCCTTCATACTTATCCTCAACATCCTTTTATTTAATGTAAAACTCATTGAGCTTATTAACAGCAGATTCTAGGGCTATTAAATTCTTAGCATAAAATAAATCAACAACCCTAAGTTTATTAAAAGACAAAATCTTTAAATCTCTTATATTTTTACCAGCCCTTTTTATCATTTGATCATCATTGCCCAAAAGAATAACCACCTTACCATTAAAACTTGCAAAATTTTTTATTATTAAAGCAAGATCTTTTGTTTTTCCAGATTCAATATTAAAATTCTCAATAACTTTAAAACTATTTTCATCAGCAGCACGCAAACTTAATACAGACTTAAATGCAAGCTTTTTTACCTTTTTAGGCAATCTATAGTTATAATCCCTAGGTTTTGGCCCTAATGCTATACCTCCGCCAATCCAAATTGGATTTCGCTTTGTACCAACCCTAGCTCTACCGGTTCCTTTTTGCTTCCAAGGTTTTTTAGAACTACCACTAACCTCTGATCTGGTTTTAGTTGAAGACGTTCCAACCCTAAGATTAGACAACTCATTTTTTATAGCATTATAAATAGACCCATGACTAATTTCTACATTAAAAACTCTATCATCCAAATTTATAGTTCTAATCTCTTTCCCATCTTTAGAAAAAACTTTTCTTTCCATACTAAATACCTACTTTTTAGATTTCTTAACAACAACAAAAGAACCCTTAGCACCAGGCACAGCCCCTTTTACTAAAAGGGCTCTTTTTTCTTCATCGATTAAAACAACTTCAAGATTTTGAATAGTTTGTTGATTTCCACCCATTCTACCAGCCATTTTAGTCCCTTTAAATGTTCTTGCAGGAGTAGTAGCTTGCCCTGTTCCACCAAGATGTCTATGAAATTTTGATCCATGAGAAGATGGCCCACCACTAAAATTATGCCTTTTCATAGCCCCTTGAAAACCCTTGCCTTTGGTAACCCCTGTAACATCTACATACTTAACTGACTTAAAAACATCAACCTTAATCTCATCACCAGCTTCATACCCGTCAAGCCCTTTAAGCTCTATTACGTATCTTTTAGGTTCAATATCTTTTAAACTTTTATATTGACCTTTTATAGGCTTTGAAACTTTAGAACTCTTAAGATCAACAGAACCTGCTATAAGAGCGCTATAACCATCTCTATCGACTGTTTTCTTCCCTATAATATAATTGGGCTGAAACTCTATAACAGTAACAGGAACCACAATGCCATTTTTCTGAAATATCTGAGTCATGCCAACTTTTTTTCCAATCAATCCCAACATTAAAACACCTCAAATTCATAACTTAAAATATCATTTACTGCTTAATATCTACCTCAACACCTGCTGGAAGCTCTAACTTCATTAAAGAATCCATTAAAGCAGAAGTGGGCTCTAAGATATCAATAAGCCTTTTATGAGTTCTCATCTCAAATTGCTCTCTTGATTTTTTATTGACATGAGGAGAACGTAAAACAGTATATTTTTTTATTTTTGTCGGCAAAGGGATTGGGCCTTTAATCTGAGCCTTGGCCTTTTGAACAGCTTTAACAATAGATTCGGCACTCTGGTCTAATATTTTAACATCAAAACTAAATAATCTTACACGTATCTTATCTTTAGCAATCAATTTATTCTCCTAAACTTTAGAGAGTATTTAATATATCCTTAAAGTCTTAACTATTCCAATATCTCAAGAATTCTTCCTGACGCAACAGTTCTTCCACCTTCTCGAACAGCAAATTCCACATTTTTATCCATAGCTATTGAAGAGATCAGCTCAACAATAATATCAACATTATCACCAGGCATAACCATTTCTTTGCCTTCTAAAGCAACAACCCCAGTAACATCGGTTGTTCTAAAAAAGAACTGTGGTCTATACCCTGGGAAAAATGGCTTATGCCTACCGCCTTCTTCTTTAGTCAAACAATAAATTGAAGCTTTAAATTTCTTGTGTGGAGTAATTGTACCTGGAGCTGACAAAACTTGTCCCCTCTCAACGTCTTTTTTCTCGACTCCTCTTAAAAGAAGCCCAACATTATCCCCTGCTTGACCTTGCTCAAGAATTTTCTGGAACATTTCAACACCAGTAACAGTAGTTTTTCTGGTTTCTTTAATACCAACTATTTCAACTTCTTGACCAACTTTAATAATACCTCTTTCAATACGCCCAGTAGCAACAGTACCTCTTCCTGAAATAGAAAATACATCTTCAACAGCAAGCAAAAATGGTTTATCAATATCTCTTTCTGGAAGATCAAAATAATTATCCATAGATTCAAGAAGTTCTTTAACGCATTTTGTAGATTCAGGATCTTCTGGATTTGACATAGCCCCAAAAGCTGAACCTTTGATTATTGGAGTATCAGCTGAAAAGCCATATTTTTCAACAAGTTCTAAAACTTCAACTTCAACAAGCTCAACAAGTTCAGGATCCGCTAAATCTAACTTATTTAAAAAAACTATTATTTTCTTTATTCCCATTCTTTGAGCAAGAAGCAAATGTTCTTTTGTTTGGGGCTCAGCACCACTATCAGCAGCAACTAAAAGTATCGCTGCATCCATTTGCGCTGCTCCTGTAATCATATTTTTTATATAATCAGCATGGCCTGGACAATCCACGTGAGCATAATGTCTATTAGCTGTTTCATACTCAATATGCCTAGCATTAATTGTTATTCCTCTTGCTTTCTCCTCAGGTGCATTATCAATATCTTCATATTTTAATGCTTTTGCATCTTTATTTAATTTTGAACAATAAATACTAATAGCCGCTGTTAATGTTGTCTTACCATGATCAACATGACCTATTGTTCCAACATTCATGTGCGGCTTTGTTCTTTGAAAAACTTCTTTTGCCATGACTAACCTCCTAAATTTCACATTCTAAATAGCTACTTACATCTAATTTCTTTAAAAAATTTTTAACAAATTTATACTTATTAAAATAAGAAAATAGCTACAAACAATCAAAAAAATAACAAAATCAATTTTTTAGAAATTGACCCGCATTACGTGTTTTTCTAAAAAATTTTAATAGCTTTAAAATTCTACATATTTTATAAAATATAGTCAATACACTTAAACTTTAAAACTCAATTCATTACACATATAATAGCATCAAAAATTAACATTAATTTTAAAAACATAAAATACTAAAAAATAAACCTTAAAAAACAACCACCTAAAATAAACAATGCTCAACTAATGCATTAAAAAAACGCAATTCAAAACAATAGTAAAACTTTTTGAAATCTAGTTACTATTTAAAATTGATTAAACACCTTTACTTTATCAAAAAGGTTAACACTCCCCCAATAAAAAATATAATAAAAATAATGAAAGCTCAAAAATTTAAGCTTAAATTACTATCAATACTCGTAATTCCTGGCATTTCAATTGCTTTTATGTCTTGCATGAAAACAAGCACAATAAAATCAAAAGAAATTACCTATCTTATTAGTACTATAAACACCAACAAAAAAATAGAAATAGTAAACTACAAATCCGACAGCAAAAATAATCTAATAATTACTCTTAAAAACAACAGTACAGAAGATATAAATGCAAATTCATTGGCAATTTTTAAAGAAGGCAGCAAAACAAGCGAATTAATAAAAGAAAAACTTAATAGGCTTGAAACAAAAACTTTTCATTTAAAAATTAAAATCAACACTAAAAGAAAAAACACATTATATATTTTTGAAAAAAAATAATAAAGAGAAACAATTTAAAACTAAAATTATTAAAATTAATTTCACTTAACTAAGCTTTATTGCAAACAAACAATTACACTTTAAAATAAATTAAAAAAAATCTAAAATCTATTTTTAAGACTAAAAACATTGAATTTATTAAAAATAAATCAGCTATTTTTTTGACAAAATGCAAATACAAAATAAATCCTAATTACTATTTGTATTTTTTAATTAAAACGGGCTTAGCCCAATAACGAGTGCAAGTAAAAGCAACCAAAATTATAATTGCCAAATAATTTGAAATTATAAAAGCATAACCTAAAGAATTTTCAATTATACCAAAATATTGAAAAATAAAAACTACCGGTAGACGAATAAGCCACAACCTAATAAAAACAACAATCATTGCAATTTTTGTCCTACCAGACCCAACAAGTCCTCCAAAAAATACTTGCTGCAGTCCATATCCAAAAGTACCAATAGTTGTTAATAATAAATAATTATTAGCATAATTTAAAACTTCTAAATCATTTGTAAACAACCTTAGTATAAACAGTTTATTAAAAATAACAATCGAATTTATTATCAATAAAATTGCTAAAGAAATAAAAAACCCCTTTTTCAAAACTTCTCCCACCCTATTGATTTTCTTAGCACCCAGATTTTGACCAACAATTGAAATAATTCCGGTACCAATTCCCATGGCAGGAAGAAATAAAAAAGAAATAATGGTGTTTGTAAGTCCATACGCTGCCAAAAATTTAGGACTAATCTCAATAACTATATAATTGAAAATAAAAAAAGACACCGAAACCATTATTTGCCCAAAGGTTGAAGGCAATCCCAGGTTAACAATTTCTTTAATAGATTTTATATCTATCACTAGATCCTTAAGATGAATTTTTAATCCATAATTTAGCCTGTAAGTTACAAATAAATAAAAAGCAACGGTTAACAATTTTGAAAATAAAGTGGCCCAAGCAGCTCCAGCAATACCCATATTAAAACTAAATATTAAAATTGGATCAAGAATAAAATTAACAATATTGGCAAACAAAACTATTGTCATTGACAGGATAGTTTCTCCTTGAGAATTTAAAATATATGTAATTGAAATACTTAAAAACATAATAGGTATTCCAAAAATTGTCACATAAAAATAAACTCTTGAAAGTTCTTTAAGCTCCCCTTTTACACCCAGCAAATTTAAAAGATGATCAATAAAAAAAAAAGCACAAATAGTAACAAATAGGGATAAAACAAAGTTTAAAACAATAAGTTGCCCTGCATACCTCGAAAAACGAGAAAAATTTCCCTCTCCTATGCATTTTGACATCAAAGAAATGCTTCCTGTAGCCATTCCCATAGCAATAGCCATAATAAAAAAATTTACAGGACCAGCAAGTGAAAGCGCTGACAAAGGCATGGCTCCAAGCTTGCCAACATAAAACATATCGGTAAGATCATAAAAAGCTTGAATAATATTGGTTATAACAATAGGAAAACTTATTAAAAAAAGAACCTTATATAAATTACCATTTAATATTAATTCCCTAGTCTTGCTCTTATCCGTAGACATAAAATTTTATCCCCATCTAAATATTTTTTGTAAAAAATCTAAAATCAAATTTATCCATCAGTAACAAAAAAGTATTTAACTATTTAATTTCAAAAATTAAAAATTAATATACAATGCTAAAACAATTAACGATCAACATGTTATGCATTAAATGCACAAAATATAAATAAAAACTATTAACCTGCCAAAAAATCATAACCAAAAACAGAAAAATTAAAACCAGATATAATAAATAACAAAAATTTAATAAATCTGAAATTAATCATAAATAAACGGTAATTAATAAAATTAAAACCATTCTTACGAATTAAAGCAGAAAAATAAATATCTCTATTTAAAAGAACAATTAATATTATAAAAATAAAAATTCAAAATCAAAAATACTTCTATGCAAATTTTTATCAATCTTTGAATATTATTTTTTATACTAAGATCTTTAAACTATTGAATAATAATAATATTAAATAAAAATTGATGTAATATATTTTCATTCATAATTCAACCTCTTGATACCTTATCTTTATCTTATATTAAAAACATTTTACATAAATTACACATATAATAAAGCCCAACACCAAGTTATTGACTTTTAACTTTCTTGATTTTTGCACCCAAATTAATTAATTTGTCAACTACATCTTCGTATCCTCTTTCAATTTGATAAACATTTTGAATCTCGCTGCGACCTTCAGCAACAAAAGCCGCAATAAGAAGAGACATCCCCGCTCGTACATCCGGAGAAGACAAAATATTGCCTTTAAGAATGGATTTACCCGTAACTACTACACGGTGAGGATCACAAAGCACAATGCGAGCACCCATTTTTATTAATTTATCTACAAAAAACATTCTAGATTCAAACATCTTCTCAAAAACTAAAACTGTACCTTCTACTTGGGTTGCGGTGACGATAATAATACTCATAAGGTCTGTTGGAAAGGCTGGCCATGGACCATCATCAATTTTTGGAATGTGCCCACCAAAATCTAACTTAACCCTTAATTCTTGTTTATCTCTTACATATACATTTTCCCTGTCATATTCAAAATTAACGCCAAGTCTTGAATACACATGCCTAATTAATCTGAAATGCTGAGGATCTGCCTTTTTAATTTCCAGCTCACCCCCTGTTAATGCAGCAAGACTAATTAAAGAACCAACTTGCATGAAATCGGCTCCTATTCTAAATACGGTCCCACTTAATTTTTTTACGCCCTTTATTTCTAAAACATTCGAACCAATTCCTAAAATATTAGCGCCCATTGAATTTAACATATTACATAAATCTTGAACATGTGGTTCACAAGCAGCGTTCATAATAACGGTATTTCCCTCAGCAAGAACTGCCCCCATAATGATATTTTCTGTAGCTGTAACAGAAGCTTCATCTAAAAACATTTCAGCTCCAACAAGCTTGTTAGCCTTTAAAACAATTCTATTATCTTTTGTAATTAACTTGGCCCCCAGCTTGCAAAGCCCGTAAAAATGAGTATCAAGTCGCCTTTTTCCAATAACATCTCCCCCTGGAAGCGCCATATCTATTTTCCCAAATCTAGAAACAAAAGGGCCTAATAAAAGTATGGAAGCCCTAATTAAGTCTGTAAGAGAAGAATCTATTTCTGTTTTTACAATATTTAAAACTTTTATTTTTAAAGTATTTCCCTCTCTTACAATATCTGCTCCTATATCACTTAAAATATCTAAAACAACTTTTACATCATTAATATTAGGAATATTTTCTAAAATAACCTCTTCATCGGTAAGCAAAGCAGCTAAAATACAAGGTAAGGCCGCGTTCTTATTCCCACTAGCTGTAATTTGACCTCCTATCCTATAGCCACCTTCTACAATATAACTATGCAAAGTTCATCCTCCTATATATAAAAACTTAATAAAATTAAATGACAAAGATAAGATTATTAAAATTTAAAGAATATCTGAAGATATGAATATCAAATAATATCCATATCTTTTAAACTTGATTTGCAATCTATATATTCTCTAACAGCCTCTACAGAAAAAGAATGACCATTCTCATCGATATCAATCAAAACACCGTTAAAACCAAGGCCTTCCCAAGATTCATTAAATTTCTGATTTAAAAATCCTTTCAAAAATTTATCCACCTCCAAATCAGGAGAATATCCAATAACACTATCTAAGCTCCCAACTCTACCCAAATCAGTTATAATAGCAGTATTATCTAAAATTCTCAAATCAGCTGTTAAAATCCTTTTCCCGGTTCCAAGACAAGCGCTAACTTTTGATTTTAGATAAAAAAATAAAGCATTAACTTCGGCTGTAGTGTTTGAATCAAAAAGAACAATAATATTATTTGTTTGCATTTTAATTCTTTGATAAAAAAAATCAAAACTATAAAAAGGATGATTAAATTTATATTTAGTTATTCCTGTTTGACCTACAATCCTAATCACAGCCAATTTTTTGCCACTAATATTATAAATAAAATAAGAATATCCTTTTAATTTCGCAGGACAATTTAAAGGTTTTAAAATAAAATTATACTTATCAAGATCGTCAGACAAATCAGGCCTTGCAAAAGCATTTTCACCTAAAGTTAAAACATCAATTCCATACTTTTTTAATAAAAAGGCATGCTTCTTGCCAAGACCCCTTAAACCTGTAGTAAAATTATTCCCAGATATTACAAAATCAATCTTTTTTTCAACCTTAAAGGATGATAAAAAAGATTTTATAACAATAATACCAGCTTTACCAACAACCTCACCAGCAATTAAAACCCTTAAAGACACAAAACCTCTCTTTTTATCAATCTAGTTCAAACAGCTTCATAAGCAACCTTTTTACAATAAAAATTGACACAAAATACCCCACCAAAATAGCAAAAACAATCATCATAAAAATCAATATGAATTGCAAATAGGGCTTTGCAATAATGTTAAATTTAACAACTAAAAAAAACTCTAAAAAAAAAACTAAAAACATTATAAATAAGTTCATTAGCATGCATAAAATAAAACCTAAAATCTTCATTTATTAAGCGCTTTTCTTTTTTATAAAAAAATCATAAACCATAAATAAAATCATACCTATAACAACATAGCTATCTGCAAAATTAAAAGTAGGCCATCTATCAAGTCCAAAAATTCCATAAAATTTGAAATCTAAAAAATCTACAACCCCAGAAGGTCTAAACAATCTGTCAATAACATTTCCCACTCCTCCTGAAAAAATTAATAAAAGTGAAATTCTGGCAACATAATTTCTTTCTTTCAAAGAAAGATAAAAAACAAATATTAAAATAAAAATAGGCATTGCAAGAAAAAAAATTTTTTTCAAACTATAATGAATATTAGAGCCCAGAGAAAATAAAATACCTGTGTTTCTTACATGTGTTACCCTAAAAAAATCATCAAAAAGGGAAAAATATATTGAACCCAATTTGACATATTTTGCAACCAAATACTTAGAAAGTTGATCAAAAAAAATTAAACTAATAATAAAAATAAAAATATTGAAATATTGCTTACTTTTAGCACCCATACAAAAATCCTTATAAATTAGTATTTCTATAAATAAATTCAACCTCTAAATCTTCTTGAATTTTGAAATCTTCCATTAATTTAATTAAACCGAAAGTTTCAGTAAAATAATGACCTGCAAAAATCAAATTCACACCGAATTCTTCTGCCAAAGGATATATTTGATGAGAAGTATCACCGGTTATAAACAAGTCTACATCATGACATAAAGCTTCTTCAAAAAAAGAGTATCCAGAACCACTCACAATTGCAACCCTATTCACCGATTCTTTGAACTTTTTAGAAAAAAGAATATGTTTATTTTTCTTTTTGATTTTTTCTAAAATTTCAGAAAAGTTAAAAACAGAATCAGCAATAATTCCTAAATTAAACCCCCCATAATTTGCAAAAGCAAAAGGATTTTTTAAACCTAAAAATTCTGAGAATGATTTGCTGTGCGAATAAACAGAATGAGAATCCATAGGTAAGTGCACCGAATAAAGGGCCAAATTATTTTCAATCAAAAATTTCATTTTATCGTACATATTAGAAACAATACGTTCTTTTTTTGACCAAAAAATACCATGATGAGTAATTAAAAAATCGTTTCCTTTTGCTTCTTTTAAAGTTGAAAAACTAGCGTCAACAGCAAAGGCAACCTTGTTAACCTTGGCATTAAAATTTCCCACTTGAAGCCCGTTTAAATTTTTATCAATATGCTCATACTTATTTATATCAAAAATTGAATTAAGCTTAAAAGATAAATCCCTTACGTTCAAATCAAATTCTCCAAATTAAGGCATAACTTTGGCTTTCTCTTAATCTTCTATAAGAATAAAGATTTTCCAAACAATATGTACAAAGCTTTGAATTATAAATATTTAAATTAAAACTAGAAAGTAAATTTAAATTAAAACTAGCATTATCAAAATATATTTTACCATCTTTTGTGATAAAAGAAGTATTTAATAAACCTTTGCCAAATTTACTACTTACTTCTTTTAAAAAAATTTCAGAAACTTCATAACAACAAGATCTGTTATAAGGCCCAAAAACAATTTTCAAATCCTCAAAAGTTGATCCCATTTTTTCAAACATAAATAACATTTTTAAAATAATCAAATTAAAGCTTCCTTTGTATCCACTGTGAATAAGCCCTATAATTTTTTTCACTGAATCATAAAAGTATATAGGAAGACAATCTGCAAAGTAAGCAACAAGAGCTACATTTAAAGATCTAGATATAAGACCATCTCCTTCTTGAAAATTAAGAAAATCATCTTCAACTTTATAAATAATATCTGTATGTAATTGTTTTAAATATTTTATTTTCTTAGACTTAGGAACAAAGCTAAAACTATCATTGCTAAGTTCTTTTAAATTTAGATCAAAAGGTTTTTTAGTATAAATCATTTTAACATCATCAGCTATCCTAAATTCATAATAAAACTCATGTTCTATTGTTTTCATAATCTAAATTCTTCTCCCAAATAAAGCTTTTTGGCTTTCTCGCTGCTTATTATATAGTCAACATCACCCTCATCAAGCACTTGCCCCTGATAAACAATATAAGCTCTATCGATTATATCAAAAGCATCTCTTACATTATGATCAGTAATAAGAACCCCTATGTTTCTCCCTTTTAAAATTTTTATTATATTCTTTATATCTCCAATCGCAATAGGATCAATACCGGCAAAAGGTTCATCTAAGAGTAAAAAATAGGGATTTACAGCCAACGCTCTTGCTATCTCTGCTCGCCTTCTTTCTCCACCAGAAAGAGTATACGCTTTTTGGCTTTGTATTCTTTTTATCTCAAATTCTTTAAGTAAATTCACAAGTTCTATCTTGCGCTCAGCATTAGATAAATCTTCTCTTCTCTCTAAAGCTACCATGATATTCTCCTCAACAGTAAGTTCCCTAAAAATTGAAGCATCCTGGGGAAGATATACAATTCCTATTCGTGCGCGCTCATACATATTAAGAGATGAAATGTTATAATCATTTATTAAAACTTTACCTGCATTGGGCTTAATAAAGCCTACAATAGTATAAAATGTTGTTGTTTTGCCAGCTCCATTTGGACCAAGAAGCCCCACAACCTCACCTTTATGAATGTTAATCGTAATACCATTAACAGCAAACTTTTCACCATACTTTTTAATAATGTTGTCTGCTTTTAAGACAACATTATTGAATGAATTAAGGTTAAGACTTCCCTTAATCTCTTTTATTTTATTTTTTTTCTTCAGAAACATCATTTTCAACTTGAGTAAATTCTCCCTCAACACTTCCCTCAAGTTTATACCTATTAGTTTTTGTATTGAAAATTATTCTTGAAGCAGAATAATAGTTGTCTTTTTGGTAAATTACTGGAACCCCCTCAAGAATCATTTCTTTTTCTTCTTTATTATAAGTCCCATTTTCAGCTCTTGCAAAAGTATCATCCTTATATATTTTAACAGAATATTGCATAATATAAACATTAGCTTTATTGCTGCCTTCAACTCTTTCTGCTTTAATAAGCATATTATTTTCTAAGTCTTCAAGCTCAACCCCTTTTTGAAGATAGAAATTATCCAACTTTCTATTAAAAAACAAAAACTGAGCTTTAACATTCATCTTATTCTTATAATCCTTGTAAAAAACATTGCCTCTAGCTTCAAGATAAGAACCATTTTCTCCATAAATTTCAATTTCGTCTGCTCTAAGATTAAAATCTGAGGAAATAACCTCTGAATTCCCTTTTAAAACAATTTTTTTATAAAAAGAAGATACTACTCCTTGTGCAAAATCTGACTTAAAGGTAAAGTTAGTACTTTTCTCATCACTTTCCTTAAGCTTTTCAGACTTAAGACTGGATTCTAGTTGTGCTGCTTGAACATTGTTAATAAAAATAGTAAAAATCCATATTAAAATTAAATCCCTCAATTCATGATTCCTTCAACCCCAGAATCAAAATAAAAAACATTGGTCTTTAAAAAATAAGAAAATCCTTTTCCTTTTATTTTACTATCATTAAATCTAATTAATACTAGCTCATTTGGAGGGGATTGCAACTTCTTGTCTTTATTCTTCCATAAAAGCCTATTTGAATTAAGCAAATAATAATTATTTTTATCTTCTATTTTAAATTCTACAGAGTCTCTCATATCCAAATCCTTTGTAATATAAGAACCTTCCAAATTATTAAACTTCCCCGAAATTTCATTATCTAGTGAATGATATAAAAACCTTCCATTTTCTGCCTTATAAATTTTATAGTCATTAAAATAACTAAAACTTAAAGAATTTAAAACAGTTTGCTCCTTATTGTATACAACATCATAATACTTGATTCCTAATATTTGTATTGAAGGAAACTTTTTGGCCGCAGCAGACCTGCTAGAATATTCATCATAATCGAAAGTACAAGCAAAAAACAAAAATATCAAATAAAGTTTAAGAATTTTCATAAACATTTTTCACAAGACTAAAAATTTTTTCTATTTTAATTGACAATCCACTAAACATAACAATACAACATTAAAAACTTTATCAAGAAAAATTTATTTACATAAATCAATTACAATGTAAAACATAAACCTAAGATAAAAACACCACTCTTAAGAACAATATCCTGTATAAGGATTCTACTAAAATACAAAAAAATTACTTTTATTTAAGATTAATATAAAGGTAATTTACAACTTATTCCTTTAAATAAATAGACTTATAAAAATTAACAATAATAATGTTCACATTCATCATCTCTTTTATAGTTTAAAATTTCATTATCTTTAAACCAAATTGGTATTTCGCGAACAGCATCTACCTCATTTGCAGATGCATGAATCACATTATAAATTGAAAAACCTTTTTCATTCGAATACTTAAAACTATGATAAGAAAAATCCCCCCGTATTGTTCCAGGAATGGCTAATTTTGGCTCAGTAGCACCACAAAGCTTTCTAACAACCTCAATACTTTCAACCCCTTCAACAACAAATGCAAAAACGGGAGAATTTGAAATAAATTTAATTAAAGAATTCCAAACCGCCTCACTATGTCTAAAAACAATATCATCATATAAATAATGTTTTTTTGCTAAACTCTCATCTACAATAAGCATTTTAGCAGCCACTATCTTTAAACCTACTCTTTCAAATCTAGAAATTACATCACCAATTAAACCCCTTCTAACTCCATCTGGCTTAATAATACATAAAGTTTTTTGCAATAACATTGACATAAATCCTCCTAAAATTTAGGACATGTATTTAAAAATAATTAAATAAATAAAGATACTTACTCAATGCAAAAATTATACCTGATTAATTCCATTTATATGGAATGCTATAAGTTATAAAACACTTAACATTACATTAAAAATTAAAAATATAACTTTTACAAAATTAAAAACTACATTCCAAAAGGAAAAACTCCCATCGTTTTTAATTTTATCTCTTCTTTAACCTTAGAAACAGCATCATTTAAAGCAGCTTTGACCATTTGTTCAAAAGCATCATTATCTAAATCATCAAAAAATTCCTTATTAATTGAAATTTTTTTAACATTAAATTCGCCATCCATCTCAATAGTAACAATATTGCTACCTGCTTTACCACAAACTGTAATTTTGGAAATTTCCTTTTTAATATTGTCAATATTATTCTTAACACTAGACATATTTTTCAAAAAATCTAACGGATTTACTGCCATATTTTTATCCCTCCAGAACCTCACTTGCTCCAAAAATATTTTTTACAGTTTCTAATTTTTCAAAATCCTTCTCAGAGTTTTGAAAATTTTTCTGAAACACAATGCTTAAATTGGGAAATTCTCTATAAAATTCAGATCTTATCTCACCTTTATAATTTTGAAGCTCATTATACTCAAACTTACTAAACACCTTATAATAAAGAACATTGTCATCAATAACAACTTCTCCTGAATGGACTAAAGTTTGAACATATCTTGAAACAATATAAATAAACTTATCTCTTATATCAATAAAATCATTTGAATTGCTCAAATCATCATCTTCAATAAAAATCTCATCAATCTCGTCAATACTATTGGTCTCTAAAGTATTTCTATAAATTTTTGTTGAAAAATTTTCATCACAATGAGTTTTCTCTTTTTCTAAAGATGTAATTTTTTCGGGAAATTCATATTTTAAACTAGCTTTTGCTGAAATAAAAGCTAAATCATCTTTGCTATTATTATTTGATAAAACATCAAAATTGTTTGAATCTACAGCAATATTTTCCAAAAAATTGTCTTCAAGATTTTGAATTTGCTTTATTAAAACATGATTTGGAATATAATTTTTAAGTCTTAAAATTTTAATAAAATTAATCTCAAGCTCATATCTTGGATTAACCGAAAATTGCAAATCCCTGTAGGTCTCAAGCAAAACAGCAATAATTCTCTCAAGATAGTTCAAATCAAACTCAATTAATTTCTTTTTCAAATCCTCAGTTTTAATTCCAATAAACTCAAAATTTTTAATACCTATCTTTAAAAATAATGCCTCTCTAAAAAATTCGATTGAATCTAAAAGAAATTGCTCATAAGACACTCCAGATGAAAAAATAGAATCAAGAACACAAATTAACTCTTTTACATCTTCGCTAAGAATGCTAGCTGACAACTTTTCCAAAAATTCATCATTAGTTAAGCCCATCTTAGATATTATTTGATCTAATTTAATGTTAGAATCAGTAAAAGAAACTATCTGGTCAAAAAGAGTATAAGCATCTCTTACGCTACCACTACTTTTATATGCAATCCATTTCAAAGCTTCATCTTCATATTTAATATGATCTTCTAAACAAACCTTTTTAAGCATATTATAAATCTTTTCTAAAGATAAAAGTTTAAAACTAAAATGTTGACATCTGCTTTTTATTGTCTCCGGAAGCTTGTGTGACTCTGTAGTGGCAAAAATAAAAACAATATAATTTGGAGGCTCTTCAATTGTCTTTAAAAGAGCATTAAAAGCAGAATTGGAAAGCATATGAACTTCATCAATAATATATATTCTATATTTAGAAATTGCAGGAGGAAACATTATCTCTTCTTTAATTTGTCTAATATCTTGGACCGAAGTGTTTGAAGCACCATCAATTTCAACAACATCAAGACTGCTGTCATTCTCAATAGATTTACAATTGCTGCACTCCCCACATGGCATAACTGTTGGACCATTCCTGCAATTTAGGCATCTGGCAAAAGCTCTGGCTGATGAAGTTTTGCCAACACCTCTTGGCCCTGAAAATATATAAGCATTGGCTATTTTATTTTTCTCTATAGAATGCTTTAGGGTTTCAACAACAAAGTCTTGCCCTTCAAGAGAGCCAAAATCTCTGGGACGTTTCTTAAGAGCAGTACCTCTTGAAGACGCCATTAACTTTTTACCTCCCCATGCTTTAATACGTAAAATATTAGTAAATATATAATATACAACATACCTAAATCCTAGAACTATTACTTTAAAAGAATTTTATGAAACATAAAAAATATCTAACAAAGAAAAACTTTCTAAAAAATATAATAAAATTGAAAGTTGAAAAAAACAAAGCTATATCTTAACATAAAGCAAATCATTGCATTTGGGCTCAAAATTAAACCCAAGACTTGCGTACTCATCAAAAAAATCACTTACCGCTGCTACCTTCCAGTCCTGACGGGATTCAGCAATACTTGATAGTACGGGTCCCAGGAATCGGAGAGAATGGGATTCGAACCCATGATACATTTTACTGTATACACGCTTTCCAAGCGTGCGCCTTAAGCCACTCGGCCATCTCTCCAAGCCAATAAATTTTTCGTGTCCAAGAGGACTTGAACCTCCGACCTTAAGAATCGCAATCTAACGCTCTATCCAACTGAGCTATGGACACAAATAATTAATTTTTATTGTAATAAAAATTACTATTTATTACAATAAAAACATTAAGCAAAAAATGGAGAAATTGTGGAAACTAAAATAATTATTTTTCTTTCAATATTATCTATTCTATCATGCTCTAAACCAATCCCAAGTGAAATTAATTCTGAATTTACAATTAAAACTAAAAATATCAAAGAAAATGAAATACTAAAAAACAATAATATTCTCCATATAGATGCAAAAATTCCCTTTATGGAAAATATAAACTTTGAATTTGAAAATCTTATAAAAAGATGGAAAAAAAATATCGAAAATAAAATATCAAAAATCGAAAACTCAAAAAATGAATATTTTTATTTTTCCAGCTTTGCAATATTCAAAAATGAAAATATTGGCATTACATCTATTTTATACAAAGAATCTTTTAGAAAAAAAGAATCAAACACTTTCTTAAAATATTACTCTTTAAACTTAAAAGGAAACAAAAAAATAGAAATTTCAGAAATAATATCAAAAGATCAGCTAGACTCTCTAATAAACGTATTGAAAGAGCAGCTAAAAAATAAAATTAAAGATTTTTATTTTAAAGAAAAACACAGACCAAAAGAATTGGAAAAAAAATTCATAACAATCTTTCCAAAATATAAATATTACTTCAAAAATAACCAGATTATAGTTTTTTATGATCCATTCTCAAATGATTGCAATGGCTGCGATAAAATTGAGTTTCAATTTCCCATACATGAAAACACGGAAAATAAATATCAACCAAATAAAAACCCTCACTCTTAATACTTACTTAAAATCAAATGACATTACGGAGAGGGTGAGATTCGAACTCACGGTAGGCTTACACCTACAACGGTTTTCAAGACCGTAGCATTAAACCACTCTGCCACCTCTCCAGAGCTAAAACAAATTTTAATAAATACAGTACAACACTGTCAAGATTTAAATAATTACGGAGAGAATGGGATTCGAACCCATGGTCCCCTTTTAAAAGGACAACTTCTTAGCAGGAAGCCCCATTCGGCCACTCTGGCATCTCTCCTACAATATTAATACATATTATCTTAGAGATATTATTATTGTCAACCTACGAATATTAGTAATTTATTCTAAACTCTTTATAAGCTTCTATTAAATTTTGAAAATCCCCAATAGAAATATCAATTTCAGGCAAAATACATTCTTCACTCAAGATTTCTTGAACCATTTTTTCCTCACTGTTACTAAATTTTAATTCGATGCACTCATCTTTAATTCTCCAAATATATGTATTTACTCTTATATTGTGATCAAAAACAAAAATGGGATCTCTCAAATTTAAAGAATTGTCAATAAAAAATAAATACTCTAAATACCAATTTACTCTTAAAGATACCGCAAATTCTTCAAGCAAAGTTTCAATTAACATATCCTCACTAGACTCAAGCAATTTTAAAAATTTTGAATAAGGTTCTGGATTAAGCTCACAAAGTTTTTTCATATAAAAATAGGCATCCTCAAGTTCACGATTTCTAAGAAAAAATAAAGTAGCATACAAATATATCAAATCTAGATTAGAATAATCATCAACCATTCTCTCAATAGACTTTTTAGGAGAAAATTTCAAAAGTTCAACTGTTGCAATATGCATATTGTAGATTGTATAAATATTTGGAAAATTTAAAATAGCTTTAACATAAGATACTGTGGCTTGAGTCATGTTGCCTATTTTATGAAAAATAGTTGCTCTATTGTGCCAAATATACTTAGAATAATGAGAATCTGTTAAAAATTTCTCAGAAAGTCTAATTGCCCTGCTTATTTCCCCAATAGAATAGAAATAATACATCAAATAATTAACAACAAGAGCAAGATTGGCATCAAAAAAAATTTTATCTACTTTTAAAAAGCTTGCTGTTTGAAGGGATTCACTGTTTTTTAAAATCCAAATATTAAGTTTAACTAGAGAATTGTTTTGCTCCAAATCTCTCGCCTGAAAAAATGATTTCAAAGCCTCGTCCTTATTACCCAACATTTCAAATAAGACAGCACTATTGTTTAAAGCTTGTATAAAATTGGGCTTTTGCTCCTTAGCTTTTAAAAAGCAACTTAAAGCAAGTTCATATTCTTTTAAATTAAAATAAAAAACACCTAAATTATAATTCTCAAAAGGGCCTAGATCATCTTTATTTTTTTCAATTTTGCCATAAGCTATTAGCTTAACTAAAAAATTATATTCACTTAAAACAACAGGATAAGTATTCAAAACATATAAAAGAGCCTTATAATCTTTTTTCTTGAAATAAATAAGCGCTTTAAGTGATAGAGAATCAAAACTCTCATCAAAAACATCTAAATTATCAAGAGAACTTTTAAAATCACCATTTTTATAAAAATTTAAAGCCTTCTCAAAACTAAAGTTATTCATATTTTTTAAAAATCTCCATAGGCCTTACAGAAATTTCCTTTGAAAAAGAAGTCTTATTAACACTTTTATCCAAATTGTATGCAGCGATGCTAATATAGTAAAGCCTTCCGTCTTCAAGTCCTGTAATCTTAAAAGAAGTTTGATTTCCAACATCAATAGGAGAAGTTAAAACACCACTGGTTTTTCCATGATAATTGCCAGAAGAAACGCCAATATAAATGTAATACCCTTCAACACTACTATTAATAACAGGAATCCATTCAATAAAAACCTCTCTAGAGCCCGGAATAACTTTTGTTATCACAGGAGGAAACGGAGCTGCTTCAGGAACATAAGTAATTGACATACTATAAAGAGAAGGACTGCTTACAGAATCTCCACTAGGATAAAATTCAACTTTTATTTGAATATATTTTGATATCTTTGAATCTGGAAAATCTTTTTTAGGATCAAAATGAATCCATGCCCCAGTTAAATTTTTTTTAATATTCCCATGACTATCTGTATCATAAAATACCTTATTATCTAATCTATAATAATAAACAATCTCTGTATCCTTAGGAACATTGGAATCAACATCAAAAGATAATACTTGAGAATAATATTGAGAAAGCTTAATAGGCTCTGTAATAATGTATCCCATATTCTTTGAAAAAAAAGCATTACTAACCTCTTCAAAGCTTTTATGTATTTCTAAATTCTCAACTGCACCAGTAAAATAAGTTCCTAAGGTAAAATCAATAAAATTGCCGATACTTAATAAATATCCTGATCCTTCTTTCTTATCGTCTGTTATATATTCTATTGCCTGAGGTTTAGAATCTATCAAATATTCAAGCATGCCATCCTTTTGTCTATATCTTAAAGTATGTAAATGCCATTTCTTCGGAATAAAATCATCATTGCTTTTCATTCTAATTTTGATAGGATTTTTATTGTCTTTTAAAAATACATTGTTCAAAACCCAAACAAAATTTCCCTCATCACTTTCCAATCTAATGGACTGATCTACCCACGAATTATCAATCTTTTTATAACCATCCCAACTAAAAATAACTTCTCCTGTAACAGAAGTTGTTCGATATACCCAAAACTTAATAGTAAAATCAGAAACAGTATTGCCTGAAAAAAAGAAAGCTTTCTTTGTCAGTGGCTTAAACTTAACAGGATTTTGATTTGAATAAAAAATTAAAGAACCATTAGAAACATTACGAAATTCATTTGAAACTCTCAAACTTTTTGCACTAACTAAATAATTTGAAGATGTGTCTTTTAATTTATTATCTCCCCCTATTTCTAAGCGCAAATCAATATTATTCAAATCTAAAACAGCTTTATATCTATCCAAATAAATACCGAGCAACCCCCTCATATCCCTTTCAAAAGTAACATTGCTAGAATCTTGAATAAATTTAAAATTTTTTTTCGAATCAAGTATTAACTTTAATTCTTGAGATAAAAGAATAGAAAAGCACAAAAAAGATAGCAAGAGTATTAAAATTAATCTCATTTTTGACCTTTTATTTGTTATTATTCACATTTTTAAATACCTCAAAACATAAAACAAGTTGTCTTATGATACAATAATTATATCATAAGATGATCTTTAAAATCTAAAAACTACCTGACACTATGGCAGAGAACCTAACAAGTTTATTCGAAAAAATAATAAAATTACCAACCACAAGCGGTTGCTATAAAATGCTAAATGAAAATAAAAAAATACTCTATATTGGAAAAGCAAAAAATCTAAGATCAAGGGTAAAAAGTTATTTTTCAGAAAAAAATAGCAACAAAATCAAAATATTAATGAAAAATGTAAAATCAATAGAAGTTATTACAACAAATAGCGAATACGAAGCACTGCTTCTAGAGTGCAATCTAATTAAAACCCACAAACCTGATTACAATGTAAAACTAAAAGATGGAAAAGGTTATCCTATGGTGCGGATAACCCATGAAAAATATCCAAGGATTTTTAAAACTAGAAAAATAATTAATGACAAAAGCGAATATTTTGGACCATTTACTAATGTAAAAAAATTAGATCAAGTACTAAATTTTATTAACAAAACATTTAAAATTAGAAAATGTAAAAAAAAATCCAACTCTCCTTGCCTATATTACCATATGGGGCAGTGCCTTGGAGTATGCTATAAGAAAAACCTTGAAAAAGAATATCAAAAAGAACTAGATAAGGCAAAATCCATACTAAATGGAAATATATCCGAAATATTAAATCAAATTGATATCAAATTAAAATTTGCCATACAAAAAGAAGATTTTGAAACCGCCATCAAATTAAAAGAAATTAAACGTTCTTTAATAGAAATCAATCAAATCCAAATAGTTACAAAAGCCAACAATTTAAACATAGACTATGTACATGTTCATCCGGGAGAAAATGTAAATACGATAATAGTATTAAAATATAGAAATGGGAAATTGGTTGAAAGAGATGCAAATTTTGATGAGAGTATATGTAAAGAAAATGAGCTGATTTTACAATTTTTGATTCAATATTACACATCTATTAACATGATTGTACCAGATAAAATTCATATTTTTATCAAAGATGTCGACACTAAAAATGTTGAAAAACTAATAAATGAAATTAAAAATACAAAAACAGAAATTATTTACAAAGAAACAGAAGAAATTTTAAAAATAATGGAAATGGCCATATCTAATGCTGAATTATCTTTACGAGAATATGAAAATAAAAACAGCAAAGCACTTGAGAGTTTGAAAATTTTTCTAGAAATGGACAAACTTCCCAAAATAATTGAAGGATTTGACATCGCTCATCTTAAAGGTCAAGAAACAGTAGCTTCTATGGTTACTTTTAAAATGGGAATACCCTTTAAAGAAAACTACAGACTTTACAAACTAAACTCACTATTAAAAGGAGAAATTGACGACTTTAAGGCAATAAAAGAAGTAATCTCAAGAAGATACTCAGAAATAATTAATAACAACTTAGAACTGCCAAATTTAATTTTAATTGACGGAGGCAAAGGACAATTAAATGCTGCTCTTTCTATCTTAAAGGACTTAAAAATAGGAAACAAAGTTAAAGTCTGTTCGTTGGCAAAAAAACAAGAAACAATATTTTTAACAACCAGTAAAAAAGGAATAAATCTGCCCCAAGGACATCCTGCTCTTAGGATACTGCAAAATGTACGAAATGAAGCACACAGAAAGGCCAACGGATTCAACAAAAAAAGAAGAGAAAAAATAACCCTATTGTATACACAAATACCCGGAATTGGAGAAAAAACAGCCCAAAAAATATTAAAATCAATTGGAACCTATAAGGATATATTACCTTTAAGTGAAAACGAAATTTCAGAAAAAATAAAAGTAAATATTCAACTTGCAAAAAGAATAAAAGCATTTGCAATAAAAGAAAACTCAATAAAAAATTATAATCAAGATAAATAAATTTTAAATTCAATTAAAATTTTAAACTAGATTATAATTTATTACTATTTTCTAAAATAAAACACTATTTGAAATCCCAGGCGATAAACCCAAAAAAAGATCATTAATAAGCTTATTAACCTGTATATTTAAAACATCTCTCAAAAGCTCTATTTTATAACCTTCAGAAGAACTCTTAACTACTTTAAAAAAATGAACAATCTTGGTGTAATCAAAATCATTCAACTGCGCAATAACTTCATTTATTAAACTTTTAAATACTTCTTTACACTCTTTTTTTTTCTAAACTTTTAATATTTAAAGATCTTTCTTTAATTTTATTTAATCTAGCCAAAAATTTTTCTATGCCGTTTCGAAAGTTAATATTTTTAATAGCAACTTCAAATACAAAGCCCTTAGAAATATTTTTTCTATCTATTATCTCATATCTTAGATTATTAAAAAACAAAGGGTAAAAAATGAAATCGTCCTTTGCCTGAGATTTTAACTCACGAATTTTTGCCTCAGATAATTATCACTTGGAATATTCAAATAATTAAAAAATATTTCGGGGCTGCTTTGAAAATTTTTAATAGAATCAAAAAATTCTTTTGAAACAATTTCTGCCAATTTAGATTCAGATCTACAAGACAGCAAACAAACCTATAAAATCCAAATTAATTTTTGATTCATACATTAAAAATTAAATTTTGATTCTGCAGAATTATGGATTAAAAAATTATCATTAAGATTTAAAATTGAAAATATTAAAAAATATGATAAATTTTGATGAATATTTTTAGAATAAATTCTCAAATATAAATCAAACTTATATAAAATTTTCAAAACAATTTTAATTTCTGAAATTGAATAATTTTTAATCCCTGCTCTATAAATTTTATTTAATGAAAAAAAGATTTTATTTTTATTCAATGCACTCTGTAGGCTCCCACATGCATTATAATCTATTTGCACCTTTAATAATCTTTTAAATTGCCAAATAAGACTTATTAAAACATTAAGCAAATCTTCTCCCTGATCCAAAATAGACTTAATCTTGACCAAAGAATGCGTCATATCCTTTCTCAAAATTGAATTAAATAAGGAAAAAGTGTTTTCGAAGCGAATAAAACTAATCCAAGAAGTTATATCTTCCTCATCAATGGTATTATTCTTTGCAAAAAGCGCAAAAGAATCTATATAAAATTTCAAAATTTTAGTATCTGAATTCAACATTAAAAGCATTAAATTTATTGCAGAGTCTGTAATCTTAATACTGAGATTACAAAAATTTCTTTTTACAAATGTAAATTTATCATCATCAGGAATCTCATAAAAAACTTTTTTTATAAGCTTAAGCTTATTTTTAAAATCAATATTACATGTATTGCTATTAGAAATAAAAATAACAATTTTGTTACTAGATTTTAAAATCGCATTACATATTAGCTCCAAATCTTTTCCTGCTTTTAAAAGTTCAGACTCATAAACAATAAAAATTTCTTTCTTTGAAAAAAAAGAATTAGAAAATAGTTTTTCAACAAATTCTAAAGTTGATAGTTCTGACAAAAAAATTTTAGTAACTGAAACTTTGGATTTAAAAGCATCCATCTTGATTAACAGCTCTTTTAAATAAGCTTCTTTTAAACCTTGCTCATTGCCCAACAATAAATAAACCGCTTGCATCAAAGTAAATTATAATCCAAGTGTCAAATATATTATACTTAAAGCTAGGAGGAGAATATGAAGGTTGCAATATTTACAGATACGTATATCCCAGAAAAAAATGGAGTGGCAACGTCAATAAAACAAATTAAAGAGGGATTTGAAAAAAATGGCTATGAAGTTTATATATTTTGTCCAAAATCCAAAACATCTTTAAATGAAAAAAACGTTTACAGATGCTCATCTATTCAAATAAATAAAAAACTTGATGCTGTAATAGCTTTTCCCAACAAAAGAAAAATATCCAAAATAATAAAAAGCTATAAACCAGACATCATCCATACTCATTCCGAATTTTCTATGGGGAAAATTGGAAAACAAATTGCATTAAAACAAAACATACCAATAGTTCATACAAGCCATACAATGTGGGATTATTATTTGCATTACTTGGGAATTTTTAAATATTTTATTAAACCCGACAAAATGATGCGAAAACATTATAATAAAATAAAATATTTTATTTACCCATCAAGTAAAGCAAAAGAGAGGTATTTCCAACTTTCAAATAATTCTTCTAACTATAAAATAATTCCAAATGGAGTTGATAGAAAGCTTTTTATAAAAAATCTAAGCAAAGAAAAAAAAGATGAAATTTTGAAAAAGCATAACATAAAGCAAACAGACAAAATAATAATATTTGTTGGCAGAATAAATAAAGAAAAAAACATAAACTTATTGGTAACACACTTAAAAGATCTTTTAATGCAAAACAATAATTACAAACTTATAATTATTGGCAAAGGAAGCGAAGAAACGGAAATAAAAAATTTTAGCATCAAATATGGACTTGAAAAACAAATATTGTTAATAGGAACAATTCCGTGGGAAGAAATGTGCTATTACTACAAAATTTCTGATATCTTTGCCAGTCTATCAAGAAGTGAAGTATACCCAATGACAGTAATAGAGGCATTAACTGCTGGAATACCTGCTATTTTAATAAATGATTATATATATAAAGACGTAATAAAAGAGGGAGTAAACGGCTTCTTAATAAAAAAGTACGAAAACCTATCTCAGTATGTAGATAAAGTAATAAAAGATGATGAAATACTAAAAAAATTTAAAGAAAATGCAAAAAAATACTCCACTAAATTTTCAAGCTATTTTTTCACAAAAAAAATTGAAAGCTATTACTCAGAAATTATTGCAAGAAAAAATCATTAATACTGCTTATCAAAAGGCATAAAACAAATTGGAAGCTTAATTTTCATATCCAATAAAACATTTTTAATAGACTCCCCAATAAAATATTTAAAATCCCAAAAAACCTCTGTATTGACAAAAAATCGAACCTGTAAAACCATATAATAGGGAGTGTATTTTTTGACAATAAGAGTAGGAGAACAAATCTCAACATCAAATTTCTTATTATTGAAAATCATTAAATCTTCTATTTTTTCTTTTAACAAACCAATGTTCGTATCATAGGGAACTTGAAAAGAAAACACAACCCTTCTTCTGGGATTTGACGAAAAATTAACAACAAAATTGGATGTAAGCTTGCTGTTTGGAATTTTAATAATTTCTTCGTCAAATGTTTTAAGTGTAGTAAAAAAAATTTGGACATCCTCAACCAAACCTTCAACATCTCCACATTGAATATGATCTCCACACTTAAAAAACTTGGAATTCAAAACAATAAATCCACTAACAAAATTCGATAAAATACCCTGAGCAGCAAGCCCAATGGCAAGTCCTAATGATCCAAATACAGCAATAATAGATGTTGTAGGCACCCCAAGATATGGCAATATTATTAAAACAATAACAAAGTCTGTTAATATTTTGAAAAAAGACTTTAAAAAGTTAAAAACTGTAACCTCTAACTTCTCTTCTAATCTAGACTTTTCTAAAGTTTTAAATAAAATTTTTCCCATTTTATTAGCTATTAACTTTAAAAAATACCATAGCGCTATAGCAATCGAAACTTTTAAACCATAACCTACAACGCCCTCAACAATATAATTAAAATAATCTTGAAATATAAAAAACTCCTTAAACAAATTAAACTTTCCTTCCAAACTTCGCATAAATTAATTGAATTATAGCACAAAAAACAAACAAGCCTTCCAATAAAAACCTTAATAAAACAATGAGTCAATGTTTTAAAGCCACAATAAAGCATGTTTTTATCACTGCCATTTAGCAATAAAATTAGCACCACAAACAACATTTGTGGTAGAATTAGTACCCGAAGGTTTTTACTAAATTTAACAAAACAAATGTACAAAAAGAAACAAAAAAAAATATATAAAATTTTGGACTTGTTTTTTCTTGTCCTTAAAACAACAACACTTACAATTGGCGGAGGATTAATAATTATATCTGAGCTTAAAAAAATATTTGTTAAAAAAAGAAAAATAATATCTGAGGACGATTTTAACAAAATACTAGCAACATCAAATGTTATTCCTGGAGTTACAGCAATTAATTTCGTGTTCCTAGTAGGAAAAAAAATTGGAGGTTTCCCATGCGCACTTTTACTGGTTGTTGCAGGAATTTTACCTTCCATTATCGCAATAATAATGGTTTTCCTTTACTTAAAATTAATGCCAAATAATATACATATCGAAAAATTTCTTGAAGGTGCAAAAATATCTTCAATTATCGTAATGATAAGCATTGTTTTAAAATTTTCCAAAAAAATGTTGAATAATTCTATAATAAAATGGACAATATGTTTTCTTGTAATTTTTGCAATTTTCAAATTAAAAATAAGAATATCATACATATTGTTAATTTTCTTTTTAATATACACATTTAAATATATAACAATAAAAAAAATATTAACTAAATCGAAAAAGGATATCAGTTGATTTTAATAAATCTATTCATTACATTTTTAAAAATCGGATTATTAAATTTCGGAGGCGGCAATGGAATTGCAGCAATAATAAACAATGAAATAATTAATAACAAACATTGGATAACAAAAGAAGAATTTGTCAATATGATTACAATATCAAGAATAACCCCTGGACCTATTGCAACAAACATAGCAACATACGTTGGGATGAAAACTGCAGGAATTGCAGGAGCAATAATTGCCACAGTAGCATTAATAACAGCTCCAATAATAATAATGATTATAATCCTACTAATACTGCACAAAATCGGCTTGTTAAATTATTGCCTAGAAAATCTAAAGCCTATTATTGTTGCACTGTGGATAATTACAATAATTATTTTGCTTGAAAATACATACTTAAAGATAGAAAATAACAAAACAGAACTTTTAAGAACCCTGACTATTGTGGGAATTAATTTTTTTATTTTATTTTTTTATAATAAAATAAGTCCAGCATTAGTAATTATACTTAGTGGACTTTTTTATACATTAATATAAATATGATTAAACAAAAATTAAAAATATCTCAAAATTTAAACTCAATTCAAATACAGACAATAAAAATATTAGGCCTTAATCAAAAAGAATTAACAAAACTTATACTAGAAGAAAGCGAAAATAACGAATGCCTAGAAATAAACTCAAATAAAATATTTTTTGAAACATTAAAAACATATTGGTTTAAAAAAGTTTTTTATAAAGAAGATGATATGATAAAAAATCAACACGACATAGCTCTTGAAAAAACACAAACAAATATTTCTTTAAAAGAACACCTGTTACTACAATTAAGGATTCAAAAAATAGATGAAGATGAAATCAAAATAGGCGAAATACTAATAAACAACCTAAACAGCAAAGGTTTTCATATAATAAACCCTTACGATCTTTTTAAAAAGGAAGAAAAAATAAAAGTAAAAAAAATAATTGAACTTATTCAGAAATTTGATCCAATTGGAATTTGTGTTCCCAACATAATAGAATCGTTAATTTTGCAAGCAAAGCATCATAAATTAGACACTAATATTATTAAAATTCTTGAAAAAGCAGAGCTTCTTGAAAAAACTCAAGAAAAGTTAAAAGAAGAGCTTAAAATAAGAAGTAAAGAATTTAACACAGCTTTAGAAATTATTAGAAAAAAACTTAACCCCAACCCAACACTCGAATTTAAAGACTCAGATGACATCAATTTCTATATCGATCCAGATATATTAATAATAAATCACAATAACAAATTTAAAATTAAAATCAAAGAAGTTAGCATCTTTAAAAAAGAACTTAAAAGGACAAATGAAAATCCTCAAAAACAAAAAAAGGCAAAATGGTTAATCGAATCTCTACGATATAGAGACGAAATACTTGCAAAAATAGGAATAGCTATATATACATTACAAAAAGAATTTCTAAGAAGAGGCTTTAAAAGCTTGAGGCCAATGAGCTTGAGCACTTTGTCAGAAATAATTAGTGTATCAAAATCAACAATATCAAGAGCAATAAAAAATAAATACTTAAAATGCCAGTGGGGCACAATATTAATCAAAGAACTTTTTAGCTCTGTTGGTGGAGCAAAAACAAATGAATTTTCAAAATTAAGCATTAAAATAACAGTAAAAAAGTTGTTGGAAGAAAATAAAAAGATGTCAGATAAAACGATTTCTGCTATACTGAAATCCAAAGGAATCTCTATTTCTAGAAGAACAGTGAACAAGTATAGGAATGAATTGAAATCTGAGAAAGGAAAAATATTTTATGGAACCTAAAATTCAAACGGTTAATTATAACTTAAATGAGAATGAAAAAAATTTCATTCTCAAAAAACTAGAAAAATTTGATACTCATATCAAAAAGCATGTTGATAATTTAAAAATTACAATTAAAAAAGAAAATGAGCTTTTTGAACTAGACGCACATATTCACTTCAATTGGGGGAAAATAATACATATAAAAGAAGATGGAAAAACACTTCTCAATCTTATTGATAGTGCAATAGCAAGACTTTACAAAACAGCAACTAAAGAGAAAGAGAAAAAAAACAACAAATAAGATAAGTAAAAAAATGCCAGAAGCAGAAATTGAGATAATAAATAAAGTTGGAATACATTTAAGATTGACAAATATCATTGCTGAATTCGAAAATAAACATTCTTCGTGCGACATACAAATAACAATAAAAGATGGCAGAAAAGCTGCCGAAAAGTCCACAATCGAAATTATCATATTGGGAATAATATACAAAGAAAAAGTAAAAATAACATTCGTGGGAAAAAAAGAAAAACTGGCAATTACAAGTTTGTTAAATTTGCTAAAATGTAACTTTTCAAAAGAGCTTGCAAAATGAACAAAAAAAAATTTTACATAACAATACTTTTACACTTACCCAATATTCTATTTTCATACTCAACAAAATACGACATTGAAGTAAACATGTCGGCTTTTGTCATGAGTTTAGCAATCATTGTAATCTCATCCATTTCAATAGGAAATCTAGTAGCTAAAATAGGAATTCCAAAAGTAATAGGGCAAATAACAGCAGGAATAATTCTAAGTCCGAATGCCTTTGGAAAAATTCAAATACCTTTATTATTCCCATTAGGAATAACTCAAATTGGAGAAAATTATCTAATAAATGAAAAAATATTTGCAATCTCTACCATAGCTTCAATAATATTGCTTTTCACAGCAGGACTTGAAACTGATTTAAAGTTGTTTATCAAATTTTTGCCACGCGGAGGAATTATTGGAATAACAGAAGTTGTTGGAACCTTTACAAGTTTTGTACTTATGGCAAGCATAATTTTTAACGTCCCCCTAATAAGTCCAACATCACTTTTTATTGGAATAATTGGAACTCCAACATCAGCAGGAATCGCAGCAAGCATACTCTCAGCAAAGAAAAAAATGAGCACCTCAGAAGGAGTGACAATAATCTCAACTTCAATTATTGATGACGTGCTTTCAATGCTTATGCTTACAAGTGTAATAACTATATCAAGATCTATATCAGATCTTGATATAGCAAGCTCGATAAAAACTATAATTCAAAACATAGTAATTTGGCTATGCTTAACTTTCTCTTTAATATATATATCAGAAACACTCTCAAAGCTGTTGAAAAAATTAAACAGTGTTACCTTAGCAACCGTAATAGCACTCTCTCTAGCCCTTACTATTGCAAGTATTTTCCAAAATTTAGGAATGTCTTTTGTTGTTGGGGCTTATGTATTTGGACTTGCCATGTCAAAAACAGACATTGTATACGTAATTCAAGATAAGCTAACAATCTTTGAAAGATTTTTTATCCCAATCTTTTTTACATCAATAGGACTTATGTCAGATATTAATGAAATACTCTCAAAAGAAGTTCTTATTTTAGGATTAGCAATTAGCACAATAGCAATAATTACTAAAAGTATATTTTGCTTTATCCCAGCACTCTTTTTGGGATTTAATAAACTTGGAGCCTTAAAAATTGCAACCGGGATGGTTCCAAGAGGAGAAGTATCACTTATTATGGCAAATGTAGCACTATCCTCGGGATTTATTAGCCAAAAAATATTTGGAATCATAATAATAATGGTATTTTTACCAACAATCGTTGTAACACCCATAATAAACTTTTTATTTAAAATAAATAAAAGCGGACTTAAAAAAGAACTCCCAATAGATCAAAATACACACATGTGCGTATCTTTTGAATATGATAATTTAGCCAAAATTCTTATATGGGACTTTAAAAATGAGTTAAGAAAAGAAGGATTCTTCACACAACAAATTAAAAATGATTCCTCACAATATATTAATGCAAGAAAAAATAATATATCCTTCTCAATAAAACGAGAAGGCAGCAAAATCACATTCGAATGCCCAAATAATCATTTAATTATAATACAAGATCTTTTTAGAGAAACAATCTTAAACCTAGAAAAAATAACCAAAGAAGTTGAAACGGTTTCTTTAAGAGCAAAAAAACTAGATTACTCAATAAATTACGATAAAATCCTTAGTAACATCAACCTAAATAAAAGAATAAAAAAGGAAAACATTATTCTAGAATTAAAATCAAGTAATAAGGCTGATGTAATAAGAGAACTTCTAAGCGTAATCAACATTGAAATTGACAAAGAAAGAATATTCCAAGATTTAATGGAAAGAGAAAAGTTAATTACTACTGCACTAAAAGAAGGCTTTGCCATTCCTCATTTAAAAACAAATTTAATATCAAAAATACATATTGCAATAGGAATAAGCCATGAGGGGATTGACTTTAATGCTCTTGACAAGAACTTAAGTCATGTTTTTATATTAATACTGTGCCCAGCAAAAGATTACGTTAGCTATCCTAGAATTTTGGCATCTGTTGTGGGCAAAGTTGATTTGTATAAAAAAGAAATTTTAAATGCAAAAACAGATAAAGAAATCTATAATATAATAGTGGGCTGAAGTATGTTTAAAGTTATCAAATGTAATGAATTGAATGAAAAACTGATAAACAAAAAAATTGAAATAAATGCTTGGGTAAAAAAAATCAGACACCACGGAAAATTTATCTTTCTAAACATAAGAGACAGATATGAAAAAGCTCAAGTTCTGGTAAATGAAGAACGCCTTTTAACGATCGCAGAAAAAATAAAACTTGAATATTGCATTAAAATTCAAGGACTGTTGGTCAAAAGACCTCTTAACATGATAAATGCAAATATGAAAACAGGACATTTTGAAATATTGGCAAAAAACATTGAAATTATCTCAAAGTGTAATGAATTGCCATTTATGATAGAAGATGACAATAATGCAAGTGAAAACTCAAAACTTGAATATAGATATTTAGATTTAAGAAGAGATTCCTTGAAAAATAAAATTATTTTAAGATGTCAGGCTACTCATCTTATTAGAAATTTTTTAGTAAAAAGAAAATTTTTAGAGCTAGAAACTCCAACTTTTGTAAAATCAACACCAGAAGGTGCAAGAGATTTTATAATTCCATCAAGGATTCACAAAGGATCTTTTTATGCATTACCTCAATCTCCACAGCTTTACAAACAGCTTATAATGATAGCAGGATTTGACAAATACTTTCAGATAGCACGTTGCTATAGAGATGAAGATTCAAGGGGAGACAGACAACCAGAGTTCACACAGTTCGATCTTGAAATGAGCTTCGTCAAAAAAGAAAATATTTTTAAATTAATAGAAAATATGCTTTTTTTAATATTCAAAAATTGCCTTAATGTTAATTTACCTAAAAAATTCAAAAAAATAACATACAAAAAGGCAATGAACAAATATGGAAGCGATAAACCAGATACTAGATTTGAACTTGAATTACAAGATATAAGTTGCAATCTAAAAAATTCAGAATTTAATATATTCAAAGATGCTCTAAAAAACAAGGGAGCAATTAAAATTTTAATAGTAAAAGATAAGGCTGACAAATTTTCAAGAACAAAAATAAACAATTTAGAAGAAATTGCAAAACTTTACAAAGCACAAGGGCTTTATTTTGTAAAAATGGAAAACAATAAATTTTCCGGAGGAATTTCAAAATTTTTAAAAACAGAAGAAAAGCAATTAATAAAAACCTATTCTTTGGAAAATAATGACATAATTTTCTTTACAGCTAATAACAACTGGGAAACCGCATGTAAAGCAATGGGTCAAATTAGAATAAAAATTGCAGATGACCTTGAACTAATAGATGAAAATAAATTTGAATTTTTATGGGTCTACGATTTTCCACTATTTGAATATGACGAAAATACAAAAACCTATGCACCAGCCCACCACATGTTCTCACTTCCCAAAAAGCAATATATTGACAATTTGGAAAAAAATCCAAAAAAAACTATAGGTGAAATTTACGACCTTGTTTTAAATGGTGTAGAACTTGGTTCGGGTTCAATTAGAATACACAACAGAGAACTTCAACAAAGAATTTTCAATATAATAGGCTTTCAAAAAGAAAAATCAGAAGATAGATTTGGATTTTTTCTAAAAGCATTGGAATATGGAGCCCCTAATCATGGTGGTATTGCTATTGGCATTGATAGATTAATAATGCTGATGACAAAATCAACTTCAATAAAAGATGTAATACTGTTCCCTAAAAATTCTTTTGCAGCAAGCCCTCTTGATAATTCCCCCTCTAAAATCTCAAATGAACAACTCGAAGAACTGGGAATCAATGTTGTTGCTGATGACACTTAATTCATATAAAAACACATAAAGTTAATCTAAAGCTGCTTTTTTAAGTTTAAAAACAATCTTATTACTTACTCCTTCAATCTAAACAATTTCATAAACACAGCATTTAATAAGAAATTTAAAAAAATTAATACATTATTCAAGCTCTGAAAAAATAAACAAAAAAAAGATACCTAACAGATAGCAAAAAATCTCTCAATCAATAAATTTTACAATCAAATACCTGGAATACAATTAGAATTATTATTAAAATAATAAAAAAGCCGCTCAAAAAGCAGCTTGCAAATAAAAATTAGTGAATTTTTATTTAATTCCTATTAACATTATTAAGATTTTTGCATGCAATCTTCACACGGTCTTTCATAGAAATCTCAGCTTCTCTCAACCAAACTCTTGGATCATAAAATTTCTTATTTGGAATATCAATGTCCTTGCCATCTCCCAATTGACCCTGCAAACGATTTTCATTCTTTTTATAATAATTTAAAACGCCCTCCCAGGCAGCCCACTGCGTGTCTGTATCAATATTCATCTTTACAACGCCATGAGAAAGTGCTTCATTAATCTCATCAATTGTAGACCCAGACCCTCCATGAAAAACATAAGAAACTGGCTTAGAAATATTTACTCCTGTTTTTGATATGATATAATCTTGACCATCTTTTAAAACTTTTGGAGTAAGTTTAACATTCCCTGGTTTATATACTCCATGAACATTCCCAAAAGCTGCTGCAATCTGAAAATTTGGGCTAACTTTTAAAAGTTCTGAATATCCATAATAAATATCTTCAGGGGTAGAAAATAGTTCATGCAAAGATCTATCTGAATTATCAACTCCATCCTCTTCCCCACCCGTAATTCCAAGCTCTATTTCTAAAAACATTTCAATTTTTGCCATTCTTTCTAAGAATTTTTTAGAAATTTCAATATTTTCTTTAATAGGTTCTTCTGATAAATCTAACATATGTGAAGAAAATAATGGTCTTTTGTACTGGTTATAGTATTTCTCTCCATACTCTAAAAGCCCTTCAACCCAAGGAAGCAAATTTTTAGCACAGTGATCAGTATGAAGAACAACAGGAACACCATAGTGCTCTGCCATTAAATGAACATGCATAGCACCAGAAATAGCTCCAACTATTGAAACTCCTTGTGGTCTTTCCATCTTTAACCCTTTCCCAGAAATAAAAGCCGCGCCACTATTAGAAAATTGTATCATAATAGGAGAATTAATTTCTTTTGCTGCTTCCAAAACTGCATTAATAGAGTTTGTTCCTATACAATTAATAGAAGGAATAGCAAATCCTTCCTTTTTACATATTTCATATAAAAAATGTAGTTCCTTTCCATAAACCACACCTGGTTTAATCTTGTCTAAAACACCCATTTATAATAACTCCTTTCCATCTTATTTTTTCTTTTATCAAATGCTTATAATAAATTATACACCTAAGAAGTTGAATTGAATTTAAATCAATAAATAAATAATTAATGAACCAAAAACAAACATAAAATTTATTTAAAATCTGTTATTTTGCATAAAAAAGCTTAAACTCAATCCTTCTTGGTAAACTCCAACATTTTATACCACTGTGAAAATTCTTTTATTCCTTCTTTAATAGAAATTTTAGCCTCATACCCAACATCATTTTTAAGCTTTAAAATATCACAACAACTTTCTACAACATCTGCTTTTTGCATAGGCATATAATTTTTTAAGGCCTTTTTATCAAAATTTACTTCGAGTTCGCTAATAAAATCTAACAATTTAGTTGCGTGTCCGGTTCCTATATTATATATTCTGTAAGGAAAAGAAGATGTTGACGGATTTGGATTTTTAACGTCAAAATTACTATCACTCTTAGCTGGATTTTTCAAAACTTTGTAAACACCTTCTACAATGTCACTCACATATGTAAAATCTCTAGCCATATTTCCACTGTTAAAAATATTAATGGATTTACCATTTTCAATTCCATCTGAAAATAAATATAAAGCCATGTCGGGTCTTCCATAAGTCCCATAAACTGTGAAAAATCTAAGCCCTGTTGTGGGAATATTAAAAGATGCACTATAAGCATGCGCCATCATCTCATTAGATTTTTTACTAGCTGCATATAAATTTAAAGGATGATCCGTAATAAAATCTTCACTAGACGGCATATTTTCATTTACACCATAAACCGATGACGTTGAAGCATAAACAAAATGCTCGATGTTTTCTTTATAAACTCTGCATGCATCTAAAACATTAAAAAACCCAACAATATTTATTGAAACATAGCTATCAGGATTTTCAAGACTATCTCTAATACCCGCCTGAGCAGCCAAATGGCAAACATGTGTAAACTTATGATCTTTAAAAAGTTCTAGCAGCTTATCTTTATTTAAGATATCAAGATAACCAAAAGATAAATTATTGTATTTTTCACTCTTAATAATTTTATGCGTTTTGACATCCTTAGAACAAAACCCTAAAGCTTCTAACCTTTCATGCTTAAATTTGGGCTCATAATAATCATTTAATATGTCTATACCCAAAATCTCATGCCCTTCTTCTACAAGCTTTTTAGCTACATGAAATCCAATAAACCCCGCAATTCCGGTTAAAAAAATCTTCATACTATTATTCCCCTTTAAAATTCAATACAAAGTAACACCATTAATCTATTTTTTAAAACTAAAATCTTTTTTCTGATAACTACGAGAATTGTTAACACCATACCTATTATTTCTAACATAAGAGACTCTTATTCTTTTTATATTTCCATCTCCCTCACTTTCGGTTTTTATGTCACTATAACGATTTAAAGTTGTATGGACAATCCTTCTTTCAAAAGGATTCATTGATGGCAACAAAATAGAGCGCCTGGTTCTCTTGACTTTATGAAAAGAATTTATTGCTAAATTAATAAACCTAGATTTAAATCGTTCTCTATAATCTCCAATATCTAATATAACCCTATTAAAAGCGCCATTTTCACCAATAAGCTTAGAGGCATAAACATTTGTTAAAAGCTGCAAAGAATCTAAATTCTTACCCTCTCGCCCAATCAAAATATTTGGACTATCTGTTTCAATAGAAATCTTCACATATCCCCCTTCTTTGGGCTCTATTGTCAAATGTACAGAGTATCCCATTTTAATTAGCATTTCTTTTACAAATTCTAAAATTTTATCACAAATTTCATCACCAATTTTAATTTCAAAGCCGCCTTTTTTAACTTCCTTTATATGAGGAGAAACCCGTATCTTAATCATTTCTTTCTTAAATAAAAATCCAACCCTTTCTTTATCTAAAATTTCTACATCAAACTCGCCTTCTTTCAATTCTAAATCTCTCATTGCTTTCTTTATTGCTTCTTGTTCGGTTTTTCCATAAAATTCATAGCTCATATTACTCCCCCTTTAAGACAAATGCATCTTTATATAGTATTGTTGCAAAATAGTAAAAATATTTGTTGTAATCCAATATACCAAAAGCCCTGATGGCATATTGTAAAGTATGAAAAAAAACATAATAGGCATTCCAAAATATAAAAACTTCTGCTGAGCTCCAAGATTTTTTAAATCCATATTAGAACTAACAATTGTAGAACCCAATTGAGTAAACATCATAATAAAAGGCAAAATTCTAATATCGGTCCAAGAAATAAAATAAAGCTTATATCCAAAATGATATACACTGTCACCTATAGATAAATCATCAATCCATCCTGGAATAAAACTAGCTCCTCTTAATAAAAACAAATTATTTACAAGCGAATAAAGAGCAAAAAATATCGGAAGCTGCAAAATTACAGGAAGACACCCCCCAAGAGGATTAACTCCTTCTTCTTTATAAAGCCTTCCCATCTCTTCATTCAACTTTTTAGGGTTATGCTTAAACTTTACTTGAAGCTCTTTCATTTTAGGCTGAAGCTTGGAAAGCTCCGCAGTAGCCCTAAATCCTTTAAATGTCAAAGGAAATATAAGTATTCTGACAACAATTGTCAAAAAAATAATTGAAAGCCCCCAATTAGGTACAACATCATAAAAAACTTGCATTACCATTTGCATAGGAACTTGAATCAAATACCATAAACTCTTTTCCACTGACATTCCAAAAGAAATACCAGATAAACCAAAGGTATTGTCACTACTCTTATCAAAAACGTCTAGATATCTATTATCCTTAGGTCCAGCGTAAATAAAAAACTCATCGCTAATATTTTTTTTATTTCTAACATTATTAATAATAAACGATTTAAGAATTCCTCTTTCCTTCTTAAACTCAACTTCCATATTTTCTTTAAAAACTAACACCCCAAAATACTTAGTACTAGAACCAATCCATCTAGGATTGCTAATCCTCAGCCCATCTTTACCATATTTAAGCTTATTATCATAATAAATTATTTGAGACAAATAATTGTTATATTGTAGCTTTGCCTTATCACTCAACCTTTCAATCTCAGAACTAAAAATAATTTTATAAGAATCAATATCAAATAAGTTATGATCCTCAAGACCATTCACAGTAACCTTAAATTTCATTAAATACTCATCTTTTTTCGAAAATGTATACTTCTTTACATATTCATAAGTTTTACCATTATTTTTAAAATAAGCTTTAAATTCATGATTAAAATCATCTATCTTTTTATACAAAAACAAATCCTCTACTAAATAGTCAAAACCAACATCAAAAAAAGTTTCATTTTTGTTATCAATATTGATCAAATCTGTAGGATTTTTTTCCAAATTTAAATGACTTTTTAGCTTTAATGAAACCAAATTTCCCCTAAATGTAGAAAAAGTAGCAACATATATCCCTGTTTCTACAACAATATCTTGAGACTTATTAATCAAATTAAAGACATTGCTCTTACTTAAAAACATCTCATCATCATCAAAACTTTTATTTAAATCAAACTGCACTTCCTTGTCAGAAGACTTAGAATTTAAAACGTTTGAAGAAAAAATATCATTAATAAGCATGAAAAGACCTATTAAAAATAAAGACAAATAAACCGTCCTTAAAATTCTCCTACTTTGGTTCACTTATGCCCCTTTCACACCTTAAAACCAAACTTTTCATAAGAGATTCAATACTAAAATAAGTTAAAGCTAACTTGTTGTAAGAAACCACAAAAATAATGTCTAGAGCTATACCTTCAAACAATTTTAACCTTTTTCTAAAAACTTCTTTAAAAAGTCTTCTAATGCGATTCCTTTTAACAGCCCCCCTAAAACCCTTAGAAAAGGTCACAAGAATTCTAGAATAAACCAAATGATTTGATTTATAGAATATTTTAAGATTGCTAAATCTAACCAGATTACCTTCTTTGAAAATTTTTTGAATTTCTATTTTCGATTTTAAACTAATATTTCTTTTTCTCATCAGAAGCAGTTAATTTCATTCTTCCTTTTGCCCTTCGCCTTGAAAGAATAAGTCTTCCACTTTTAGATTTCATTCTAGCTCTAAACCCAAATTTTCTATTTCTTTTAACACGACTGGGCTGATAAGTTCTTTTCAAAACGCTCCTCCATTAAAACCAATTTTATGCCACTAAGCTACAAATTGAACACTACCATGGTATAGCATATAAATGCAATTGTCAATAATAATTACCTTACCAAAACCTTTATATCTATTATTTTAATCCCTGTTAATTCTTTTATTGAATTTATTATCTTTGACTTATTAATTGATATGTTATACAAAATACTTGAATTGCTTACCTCAAGAAAAAGGATTTGCTCGTTTTTAAAATCTACAAATTTTACATTATCTGCTAAAGCCTCAAAAATCTGATTCCATTTATCAGCAATCAATAATTTCGAACTTATTTTTTTATTAACAAGCAAATTGGATTCTAAATAATCTTTAAGAACATTGCCTATTTTTTTAAAAGAAGAATCATTCATAACAATTTTTTGTGCTACAATGCAAAAAACGATTTTAAGTAAACCTAGAAAAGCTTATTTAAATATTCAAAATAACATTAATAAGTCACTTTAACCTAAAGACATCGGCATTATTAAATGCGTAAAATTAAAGTTTTCAGGTTCACTCAATTTTAATACATTCCCTGAATTAAATTGTATTTCTATCTTTGAAGTTTCAAAAACATTAATAGCTTCAACAAAATATGAAATATTAATAGCCATAACCTCATCTGCTCCGTCATACAGATAGTTCGAATCTTTAATAAAAAATTCACCCTTTCTGCCAGTAATCAAATCTTCTCCAAGAAGTTTTAATTGAAGCTCAGAAAAAGTTAAAACTAACTTCCTTGATTTATCAACATACAAATTGACTCTAGCAAGTCTATCTTTTAGAATACTTAAAGAAACTAAAGATTTATTTTTCTGTTCTTTGGGTATAATACTCTTGTAATCTGGATAATTACCATTAATTAAGCTGCAAGCTATTTTGTAATTATCAAATTCAACATAAAATTTTTTATCCGAAGACTTGATTTTAACCATCCCTTCTCCTGACATAAAATGTTTTAGAAAATTAAATATTTTTACAGGAACTATAAAATCTACATCTTCTTCGGCTATGACTTCCGTTTTACAAATAGACATTCTGTGGCCGTTAGTAGAAACAAGCAGCAATTTAGAATCTTCATCTTTTGTAAAATATACTCCATTCAATACATTTTTGGATTCATCCAAATGTGCTGAAAAAGCTATTTTATTTATTAACTTTTTAAAAGATTTTTGTTTTATTTCAATTTCAAAAATATAATCTTCATTAACCATATCATAATTGTAATTTTCTATTTCTTCGTATGAAAAAGTAGGTTCTTTTAAATGATCTTCATATTCTTCTTTTTCATCTTTTAATTCTCCCATAATTTCTAATTTACTATTATTTTCATTAAAAACTATTTTGATTTTCTTATAAAAACTGAATGCTTTTACTGCATCATAAAAATTTGAAGCATTAATTAATACTTTAAAGTCTGTTTCTGAAACAATTGAAATTGTGCTTTCAAAAAATATATTTCTGTCTGTTGATTTAATTATGAGATTAGATTCTTTTACCTCAATTAACAATGCACTCCAAATATCATTCATATTTCTATTTAATATTATTCCTTTTGCTTTTTCTACCTCATTTATAATTTGATTTGTTTCGCAAATAAAAAATGTGTTATGTAGCATAATGCCTCCTTTTATATTCTATTACATTTTATCTTTGTAAGATTTTATAGATTTTATATTTTTATTTATTTTTTATATATATAGTAGTAACAGTAGTAGGTCACTGTTTGATTGTTCAATTGTATTTAATGCTATGTAATGTAAGTAAATATTTTGTTGAATTATAGGTCAATATTTGTTGTATTTTTGATAAATTATTTTTTTCAATTGTTTAAAAGGATTTTTAATTTTTAATTAAGTTTAGTTTTTTTTTATTTTGTTCATAAGTTCTGTGATCAAATTGTTAATTTCTTTGTCATTATTTCTGTCTCTATCTATTTTATTTATCGAATAAAGCACTGTTGAATGGGTTTTGCCTCCAATAATTTTTCCAATTTCAATTGTTGATAGTTCTGTAAAATTCCTTAAAAGATATGCATAAATATGTCTAGCTTTTGTTATTTCTGGTTTTTTGCTATGCCCCTCAATATCCTTGTGTGTAATTTTTAGCTCTCTTAAGAGTATTTTTTTTATATTTTCGATATTAATTTTATTATTTGGTTTATTAGTTGTTTCTTTTTCGTAAATTATTATTTCTTTGATTATTTTTTCAACAATGTCAATGTCAATTTCTATGTTGTCTAAATCTATGTATGCTTTTAGTTTTGTTACAGCAGCTTCAAGGTCTCTTACATTGGTTGTAACTTTTTGAGCAACCAGATTTAGTATATTTTTAGGGACATTTATGCCATCTTCTTCTGCTTTTTTTTCGACAATAGCTACTCTGAGTTCAAAATTGGGTTTTGATATATCGACATTTAATCCCCTTGTGAATCTGCTTTTTAGGCGATCTGTAAAATTTGTAAGTTCAGAAGGAGGTCGGTCGCATGTAAATACTAATTGTTTATTGTCTTCATAAAGGGCATTAAATGTGTGAAAAAGCTCTTCTTGTATACCCTCTTTTTTTTGCAGGTCGTGGATGTCGTCTATAAGCAGCATGTCTAAGTATCTATATTTTTTTTTAAATTTTTTTGTTTCGTGTGTTTTTATGCTTTCTACAAATTCATTTAAAAAATTTTCAGCGGTAACATATAATATCTTAAGATTATGATGTAATTCTTCCGTTTTGTTTCCTATGCTTTGAAGTAAATGTGTTTTTCCAAGTCCTACCCCGCCATAAATTAAGCATGGGTTATATTTTTTCCCAGGATTTTTTGAGATTGACAAGCTGGCGTTGTATGCAAGTTTATTGTTTGGTCCTATGATGAAATTTTCAAATGTATATCTTTTTTTAAGAAAGGGGTTTTTAAAATTTGTGGACCCTTCTTCTTTTTTGATATACATTTTTATATGATCTTGAACACTTTGAATTGGTTCTTGAGAGAGTGTTTTTTCTTTAAGCTTGTAGAACTTTGGAAAAGTTTCGTTAAAATCCGTTTTTTTGCTTTCTTGTTTGTTAAAATGGGTTTTGGGTGGTTGATTTGTGAATTCAATAACTACTGTGTTGTAGTCATTTTTTGTGAGGATTTCTTTAATTTTTTTTGTAAATCTTTTTTCTATTTGATTTTTATGAAATAAATTTGGAGTAGATATTTTAATATTGTCACCTATTGATTCTAAAAAGCACAAATTTTCAAACCAAACATAAAATTCTTCTTCTGATAGTTCTTTTTTTATTTCTGTTAAAATCAAGCTCCATATATTTTTTGATTTTTCCATTTTTTTGTCCTTGTTGGTTTTAGCACTATACTTTTATTATTATATAGTATAATGTTGACTTAGGATTCTATCTAAATTGTTTGTGAATTTTTAAAATTTTTTGGTACTTTCTATGTAATAGATATTATTTTTTTTTTAATGTAAAATTTATCTGTGTCTAGATTTTGATTAAATGAATGGAAGGTTTATGAATTATGTTGCTAGTAACATTCAGGTCTTAAAAGGACTTGAGGCTGTTAGGAAAAGGCCTGGCATGTATATAGGCTCTGTTTCTGTCAATGGGTTACACCATTTGGTTTATGAGGTAGTTGACAATAGTATTGATGAGGCTTTAGCTGGGTTTTGTGATAGAATAGATGTTATTGTCAATTTAGATAATACTATAACTGTAATTGATAATGGGAGAGGTATTCCTACCGATATTCATGAAGAGGAGGGTATTAGCGCCCTTGAGCTTGTTTTAACTAAACTACATTCTGGTGGTAAGTTTAATAAAGGCACTTATAAGGTTTCTGGAGGACTTCATGGCGTTGGAATTTCGGTTGTAAATGCTCTGTCTTCGTTTTTAGAGGTTTATGTTAATAGGGATGGGAAAATTTTTAGGCAAACTTTTTCAAAAGGCATTCCAATTTCTAAAGTAGAAGTTGTGGGGGAATCTTCTATTACAGGAACTAAGGTTACTTTTTTAGCGGATTCTGAAATTTTTGAAACTTTAGATTATAATTTTGATGTTCTTGAAAAAAGGCTTAAAGAGCTTGCCTTTTTAAACGATAAAATATACATTTCGATTGAAGATAAAAGAATTGGTAAAGAAAAATTTTCTAAATTTTATTTTGAAGGTGGAATAAAATCTTTTGTAGATTATTTAACTAATAACAGTAAAGTTTTTCAATCAGAACCTTATTATATTGATGGTTTTATTAATGATGTTATTGTTAATGTGGGGCTTAAATGGACTGAAAGCTATTCTGATAACATTCTTTCTTTTGTTAATAATATTAATACAAGAGAAGGGGGAACCCATGTTATGGGTTTTAAAAGTGGACTTACTAAGGCTATGAATGAAGCTTTTAAAAATTCAAAAATAAGTAAAAAAGATGTTCCAAATCTTACAGGAGATGATTTTAAAGAGGGGCTTACAGCTGTTATTTCTATCAAAGTTCCAGAACCTCAATTTGAAGGTCAAACAAAGAGTAAGCTTGGTAATTCTGAGATAAAAAAAATAGTTGAAATTGTTGTATATGAGCATTTATTGAAAATTATTAATTTAAATCCTTTAGAGATAGATACCATTCTTGGAAAGGCAATAAAAGCTGCTCGTGCTCGTGAAGCTGCAAGAAAAGCAAGAGAATCAGAAAGAAAAAAAAATGCATTTGAAAGCTTGGCATTGCCTGGAAAATTGGCTGATTGTGCTTCTAAAAATCCTTTAGAAAGAGAAATCTATATTGTAGAGGGTGATTCTGCTGGAGGAAGCGCTAAAATGGGTAGAAATAGATTTTTTCAGGCCATTTTGCCATTATGGGGGAAAATGCTTAATGTTGAAAAAACAAGAGAAGACAAGGTAATTACCAATGATAAGCTTATTCCCATAATTGCATCTCTTGGTGCAGGAGTTGGTAAAACTTTCGATATTACAAAACTTCGTTATCACAAGGTAATTATTATGGCAGATGCTGATGTTGATGGATCTCATATTAGAACTTTGCTTTTAGCTTTTTTCTTTAGATATATGAGAGATTTAATTGAAAATGGGTATATATATATAGCTATGCCTCCTCTTTATAAAATAAAGTATGACAATCGTATTTATTATTTTTATGAAGAGAAAGAAAAAGAAAAATTTTTAGATTCTATTGAAACTAAAAATCGCAATAATGTTTCTCTTCAGAGATATAAGGGTCTTGGGGAAATGAATCCAACGCAGCTTTGGGAAACGACGATGGATCCTGCTAGAAGAAAAATGAGATTGATGAATATAGATGATGCTATTGAAGCTGAAAAAATTTTTGTTACTCTTATGGGAGATTTGGTTGAACCTAGAAAAGAATTTATTGAGCAGAATGCACTTAATGTAATTAATCTTGATGTGTAATTGGAGCGTTATTAATGACAGTTGGAGAGAATAAAGAACAAATATTAAATGTTAAGATAGAAGATGAAATAAAAACGTCTTATTTAAATTATGCAATGTCAGTTATTATTTCCAGAGCTCTTCCAGATGTAAGAGATGGTCTTAAGCCAGTTCACAGGAGAATACTTTATTCTATGTATGAGATGGGACTTCGTTCTGATAAAGCTTTTAAAAAAGCTGGTAGAATAGTGGGAGATGTTCTTGGGAAATATCATCCTCATGGAGATCAATCAATTTACGATGCTCTTGTAAGACTTGCTCAAGATTTTTCACTTAGATATCCTATAATACGGGGGCAGGGAAATTTTGGGTCTATTGACGGAGATCCTCCTGCTGCTATGCGATATACTGAAGCTAAAATGGAAAAAATAGCTGAATATATTGTTAAGGATATAGACAAAGAGACTGTTAATTTTAAATCTAATTATGACGATTCTTTAAGTGAACCTGAGATTATGCCGTCATCATTTCCATTTCTTTTGGTAAATGGCTCTAGTGGAATTGCTGTTGGAATGGCTACTAATATGGCACCTCATAACTTGAAAGAAATTTGTGACGCTATTGTTTATATGTTGGATAATGAGAATTCTTCTATATTTGATTTGCTTAAGATAGTTAAAGGTCCTGATTTCCCAACTTTTGGGGAGATTGTTTATAACGATAATTTAATTAAAGCATACAAAACTGGCAAGGGAAGTGTTGTTATTAGAGCAAGATATCATATTGAAGAAAGAACAGAGGATAGGAATGCTATAATTGTTACAGAAATACCTTATACGGTAAATAAATCTGCACTTCTTATGAAAGTTGCGCTTTTGACAAAAGAAGAAAAGCTAGAGGGACTTTTAGATATAAGAGATGAATCAGATAGAGAAGGTGTTAGGATAGTTCTTGAAGTTAAAAGAGGATTTGATCCTCATGTTATTATGAACTTGCTTTATGAATATACTGAATTTAAGAAGCATTTTAGTATAAATAATTTAGCTCTTGTTAATGGTATTCCTAAACAGTTGAATTTAGAAGAATTATTATTTGAATTTATTGAGCATAGAAAAAATATTATCGAAAGACGTATTGAATTTGACTTAAGAAAGGCAAAAGAGAAAGTACATGTTCTTGAGGGGTTAAATATTGCTTTAAATAATATAGATGAGGTTATTAAGATTATTAAATCATCTAAATTAGCAAAAGATGCAAAGGAGAGGATTGTTTCAAATTTTGGTCTTTCAGATATTCAGGCCAATTCCGTTCTTGATATGAAGTTGCAAAAACTTACAGCTCTTGAGATTTTTAAGCTTGAGGAGGAGCTTGATGTATTGTTAGGCGTAATAAAAGATTATGAAGACATTCTCTTGAATCCAGTAAGGATTATTAATATTATAAGAGAAGAAACTATTAATTTAGGTTTGAAATTTGGCGATGAACGTCGAACTAAAATAATTTATGATGAGGAGGTTTTAAAAACTAGTATGTCGGACTTAATGCAAAAAGAAAATATTGTTGTTCTGCTTACGAAGAAAGGTTTCCTTAAAAGACTTTCACAAAATGAGTATAAATTACAAGGTACGGGAGGAAAAGGGCTCAGTTCATTTGATCTAAATGATGGAGATGAGATTGTTATTGCTTTGTGTGTTAATACTCATGATTATTTATTTATGATTTCAAATGAAGGAAAGCTTTATTTAATCAATGCTTATGAAATAAAAGATTCTTCAAGAGCTTCAAAAGGCCAAAATATTAGTGAGCTTATTAATTTGGGAGAGCAAGAAGAAATATTAACTATTAAGAATAGCAAGGATTTTACTGATGATGCTTATTTATTGCTTACAACTGCAAGTGGAAAGATAGCTAGATTCGAATCTACAGATTTTAAAGCAGTAAAGTCGCGAGGTGTTATTGTTATTAAACTTAATGATAAAGATTTTGTTACAAGTGCAGAGATTGTTTTTAAGGATGAAAAGGTAATTTGTCTTTCTAAAAAGGGTAGTGCATTTATATTTAATTCAAGGGATGTTAGGCTTACTAATAGAGGTACTCAAGGTGTTTGTGGAATGAAATTAAAAGAAGGTGATTTATTTGTTAAAGTTTTGGCGGTTAGAGAAAATCCTTATCTTTTGATTGTTTCTGAGAATGGGTATGGAAAAAGGTTAAGCATGTCTAAGATATCTGAGCTTAAAAGAGGAGCCACTGGTTATTCTAGTTATAAAAAATCTGATAAAAAAGCGGGTAGTGTTGTTGATGCTATAGCAGTTTCAGAGGATGATGAAATCTTACTTGTAAGTAAACGTTCAAAAGCTTTGAGAACAGTAGCTGGAAAAGTATCTGAACAAGGTAAAGATGCTAGAGGAATTCAAGTATTATTTCTTGATAATGACAGCTTGATTTCTGTTTCAAAATTTATTAAATAAAGGATTGTTTTTTTTATTTAAGAATGTTCCACGTGGAACATTCTTTTTTTTATTCTTAAATTGTAATTCAATATTATAACCTGGTAAAATTTTGTGTTGTAGGGAGGTTCTGATAATATGGATGGAATTTTTAAAATGATAGATATTCATCTTTTAGATATTGATAATGATCAGCCAAGGAAATTTGTTAATCTTGTTGAATTAGAAGAACTAAGCATTTCCATAAAAGAAAATGGAATTTTGCAACCTTTAATTGTTTGTAAATCAAATGATAGATATAAAATAATAGTAGGAGAAAGAAGGTTTAGGGCTGCTAAACTTATTCATATGACAAATATTCCTGTTATCGAGGTTAACATAAAAGGATCCTGTAGAGATTTTATGCCCTTGATTGAAAATATTCAAAGAGAAAATTTTACTCCTGTTGAAGAGGCTTATGCCTATAAAAATGTAATGAATAAATATTCTTTAACTCAAAAGGATTTATCTGAAAAAATTGGTAAAAGCAGGGCCTATATTTCAAATTTAGTTAGGATTTTAGATCTTGAGCAAGAAATATTAAATGCAGTGCATAGGAAAGAAATTTCTTTTGGGCATGCTAAAGTTATTTTATCTTTAAAAGATAGGCAAGACAGATATGATTTTTATTTAATGATACTTAAAAAAAATTTTTCTGTAAGAGATGCAGAAAAATATGTTAAAAATTTTTCTAAATCTATAGTAAAAAAAAGAGAGCTGGAACAAGATCCTTTTTTAAGCAATATAAAAGAATTTTTATTTGATAAAATCCAAACAAAAATAGATATTAAAGGGAATCAAAATAAAGGCAAAATAGAGATAAAGTATTTTACTTTGGGTGATTTAAAAAGGATTGTTTCCTTTTTTGGTCATAGTAGTTAAATTATTTTTATAATTTAAAGATTGTAGAATATCTTTTCTTAATTTTATAAGAGTTTTTATTTCTAGGTATTTGTCGAAATACATAAATAAATTTTTTAAGACTTGTTTTAAAATTGTTTAATTTCTAAAAAATATTGAGCTTTAAATGAAGGGCAAAGTTTATATTTTATTATTTTCAGTTAAATTTAAAATCAAAAAAAATAATATTTGAAAAATGAACAATAAGAATATATTTTATATATTCTTATTGTAGCAGTTGTAAATTTAGATTAAATTATTATTAATATATTTTATTTTTTTCTTTATTTCCAAAATAGAATGAAAAAATAATTTTAAGTTTTCTTTTCTTAATTTGTTAAATTCAATATTTTTAAATTCTTTTATATTTTTAAATATGAAATCCAGCGATTCTTTTATATCGTTTTCATATTTTTCGGTTTTATTAAATAATGATTTGTGTGTATTCTTTAAATCAAAACTTTTTTGATAAACAATTTTAAATTCTTTTAAAGAAGTTATTTTGCCATTTAAAACTTCGGTTTTTAAAATAGGGGGACAAGATTTTTTAGATATTGCATATGATAATGATAAGGGCAATTTTTCTATAGTGAGTTGCTTGTCGGAATTTTCTACAAGCAGATTATATCTTGATATTAAAGCGTAAACCTTGTCTTTTTTAAATCCCATACTTTTAAACCACTGATAAAAAAGTCCGTTATATTGATTGTTTCCTTTTAATTTGTCTTGAGCGTCTTTGAGTATTTTTCCAATTTTTGTATAAGTGTTGTTGAAAATATTGAAAATTTCATTTTGCTTTTTTTTCAAAAAATCAGAAATATCTTTATCTAGCTTATTGTAGTCAAAGGTTTTTCTTTCAATGGAAATAATTTCCTTTTTTTCAATATTTTCTGAATTGTTTGAGGATGTTTCTAATTTTTTACCCATTAGAAACATTAAAGTTTCTAAATTGTCAGACATAGTTATTCCTTAATTTTGTTTAGTATTTCTTTTGAGAGCTCTAGGAAATCTTTTGCAGCATTGCTTTCTTTATCATATTCATATACGGGCATTTTTGCTTCTTGAGATTTTGAAATAGTTATATTTTTCCTTATTTTTGTATTTAAAAGCTTTTCTTTAAAAACCTTTTTTAACGAGCTTACATATTTTTCTTTACTTTTGTTCCTTATATCGTATTTATTTATAAAAACACCCGCAATTTCTAAATTTTTGTTTATTTGCTTTACAGTATTTATTGTATCTATTAGTTGATTTATGCCTTCAAATGCAAAAAATTCAGTTTCAATTGGTATTAACAAGTAATTGCTTGCAATAAGGGCATTTATAGTTAATATTGAAAGTGTGGGGGGGCAGTCTATGATAATAAAATCATATTTATCTTTTTCGTATAGTGTTAATGCATTTTTTAAAAAATTTTCTCTTGAAAGTTCATTTATTAATTCTTTCTCGAGCAAAGCTAATTTAATACTAGAAGGAATTATGTCTAATTTAAAATGATTTAAAGGTTTGATCTTTATTTTTTTATTAATAAGTTCATAACTTGAGTTTTCGGCTATATACTCTGAGGTGTTTGTTCCGCTAGTAGAGTTTCCTTGTGAATCAATATCTATTAGAAGAATTTTTTTATCAAACAGGGTCATTGAATAAGAAATATTAATGGCGCTTGTAGTTTTTCCTACGCCTCCTTTTTGATTGATTACAGATATTATTTTCATATAAATTTTCTCTTTTTATTTGGTCTTGTTTTTATATTTTAAAACATAAATGATAAAAATAATAATATTTTAAATTAGTTTTCAAGTATTTGATTATTTTACATGCATATTATTCTTTATGAAACTTTAAAATTTCTTAAATTAATCCATTTTCTATAAAAAATTCCGATATTTTTTGTTTATTTTTTGTTTTGAATTTAATTGAGGTGTTTATTTTGTTCGAAAAGTTTGAATCTATTATTTCTATTTCAAATTTATTTTTCATTTTTAATAATGAATTGTATTGGTTATAAGTTAAATTTAAGCTTAAGGTTTCTAATTCCTCTTTTTCTATTATAGATGTATTATTAATAACTTTTTTGGCAGATTTGTAATATGCTTTGATTAATCCCCCTCTTCCAAGCAAAGTACCTCCAAAATATCGCAATGTGATTATTAAAGTATCAGTTAAATTGTTGTGTATTATGGCGTCCAATGTAGGTTTCCCCGCTGTTAAATTAGGCTCTCTGTCGTCACTCATTCCATTTAGGAATGAGTCTTTGTTTCCAATTCTAAATCCATAAACCACATGCGTAGCATTTTTAAATTTTATTCTATATTTTTTAATAGTTTTATTTATATCGTCTTTTTTTTCAATATTAAAAATATATGAAACAAAGATGGATTTCTTTATTTCAATTTTAGAATTACTATGGTTTTTTGGCACGAATATCATAAGCTTAAGTATACTATCTTTTTAGATATTGCAGTATTTATTGTTTATGTATATTATTAATAGTGTTTGTTTTTATTATTGATTGTTGTAAATATCCAGAAAAGAGGTAAAAATGATATCAGGCTTGAATCCGACATTAAGGTTATTTAAAGATCATAAAATACTTTATTCTAATATGGAAAGAGGATTAAAACCTCTTTTAGAAGTAGATAATTTTATCAATAAGTATATCCAGAATAAAGAAGGACTTGAAATTTATGATAAGGTTGTGGGTAAGGCAGCAGCCGTTATTATTTATAATATAGGGCTTCAAAATGTTCAAGCTGGGGTTGTTTCTCAGCCCGCAAAGGATTTTTTAGAAAGCAGAGGAATAAAAGTGGGTTATAAAAAATTGGTAGAAAAAATAAATGATAGGGCAGAAAGTCTGATTGAAAGCTTAGAAAATCCTGAAGAGGTTTATAAGTATATGATTAAAAGGGGTATTATAGTGAATAATTTATAAATTATGAAAATAATTGAGATATGTTTTGGCTAGCTACGTGATTTTGAGTATACAGTGATAATTAGGGCTATGTTGTATATTAATATTATTAAATTTCCCCAATTTAGGTAAAAATTGCTTTTATCATAGTTAAAGATCCAAATTCCAGCATAAACGCCCAAAAATCCCCCTATAGAAGATGTAAACATGATTAAATTGGGTTCAATTGTATGTTGATTAATTTTGCTTTGATTTTCTTTAACATCGGACTGTTCAGTAAATCTGCTGTCAATAAAAATCATGGCAAAGCCTGCAAGAGTAATGCATAAAAAATAGATCATAAATATTTTTCTAATTAATGCAAACATAAATTTTCCCTTTCTTTTTATTTTTTAATTATTAATACTTAATGATATAACTAAATGTAATACAAAAGCAAGTGTTTTGATAGACATGTAAATATAGCTTATAGCTTATGCTTGTATTTGGTGAATGAGGGATTTCAGATTTGTATTATTAAGAAAAATGCTTTAAATACATGTTATTTATTTTTGGTTTTGGAGGAATTAAAAGGAGTCGTGTTGTATATTATTGGTACGCCAATAGGCAATTTAGAAGATATTACTTATAGAGCAATTGATATTTTAAAATCGGTAAATGTTATCTTTGCAGAAGATACGAGAGTTACCAGTAAGCTTTTGTCGCGATATAAAATTAATAAAAAAATGATTTCTTGTAATGCTGTAACAGAAAGCAAGAAGATAAGCTTGCTATTGGATTATTTATCAAAAGGATATTCTGTTGCTTTTGTTAGTGATGCTGGTACTCCGGGGCTTAGTGATCCTGGTAGCTTATTAGTTGCTGCTGCTTTTAGAGAGGGATACAAAGTTTGTCCAATTCCTGGAGTAAGTTCTTTTAATACAATTGTAAGTGTTAATCCTTTTAGAGATAAATCAGTGTTTTTTGAGGGATTTTTGCCTAACAAGGGGCTTAAAAGATTTAAAAGAATTGCTGAGCTATATAAAAGGGGAGATGCTTTTGTTTTGCTTGAATCTGGTCATAGAATTTTGAAATTACTTGTTGAAATTTCTTCTGTTAGTTTAGATGCAAAGGTTCTTATTGGTCGAGAGATGACAAAAATTTATGAAGAATATCAAATTGGTAAACCCTTGGAATTAAAAAAATATTTTGAATCGGGCAAAGAGAAGATCAAAGGGGAGTTTACTATTTTGGTCAGCAGAAGTCGTTCATGATAAATGCTTTCTGCTTAAATTTCAAAAATTTATTTATTATTGATTTTATCTGAGTGATTTATTGTGTTATACTTGAATTTTAATAGGGGTTTTTATGAAGATTTATTTAGCTTCTCCATTTTTCAAGGAAGAGGAAATTAAACTAAGGGATGAGGTTTTAAAATTTCTTGAAGAGTTTAATTTAGATGTATTTTCTCCAGAGCATCATGCTGTCAAAAAGATGGGATTGCTTGAGAAGGTTGATTATAAGTTTGCAAATAGAGATATAAGAGAGAAGATAAGAGAAATAGATTTAAAAGAGCTAGTTAGTAGCGATATTGTTTTAGCCTTGGTTAATTATGTTGATGCAGGTACGGCCTATGAAAGAGGATTTGCCTTTGCTAAAAAAATACCAAGTATAGATTTTTTTAAAGATAAACAAGATTCTGATTTTTATAATTTAATGTATAGTGATTGTACTGCTGCCTTTTCTAATTACAATGATCTTAGAGCGGGAATTTTGACTTTTAAAGAATTGTGGATTAAGTTTAAAGGAGATAATGAAAATTTCAGAACCTTTTTTGATTATTTAAAAGCTAAATTGGGAAATAAATTAAAAAAAATTTTTACAACTTTACCTGCTAATGAAAAGTGTGATTGTTAATGCTTTTATCATGGACTAGTAATAAAATTTATTATTTTATATTGATAAAATAATGCAAAGGTATTGACAATGTGATTCTTATTCTGTTAAAGTATTAAAGGTTGAAATGATTATTGGAAGATAAGAGAAGGGAAGAGTTAAGTAAGGTTAAAAGCCAAAAGAATAAACAAAACCTGTTAATTTTTTTAAATAAAAAAAATAAGAATAACGAAGAGTTTGATCCTGGCTTAGAACTAACGCTGGCAGTGCGTCTTAAGCATGCAAGTCAAACGGAATGTAGCAATACATTCAGTGGCGAACGGGTGAGTAACGCGTGGATGATCTACCTATGAGATGGGGATAACTACTAGAAATAGTAGCTAATACCGAATAAGGTCAATTAATTTGTTAATTGATGAAAGGAAGCCTTTAAAGCTTCGCTTGTAGATGAGTTTGCGTCTTATTAGCTAGTTGGTAGGGTAAATGCCTACCAAGGCGATGATAAGTAACCGGCCTGAGAGGGTGAACGGTCACACTGGAACTGAGATACGGTCCAGACTCCTACGGGAGGCAGCAGCTAAGAATCTTCCGCAATGGGCGAAAGCCTGACGGAGCGACACTGCGTGAATGAAGAAGGTCGAAAGATTGTAAAATTCTTTTATAAATGAGGAATAAGCTTTGTAGGAAATGACAAAGTGATGACGTTAATTTATGAATAAGCCCCGGCTAATTACGTGCCAGCAGCCGCGGTAATACGTAAGGGGCGAGCGTTGTTCGGGATTATTGGGCGTAAAGGGTGAGTAGGCGGGTATATAAGTCTATGCATAAAATACCACAGCCCAACTGTGGAGCTATGTTGGAAACTGTATATCTAGAGTCTGATAGAGGAAGTTAGAATTTCTGGTGTAAGGGTGGAATCTGTTGATATCAGGAAGAATACCGGAGGCGAAGGCGAACTTCTGGGTCAAGACTGACGCTGAGTCACGAAAGCGTAGGGAGCAAACAGGATTAGATACCCTGGTAGTCTACGCTGTAAACGATGCACACTTGGTGTTAACTAAAAGTTAGTACCGAAGCTAACGTGTTAAGTGTGCCGCCTGGGGAGTATGCTCGCAAGAGTGAAACTCAAAGGAATTGACGGGGGCCCGCACAAGCGGTGGAGCATGTGGTTTAATTCGATGATACGCGAGGAACCTTACCAGGGCTTGACATATATAGGATATAGTTAGAGATAATTATTCCCTGTTTGGGGTCTATATACAGGTGCTGCATGGTTGTCGTCAGCTCGTGCTGTGAGGTGTTGGGTTAAGTCCCGCAACGAGCGCAACCCTTGTTATCTGTTACCAGCATGTAATGATGGGGACTCAGATAAGACTGCCGGTGATAAGTCGGAGGAAGGTGAGGATGACGTCAAATCATCATGGCCCTTATGTCCTGGGCTACACACGTGCTACAATGGCCTGTACAAAGCGAAGCGAAACAGTGATGTGAAGCAAAACGCATAAAGCAGGTCTCAGTTCGGATTGAAGTCTGAAACTCGACTTCATGAAGTTGGAATCGCTAGTAATCGTATATCAGAATGATACGGTGAATACGTTCTCGGGCCTTGTACACACCGCCCGTCACACCACCCGAGTTGAGGATACCCGAAGCTATTATTCTAACCCGTAAGGGAGGAAGGTATTTAAGGTATGTTTAGTGAGGGGGGTGAAGTCGTAACAAGGTAGCCGTACTGGAAAGTGCGGCTGGATCACCTCCTTTCTAAGAGAAAGATAAATTAAGGCTAATTCCATTAACTCTTCTCTACTCTTTTCTTTTGATAAAAGAGTTTTTAAAATCAATGTTATTTCTATAAGTTTAAGAGAAGCTTATGTATTGAGTGTTTTATTTTTGATATTAAGAGATTTTATTAAACTTAGACTTAAGTTTAGATCATTTTGGGGGTTTAGCTCAGTTGGCTAGAGCATCGGCTTTGCAAGCCGAGGGTCAAGGGTTCGAATCCCTTAACCTCCATTAGGTTTGTGCCTTAAATTGTGATTAAGTATGTTTTCAGTTAGCTTTGTTAAAATAATTATTGGAATGTGAAGCAGAGGAAGTTAAAATTTCTGGGTTAAAGTTGGGGCCTGTTGATATTAACAAGAATGTCTAGAGGTGAAAGTAAGTTACCCTATAAGAGCCAAATTAGTTTTACTAAGGGATAAGGGGTAAACAGGATTATATTTTATGGCAGCCTATTTTATAAACTACTTACATTTATTGTTATCTTTTAGTTAGGAAATAATGTGGATTGTTAAGTGTGATGTCTGGAAAGAGGAGAAGTATTATAGCGAACCGCAGCCTTTATTATCGTTACCAGGATGTAATTGTGGATAAGACTGTCATTTATAAGTTGAAGGAAGGTGGGGTTGAGTTAAGTCGTCAGTCTTGGTTTACAATCTTGTCGCAATGGCCTGAAAAATTTGAAAAAATGCCGTAAAGCAGATTTCAGTTTGGATTTATTTGGCACCCAAAGTCATGAAGTTGGAGTAGTTAGTAATCATATATACATGTCTTGATATGGAGATTGAATAAAGTTTTGTTGTTATTAATTATAATAGCACTAGCATACTTACTTCAGTAGAATGCATTGGGACCAGGATGAGTTGAACATCCGACCTCAGGTTTATCAGACCTGCGCTCTAACCACCTGAGCTATGATCCCTTAAGCATATCAATTCTTTTCAAATTTTATTTTAATCTTTTGACTTTGTCAATATCTCTTATCTTTTTAAAAGATAAGAGATATTGCATATAGTTTGTAATTTTTATATATTTAGCAATATTTACTACTTTATATTTTAGATTAGCATTTTCATGTGAACTTAGTTAAGTTGAACCAGTTCAACTTTTTGAATTTTTTTAGATTTTTAATCTAAAAAAATTCTTAATAAATCAAAAATTTATCAAAATATGTATTTATTGGATAATTAAGTTATTTTAGTTTTTATTTTTATTGTGTTCAATATGTGTTTGTGTTTTACATGTGTGTTTTGGTAATAATTTATTATTATTATTATTATTATCTTGTTGTAAAATTGAGTTTATGGATCGAATTTTTTTTTGCAAGATGCTACTGTTGTTGCAAAGTTATTGCTTGGCAATTTGTTGATCAGAAAGATCGACAAAGAGGAAATAGTTACCAGAATTGTTGAAACGGAAGCTTATATGGGGATAGCAGATAGTGCTTGCCATTCTTATGGCGGTAGGATGACAAATCGCACAAATGCTATGTATAGCATAGGAGGATATTCTTATGTTTATATAATATATGGTGTGCATTATATGTTTAACATTGTGACTGCGGATAAAAATAATCCCCAAGCTGTTTTAATAAGAAGTGTAGAGCCTATTTCTCCTGTATTGGGAGAGAAGGGCATTCTTACTAATGGTCCTGGAAAACTTACAAAATTTTTAAACATTGATTTGACTTTTAATAAAGTTGATCTTATTGGAAATAATGAGCTTTTTTTACAAAAAGGTTTGAATTTAGATTTTAATATAGTTTGTTCAAAAAGAATCAATATTGATTATGCACAAGAGAGTGATATAAACAAGCTTTGGAGATTTTATATCAAAGATAACAAATTTGTTTCAAGGCGTTGATTTTCATTTGAATATGTTTTTAAAATTTTTTAAAAATAATATTAGTAAATTTGATTATTTTGTGCTTTAAGAGTAATTTATTGAGAATAAATTGTTTGTGATAGTTTCTTTAAAAGAGGATTTATATATGAATTCTAATTATAAAAGATATAAAATGCTGGTTTTTGATCTTGATGGCACTTTATTGAACGATAATCATGAGATTGCCTTTTTGACTCTTGAGGTTCTTTTGACTTTGAGGAAAGATTTTAAAATAATTGTTGCAACTGGTAGAAGATTAAGTGAAGTTGAAAATATTAGGAGTCAATTAAAGGAAATTGGTATTAATGAAAATTATATTGTAACGGCGAATGGGGCTGAAGTGTTTTTGCAAGAAAATTTAATTTTTAGACATGCGATGAGTTATGGCTTAGCGAAAGAAATTCTCAAGATATACACAGACAATGTTGATGTTAATCTTTATACTTTTGATGCTTGGTATTCTAATGCAGATGTTAGAAGTCCTATTATGAAACATTTTATTAGGGATTTAGGCTTAAATGTTATTATTGGAGATTTGACTAAACTGAAAGTTGATTCTGTTTCTAAGATTGTTTATTATTGTGACGATTTGGCAATTCTTAATAAACTTGACAATGAGATCAGGAGTAAGGATTTTCAGGACACAAGAGTGTTTTTTTCTTCTAAAGATTTATTAGAGGTTACCAATATTAATGCCAATAAATATAATGCTATTAAAAATATTGCTTCTCTTGAAAACATTCCATTGTGCGATGTTTTGGCTTTTGGAGATAATAATAATGATTATGAGATGCTCAAAAATCTTGGCAAAGGGATTTTAATGAAAAATGCCAATGAGTTTCTTAAAATTAATTTAGCAAATAATGAAATAACAAGATTTAATAATAACGAGGATGGTGTTGCTAGGTTTTTAATTGATTTTTTTGAGCTTAATATTAAGTATTAATAGTTTGTATTTAAATGTTTAATTTATTTGGTTTATTTTTGGCAAGACTGTGTATTCAAAATATAAATTTTTTATATATAATGTATTTTTTGTAAATTTTTTTATTAAAATATTGGAATAAGTATTGACATGAATTAAACAAAGATATATATTATTTTATGTTGCATAAACAAATTGGCAAAATAGAGATGGAAGATAAAAATATGGTCAAAGTAATAAGAGTCTATGGTGAATGCCTAGGAGCTTTAAGGCGAAGAAGGTCGTGGTAAGCTGCGAAAAGCTTGGGGGAGAAGCAAACATTTATTGATCCCAAGATTACCGAATGGAGTAATCCAGCTAGCAAGATGCTAGTTATCTATTATCTAAGTAATAGAGGCGATACCAGGGGAAGTGAACCATCTAAGTACCCTGAGGAAAAGAAATCAAAGAGATTCCCTTAGTAGTGGCGAGCGAAATGGGAGTAGCCCAAACTTTAAATGTGTCAAGCTGCAGAGCGTTGCATTTAGGGGGTTGTAGGACGTTTAGGCTTAGTCTGTAATAAGCAAAAAAGTTACAAAATATTTATATAGAAGAATAATCTGGAAAGTTTAACCAAAGAAGGTGATAGTCCTGTAATTTAAATGTAAATATCTTTTTAAAATGTTCCTGAGTAGGACGAGGCACGAGAAACCTTGTTTGAAGCTGGGGAGACCACTCTCCAAGGCTAAATACTAGAAAGCTACCGATAGAGAAGAGTACCGTGAGGGAAAGGTGAAAAGAACCCCGGGAGGGGAGTGAAATAGAACTGAAACCGTAGACTTACAAGCAGTCAAAGCCGTAATTTATTGCGGTGATGGCGTGCCTTTTGCATAATGAACCTGCGAGTTATCATGTCTAGCAAGATTAAAGCATAGAAGTGCTGGAGTCGAAGCGAAAGCAAGTCTTAAAAGGGCGATTTAGTTAGATGTGGTAGACCCGAAGCCGAGTGATCTATTTATGGCCAGGCTGAAGCTTGGGTAAAACCAAGTGGAGGGCCGAACTCTAGTCTGTTTAAAAAGGCAGGGATGAGCTGTGAATAGGAGTGAAAGGCTAAACAAACTCGGAGATAGCTGGTTCTCCCCGAAATGGATTTAAGTTCAGCCTTATTTTAGTTTAATAGAGGTAGAGCACTAATTGAGCTAGGGCCTGTCAAAGGGTACCAAACTCAGTTAAACTCCGAATGCTATTAAATGATGAATAGGAGTGAGACTATGGGCGATAAGGTTCATAGTCGAAAGGGAAACAACCCAGACCAACAGCTAAGGTCTCAAAAATGTGTTAAGTGGAAAAGGAGGTTTAGGTACGTAAACAGCCAGGAGGTTGGCTTAGAAGCAGCCATACCTTTAAAGAGTGCGTAATAGCTCACTGGTCGAGTACTTAAGTGCCGATAATGTAACGGGGCTAAACACATTACCGAAGCTTTGGATCTTAACGAAAGTTAAGATGGTAGGGGAGCGTTCTGTAAGCCAGAGAAGTTAAACTGAAAAGTTTGATGGAGGTATCAGAAGTGAGAATGCAGGTATGAGTAACGAAAAAATGGGTGAGATTCCCATTCGCCGAAAACCTAAGGTTTCCTGGGTAAAGGTCGTCTTCCCAGGGTTAGTCGGCCCCTAAGGCAAAGCTGAAAAGTGTAGCCGATGGGAAACGGGTTAATATTCCCGTACCTCTTATAGTTTCGATGGAGTGACGCATGAGGTTAACTACTGCTAGGCGATGGTTGTCCTAGTTTAAGCATTAAGGTGATGATCTTAATAGGAAAATCCGTTAAGAGAGCTAAGATGTTATGATGAGTGCTATTTAGGTAGCATGAAATGTAGGTAGTCAAGGTGCCAAGAAACAGCTTCTAAGGTTAGACTATAAGGGACCGTACCGCAAACCGACACAGGTAGGTGGGATGAAAATTCTAAGGCGCGCGAGAGAATCCACGTTAAGGAACTCTGCAAAATACGTACGTAACTTCGGAATAAGTACGACCTAAGCAATTAGGTAGCATAAAAATGGTCCAAACGACTGTTTACCAAAAACACAGGTCTCTGCAAATCTGTAAAGAGAAGTATAGGGACTGACACCTGCCCGGTGCTGGAAGGTTAAGAGGAGATGTTAGTTTATTCGAAGCATTGAATTTAAGCCCCAGTAAACGGCGGCCGTAACTATAACGGTCCTAAGGTAGCGAAATTCCTTGTCGGGTAAGTTCCGACCCGCACGAATGGTGTAACGATTTGGACGCTGTCTCAACGTGGAGCTCGGTGAAATTGAAGTATCGGTGAAGATGCGATTACTTGTGGTTAGACGGAAAGACCCCGTGAACCTTTACTATAGCTTGGTATTGAGATTTGATTAAATATGTGTAGGATAGGTGGGAGACTTTGAAGCTATCTCGTTAGGGGTAGTGGAGTCAATCTTGAAATACCACCCTTGTTTAATTAGATTTCTAACTTATAGAAATATGAGGAGAGTGCCAGGTGGGTAGTTTGACTGGGGCGGTCGCCTCCTAAAGAGTAACGGAGGTGCGCAAAGGTTACCTTAAAGTGGTTGGAAATCACTTTGTAAGTGTAAAGGCATAAGGTAGCTTAACTGTAAGACTGACAAGTCGAACAGATACGAAAGTAGGTCTTAGTGATCTGGCGGTGGCGAGTGGAAGCGCCGTCACTTAACGAATAAAAGGTACTCCGGGGATAACAGGCTTATCCTTCCCAAGAGTTCACATCGACGGAAGGGTTTGGCACCTCGATGTCGGCTCATCGCATCCTAGGGCTGGAGCAGGTCCTAAGGGTATGGCTGTTCGCCATTTAAAGCGGTACGCGAGCTGGGTTCAGAACGTCGTGAGACAGTTTGGTCCCTATCTGCCACAAGCGTTGGATATTTGAGAGGATCTATCTTTAGTACGAGAGGACCGAGATGGACGAACCTCTAGTGTACCAGTTATCCTGCCAAGGGTAAGTGCTGGGTAGCTACGTTCGGAAAGGATAACCGCTGAAAGCATCTAAGTGGGAAGCCTACCTCAAGATGAGATATCCTTTAAGGGTCCTGGAAGAATACCAGGTTGATAGGTTAGAAGTGTAAGTATAGTAATATATTAAGCTGACTAATACTAATTACCCGTATCTTTGGCCATATTTTTGTCTTCTTTGTAAAAACCCTGGTGGTTAAAGAAAAGAGGAAACACCTGTTATCATTCCGAACACAGAAGTTAAGCTCTTATTCGCTGATGGTACTGCGAGTTCGCGGGAGAGTAGGTTATTGCCAGGGTTTTTATTTTTACGCCTTAAGTCTTGATTTTATATTTATGTTTCTTAAATATAAGTGTTTTTGGATGTATTATTTAGGTAGCATAAAAAGTAAAATATATGTTGACATGGATTAAACATAGATATCTATTTATCTATCTATTTATTATTTTATGCTGCATAAGCAAATTGGCAAAATAGAGATGGAAGATAAAAAATATGGTCAAAGTAATAAGAGTCTATGGTGAATGCTTAGGGGCTTTAAGGCAAAGAAGGTCGTGGTAAGCTGCGAAAAGCTTGGGGGAGAAGCAAACATTTATTAATTCCAAGATTACCGAATAGAGTAATCCAGTTAGCAAGATGCTATTTATCTATTATCTAAATAATAGAGGCAATACCAGGGGAATCGAACTATCTAAGTGCCCTGAGGAAAAGAAATCAAAGAGATTCCCTTAGTAGTGGCGAGCGAAATGGGAGTAGTCCAAGCTTTAAATGTGTCAAGTTGCAGAGCGTTGCATTTAGGGGGTTGTAGGACTTTTAGGCTTAGTCTGTAATAAGCAAAAAAGTTATAAAATATTTATATAGAAGAATAATCTGGAAAGTTTAACCAAAGAAGGTGATAGTCCTATAATTTAAATGTAAATATCTTTTTAGAATGTTCCTGAGTAGGACGAGGCATGAGAAACTTTGTTTTAAACTGGGGAGACCACTCTCCAAGGCTAAATACTAGAAAGCTATCGATAGAGAAGAGTGTCGTGAGGGAAAGGTGAAAAGAACCCCGAGATGGGAGTGAGATAGAACTGAAACCGTAGACTTATAAGCAGACAAAGCCGTAATTTATTGCGGTGATGGCATGCTTTTTGCATGATGAACCTGTGAGTTATCATGTCTAGCTTAAAGCATAGAAGTGTTAGAGTCGAAGCGAAAGCGAGTCTTAAAAGGGCGATTTAGTTAGATGTGGTAGACCCGAAGCTGAGTGATCTATTTATGGCCAGGCTGAAGCTTGGATAAAACCAAGTGGAGGGCCGAACTCTAGTCTGTTTAAAAAGGCAGGGATGAACTGTGAATAAGAGTGAAAGGCTAAACAAACTCGGAGATAGCTGGTTCTCCCCGAAATGGATTTAATTTCAGCCTTATTTTAGTTTAATAGAGGTAGAGCACTAATTGAGCTAGGGCCTGTCAAAGGGACTCAAACTCAGTTAAACTCCGAATGCTATTAAATAATGCTATTAAATGATGAATAGGAGTGAGACTATGAGCGATAAGGTTCATGGTTGAGAGGGAAACAACCCAGATCAACAGCCAAGGTCTCAAAAATGTGTTAAGTGGAAAAGGAGGTTGAGGTACATAAACAGCCAGAAGGTTGGTTTAGAAGCAGTCATACCTTTAAAGAGTGTGTAATAGCTTGCTGGTCGAGTATTTAAGCGCCGATAATGTAACGGGGCTAAACACATTACCGAAGCTTTGGATCTTAACGAAAGTTAAGATGGTGGGGGAGCATTCTGTAAGCCAGAGAAGTTAAACTAGAAAGTTTGATGGAGATATCAGAAGTGAGAATGCAGGTATGAGTGACTAAAAAATGGGTGAAATTTTCATTCGCCGAAAACCTAAGGTTTCCTGGGTAAAGGGTGTCTTTCTAGGGTTAGTCGGTCCCTAAGGCAAAGCTGAAAAGTGTATTCGATGGGAAACGGGTTAATATCCCTGTGCCTCTTATAGTTTCGATGGGGTGACGCATGAGGTTAACTACTGCTAAGCGTGGTTGTCCTAGTTTAAGCATTAAGGCGATGATTTTAATAGGAAAATCCGGTAAGAGAGCTAAGATGTTATGATGAGTGCTATTTAGGTAGCATGAAATGTAGGTAGTCAAGGCACCAAGAAACAGTTTCTAAGGTTAGACTATAGGGGACCGTACCGCAAATCGACACAGGTAGGTGGGATGAAAATCCTAAGGTGTGCGAGAGAATCTACGTTAAGGAACTCTGCAAAATACGTACGTAACTTTGAGATAAGTACAACCTAAGCAATTAGATAGCATAAAAATGGTTCAAACGACTGTTTACCAAAAACACAGGTCTCTGCAAATCTGTAAAGAGAAGTATAGGGACTGACACCTGCCCGGTGCTGGAAGGTTAAGATGAGATGTTAGTTTATTCGAAGCATGAATTTAAGCCCCAGTAAACTGCGGCCGTAACTATAACGGTCCTAAGGTAGCGAAATTCCTTGTCGGGTAAGTTCCAACCTGCACGAATGGTGTAACGATTTGGACGCTGTCTCAACTTGGAGCTCGGTGAAATTGAAGCATCGTTGAAGATGCTGATTATTTGTGGTTAGACGGGAAGACCCCGTGAATCTTTACTATAGCTTGGTATTTAGATTTGATTGAATGTGTAGGATGGGTGGGAGACTTTGAAGCTATCTTGTTAGGGATAGTGGAGTTAATCTTGAAATACCGCCCTTGTTTAATTAGATTTCTAACTTATAGGAATATGGGAAGAGTGCTAGGTGGGTAGTTTGACTGGGGTGGTCGCCTCTTAAAGAGTAACGGATGTGTGCAAAGGTTACTTTAGAGTGGTTGGAAATCACTATGTAAGTGTAAAGGCATAAGGTAGCTTAACTGTAAGACTGACAAGTCGAGCAGATACGAAATTAGGTCTTAGTGATCTGGCGGTGGCAAGTGGAAGCACCGGTACTTAACGAATAAAAGGTGCTTTGGGGATAACAGGCTTATCCTTCCCAAGATTTCACATTGACGGAAGGGTTTGGCACCTTGATGTCGGCTCATCGCATCCTGGGGCTGAAGCAGGTCCTAAGGGTATGGCTGTTCGCCATTTAAAGCGGTATGCAAGCTGGGTTTAGAACGTCGTGAGACAGTTTGGTCCCTATCTGCCACAAGCGTTGGATATTTGAGAGGAGCTATCTTTAGTACGAGAGGAACGAGATGGACGAGCCTCTAGTGTACCAGTTATCCTGTCAAGGGTAAGTGCTGGGTAGCTACGATTGGAAAGGATAACCGCTGAAAGAATCTAAGTGAGAAACTTACCTCAAGATGAGATGTCCTTTAAGGGTCCTGGAAGGATACCAGGTTGATAGGTTAGAAGTGTAAGTATAGTAATATATTAAGCTGACCAATACTAATTACCCGTATCTTTGGCTATATTTTTGTCTTCCTTGTAAAAACCCTGGTGGTTAAAGAAAAGAGGAAACACCTGTTATCATTCCGAACACAGAAGTTAAGCTCTTATTCGCTGATGGTACTGCGAGTTCGCGAGAGAGTGGTTTATTGCCAGGGTTTTTATTTTACACCTTAAGTCTTGAATTTATTGTGTATATTTGTTTTTACAAGTGGCAAAACTATTTTATTTTAATAAGGGAATTTTAAAACAACATGAAAAAAGCAAGCTTTTTAGGTACTAATTTTTTAATTTTACTTTTGGTTTGCCTTGTCAATTTCAATTTATTTTCTAAGGATATTTTCAAGTTTAAGCTTGTAAATCAGTTTTTTCCTTTTTATTACAAGAATAATAAAGGAAAATATGAAGGGCTTATTTTTTTCATTTTAGATAAATGGGCAAAAGATAACAACGTTGATATTAGGGTTGAGCATATTGATAAATTAAATGAAAATGAAATTGAAGACGAAGCAATATATTTAGGATTGACTTATAATGCAAAATTAAATGATTTTTTTTATTTTAAAAATGAGTTTTCGAGGAGTATCGCAATTTTATTTTTTAAAAATTCTAATAAAAAATATAAAAATACTCATTCAACATTTTTATCCAATTTTAATATAGGAGTTATTAAAAATACAATATATGAAGAGATCTTAAGGCAAAAAGGCGTTAACACTATTTTTTTGGCTGATAATTCTCAAGAGTTAGTATTGGCTTTAAAAAACGATAAAATTGATTATATATATGGTGATTGCAAGACTTTGTATTATATTGCAAAGAATATTTTAAGTGAAGATCTTGGGATTTTTACTGGGGATGTTTTTTATAGTATCAAAAATAGAGTGGCTATTAGTCGAAATGCTCCTGAGATGGTAAAGAATTTGAATTTAGATTTGTTTTCGTATTTGATGAAAATACCTGAGGAGCTTTTTGTTTCTTTTTTAGATAGTACTACTAAGGGAAATTTTATTGATGTTGGTTTATATAATGATTATCCCCCTTTAAGTTTTATTAATTCACAGGGAAAATTGTCTGGCATTTTGGTGGATTTATGGAATCTTTTCTCAAGACAATATATCTTTAAACCTATTTTTAAGGGATTTCCCAAAGAGGATATCAAAAAATCATTAGATGGAAAGTCAGTAGGTATTTTTGGAGGGATTATTAGTAATGATAGTGTATTTGAAAATGTTAATTATGTAGTAAGTAAGCCAATATATCCTCTTAATTTTAAATTTTATTCTAGAGATTTAAACAATGATACTGGCCCAATAAATTCGCAGTTTATTGATTTTAATTTTAATAATATTCAATTAAATAAGAATAAAGATATTGTTAATAACTTTATAGACATTGTTAATGATTCATATGGGTTTATAGAAAATTCAATAACAACAAAATATTTATTAAAATTAAATGGATATAACGGTAAATTGAAATCTTACGATTCTATTTTTAATAAAAATAGGTTTTTAGTATTGGCTATTGATAATAGGGTTTATAAGGTTATTAAGTATATTCTCAATTCTATATTTGATGATATTTCATTTGAATCTTTACTTCAAATAGATAAAAATTGGTTGGATAAAGAAGAGATTAATAGTTCTAGAATAAATAGTTATAAAATTATGAATAAAGTTAAATTTAATATAGAAGAAAATATTTGGTTATCAAAAAATAATAAATTAAATCTTGCTGTTAAAGATTGGTATCCAATAGATTATGTTGAAGCAAATAATTATAAAGGAATAAATCAATTTTTACTTGATAAAATTAGAATGTTTTCAGGTTTGGGATTTAACATAGTTGAAGCACACAATAGTTCAGATCTTAAAAGATTAATCAAATCTGGTAAAATCGATATTCTAAATACTAATGCAACCGATACAAATTTAGATAATGTTTTCAACATAAAATTAAATTCTCGAATTCCACTTTATATTTTTTCAAATAAGAAAAGGGTGCTTCCCTCTAGATCTTTGGAAAGGTTTGCTATACTTGATTTTTTATATAGTAAAAATTTGGCTTCTAATATTAAATCAAAGTTTATTTTGGTTGGTAGCTTTAAAGAAGCTTTGCTTCTTCTTTATAAGGGAAAGGTAGATGGAATTATTAGTGATGAGTATACAGCTGCTGCTGTTTTTGAAGAATTAAATATTGTTGATGTTGAAAAAATTCCTACTTTTAGGGATTTGGCTTTTGATTTGAGTCTTGCTATTTATGATCAGGATTATATCTTGAAAGAAATTATTCAAAAAGTTGTTATGCGTTCAAATGTTGACGGTCAGATGTATTTAAATGATTGGAAATTTGATGTTTATTATAAATCCAAGGGTAGTAGGTTTAAAAATTTTGAATTTCTAGTGGGAACAGTCATTATATTTTATTTTACTTTTTTAGGATTTGTAATTATATTTATGTTCAGATTATCATTTGAGCAGAAAAGAAGATATTCTTTTGTGATGAATGAAAAAAAGATTGCAGAAACTGCTAATGCTGCTAAAACCATTTTTATAGCTAACGTCAGCCATGATATTCGCACCCCTATTAACGGAATAATGGCGGCTACCGAGCTTTTGGATACAACTATTCTTACAGATGTTCAAAAAGATTATGTTAGAATGATAAATTATTCATCTGATTCTTTGCTTTCTTTAATTGATGATATATTGTATTTGTCTAAAATAGATGTCAATGAATTATACGTTGATAGTCAAGAGATTGATTTAGAGAGTGAAATGGAGGTGGTTTTAAAAACCTTTCAATCTCAATGTGCAAAGAAAAATATTGATTTATTCTCTTATTCTAAATCTATTTTTAAGAATTATATAAAGGGTGATATTGTAAAAATTAAACAAGTTTTAATTAATTTAATAGGAAATGCTTTTAAGTTTACAGATGATGGAGTTATTGTTTTAAATTATGAAGAAGTATGTAGAACAAGAACCGAGGATAATAGGGTTTGGGTTACAGTTGAATTTAAGGTAATAGATACAGGTAAAGGGATTGAAAAAGAGAATTTTTCTAAGATATTTGAAATATTTAAACAAGAGGATGATTCTTCTTCAAGGATTCATGAGGGTGCTGGATTGGGATTATCAATATCAAGAGAGCTTATAAGACTGATGGGTGGTCTTGGCATTGCTGTTGATAGTAAGGTAGGAGAGGGTACAACTTTTTCATTTATGTTGCCCTTTTTATTAGGCAGTGAGCTTAAAATTAAAAATTTGTCAATCAATAGATTCCAATCGATAAATGGTGATAATAAAGTATTAAATGTACTTTTAAGTCAAAAATCTATTAAAATTTTTGAACACTGTTCGATTTTATTGGGATGCTCTTCTAATGTGCGCTATGTAGCGTCTTTTGAGGATGCTTATAAAGCCTTTAAGGAATGTCCTTCGTATAATTTGGTTTATGTAAATGTAAATAATGATAATATTCAAGAGAGTATTCGATTTGCCAATAATATTGAAAGACTAAGTTTTGATGTACAAATTATTTTTTTATTTTATTATTTAGAGAATAAAGCTCTAAAAAATTTAAAATATAGGTATGTTAAAAAGCCTTTAATGGGGCTTGGTATATGCTCTTTTTTTTATGAAAAAGAGTTTAACCCAGAAATGGATTTTGAGGGTTTGGTTCCAATAGATAGTGCTTTAAGGATAAAAGAGCCCATTAATGTTTTAATAGCTGAAGATAATCAAGTAAATCAAAAAGTGCTGAAAGATATTCTTGTTGTAATAGGCATTAATGAAAATTTTATTGATGTTGTAGATGATGGGGTAAAGGCTTTAAAATCTTTAAAAGATAAAAAATATGATATCTCTTTTGTTGATATACGAATGCCAAGATATGATGGATTTTCAGTGGCTAAGGAAATTAGAAAATTTGAAAAGGCAAAAAATTTGAAGCCTTGTGTTTTGATTGCTGTAACAGCGCATGCTTTGCAAGAGTATAAAGATAAGTGTCTTGCAAGTGGTATGAATGATTATATTTCAAAGCCAATACACATAAGTTCAATTAAAACTATATTAAAAAAATACTTACAGTTTGAAGTTGATGATATTTGGGGGAATGAAGATTTGAATCAACTTGTTGAGTTTCCTAATTTAGATATTAATAGGGCCTTAAAAGAATTAAATCTTTCATATGTATCATATTCTGAATTATGTAGAGGACTTGTTGATTTTATTTCTATTAATATTATTGATTTAGAAAAAGCTTTTGATGAGGAAAATTTGTCTTTAATTAAGGATATATCGCATTCAATATCTGGAGCTCTTTCTAATATGCGTAGCGAATTGTATAAAGATTTTCAAAAAATTGAAACAAGTAAAGATTCAATTTATGAGTTGAAAAAAATGTATTCTTTTGTAAAAGAAGATTTATTTCGACTAATAAGCGACATAAAGGAAAATATTTTGTTTGAGTCTGAGATTATTAGTGATAACAAGTTATACTTAAACAATAATGATCAACTTTTGAACCTTCTCAATAAACTTTTAATTGGCATTAAGACTAGAAAGCCGAGAGAGTACAAAGAAATTCTTAAGAGCATTGACAAGTATGTTTTGGACGATAATGTTCAGGTATTATTTAGTGATCTTCACAGAAATTTAAGACTATATAGATTTGCTGAGAGCTCTAGGATTCTTGAAGAGATTATTGAAATGCTTAATGATAAGAGATATTAGCAGTGGAAATGATAATTAAAGATAAAGCTTTTGAAACAGGGAATCAGAAGCTTTTAATTGTGGATGATTCTCCCCCCAATTTAGATTTATTGGTAAATATATTGCAAGATGCTTATGAGATTGAGGTTGCAACGAATGGACTCGATGCTTTAAGGCAAGTTGAAAAAGGTAGTCCGGATCTTGTACTTCTTGACATAGGTCTTCCAGATATTAATGGCTATGAGGTATGCAGAAAGTTAAAAAGTGATCCTGATACTAAAGAAATCCCTGTAATTTTCATTAGTTCAAGAAGTTCCACAGATGATCAACTTGAAGGATTTAACGTTGGTGGGGTGGATTATATTTTAAAGCCTTTTAATAGTCGAATAATTGATGCTAGAGTTAAGACGCATCTTGAATTAAAGAGGTTAAGAGATTATTTTAAAAGCTTGTCTAGAATTGATGGGCTTACTCAAATTCCAAACAGAAGATTTTTTATGGATAAATTTTCTAAGTCGTGGATGAAAGCTTTAGAAAGTAAAGAAATAATAATTGTTGGGATGTTGGATATTGATAATTTTAAAAATTACAATGATAATTATGGTCACACCAATGGTGATGAATGTCTTAAATTGATTGCTAAAGCCTTATATAAGGTTTCTTTAAAATGTAAAATAGATGTTGCTCGATATGGGGGGGAGGAATTTATTTTTTTTTCTGTCAACAAGAGTTTAAATGAAATGATTGGTATTATTAGAACAATGATTAATGATATAAAGCGCTTAAGAATAGTTCATGAACATAGTAGTGTTTCTAGCATTGTGACTGTTTCAATTGGTCTTGCTCAAGAAGTTCCTATTGATAATAATTTTACCAATATCATAAAGCTTGCTGATCGCAAGCTTTATGAGGCTAAAGTTTCTGGAAGGAATCAGTTTAGATACTGAATTTATTTAATAGACTTTAGTATTTATAAGTAATAGATATTCCAATGGAATCATAATAAAAATAAGAATTGCCAGTTGCTATTCTTTTTGAAATATCAGCCAGTCCAGCGGTGTTACTTGTGTATGTGGGGTTTGTAGATAATTTAAATTGAAGGCCAATTGTTAAAGGTTTGATAATTTCAAAATTAGCAACAATAGAAATATTGTGATAGAAAATATCACTTCCCCATCCTTTGTTTTTCCAAGAGCTTATGTTTCTTTCTTTGCCAATTTGTGTTTTTCCTTCATAAAGTAGGCCTATTGTGTTAAGAGGTATTGGCATTTTGTAAGCCAAAAGAGCGTAAGGTTTTATTAGTATGCCATTTATATTTTTACCATCATCTGCTTTATATTTCCAAAGTTGACCTGTTTTTGCATGGGGATTGATTAAGTATGCAAAATCATTTCCAATAACTGTAATAATGTGTGTCCATTCTCCTTGAAAAATAGCGTTTAAGTCAAATTGGAGTCGTCCTCCTGCTGTTATTTCTGAATAAAATTCAACATCATTTGAGTATTTTCCATTTTCAATGTGTACACCAACTCCTTTAAATCCAAAAGCTTGCCAACCGATACCAATTTCATTTGATGCATATAGATTTAAAAAAGCAATAGGAGTAAAGCTTACTGTGCTTTTAAATGAGGCATTTACAGGAGACAGTCCGATATTTAAATCTATGTCTATGCCGTTATTTTTAAAAAATATAGAATTGGGATTGTGCAAAGCTTTAAAATTTTTATAGTAACCCAAATATGATATTAATTTTATTCCTCCCCAATAATTGACTGGAATTTTTAAACTTGGTTCAATATTTTGGAAGTTAGGATGCTTAAAGCTTTGTGAAAAGCCTTTTCCATTTGTGCCCAGTTCGTGGGGAGGATAATAAGCAGATTGAAAATTGAAGTAAAAATATTCATTATTGGATTCTAAGTTTTGTTGATCTTGGGCAAGAATTATTTTTGCTTGCAAAAGTAACAAGCAAAAGCAAATTTTTTTTATTAACATTTTTTTGAATACCTTTTCCATTTATTTTTTTAATATTATTTTAATTATTTTTTTTCTAATTTCATCAATCTTAACTGATGCATCAACATTGTTAAGTCTAGAGCATTTTGAGTAAAATTCTATTAGTGGTTTTGTTTGTAATTTATATTCTTTAAGTCTTGTTTTTAGGCACTCTTCTTTATCATCTTCTCGCTGGTAAAGATTTCCTCCGCAAATGTCGCAAATACCAATAGTTTTTGTTGCTAGGGTATATATATTAAAAATATTATTGCAAGATTTACAAACTCTTCTTCCCGAAAGTCTTTTTATTACTAACTTTTCATCAATTAAAAAGTTTATTATTTTTACATTTGGCAAAAATTTGTCGAGAGCTTCGGCTTGACAAATGTTGCGTGGAAATCCATCTAAAATAAAATCTTTGTTATTTTTAATAGCTTTAATTTTATCTTCTACTATTTTGATTGTAATTAGGTCAGAGACCAGTTCTCCTCTTTCAACAATTTTTTTTATTTCTTTCCCAAGAGCTGTAGAATTTAAAATATTTTCTCTGAATAGGTCTCCTGTTGAAATGTGTTGGTATTTAAATTCATTAGAAATAATTTTTGAAATAGTCCCCTTTCCAGAACCTGGAGGACCTAAAAATACAAGCCCCATATATACTCCTGTTTAAATATTTGTTATTTTAAGGGTTTATTTGAAAACATTTAATAAAAATTTAAGTCCTACAATTGTTCCAATTGTAGATCCAAGGTTTACAAAAAGCACTATTAATAGAATTCTTGTAACTTTGTTTTTGAAATATCCTTTTATTGTCGACAATTCTTCTTGTAGATTTTCAAAATCTTTGACTTTTGGTTTGTTTATATAAGCTTCAACAAGTCCTGCTACCATGCCTGTTCCTATGAATGGTATTAAGGAGAATATTGGAGAACCTATAATGGCTGTTAAAATTGTTAAGGGATTAGATTTTAGTAAAATCGAAGCAATACCTGAAAAAAGAGAGTTAGATATTATCCAAAGCTTTAAATTTTTGTAAGCAAAGTCAAATCCTTTAAAGTAAAAAGAGCTTACTATTAGTAAAATGATTGAAATTGCAATCAAGTAAGATAGCACTTTGCTAAATGAAAAATGTTTTTTAGGTATTTTTTCGAGTTCTTTAATGTTTATTCTTTTTTTATTTTGACTTATTTCTTTTAAAGTTTTCATTATTCCGCTTACATGACCTGCACCCACAACGGCAAGAATAATGCCTGTTCCTTCAAGTATTTTGTTTGTAATAAATTCGTCTCTTTCGTCAATTAAAGCTTTTTTTACTTTTGGTATTTCTTTGGAAAGTTCTTCCATTATTTTTGAAAGAGCGTCTTGTTCTTTGAGTTTTTCAATTTCATCTTTTGTAATTTTTGCATCTGTTAAAGAAAAAAGGCTTGAGATTATTTTTGCTTTTTCAAATATTGGAATAGATATCCAAGCTCTTTTTAGGGTTGTTTCAATTTTTCTGTCAGCAAGAATTAGTGGAATATTATATTTTTTAGCTTTTAAAATAGCTGTTTTCATTTCTTCACCAGGTTTTATTCCTTGTTCTTTTGCTAATTTTTTTTGAAAATTACTAAGAATTATGTTTATTATGAGGAAAAAAGCTTTTCCTTGCTTTAGTGCTTTATCTATATCTAAGTTTTTCCATTTTTCATTTTCATTGGTATTTAAGATCGAATGATAGCGAGCTTCATCAAGTTCAACAGCAATATAGTCTGGTTTTAAGATTTCTATTAAATTAGCAGTATCTTCTGAGCTTTTTTTTGACACGTGAGCAGTTCCAAGTATATATATTGTTTTATTGTGTATATTAAATTTACTTACATGAGAAAAACAGTCTGCTGTTTCGGTTTTTTCTTGTTTATTGTCCAAAAAATATTCCTTGTTTAAAAAAATTTAACTATTTAATTAGTATAGCTTTTAATAATTTTACCATATGGTCTAGTGGAACTATATAGTCTATATTGTTTTCCTTTATTGCTATTTTGGGCATGCCAAAAACCATAGAACTTTCTTTATCTTGCGCAATAGTTAGTCCTCCAGCTTTTTTTATAGCTCCAATTTCTATTGATCCATCATTCCCCATTCCAGTCATTATTATGGCAATTGCTTTATCTTTTGCAATCTCTGCAATAGATTGAAATAATACTCCAATAGATGGTTTGTGGCCATTTATGTGTTTGCCATCGAGAGTTTTAATTTGATAGTTACCGTCGATTTTTTTGATTTTTGTATGATATCCACCCGAGCTAATGTATGCATGTCCTTGTTTTAATATTTCGTTATTGGTGGTTTCTTTTACGTTTATTTTGCATAGATTATTAAGATTTTTTGCAAATTCTTCTGTAAATCCTTTAGGCATGTGTTGAACAATTATTATTGGTGGGAAGTTTTCGGGTATTTCTGGTAATATTGATTTCAAGGCCACAGGACCTCCCGCTGATATTCCAATTGCTATTATGTCAAATTTTCTCAGTTTTAGTTTTTTTATTTCTTTTTCATTTAATATTTTTGCTTTTGCATGTTCTTCAAGTTGAGTTAATGAAGAAACGTTATTTTTGTAATTTAAAATAAAATCAGTTCTTTTATGGTTTTTTATGTTCATATCTTTATGGCAGGCAATTTTGGTTTTTATAGATATCGATCCATAGGTTAAAAGAGAATTAATAATTTGTTCTTTTTTGATTTCATGTGATTTCTTGTTTTTAGATACTAATATAAGATCATCAGCGCCTTTTAAAGCAGCAATATTTATTAGGTTTTGATTTGAAGATGTGACGACAATTGGTATTGTTTTGTTTAAATTGTTTTTTTTCTCCAAAAATAGGATATCTGTAATATTGGTTTCTTCTAAATTCATTAATATTACTTCGGGGTTGTGTTTTTTAAGTTTATTTGTTGCAAATTTGCAATTAGAAGCAGTTGCAATGACTTGAAGTTTTGGAGACGAATTGATGAGGTCTGATATAAGTTTTCTCTTTACAGCAAAGTATTCTATGATAAGTACAGAAATTTTTGTTTCCACCGTTACTTTTTCCCCATTTTATTTTTGTTAAATTATAACTTATAGTTATTTTGTGATTTAAATTTTTCTTTTTGACAGCTAGTATCTTTTTTTTCGTATATTATTGCCCAGGGTGTTTTTAAAAATTTAAAAGGAAGGTTAAGTCCAAAAAGTGACTCTGAGTGTCCTATAAATAAATAACTGTTGTTAGACATGTTATTGTAAAATTTTTTAAGTACTTTAATTTTTGATTTTTCATCAAAGTATATTAATACATTTCTACAAAAAATAACATCGATTTGTGAAAAATTACTTTCAAAGTTTAGGTTATGATAATCGAATCTTATATGATTTTTAATTTCATTTTTAATTTTATATCCGTTTGAATGAGAATATATATAGTGCCGGTATTCTTTAGGAATATTTTTACATGTATTTGATGAGTAATATCCTTCTTTTGCTATCATTAAAGATTTTAAGCTTAAATCAGAAGCAATAATGACAAAATCAATGTCTTTTGGAAGCTTTGATTTGAGTACAAATGCTAATGAATAAGGTTCTTCTCCTGTTGAACATCCTGCAGACCAAATAATAATCCTATTTTTTTTTTCTATTTTTTTAATATTAATTAAATTTGGAATTACAAATTTTTCAAAAGTTTGAAAATGTAGTGAATTTCTAAAAAATCTTGTTAAATTAGTTGTGACTAAATCCAAGAAATATTCTTTTTTTAATTTTTCACTAATAATTAAATTATAAAGTTGCGATGGGTTTTCAAGGGCAAGAGCTCGTACTGCTTCATTCACTCTGCCTTGAAGAACAAATTTATTTTTTTCATCAAAACGAATTCCACTGTTGTTATATATAAAATCGCAAAATTTTAAAAATAGTTTATCTTCAATTTCTAGCATTTTTGAAAACCTGCTTAATTCTTCTCTTTATAAATAAGTATTGCCTATTTATAATAAATCTCTAGGTAAGAATATTTTTTTTGAAAAAAAATTGTAAAATTAATATAAGTAATTTTATTATAAGGTTTACTTTTTGTAAAAAGGTTTTTGTTTATTTTAATTTGTTTGCAGTAGTAAATGAGGAATTTAATGAATTTAGGAAAAGATATTTGCAAATGTCGATTTAATATGCATTTTAAAAAGATTAAATGATGTTTAATGGGTTTAAAAGAACAATTCTTAGAGAAGATATTAAGTATGAAATTTTTAGAAAATTTTTTCATATTTTTAGCTTAATAGTTTTAGTTTTTTATGGAATAAATTTTTGGATAGGACTTGTTGTTAATGTACTTTTTATGATTTTATACTTAAGTTCTGAAATTTTTAGAATTACTGAAAAAAAAATAGTTTTATTTAAAAATATTTCAAATATAATATTAAAATCAAGAAAAATATTGCCTGATAAAGTATCTTTTTCTCCTGCTTTGTTGTTTTTAGGTATATTGATATCGTATTGTTTGGCTACGCATCCTTTTAATTATATTGGTATATTTTCGGTATGCCTTGGTGATGGATTTGCAAGTCTTATTGGAAAGTTAATTCCTTCTTTTATACTTGTAAACGATAAAACGATTTCTGGCAGTCTTGTTGTATTTTGTGTTACTTTTTTTTCATATTATTATTTTTTCCCTTATTTAACAGTGGCCTTAGTTCTTGGAATTTTAGCAGTGCTGGTAGAACTTTTTGATGCTACTAATTATGACAATTTATTTTTACCACTCGTTGTTTCAACTTCGTCCTATTTTTTAACTTCTTTTTTTTATAGCCAGTAAAAGAAGATTTTTCCTGATTTTTTTAAGTAGATTGGTACACCAATTGAGATTGGCATAAAAGCGTAAGGTATTTTTAATAAATTCAAGTAAATTCCACTTAATATTAAAAGCATTGAAACAAAAAGTAAAAAATAGTCAAAGCTTTTTTTTCTTAAAAAAGCTACTGTAAAGTTTGTTAAAATAAGTAGCAGGAATGCGTCTATATAAAATTTTGTACTTTCGATTTTAAGAATGCCGTAGTTTTGACTATTTTCGTACGAATTAATAGGCATTGTGTAGCTATAAATGCAGGCAAAGATCAAAATAATGTAAATTGTATAATGTATTGATTTTATTTTGAAATCGCATATATATAAACTTAGAAAAAATAAATTTAATAATGAAAAAGTATTTACAAAAAGGATGAATTTTGTAAATGAATAATAACTTGAATTTAGATTGTTTTTTAAAAAAAAATCTTCAGAGACCAAAATAGGTTCTAATGTATATGAACTAATAAAACAATAGAAAAGTATAAATTGTATATTATTGGTTCTTTTGTAGTTAATATATGACCACAGTGAGCCTATGATTCCAGCAATAAAGATGGTTAATTTATTAACCAATATTATAAAGTTATTATTGTAAATTTCTAAAATATAATTTTGATAATTTTCGTTATATTTTATTTTATAAAAAAAAGTCAGCATAACTAGTGTTGCCAAAATAAAAATTATAAAAAGAAAGAAATTAATAGAAGCGTTTAACTTTGCAAATATTGATTTCATTTAAATTCCCAAGAATGCGTGTTTTGTATTTTTTTAATATTTTTTTTAATTTTTGAATCAAGTTTTTCAAAAAAATCTATCTTTGTTTTTTTTTCAATTGAGTCAACGTTAACAACATAATTTTTTAAATCCAAGTCTTTTGCTTTTTCATTTGGGATAATAAAAGAGATTATGTCATAATAGTTGTTATTATTGATTGCCAGTACTATTTTATAAAAATTTTTAGGTATCAAAATTTTGTTTTTACCAATAAATCCTTTATTTTCTGTTAAAATTCCAGCGCTAATAATATATATATATCCTTTTGAGATTGCCCATTCTCTTACTAATTTTTCAAGTTTTAGCCAAATTCCAGAATTAAATTCGCTTTTTTGGGGTGACATATTTGATAAAAAATATGTATCTTTCATTGCATTTTCAGAAAAAGACATATCTGCAGAGCTTACTATGTGTCCTCTGTCATAACCGCTTTTAAAGTAATCTTCAAGTTTTGGAAAAATGCCTTTGATGTTGGTGTCTTCAAAGAATTTGGTACTTCTTTTAATTTTTTTTGATTTTAACAAAGTTAATGCTAATTCTACCATTTCTCTTTTAAGCGGATAAGCAGCCCATTCGGATTGTCTTGCACTTTCAGCATATCCTAAGGTGTAGTGTTTTTTGCTTATTATTTGGGTAGTAAGATATCCTTTTGGTATTAATTGCGATTCTTTTATTGGAATAGATTTTGTAATGCCAATGTATTTATTTTCTATTATTTTTAAATAGTCATAAATTTTGTGTTTAATTTGTTTTAGGGCTTTTGGATTTAAGGAAAAAAATAAAAATCCTGTTAGGCATAAAATATAGCAATAAAGAAAAAATTTTGACCTTTTTTTCATGTTTCCATCTCGTTTTCGTCCTTAAGATTATATCTAATAGTGAAATTAAAAGAAATGTTAAATGTATCTAAAAATAAAAAATCAATTTTAAAGTCTAACCCCATTAAAGGAATTGCCTTTTTAGAAGAAATTTCAATAAACATATAAGGCTCTATCACATAAGGCAATTTTTCGTAAAATCGAATGTCTCCTATGAGGTTTGTAGATAGGTAAAAACGGCCACCTATGCCAATGGTAGCGGAAAAATATTTTGTTTTTTTAATTAAATTTGCGATGTGCCAGTTTATTCCTCCTCCAATATAAGAGTTAAAGTATTGCATTTTTTGGGGGATATTAAGGCTTTCTTTTGTTAATATCATAGCAACTATTAAAAAATCAAAAGTATTATTAGAGAATGTATAATAAGGTCTGAAAATAAGGTGTTTAATATTTGAATTTAAGAAAAATCCAACTCCAATTCCAATTCCTGTTGAATATGTGAATCCTCTTTCTGGGCTAAAAAAATTAGGGCTTTGTTTGGGTAGATTATTTTTTTCATTAGCATTGTCTTCTTCATTTGCAAGTGCATTTAAATTGGAAATGATAAGCAGCAATGTTAAGAAAATACAAGTGTTTGGAGCTTTTTTCATAAACAGACTATTTTAAATGATATAAAAATTGTTTTGCCTTTTCAATATTATGATATGTATTAAGAGAAAATTTCTCTTTTTAGTTTAAAAAATATTTTTTATATTAAGTGGTTGTGGTATGCTATTTTATTGTATATTATACAATATGTTTAATTAATAGGAGACCACAGTTATGTTTTTTAATTTTTTAAAAAAAGATCTCGTATTTATTTTGCCGGAAGTCAATTCAAAAGAAGATGTAATTGATTTTTTAGTTGAAAAAATTAATGATAAGGGATACATAGATAATAAAAAAGAGTTTCTTCAAGGAATTCTTGATAGAGAAAAGATAGGAGACACTTCTTGGGAAAATGGGGTTGCAATTCCGCATTTTATAGGAGATGTTGTTAAGACTAGTTTTATTTCATTGCTTTACATTAAAGGTGCTGGGGTTAAGTGGTCTGAAGAAAATCCCCCTGTTAATTTAATATTTTTGATTTGTATGTCAAAAAAGCAGCAAGGTAACGAGCACCTTAAGGCGATTGCTTTTATAGCTAAACTATTTGAAGATGATGCTTTTCAAAATGCTTTAAGAGGGTTTGTTACCACTGATGACATTTATTATTATATTGAGAATGTTCAAAGAAAAGCCAAAGAAGAGGTTTTTGGAGCTACAAAGGCAGAAAAAATAGTGGCTGTAACTGCTTGTCCTGTTGGAGTTGCTCATACATATATTGCAGCAAAGAAAATTGAAAATGAAGCCAAAAAGCAGGGTTATAGCATTAGAGTAGAAACTCAAGGATCTATTGGTATCGAAAATGCATTAACCGAAGAGGAAATTAGGAATGCAGCCGTCGTAATACTCGCTGTTGATAAGGATATTGATGAAAAGAGATTTGAAGGCAAGAGAGTTTATAAAGTTTCAACTGTAAAAGCAATAAACAATACAGAAAATATTATTAAGGAATCTTTTAATGCTCCAGTATTTAAAAGCAAAGATTCTGGGGTCAATAACGCTTCTAAAGCTTCGGCTGAAACAGGTAAAGGTAGTTTTTATAAATATTTAATGAGTGGAGTATCTCCAATGATTCCTGTTGTTGCAAGTGGAGGAATTTTAATTGCTCTGAGCATTGCCTTTGTTGGAATTGGACCTGATGGTCCTAATTTTTCTGAGCATCCATTTTATAAGCAGGTTGCGGATATTGGATCTGTTGCTTTTGGAATGATGCTGCCTGTGCTTGCTGGTTTTATTTCAATGGCAATTGCTGATAAACCTGGTCTAGCACCCGGTCTTGTTGGTGGAGTAATGTCTGGAAATGTAAAAGCAGGTTTTTTGGGCGCAATATTTGCAGGATTTCTTGCAGGTTATGTTGCAAGGTTTTTAGCAAGAAGATCTGTTCCTGAGTGGTTAAGGCCTGTTATGCCTATATTTGTAATTCCATTAATAAGCACCATTATTGTTGGCTTTTTTATGTTGTATGTTGGTGTTTATGTTGGAGAATTTATGGGGGTACTTGAGAATGGGCTTAAATCTTTGCAAAGCAATTCAGAAACGTTTGGTGTGTTAGGTAAAATTTTCTTAGGTTTAGTACTAGGTTCAATGATTACTATTGATATGGGCGGGCCTTTTAATAAAGTAGCATTTCTTTTTGGTGTGGGGCTAATTCCTCAAGTGCCAGAAATAATGGGAATGGTAGCAGCAGCAATTCCTGTTCCTCCTATGGCTATGGGGCTTGCAACTTTTTTGGCGCCTAAATTATTTGAAAATGAGGAAAAAGAATCTGGAAAAATAGCCTTTTTAATTTCATTTATTGGTATTAGCGAGGGGGCTATTCCTTTTGCTGCTAGTGATCCTGGACGGGTAATTCCTTCGATAGTGGCAGGAGGGGCTGTGTCAAGCATTATTGCTGCTTTTTTAGGTGTTGCTAATCATGCTCCACATGGAGGGCCAATAGTACTTCCTGTTATTGATAATAAATTTGAGTTTATTATTGCAATTGCTGTTGGAGTTGCAGTTGCAACGGCTTTGGTAATTTTTTTGAAATCTTTAAAGTTAAAGGAATCTGAATGAATAATGAAGATAATATTTTTTTAATGAAAAACAATATTAAAGAATATGATTGGGGAGGAATTAATTTTATTCCCAATCTTTTGGGCGACAAGATTGATGGAAGGCCTAAGGCTGAAATGTGGCTTGGAGCACACAAGACATTTTCTAGTAAGATTTTATATAAAAATGAATATGTGCTTTTAAGCGATTTTTTGGAAGATCATAAAGAGCTTTTAGGCTGTAATGATGAATTTCCTTTTTTATTTAAAGTATTGTCTGCAAGTAAACCTTTATCTATCCAAATTCATCCGTCTAAAGATATTGCCTTAAAAGGGTATGAATCAGAGAATAATAAAGGTATAGATATTAATGATCCTAAGAGGACATATAAAGATAAGAACCCCAAAATTGAACTTATATATGCCTTGAGCGATTTTTATGCTCTTAAAGGTTTTTTGCCGTTGGATGAGATTAAAAAAATTTGTGAAATGCTGAAATTAAATTTTGATTTTCAATCACATAAAGACTTTGTAAAGACTATTTTTGAATTACAAACGTATGAACTTGAGAAGATTATTGAAAAAATTTTAAAAAATTTGGATCTTATTGATAATTTTAGGGGCTATTGGTTTAATGAAATTTATAATATCTACGGTGTAGATGTGGGACTTTTAGTGTTTTTGGGCATGAATATTTTAAAGCTAGAACCAGGAGAAGTTGTTTATACAAATAGTCAGGAGGTACATGCATATCTTAAGGGAGACTGTATTGAGCTTATGACTAATTCCGACAATGTTATTAGAGCTGGGCTTACTACAAAGTATATTGATAAAGAAGAGATGTTAAGAGTTGGTCAATTTGAAGAAGGAAAATTATCATTTTTAAATCCCGATTTTCAAGATAATTTTAGTGTATTTAGACTTCCAAATACTGATTTGAAACTAATTCAAAAAAAAATAAATGAGAACATTTGTGTTAATAGAAATAGTGCAATGGTCTTGCTAGTTTTAGATGGATGTGTGATTATAAATAAATCCTTACATCTTAAGAAAGGTGAGAGTATCTTTATAGGCAAAAAAGCAGAAAACCTAGTTATTGATGGGGACGGCGAAGCTTTTATTGCTGGTTTTAATTAAAATTAATCTTGATTATGTGAGCTTAATTTAATTTCCAATTTGATTATTTGGTTAATTAAATGCAAATTTTATGAATCCAAATCCAAAAAAATTGAATTTAATTCCTTCAAATAAAATGCTTGGTTTTGTTAGCAATATTGTTGGCCCTACTGCAGGATAAATTTTTAATCCTATAGATAGATTTCTTGCAAAGTTATATTCCATTATAAAAGGAATTCTTACAACAGCACCTATTCTCTCATAATCAGTTTTTTCCTCTTTATCAGGAGGTATAAGGGATGTTTTTGACCAATCTGCACCTATCCCAATGCCACCACCGATTTTCATATATTGTCCAATTCGCCTTTTAAAAATAAAGTCTAATCCACCATTTAGGTAATTTTCAAAATTGTTTGACTTAAGGCCAATAAAACCTCCATATCCAAAATCAATATTTACATAAGGAATTGTAATCACAATGTTTGCAATAGGATCGCCTATTCCAATGCCCATTGAAAATAAGTCATAAATTTTCTTTTCTTTTATTTCTTTAAGCTTTGCGATACAGGTGGTTGAATCTTCTTCCTTACTGCATCTGACCATATAATTGTCAGATGCAAAAGTAAGGCGTGCCACGCCTAATATTAATGTTAAAATATGTATTTTTTTAAAATTTTTTATCATTTATTCTCCATTATATATATATTTTTATAAAGCCTGTGCCTAAGAAATTAAATCTAGCTCCTTCAAATGACATTGGGCTGCCAAGTAGCATGGTTGTTCCAACAGTAGCAACAGCTTTAAATCCAATCACAATATTTTTAAGAAAGCTGTACTCTATTACCAAGGGTAGTCTTATTACAACCCCTATTCTATTTTGAAGAGAAGCTATTTGTTGTGCTTCATTTTCTTCCTCTTCTTCTGGTTTTTCATTCGATTTTTCAGGACTTCCTTTTGACCAGTCTGCACCTATTCCAATACCACCAGAAATCATAGTATTTTTATGTATTTCATCTTTAAATAAAAGATCTACGCCCATCACAACATAGGGCAAGAAATTGTTGGGCTTAAGCCCAACAAACCCTCCGTAGCCAAGATCTATGTCTACATATGGAACAGATATTGTAATGTTTGCAAGTGGATATCCAATTCCAAAACCTATGCCAAATAAACGGCGCACAGATGCCTCTTTTGCAAGAAGTTTATCAAAATCAAAGTCATCTTCAGTTGTACTTTTGCTTTTGGATTGGGCAGTTAATAAACCCGTTGTTAATATAAGTATTATTGTTGCTAATAGCATTCTCATTGAAATTCTCCTTTTTTTATTTTCAATTTTAGATAATATTGTTTTTACAATATTTTTAATAAAGCATAAAAAATTAAAAATATTGATACTTATTTGTTTATCTTGATGGCAAAACTTTATTGTTGAATTTTTTATTATTTTGTTTATTAAAGTTTTGGTTGTCAAAAAATTTTTAATCACAAATACAGGTATTATTATACTACTTGACTGTATATTGATGTTCATCTTGTTTGTTTGTATAAGATTTTTGGGAATATATTTTTGCGGTAATTTTTTGGCCTTTGAAAAAAATATAAATTTATAAATTTGCAATAAATAAGTTTTATTGCAATGTTTTATTTTAAACCCCTTGCAATAAAACTTTATTTGTTCCAAGCTTTTTGAAGCTAATTTCAGGCCATTAATTCTTTTTTTCAAAAATTTATCCCCAAAATTTGAATATTAAGTTTTTAATCTATAAACAAATAGTATATCAAAGTTTTGAATTTGAAATGCTGTTTTGATATTATTTTAAGTGAGACAAATAAATTATAAATAAGATTTAGTACATAATTTATTGTTATTAAACTTATACAAAGCTTATGATTAAACTATATGTCATTTTTTTGTATTTTTTTTCTTTTTTATTGGTGTTTCCAGAAAATATTTTTTTTAAAAATTTAGGATTTTCCAATAATGATAAATATTTTATGTTTGGCGAATATGGTTTTGAAAATGGATATTATTATTCTGCTGCATACTTTGTTGATGTTGTTAAAAATAATTTTGCAAACTCTGGAGTACATTCTAAGACTTTTAAAGAGCACATTGAGTATTCAGATAGCTATGATAAAAGCCTTTACGAGCTTTTAAAGATGATTAATTTCAAAGTTAAAGAATTTAAAATTAATCATTTAAGAAGAGGGCGCGAAATTTATTTTTACGTTGAGAGTGAAATTCCAGAAACAGATTTTTTAAATTTTGTTGATTTTAAAACAGGAAACGAATATCAAGTTTTTGTAAATAAGGATATTAATTCTCAAGAACTTTCGTCTTCTTTTAATATTTTTTTATCTGTCAGATATTGTAATTCAACTTTGGAAAAACATTTGATTGTTGGAAGGGGGAATTATTATAGAAAAAATGTTATTGATTACAGAATGAGAGAGATTGTTTTATTTCCAAATGAAGATGGAATTGTTTTTGTTTTGGAAAAAATAATGTTAGATCCTTATGGAAATAAGTATAAACGGTTTATGGTTGAAGTTAAGAAATATTGAATATAATTGTTTGGTTTTTAAAAAAGTACAGTGTTTTATTAAGGATAATGTATGAGTGATTTTATAGCATCAAAAGAAGATGATTATTCTAAATGGTATTTAGATATAGTTCAGAAGGCAAAACTTGCTGATTACAGCCCCGTAAAAGGATGCATGGTAATTATGCCTTATGGGTATTCTATTTGGGATAAAATTCATAGCATACTTGATGAAAAATTTAAAGAGACAGGACACGAGAATGCATATTTTCCTATGCTTATTCCTTATAGTTTTTTAGAAAGAGAAAAGGATCATATTGATGGATTTTCACCTGAGTTTGCTATTATTAAGGATGCTGGTGGGGAGAATTTGGCAGAGCCTTTAGTTTTAAGGCCTACTTCTGAGACAATTATTTGGAATATGTATAGCAAGTGGATTAATTCTTATAGAGATCTTCCCCTTAAAATTAATCAGTGGGCAAATGTTGTTCGTTGGGAAAAGAGAACAAGGCCCTTTTTGCGTACTACCGAATTTTTATGGCAAGAAGGACATACTGCTCATGCTACTGAAGAGGAGGCATTAGAAGAAACTTTACTTATTTTAGATGTATATAAAAGATTCATAGAAGATTATTTGGCCATTCCGGTTTTTTGTGGTAAAAAATCTGAAAAGGAAAAATTTGCGGGGGCTGTTTCTACTTATTCAGTTGAGGCATTAATGCAAGATAAAAAAGCGCTTCAAGCTGCTACATCGCATTATTTAGGTTTAAATTTTGCAAAGGCATTTGATGTAAAATTTCAAGACAAAGATGGTAAGATGCGCCATGTATTTGCTAGTAGCTGGGGGGTTTCTACCAGATTGATTGGTGCTTTGATTATGGTTCATTCTGATGAGAAAGGTTTAGTTTTGCCGCCTCGCATTGCTCCAATAGAAATTATTGTTATTCCTATTTTTAAAAAAGAAGATGGAATTAATAAAAAAATTTTGGATTATTCTGATTGTGTTGTTGATACTTTAAAAAAAGCAAAATTTAGGGTTGAGATTGATAAAGATATTAGAAGTTCTCCAGGATTTAGATTTTCATCTGCCGAGTTTAAGGGAATTCCAGTGCGCCTTGAAGTAGGGATAAACGATGTCCTTTTAAATTCTGTTACTATTTCAAGAAGAGATAAGGACAAAAAATTTAAGTATCAAATATCGCTTGATTCTCTTGTAAGTAAGGTTAAGATTGAGCTTGATTTGATGCAAAAGGATTTATTTAAAAAAGCATTGAATTTTAGAACCTTAAATACCAAGGAGATTTTTAAAAGTAGTAAGGATAGTTATGAGACATTCAAAACCCATGTGAATGATTATTCTGGATTTGTGCTTTCTTGCTGGTGTGGCGGTTTGAATTGTGAAAATATTATTAAAAACGAAACTAAAGCTACAATAAGATGCATTCCTGATGATTTTAAAGCCAGAGATCTAACAGGTATGACTTGTATTTATTGTTCTTCTAGGGCCAAATATTTTGCTTTATTTGCCAAATCTTATTAATTTGTTTAGTTTAATTAATTTTTTCTTGATCTTTTAATTCTTTGAAGTTTATTATATGAATGACTGCAATGTTAAAAGCAAAGTCGATTAGTAAAGCCAAAGAGATTAATATAGGCAGCATTGGTGTTATGTTAGAAACATTTAGCTCTATTCCTTTTGTATAGGTAGAGCAAAGCATTGTAATTATATAAATTAAACTATTTGGTATATGGGGAAATGCAAAGACAAAAAAAAATGATAAAATACTCATGTAGCTTATTTCATAAATAGAAATAGGCAAACTAGAATATGATTTTAAAATTATAAAAAATGATATTACTGAAACAAAAATGGTGCCAAATTTAGATATAAAATTTATTAAAGGTATGTTTATAATTATGGATTTTTTTATATTTATTCTTTCGTTTTTAATATCTTCTATTAAAATCACATAAGGGGAATAAGAATCTTTTGCAAGTCCTGAAAATATTATGTTTTGAAATGATACAAAGATTCCCTTATATATCATTTTAAAGCTTTTTGTTAATCTATAGCTAATTGCTGGCAATATTATGAATAAAATTATAATTGTCCATGCCAAAAAGAATGCTATGCTATTTGTATAATTTTGGTAATCTTTAAAATTTTTTAAGGTTGCAGCGTAATCTGCTGTTATAAAAATGATTCCTATATTTAATATATTCACAATAAACCCATTTGCATGGTAAAAAAGATTGGATGCGCTTAGCATCAGTTCTCTAGCTATTCTGCCTTTTTGTTTTGCATAATAAAAACTTGTGCCTATTATTATTGAAATCATGTAAATGCTTAGTAGATTTGGATTATTAGATGTAAATATTTTGAAAATATTTTTTGGAAAAAATGTTTCTAGTAAAGCTTCTTTTTCAAAAAGATATGTATTTTGTATTGTTTTTTCTAGTATTGGAATTCTTTGCGGAAGATATATTATTGCAGCTATTATTGATACAGCAACTCCAGATAGGTTAGTTAGAATTCCATAATAAATTGTTTTGCCAAAAAGTTTTTTAAAGTTTTTATTTTCAATAATATTTTCAATTCCTAATGGAATTGAAAATATTAAAAAGGGAATAAGAGATAAATATGATAGTCTTATAAAAGCATGTGATAAAGAGCTATAAATCCCAAGAGGGAAAAATAATCCTAAAAAGATTCCAATAGGCAGAGTGAAAAAAAAATTGATTTTTATATTCATACGATTTCTCCTTTCAGGGATTTAAGGGATGCTGTGCATAATATATAGTACTAAATTTTTTTGTAAATACAAACTTTAGAGTTACAATTGTATTTGTGTTGCTATATTGCTAGTGGGGGTTTTTTGTATAAGTATCCTGATTCTGTAGATACAGATTTAGATTCGAGATTGCCAAATATTTTAACTTTAGAGGAGCATGATAAGCAATTTTTTACTAAAGATTTTTATAAAAATCTTATTTCAAGTAGTAAAGAAATTGGCTTTAAGCTTCATAAAGTTTTAGTAGAATATTTAAATCCGCAGCCAGAAGAGGTTGATAGGGTTTTAAAATATAATCAAGTGATTAACATTTATTGGTCTTTTCTCAGATCAATTGCAAAAAACATTTCAAAATTGACTATAGAACAGAAAATTTTATTTAGATTTGCTGCCCTTATTCCAAATGCACTTGGATCTGAAATTCAGCTGTTAATTTCAAAAACTATTTGGGACAATCATTATAATGAGTCTTTTATTTATTTTGATGAATGGCTTTATGGGGTTAATAGTTTTAAGCTTAGTAGATTAGCAGCCGATTTGCCAATGGATAATTTTAAAGAAGAAGATATGGAAAAAATTTTACTTAATAAGAAAGAAAAACTTTTGGCAAATATTGATTTTGCAAAAAGCAGCCTTAAGCGAACCAATAAGATTAGGGAAGAGGCTATTAATAAGTTAAGAGGCATGTTTGAATTTTTATTTTTAAATAATGATCAAAGTGATTTAACTTATATGACTGAATACGGAGTGCAGAGTTCTTATCCTAATTCGATTCTAAAGCCTTTGAATTTTGCTAGCAATTATGTTGATGATCTTATTAAGTCAAATCGAGATATTAATGTTTTTATTAATAAAATTGAAGATATTAACAGAGAGCTTTTTGAAATTCAAAATAAAATGAATAATATTGGGATGCCTGTTGAATCAACTATTGCATATGATGAGGTTGAAGTTATCAGAAGCGCCAATAAACTTGCAATAGGGCCAAGAGGTAATCATTTCCCCATTCTTTTGAAAAATAATGTAGTTGCTAACCCTCAATTTTTTGGAAGCAGAGAAAGAATTATGCAGCTTGTTTGGGAAGTCGAAGATATTCAGCCTAGACTTTTTCAAAAATCGTATAGAGGAGATTTACTCAGAGTAGTTCCTTATTTTATATTAATACCTTCTTATGGTGATAAAGGAATTTGCTGGGAATCAATTGATGTTAAAAACAGGGCAAATGGTAGGGGTAAAATATTAATACCTATGTATGCTAAAAACTTAAGAAAAGCGGTTATTTTGGGTATTGGTGATTTTGTTTGGGAGCTTGCAAAAGAACAAGCTTCTTATAGATGGATGGAAACAGGAATTACAGGTCAATATTACGATTATTATGTTAAATTTATTAAAAAGGGAAATGTTAAAAATTTTTTTCTAGAAGATTATTTTCTTTGGATAGAAAAAGAAAGTAAAGGAATTCAAAAACTTGAAAAATTGGTACGTGGCATAATGTGGAGGAATTTACCCTTTTCTAAAAATTTAAAAGAGGCACTTGCTAAAAAATCTTTTATATACAAGGACCTTATTGATAAAGATAAAAATATTCAATTATCTGATGGGTATTAAATTTATTTTTTATTTTGCTAAAATTCTAACTATTTCTTTGTTTTTAAGCGTTTTAAGTTCTTTTTTGTAATTGTCGTCAATGTAAATTTTTTTCTTTTCCAGAGATTTAATTAGTTTTATATTTTCTGTTTCTATTGCGGCTTGCATTGGTGTTTTTCTATTTTTAAGTGTGAAACTTAAATCAGCTCCGCTTTCTTTTAAAAATTCAAATACTTTTTCGTTATTAGTATATATTGCCCAAAATATTGGAGAATAGCCGGTATCATCTATTTGATTAAGGCTTATTCCGTAGTCTACTAATATTTTTGTTATTTCAAATTGGTTGTTTATTATTGAAATTGAAATTGGAGATATTTTATATCTTAAGTTTATTTCTGCTCCAAGATTTAGTGCAATTAAAACCCCTTTTTTATTGTTGAAAAAAACAGATATTATAAAAAGCTCATTTTTAATTTTTTTTAAACTTTGTAAGATTTCTTTGTCGTTTATATTTATTGAATTTATAAATTCATTTAAAGTGTCTTTATCTTTTTGATATTCCTTGTTATTGAAAACATATAAATTTTTTTGCAATTCTTTTACTATTGAAGCATTTGTATTAGTATTTGTTGGGTTTAAATTCATCATTGTTTGCAATAGCAATAAAAGTATAATAAATCCTTTTTTCATGTTTTGTGAGTTTTATATTCCTTTAGTAAAGTGCTTAATTTTAGACGATTGTTTTTTAAATAGGTTTTAAATTAATATTTATTATAGGTTATTGTAAGATTATTTTTCAACACTTTTGTGTTAATGATTGTCAGTTATGAAATGATTTTTATTATTTTTAAATATTGAAGTTTTATATTAAATTTAAAATTTAGACTTTAGTTCTGTTGTTTTGATGTTTTTGTATTGGTGTTAATGTAAAATGTGGTCATGTTAAGTTGGTATTTATAAAAATTTTTGCAACTTTTTTAATTAAGATATGCATTTTATTATGTGTAATTTATATTGTAAAATACTTTTATGGGTTTGTTAGTCGGAATTGCTAAGTTTATTTTGATTTTGTTTTTATTTATTTCTTGTAACCAAAAACAAAGCGAGATTCAAAATCTTACTTATCTTCTAAAATCTTCTAATAAGAATAGATTAGATAAATTCCTTATTATTGATAGGGTTGTTAATATATATATTGCAAATAGAAATTATGAAGATGCTTTAGAAATTGTAAATAGTGGAATTATTGATGATGAATATAGAGAATATTATCCTTTATATCTTTATTTAATGGGCAATATTTATGATTCCATGGGAGAAGATTTTGTAGCTTTTAGTATTTATAAACGTGTTGTTGACAATTTTGATGATTATGTTTATGAAAACTGTTCAATTAAAACAAGGGTAGCTAAAAAGATTGTCAATTTAAATATTGATTCAATTGATAAAATCAATTATTACAAATTTATATTAAATATGGGGATTAATAATTTAAATAATGAGGAAAAGGGTAATTATTTTTATAATCTTGCTCTAAGTTTGGAAGATGCTCAAGATTACGATGAATCTTATTTTTATTATAAAAAATTTCTTTCAATTCCAAGATCACATTTAAAAATAGATTCTAGAGATTATTTTGATGTTGTTACAAAAATTAATTACTTTAATAATCCAGAGTTTGTTGTTTATAGAAATTTAGGAGATTTAATCCAGGATGTTAAAAAATTTGTTCTTTCGGGTGATACTTTTAAATTGCTTAATATAAGAGATAAGAATAATTTTTTTATTCAAAGCTGGGATCAAAAGGGTGGAAAGAGCAATTCTATTAATACTAATAGTTTTTTAACCACGATGATTAGGCTTGGGGGGAGAAGAAAAAACGGAATACAATTTGCAAAGCATCTTGAGGCGGATTCTAGTGACGATATATCTTATCTTGAGTCAAGGGGTTGGGACCATATTCGGGAATGGTATTTTGTTTTTAAAAGAGTTGTTTATCCTAAAGATCCAGAAATTAATAATGGTTGGACTTGGATAGGTGTGTATTTAGGTAAAAAATAATAGGAAGGGAGATAATGCATTTTATTAAATTTCTTTTTAGTTATTTATTTCTACTTTATTCTAATGTTTCTATAATAAAAGATAAAGTTACTGAAACAAGTGTTCATAGAATAATCGATTGGGATAGAAAGGTTATTTGTTTTGATATTGTTAAGGGAATTAATGAAAATGAATTTAGACCAGTAGGTTTAAATACAGCGTCTAAATTAATAGCAACCATTAATGATTTTAAAGACACATTAATAAGAGAATCTCTTTTTAAGATAATTATGGATTCTGAAAATACTTTTAGAAATTATTTTGACCTGAATCCCAGCTTAATACTCAATTTTTCAGGTCCTAATAGTATTTTGAAAAGGTCTTATATAAAATACTCAGAAGATTTAAGAAGTCTCACTGTTAGATATGAGCTTAGTCTTTTCCCCGATTTTATAAGCTTGTTTTTTTCACATGAAACGCCTTATAGAGCTTTTTATCCATTGGTAAATTCTGATGTTGATAAAATCGATTATACAGGGATTGTGATTTATGTAGGTGAAGTTTATAATAATGCTTCTGGTGCTAAAAAATTAGAAGACTCTTTTTTTATCAAAATTTATGATGAAAACATTAGACCATATTTTGATAAGAGAATGGTTTCTTCAGAGGCTTTGAAAAAATGGGGAATGCTTGAGTATAGCAATGATGTTCTTTATAATAATAGAAATAGAGTTGGGTATCGCCCTTTAAGATTGGTTGCCAAAGGTATTTATGGTAAAAATAATACAGATATTATACTTGATGAGTATTCTATTAATAAGTTGTTTTCAAATAGTAACAACATAAAGCTTTTGCAAGATGGAAAACTTGTTGTAATAAAGTAAGAAAATTAAACTTAGTACTTGTTTTTTTCCAAACAATCAACTAAGATAATAAAGAGTTTTATAGGGAATTAGTGCCCTTATAGCTCAGTTGGTAGAGCACCACCATGGTAAGGTGGGGGTCGTCGGTTCAAGTCCGATTGGGGGCTTTTGTTGGCAGGTAGGAGTTTTGTTATATGGGTAAAAAGAAGGGCAAAGGATCTGTTGAGCTAATATCATTGATTTGTGAAGAGACAGGAATTAGGAATTATACCACTACTAAGAATAGACGTAATAAGCAAGAAAAGTTAGAATTGATGAAATATTGTCCAAAATTGCGAAAACACACTCTTCATAAAGAAGGAAAAATAAAATAATAAATAATAGGTCAGTAGTTCCAATGGTAGAACGACAGTCTCCAAAACTGTATGTTGGGGGTTCGAATCCCTCCTGGCCTGTTGTTAGAATTAAAGTGAGGCTTTATGTTTAGGTTTATTAAAGACAGTATCTTGGAGCTTAAAAAGGTAACGTGGCCTAAGTATAATGAAGTGGTTGGAAATGGAAAACAAGTTTTTTGGCTGGTATTGTTTGTTTCAATTTTCTTGGGTATAGTCGACTATCTCATGTTTCTTGTTGTAACTTATGTATTTTAGTTTTATTGTAAGAAGGATAAATTATGTCTAGAGCTTGGTATGTAGTTCAAACTTATTCTCAATATGAGAAAAAAATAGAGCAGGACATAAAACATTTAATAAATGAAGGTATTTTTGGTGGTGTAGTATTAGATGTTAAGGCTCCTATTGAAAAAGTAGAAGAGATAAGAAATGGCAAGAAAAGAATAAGAGAGAGAAAAATTTGGCCAGGTTATATTCTGATTGAGCTAGATCTTCCAGAAGTGGGTTGGAAAGATATTGTTGCCAATATTATCAAAGTTCAAGGTGTTATTAATTTTGTTGGTGTTAGTAAGGGGCAAAGGCCTGTTCCTATTAATGATGAAGAAGTAAAAAGTGTTTTTATGCTTACTGGTGAGATTAAGGCAAATAAATCTATTTTTATGCTTTATGACTTTGAAGAAGGAGAAAGGGTTAGAATTAAAGGCGGACCTTTTGACTCCTTTGAAGGGGTTATTAGCTCTATTGATTATGAAAGAAAGAAATTAAAAGTTGCAGTTCAAATTTTTGGAAGATCAACGCCTGTTGAAGTTGACTTTCAACATATAGAAAAGATTTAAAATTTAATACTAATGGGAGCTTTAAAGGCGTTATTACCATAAGGAGATGATATGGCAAAAAAAAAAGCAATTTCTTGGATTAAATTGCAGGTCCCAGCTGCTCAAGCAGCTCCAGGAGCTAAAATAGGGCAAGCGCTTGGACCTCATGGAGTTAGTGGTCCTCAATTTGTAAAGGAATTTAATGAGAGAACCTCAAAAATGGAGCCCGGCATTGTGGTTCCTGTTATTATTACTGTTTATAGTGACAAGAGTTTTTCTTTTATTGTAAAAACCCCTCCAGCTTCTGTTTTAATTAAAAAAGCTATTGGGATAGAATCAGGGTCTAAAAAATCTAATACAGATAAAGTTGGAACTATATCAAAAGAAAAGTTGATGGAGATAGCAAGGATTAAAATGTCCGATTTAAATGCAAAGTCGGAATCAGCAGCGTTTAAAATTATTGCAGGAAGTGCACGTTCAATGGGTGTTGAGGTGGAGAAATAATGTCAAAAAAAGGTAGAAAGTATATTGAAGCTTTTTCTAAAGTAGATAAGAATAAATTTTATAACATTGAAGATGCAATTTCGTTGTTGAAAGAAATTAAATTTGCCAAATTTGATGAAACTATAGATATATCTATTAACCTTAATTTAAAAAAGAATCATACTGTTAGAGACACTATAGTTTTGCCAAATCAGTTTATGAAGCCAAAAAGAGTACTTGTTTTTGCAAAAGGTGATCGAGCAGATGAAGCTAGAACTTTTGGTGCAACTTATGTTGGCGATGAGGATCTTATAAATAAGATTAAAAGTGGTTGGGATGAATTTGATATTGTTGTTGCAACTCCTGATATGATGAGAGATGTTGGAAGACTTGGCCCTATTTTAGGGAAAAGGGGTTTAATGCCCAATCCAAAGACTCAAACAGTAACAAATAATCTTAAAGATGCAATTAATAGTTTTAAAAAGGGTCGAACAGAATTTAGAGCAAATAAAAATGGTGTAATAAGCTTTTCTTTTGGTAAGTTTTCTATGGACAATGAAAGGATAAAAGAAAATTATGAGGAATTTATTAAGGAAGTTGTTAAAAAAAGACCGAGCGACTTAAAGGGAGCTTTTATAGATAGTATTTATATTTCATCTACTATGGGGCCTTCTATAAAAGTTAATTTTGTTTGGAGGTAGTATTATGAGTGCAAAGATAAATTCTAAAAAGTTGGAAATGTTTGATTTATTAAAACAGTTTATAGATAGTAAGCAAAGTCTTTTTTTCTTAGATTATAGAGGTTTAAATGTAGCCCAGTTGACAGAACTTCGCAATAAAGTAGAAGGGGAACATGGAGCGTTAAAAGTTGTTAAAAACAATATAATGAAGATGGTTTTAAAAGAAAAGAATATTAATGTTGTTGATTCTTGTTTGGTTGGTCCTACAGTTGTTGTTGCTGCTTTAGAAGAAGCTAATGTAGTAGCGAAAATTTTTTATGATTTTGTAAAAATTAGTACTTTAAAAGTAAAGGGTGGTTTTATATCAGGAGAGTTTTATGATGAGGCTAAAGTTCAAGCTTACAGCAACCTTCCTACCAAAAAAGAGTCTATTTCTCTATTTGCTAGCGTGTTAAAAGCGCCAGTTTCTAAGCTTGCAAGAACATTGAAAGCTTTGGCTGATGTTAAAAATTAACATGGCAGTGTTAGTCTTAATTTTTGAGTGCATGCTATCACTGTAAAATGAAAATATATAAGGAGTTAATATGGCACTAAATAAAGAAGATATTTTAACCTGGCTTGAAGGTGCAAAAACTATGGAAGTTGTTGACCTTGTAACGGCTATTGAGGAAAAGTTTGGGGTGACTGCTGCTGTTTCTGCTGGCGTAGGGGTAGCTGTCTCAGCAAGCTCAGCTGATTCTGAAGAACAAACTGAATTTGATGTAATTCTTATGTCTTTTGGTGATAGCAAGATAAATGTTATAAAAGAGGTTAGAGCTATTACGGGACTTGGGCTTGGAGAAGCGAAGGCGTTAGTTGAAGCTGCTCCTAAAGCTATAAAAGAGGGTCTTTCTAAGTCCGATGCTGAGGAATTAAAAAAGAAACTTGAGGCAGTTGGCGCAAAAGTTGAAGTTAAATAAAAAATTAAAAATATATCAAAGTTGTTATTCCGCATGTCGTTATGATGTGCGGCTTGTTATGCCTTAAAAAAGGAGTCTTTTAATGATAAAAAGAGTTCATCTGGGACAAGGAAGAGCTGATGAGATTTTAGACTTACCTAACCTGATAGAAATACAATTAAATTCTTATGAAAAATTTTTACAACTTGATAAATTAAAAAATAAAAAACCTTTACTTAATGAGGGCCTTGAGTCTGTTTTTAGAAATATATTTCCCATTAAAAGTGGAAATGGTGATGTTGCTCTTGAGTATGAAAGATATTATATAGAAAACGATGCCCTTAATTTTACAGAAAAAGAATGTAAAAGAAAGGGGCAAAGTTATGAGGCTGTTTTAAAGGTAAGACTGAATTTGCAATTTTTGACTACTGGGGAAATAAGGCAAAAAGACGTATACATGGGAACTATTCCTTTAATGACAGAAAGAGGCACTTTTATTATTAATGGGGCAGAGAGGGTTGTTGTTTCTCAGATTCATAGATCCCCAGGAGTTGTTTTTTATAAAGAAAAAGATTTGTATTCTGCTAGAATAATTCCTTATCGTGGTTCTTGGTTAGAATTTGAGATTGATTCTAAAAAAGATTATCTTTATGTAAAAATAGATAGAAAAAAAAGAATACTCATAACTCTTTTTTTAAGAGCTTTGGGGTTTGATACGAGAGAAAGAATAATAGAAACTTTTTACAACATTAAAAAAATTAAAGTTAAAGACGAGACAAAAAGAGATCTTCCAGGGCAATATTTAGCCAAGAGTATTAACATAAGAGAGAATATGTATTATCGAGCAGGAGATAAAATTACTCTGCAAGATGTTGAAGATTTTTTACAAAATGGAGTAAATGAAATAGAGCTTGTTGATTTTGATGGTTATGATGGTGTTCCTGGAAAGTGCTTTGTAAGTTCGAATGTTATATTAAATTGTCTTGAAAAAGAGGATGCGTTTTTTGCTTTAAAGGATGGCTCTAAAGAGCTTCCAAAAGAGTCAGTTATGCTGGCTGTTTATAGTTCTCTTTTTCCTGGCGAGCCAATATCAATTGATAATGCTGAAAACGATTTAAAAACCATATTCTTTTCTGAAAGAAGATATGATCTTGGACGTGTGGGACGCTATAAACTTTCTAAAAAATTTGGATTTGATGATTTAACCACATCTGTTTTAACTATGAATGATATTGTTAATACCATATCGCATCTTTTAAGAATATATGAAGGCCATGATATTCTTGATGATATTGACCATTTAGGAAATAGAAGGGTTCGTTCTGTTGGTGAGCTTCTTACCAATATATATAAAGGTGCGATGTCAAGAGTTGAAAAAATTGCTAAAGATAGAATGTCTAACAAGGAAGTTTTTAATCTAAAGCCTCAAGAATTAATAAGCGTTAAACCTATTGTATCTGCTGTTAAAGAATTTTTTGCAACCAGTCAGCTTTCACAGTTTATGGATCAAGTCAATCCTTTGGCTGAGCTTACTCACAAAAGGCGTCTTAATGCTCTTGGACCAGGAGGGCTTTCAAGAGATAGGGCAGGATTTGAAGTAAGAGACGTACATTATACTCATTATGGTAGAATGTGTCCTATTGAAACTCCTGAAGGGCCAAATATTGGACTTATTGTTTCTTTGGCTACTTACTCTAGAGTTAATGATTATGGTTTTTTAGAAACTCCTTATAGGAAAGTTGTTAATGGAGAGGTGACTGATCAATTGGAATATTTATCTGCTATTGACGAGGAGAAAAAGTGCATTGCTCAGGCTAATGCTGCTTTTAATTCTAATGGAAAGTATCTTGAAGATTTAGTTTCTGTTAGAATTTCTGGTGATTATACAACAACAAACCCCACAAATATAGACTACATGGATGTTTCTCCTAGGCAGTTAATTTCAGTATCTTCGGCGTTAATTCCTTTTCTTGAACACAATGATGCAAATCGGGCTCTTATGGGTTCTAATATGCAAAGACAAGCAGTGCCCCTGCTTTTTCCCAAGCCTCCTATTGTTGGTACAGGTATGGAAAGTGTTGTTGCAAAGGATTCGGGAGTAGTTGTTAAGGCTAAAAGAAGTGGGGAAGTTATTCTTGCAACAAGCAGTAAGATAGTTATTAAACCTTTTGAGGCAGAGAATGCTAAGGATTTAGATGAATATCATATTGTTAAGTATGAAAGGACAAATCAGGATACCTGTTTTAATCAATCCGTTTTAGTTAAAGAGGGTCAAAAGGTTGAAAGGGGCGAGATAATAGCTGATGGTCCTGCTACCAGGTGTGGAGAACTTGCTCTTGGTAATAATTTATTGCTGGGGGTTATTCCTTGGAATGGATTTAATTATGAGGATGCTATATTGATTTCTGATAGAATTGTAAAGGAAGATCTTTACACATCTATTCATATCAAAGAATTTAGTATAGAGGTAAGAGAAACTAAACTTGGCCCTGAGAAAGTTACAGGAGATATACCTAATGTTAGCGAAAAGATACTAAACAAATTGGATGAAAATGGGATTATACGGATAGGAACTTATGTAAAGTCTGGTGATATTCTGGTTGGTAAGGTTACTCCAAAGTCAGAAGGAGACATTACTCCTGAATTTAGACTGTTAACTTCTATTTTTGGAGAAAAAGCAAAGGATGTTAAAAATAATTCATTAAAAGTTCCTCATGGTACTGAAGGTACAGTTATTGATGTACAAAGGATTACTAAAGAGGATGTTGGCAATCTTTCTCCTGGAGTTGAGGAGATACTTAAAGTTTATGTTGCCAAAAAAAGAAAGCTTAAAGAAGGCGATAAAATGGCTGGACGACATGGCAATAAGGGTGTTGTTGCAAAGATTCTTCCTGTTGAAGATATGCCTTATCTTGCGGATGGAACCCCTCTTGATATATGCTTAAATCCTTTGGGAGTTCCATCTAGAATGAATATCGGACAGTTAATGGAATCTCAATTAGGTCTTGCTGGTAAATATCTTGATGAATCTTATAATGTTCCTGTTTTTGAATCTGCTACAAATGAACAAATTCAGGAAAAATTAAAAAAAGCTGGATTTAATCCAACTTCTAAAGAAATTTTATATGATGGTTATACAGGAGAACCGTTCGAAAATGAAGTAATGGTTGGGGTGATTTACATGCTTAAACTACATCACCTTGTTGATGATAAAATGCACGCAAGATCAACAGGTCCATATTCTCTTGTTTCTCAACAGCCTCTTGGAGGAAAGGCTCAATTTGGTGGGCAAAGACTTGGAGAGATGGAGGTTTGGGCTCTTGAAGCTTATGGTGCAGCGCACACGCTTCAAGAACTTTTAACAGTTAAATCTGATGATATGTCAGGCAGGGTTAAGATATATGAAAATATAGTAAAAGGTGTTCCTACTAATGTATCGGGGATTCCTGAATCTTTTAATGTTTTAATGCAAGAGCTTAGAGGACTTGGACTTGATTTATCAATTTATGATGATGCTGGGAATCAGGTTCCTTTGACAGAAAAAGAAGAAGAATTGATTAATAAAAGCTAGGTTTTTGGAGTTTTTATGAAAGAGATAAAAGATTTTGAAAGAATAAAAATTAAAATAGCCTCTCCTGACCAAATTAGAAATTGGTCTTATGGGGAGGTTAAAAAGTCCGAAACTATTAATTATAGAACTTTAAGACCCGAAAAAGATGGGCTTTTTTGTGAAAGGATTTTTGGTACTACAAAGGAATGGGAATGCTATTGTGGTAAATTTAAATCGATTAGATATAAAGGCATTATTTGTGATCGTTGTAATGTAGAGGTTACCCATTTTAAGGTTAGACGTGAAAGGATGGGGCATATTGAGCTAGCAGCTCCGGTTGCTCATATTTGGTATTATAAATATATACCCTCTAGGATTGGACTTTTGCTTGATATTACTGCATCTAGTTTAAATTCTATTCTTTATTATGAAAAATATGTAGTAATTGAACCGGGTGATACTGATCTTAAAAAAATGCAGCTTTTAAATGAAGATGAGTACATAGAGGCTAGGGAGCGATATGGCATGTCTTTTAATGCTTCAATGGGAGCTGAAGCTATTAAAACTCTTCTTGAAAATCTTGATCTTGATGAGCTTTCGTCTAGGCTTAGGATTCAAATGATAGATAAAGATGATAAAACCGATAAGAAACTTTTAAGACGTCTTGAAATTATTGAGAATTTTAAAATTTCTGGCAATAAGCCAGAGTGGATGATTATGGAGGTTCTTCCTGTTATTCCTCCAGAGATTAGGCCAATGGTTCAGCTTGATGGAGGGCGTTTTGCAACATCTGACCTTAATGATCTTTACAGAAGAGTTATAAATAGAAATAATCGTTTAAGAAAGTTGCTTCTTCTTAATGCGCCAGAGATTATTGTTAGAAACGAAAAAAGAATGCTTCAAGAATCAGTAGATTCTCTTTTTGACAATTCTCATAAAAGAAAGGTGGTCAAAGGTTCATCTAGTAGGCCTCTTAAATCGCTTTCCGATGCATTAAAAGGTAAGCAGGGAAGGTTTAGGCAAAATCTTCTTGGGAAAAGAGTGGATTATTCTGGTCGTTCTGTGATCGTTGTTGGCCCTGAGCTAAAGCTACATCAATGTGGATTGCCTGCAAAAATGGCCCTTGAACTTTTTAAACCTTTTGTTATAAGGAGGTTGATTGAAAGTGAGGCTGTTTTTAATATCAAAAGAGCAAAGAATTTAATAGAGCAAGAAGTTGACGAGGTATGGCAAATTTTAGATCTTGTTATCAAAGAGCATCCTATTCTTTTAAATAGGGCGCCTACTCTTCATAGGCTTGGGATTCAAGCTTTTGAACCTGTGTTAGTTGAGGGTAAGGCAATAAAATTACATCCCCTTGTTTGTCATGCATATAATGCCGATTTTGATGGTGATCAAATGGCAGTGCATGTGCCTCTTACTCCAGCAGCACAAGCTGAAAGTTGGGCTTTAATGCTTTCAACAAATAATTTGTTAAATCCTGCCAATGGACATCCTATTGTTTTTCCATCCCAAGATATTGTTTTGGGCCTATATTATTTAACTATGGAAAAAAAGAATGTTGTTGGAGAAGGTAAAAAGTTTTTAAATTTTAGTAATGTTATTCTTGCCATAAATAATAGGAGCCTAGATTACAATGCTTCTATTTATGTAAAAATTGATGACGAGTACAAAAAAACTACAGCTGGTAGGGTTATATTTAATGAGGCTTTGCCCAAGGGAATTGAATTTGTAAATAAAACTCTTAGTGATTTGGAGCTACAAATTTTAATATCAAAAGTTTACGTAGTTCATGGTTCTTCTACCGTAATTGAAATGCTTGATATTATCAAGGAGCTTGGCTTTAGGTATGCGACTAAGTTTGGGTGCACAATTAGTATGAGCGATATTATTGTTCCTGATGAAAAAAGGACTTATGTAGAAAGGGCTAATAAAGAGATTGCTAAAATTCAAAATGATTATGCAAAAGGTGTTATTACTGGTGAAGAGCGATATAATAATGTAGTTTCTGTTTGGCTAAAGACCAACGAAGAACTTACTAATAAGATGATGGAAATTTTAAAGAGAGACAGAGATGGGTTTAATGTTATATATATGATGGCAGATTCTGGTGCTAGAGGTAGTAGAAATCAAATAAGACAACTTGCTGGCATGAGAGGATTGATGGCAAAAACTTCTGGGGATATTATTGAGCTTCCAATTATTTCTAACTTTAAAGAAGGTCTTTCTGTGATAGAGTTTTTTATATCTACAAATGGAGCAAGAAAGGGCTTGGCAGATACTGCTCTTAAAACGGCTGATGCTGGATATTTAACTCGAAGATTAGTAGACATTGCTCAAGATGTTGTTGTTAGGATAGAAGATTGTGGAACTATAAACGGAATAAAAGTTGAGACTGTAAAAAATGGTGAAGAAATATTGGAATCTTTGAAAGAAAAAGCTGTTGGAAGTTATTCTATTGAAAGAATAAAAAATCCAATTACTGGCGAGATTGTTTTAGATGCAAATGAAGAAATCTCAGAAGCTAAAATAGAGTTATTAGAAAAAATTGGTATTGAAAAACTTGTGATTAGATCTGTTTTAACGTGTGAAGCTGAGCATGGTGTTTGTCAAAAATGTTATGGTAGAGATTTTTCTAAAAACAAACCCGTTAACATTGGGGAGGCTGTAGGAATAATTGCTGCTCAGTCCATAGGTCAACCGGGTACTCAATTAACCATGAGAACTTTTCATATTGGTGGAGTTGCTCAGGCTGGTAGTGAGGATGATAAAATATCTTTAAAGAATGCCTTTATACTTAATGGCATAGAAGGTTTTAATGTTAGAGTTGACAATGGAATTCTTTTCACAAGAAAAGGAACTTTAAAAATAATCAATGTTTTTTATGAAGAAAAAATTAAAAACATAAAAGAGATTAAAGTTTTAGATTCTCAAAGAGTAATAAAAGGGATTCCTTTGTTTGTTGATAAAAAGGGTGCAGAGATTCTCTCTTCTTACATTGGTTATGTTAAATTAAGAGACGATAATTTTTTCATAGTATCAGAAGAGCAAGAAGTTGCCTTGAAAGCGGGCACAAAGCTTGAAATAGAGGTTGGTGATTATGTTGAATCAGGTAAAGTTATTGGTACATTTGATCCATTTGCAGAGCCTATTATTGCAGAGGTTAATGGCAAAATTAAATTTAAGGATATTATTTTAGGAACTACTCTTAAAGAGGAAATAAATACTGAAACAGGCAATGTTGAAAAAAGAATTACAGATAATGTTTTTGAATCTCTTGATCCTAGAATTTTTATTATTGATAGTAGTGGCATGGAGGTTGCATCTTATGTATTGCCAGGCGATGCTTATCTTCAAGTTGAGGATGGGCAGAGTATTAACATAGGGGATATTATTGCGAAACTTTCTAAAGGTTCTGAAAAAACTCAAGATATTACAGGTGGATTGCCTCGTGTTAATGATCTTTTTGAAACAAGAATTCCTAAGAATTTAACTGAAATGGCTAAAGTAAGCGGAATTGTGCAATTTAAATCAATTCAAAAAGGTAAAAGACTTATTAATGTTTTAGATGAGTATGGGGTTGAACATAGGCATTATATTCCAGCCGGGAAACATCTTTTGGTTAGGGATGGAGATGTTGTAAAAGCAGGAGATATGCTTTGTGATGGTAGAATTAATCCTCATGATGTGCTTGAAATTTTAGGTGGGATTAGTTTACAAGAATTTCTGTTGGCAGAAATTCAGGATGTTTATCGAAAACAGGGTGTTAGCATTAATGACAAGCATATTGGTGTGATAATTAAGCAAATGATGAAAAAAGTTAAGATTGTCGCAGTTGGTGATACTAATTTTGTTTATGGGCAAAAGGTAGATAAGCATACTTTTTATGAGCAAAATAGAAAAGTAATAGAACAAGGTGGTGAACCAGCAATAGCAAGTCCAATTCTTATAGGAGTAACTAAGACATCTCTTAATATAGATTCTTTTATTTCTGCAGCTTCTTTCCAGGAAACAACAAAAGTATTAACAGATGCTTCTATTGCCGGGAAAATAGATGATCTTAGGGGATTAAAAGAAAATGTTGTAATTGGACATTTAATTCCTACTGGAACTGGTATGGGTCTTTATAAAAAAATTAAAATTAGTGAAAATATCGATTCTAAAGTTTAACTTGAAAATAAGTGATATATTTGTTAACATTTTGTTAATAGTTTCAAGAAAAGGAGAGCGTTGATAAATGCCTACAATTAATCAGTTAATTAGAAAGCCTAGGAAAAGTCAAACGGAGAAGACCGCATCTCCTGCACTTCAAAATTGCCCTCAAAGAAGAGGAATTTGTACGCGTGTAATGACCGTAACTCCCAAAAAGCCTAATTCAGCTTTAAGAAAAGTAGCACGTGTTAGACTTTCAAATGGATTTGAAGTAACAGCATATATTCCAGGAATTGGGCATAATTTACAAGAACACTCTGTGGTTTTAATTAGAGGTGGTCGAGTTAAAGATTTGCCTGGAGTAAGGTACCATATTGTTAGGGGAGCTAAGGATACTCTTGGTGTTAATAATAGGAGAAAGGGTAGATCTAAGTATGGAACTAAAAAGCCTAAAGCTTAACTGGAAGGTGGGTTAATATTAAATATGTCAAGAAAAAATAAAAAAATTAAAAAGAAAATTTTTGTTGATGCCAGGTATAATTCTAGAATTGTTGCAAAGTTTGCAAACAGAATGATGTATGATGGAAAAAAATCAATAAGTGAAAGTATACTTTATAGTTCAATCGATTTACTTGCTGATAAACTTGAAGAAAGCGACAAAATGGCTGTTTTTTATAAGGCTTTAGATAATATTAAGCCGTTGGTAGAAGTAAGAAGTAGACGAGTGGGTGGTGCTACATATCAAGTTCCTGTTGAAGTTAGAGAAGAGAGAAGAGAAGCTTTAGCTATGAAGTGGATTATTTTTGCTGCTAGAAAGTCTAGCGGTAGGTCTATGAAAGAAAAGTTGTCAAACGAACTTTTAAATGCATACAATTCTACTGGAGCTGCTTTTAAGAAAAAAGAAGATACTCATAGAATGGCTGAAGCAAATAAAGCTTTTACTCATTATAGATGGTAAAAAGACACCTTAAAAAGGTGTCTTTTTTTTGTTTATATAGCGTGTATATGAGTACTATTTTTTGTATTTTTTATTAAAAGTATGGAGGATATTTTTGTGTTAAAAAAAGTTTATTATTTTTTAATTTTTTTGTTTATTGTTGCTTGTTCTGGCTCTGATGATAGTAAGTCAGAGGTAAAAACAGTTTCGCTTATAGTCGATGGTGCTTTTGATGATAAAGGATTTAATGAAAGTTCTTCTAAGGCGATAAGGCAATTAAAGGCAGATTTAAATATAAATATAATTGAAAAATCTTCTACAGGTAATGCTTATTTGGGAGATATTGCAAACTTAGAGGATGGTAATTCAAATTTGATTTGGGGAGTTGGTTTTAAATTGTCAGACATTCTTTTCCAAAGAGCTAGTGAGAATGCTGCTGTTAATTATGCAATTATAGAAGGATTTTATGATGAAATTCAAATACCCAAAAATCTTCTTAATATTAGTTTTAGATCTGAAGAGGTAGCTTTTTTAGCAGGATACTTTGCGTCAAAGGCTTCTAAAACTGGTAAGATCGGATTTGTTGGGGGAGTGAGGGGAAAAGTTTTAGAATCTTTTATGTACGGATATGAAGCTGGTGCTAAGTATGCAAACTCTAATATTAAAGTGACCCCCCAATACGTTGGTACATTTGGAGACGTTGGACTTGGACGCTCAACGGCATCTAATATGTATCGAGATGGGGTTGATATCATATTTGCAGCTGCAGGTCTTTCTGGTATAGGAGTAATTGAGGCCGCAAAAGAATTAGGGCCCGATCATTATATTATTGGAGTAGATCAGGATCAATCATATCTTGCCCCTAATAATGTTATTGTTTCTGCTGTAAAGAAAGTTGATTCATTAATATATGGTTTAACAAAAAATTATTTAGAAACTGGAGTTTTGGATGGAGGTAAGACCATGTTTTTTGGGCTTAAAGAAGATGGTCTTGATTTGGTTTTAAATGAAAACTTAAGATCAGATTTTTCTGAAGTTTATAACAAATCGTTGAAAATCGGGCAAAGTATAATGAATGGTATAATAAAAGTGCCTTATGACAAGACATCTTATGATAACTTTATTTTGCAAATGGAAAATTAACTTGATTTTTATTGAGTTAGTTTGTGAAAAATTTTTTTAATTCTTTAAAGATGCTTTAGAGAATTTATTAATTATTGTAATTTATATTTAATTAATCTTGCAGAAGGTTTTAAATTTGGATATTATAGTGTGATGTAGGAAAAATAATTTTTCCTACTACCGTGTTTTTATTAATGCTAGAACTATCTTTTAGAAAGGGTTTGTTTAAATTTTTATTTTGTAAATAAAGAATACTACTTATTAGTAACATAAGGTTAATATTTTAATTTTTAGAAAGTTTTAAATTTTTTAAATAAATTTTGTAAGGAGAGGATTAATTTTGTTTAAAAGGTTTATTTTTATTACTTTATCTTTATTAGTATTTTCTTGTTTTAAATCTAATAAAAAATCTATTAAATCTGACAAGGTTGTTGTAGGTGTTTTGGCTAATGGTAGCTTTTATGATAAAGGCTATAATCAAAGCGTTCATAATGGTGTTGTAAAACTTAAAGATAATTTTGGGATAAAACTTATAACTAAATCTTTAAGGCCTTACCCTATTGAGGGCAAAAGACTCCTTACTGTTGCTGAGGCAATGGAAGAGGATGCTTATGAGGTTCAAAAAAATCCTTTAAATATTTTTTGGATGATTGGACACCAATTTTCTGGCTTGTCAATTAAGCTTTCCTATGAACGTCCAGATATTTATTATGGTATTATAGATGCTTTTGATTATGGTGATATTCAAGTTCCTAAGAATTCCTTGGCTATTAAGTTTAGAAATGAAGAAGTTGCATTTTTGGCTGGGTATATTGCTGCTAAGATGAGCAGAAAAGAAAAGATTGGGTTTTTAACAGGTCCTATGAGCGAGCATTTAAATGATTTTAAGTTTGGCTTTAAGGCTGGAATTTTTTATGCCAATCCTAAATTAAGATTGATTTCAAAAAAAGCACCTTCTCTTTTTGATAAAGAGAAGGGCAAAACAATGGCCCTATTTATGTATAAAGAGGATAAAGTAGGTGTTATTTTCCCAATAGCCGGTATAACTGGTCTTGGAGTTTATGATGCTGCTAAGGAGCTTGGACCTAGATATTATGTTATTGGTATGAATCAAGATCAATCATATATTGCACCTCAAAATGTTATTACTTCTATACTTAAGGATATTGGTAAGGTTATTTATTCTATTTCATCAGAGTATATTAATAATGGAGTTTTTAAGGGTGGAATTGTTATTGATCGGGGGCTAAAGGAAGGAGTAATAGAAATTGTTAAGGATCCTGATGTTTTAAATGATAGATTAGTTGATGAAGTTGTTGATTTAGAAAATAAAATAATAAGTGGAGAAATTATTGTTCCTGATAGTGAATATGCATTTGATTTATTTAAATCAAAGTTATAAACTACTTAGGTATAGTGTTATTTGTAAAGGGGGAATAGGTTATGAATAAATTATTGTTGTTGATTTTGTTTGATACTATTATTTTTTTATCTTGTAGTGGCAAGGGTAGTCTTGAGAGTGAAATTCCTAAGGTATCTTTAATAATTGATGGAACTTTTGATGATAAATCTTTTAATGAGAGTGCTTTAAATGGTATAAAAAAAGTTAAAGAGGAGTTTAAGATTGAACTTGTTTTAAAAGAATCCTCATCAAATTCTTATTTATCTGATCTTGAAGGGCTTAAAGATGCAGGTTCAGATTTAATTTGGCTTATTGGGTATAGATTTAGCGATGTGGCCAAGGCTGCTTCTCTTCAAAATTCTGATATGAAATATGCAATTGTTGATCCTGTTTATTCTAGCGATACTATTCCTGCAAATTTGGTGGGTATGACCTTTAGAGCTCAAGAAGGTGCATTTTTAACAGGTTATATTGCTTCTAAACTTTCTAAAACGGGTAAAATTGGATTTTTAGGGGGAATAGAAAGTGAGATAGTAGATGCTTTCAGGTATGGTTATGAGGCTGGTGCTAAGTATGCCAACAAAGACATAAAGATATCTGCTCAGTATATTGGTAGTTTCGCCGACATTGAAGCTGGTAGAAGTGTTGCAACTAGAATGTATTCTGATGAGATAGACATTATTCATCATGCGGCAGGTCTTGGAGGAATTGGAGCTATTGAAGTTGCAAAAGAACTTGGTTCTGGGCATTACATTATTGGAGTTGATGAGGATCAATCATATCTTGCTCCGAATAATGTAATAACATCTACAACTAAAGATGTTGGTAGATCTTTAAATATTTTTACATCTAACTATTTAAAGACTAATACTTTCGAAGGTGGCAAATTAATAAATTATGGCCTTAAAGAAGGAGTTGTGGGGTTTGTAAGAAATCCTAAGATGATTCCTTTTGAACTTGAAAAAGAAATTGATAGTCTTTCTAATAAAATAATCAACAAAGAAATTATTGTTCCATCTAATAAAGAAAGTTATGAGAAATTTCTTAAGGAGTTTATTTGAATAAAGAATTAATTTATATGTTTTATTTTAAAGTATAAAAACATATTGGTTTTATTTGAATGATTAAAAATGGAGAAGTACTCTTATGAGGATTGCAATTTTTATATTCGGTATTTTGTTGACTTCTTGCTTTAGTAGGAATGAAATAGAGTATGGTTCAAGAAAAATTAAGATATCCATGTTGGTAGATGGTGTTCTTGATGACAAATCTTTTAATTCTAGTGCCAATGAGGCTTTATTACGCTTAAAAAAAGATTTTCCAGAAAGCGTTGAAAAAGTTTTTTCTAGTGCTGTCTCTGGAGTTTATTCTAGTTATGTTTCAGATCTTGATAGTTTAAAAGCGAATGGTTCAGACTTGATTTGGCTTGTGGGGTACAAGCTTACGGACGCATCTTTATCGGTTTCATCGGAGAATCCAGAAATTAGCTATGGAATAATAGATCCTATTTATGGTGATGATGTTCAGATTCCCAAAAATTTGATTGCTGTTGTTTTCAGAGTAGAGCAAGGTGCTTTTTTGGCTGGCTATATTGCAGCTAAAAAAAGCTTTTCTGGCAAAATAGGTTTTATAGGGGGGGTGAAGGGTGATATAGTAGACGCATTTCGTTATGGTTATGAAGCTGGTGCAAAGTATGCTAATAAAGATATACAGATTATAAGCGAATATTCCAATTCTTTTTCCGATGTTGATATTGGTAGAGTCATAGCCAGTAAAATGTATTCTAAAGGAATAGATGTAATTCATTTTGCAGCTGGTTTGGCAGGAATTGGTGTTATTGAAGCAGCAAAAAACCTTGGTGATGGTTACTATGTTATTGGAGCTGATCAGGATCAGTCACATCTTGCTCCTAAAAATTTTATTACTTCTGTTATAAAAAACGTTGGGGACGCATTGTATTTGATTACTAGTGAATATATTAAAAATAATGATGTTTGGGAAGGTGGAAAGGTTGTTCAAATGGGATTAAGAGATGGTGTTGTTGGGCTTCCTAATGCGAATGAATTTGAATACATAAAAGTTCTTGAGAGAAAAATAATCAATAAAGAGATCATTGTTCCTTGCAATCAGGAGGGCTATGAAATTTTTATAAAACAAATATTGAAGTTGTAAACTTTTTAAATAAAAAGATTTTTAATTTTCCAGTTTTTAATTTTTTTAATTATGTTATATTTATTGTGTTATAATAAGTAGAAGTACATTTCTATTGTTTTAGAGGATTTAGCATTGAATAAAAAAATGTTTCCCAAAATTTACTATTATGATCAAGACTTTATTGATATTTATAATAAAAGTTTATCTTGGATTCAAGACAAGGTTATTTTACAAAAAGTTTCCGATAGATGTAAAAAAGATAAAAATTATTATTCGGAAAATTGTGATTATATAGATCAGATGCAAGCTTGTATGTCAAGCTTTTTTCTTGTTTATAGTAATGGGGAATATTCATCTACATCTGCAATTGATAAATTTTATCAATTGCAGGAAGAATCTGGTGCAATCAGAGCTAGGTATGACAATAACAATGCTATTATTGATCTTGATGAGAATGAAGAGAATATTGGATTTCCTATTTTTGCATGGGCTGAATATAACTTATATCATAAGACAGGAAATAAAAAAAGAATTTCTGAAGTTTTGCCAATTCTTGATAAGTATTATAAATGGATAGAGAAAAAATTTTTAAAAGAAAATGGTCTTTATTCAATTGATGTAAATAAAATTTTTTATAAAAATTCTCCAAGAGTAGATGCATACTATCCTATAGATTTTAATTCATTACAAGTTCATAGTGCATATTGTATTTCTAAATTGGCAGATATTTTAAATGATAAAAATTTATCGCTTGAATACAAAAAACGATTTTTTTCCCTTAAGGTCAAAATTAATTCGTTAATGTGGAGCGAAAAAGATGGATTTTATTATGATCTTGATGTTAATGAAAATATTCTTGGAATTAAGACAATAGTAGGGTTTTTTCCAATGCTTTCCGAGATTCCTAGTGAGGACAGAATAGAAAGAATGATTTTTTATTTAAAAAGCACTAATCATTTTGGGACTCCAAATCCTTTCCCAACGCTTTCTGTTAGTGAGCCAGGTTTTAGCGAGGATGGCAATGGATATTATGGCTCAGTATATACTTATATGAATTTTTTTGTAATCAAGGGACTTGAATATTGTGGTCGTGCAAATATTGCAAGAGAATTTACCATAAGACATTTGTATTATATATTAGACACTTTAATGCCTTTTAATAAAATTAAAGGGCACATTTGGGAAGCTTATAAACCTATGCAAGAAGGACCTGCATATTTTGATTCTAATAAAAAAACTTATACTGAGAAAGGTCTTATTTGTTATCTTGCGCTTTTTAGTATTAGCTTGATGATAGAAAATATTATTGGGCTTACAATTAGCTTGCCTGATAAAACTGTATATTGGAACATACCTACTCTTGAGATTATGGGGATAGAAAGCTTATCTCTTAAAAAGAATCAAACTACAATAATTTGCAATAAAGGGAAAAGAGGCTGGGAAATAAAAATGGAATCTGAAAAACTTTATTATTTTACAATAAATATATTAAATAAAAAAGAAAAAACCCTTCCTATTCCTTCAGGAAGATGTTCTATGTTGCTGGATAAGCTTTGATGAATTAGATTCATTAAATGTCTTGTAAAATGTTAATTTTTGGAGGCCTTTTAATGATAGATATTGATGAATTGAGAATTTTTCTTAAAGAGAAGAGTTATTCTAAAATTAGAGAAAAATTTTTAAAGTATGATTCTTTTGATATTGCTGAGGCTCTTAAAAGGCTTAATGGATCTGAATTGATTTTGCTCTACAGATTTTTGCCCAAAAAAATAGCAGTTGAAACTTTTTCTAATTTTGACCAATCTACAAAAAATAAATTAGCAAATTCTTTTACCAATAAAGAAATAAGTGAAATGATTGATGAGCTGAATCTTGATGATGTTATTGACCTTTTAGAAGAGGTTCCTGCAAATGTTGTTCAGAGATTTTTGGCAAGTTCTACAGAGGAAAATAGAGAAATTATTAATAAATTTTTGTCTTACAGTGATGACTCTGCAGGTTCGATAGTGACAATTGAGTATGTTGAGCTTAAAGAAGATTTCACAGTTGGTAAAGCTCTTGATTATATTAGAAGGGTAGCTAAGACCAAAGAAGACATTTACACTTATTATATTACAGATGATGAAAAGCATTTAAAAGGAGTTATAAAAATTGAAGATTTGATATTAGCTAAAGATGATGTTATTCTTTCATCAATAATGAGAAGTAGTGGGTTTTATATTGTGGGGGTTAATGATGAGAAAGAAGATGTTGCACTTCTTTTTCAAAAACATGATATTACTAGTGTTCCTGTTGTTGATAATGAAGGGAGAATGATAGGGGTTATTATTATCGATGACATTTTAGAGGTTATTCAATCTGTAAATACTGAAGATTTTCAAATGATTGCGGCCGTTAAGCCCCTAGATACATCTTATCTTGATACTTCTATTTTAGTTATGACAAAAAATAGGATAATTTGGCTTTTAGTTCTTATGGTATCTTCTACTTTTACAGCTACAATCATTTCAAATTATCAGAATTTAATGTTGTCTTTAGTGGTTTTAGCCAGTTTTATTCCCCTTTTAATGGATACTTCAGGCAATGCCGGCTCTCAGGCATCTGCGTTAATAATTCGTGAGCTTGCTCTGGGTACTGTTAAGGTAAAAGATTTTTTTAAAGTTTTTTTAAAGGAAATATGTGTTAGTATTCTAGTGGGAGCAATTCTTGCTGGTGTTAATTTTTTAAGAATTGTATTTTTTGTAACTCCACACCATTCTGATAAGCTGAAAATAGCTTTTGTAGTTTCATCTTGTTTGATGGTAAGTTTGACAGTAGCAAAGATATTGGGAGGTCTTTTGCCCATTGTTGCTAAAATTTTAAAGTTGGATCCAGCACTTATGGCAGGACCTTTAATAACTACGATTGCAGATGCTATTACTTTAATAGCTTATTTTAATATAGCAAAGTGGGTTTTAGTTGGTTATGTTGTTTAAATTTTATTTAAATATGTTGATTGTTATTTTTTTATAATAGGATATTTTTAATGTATGATTGTGTTTTTTGTAAAATAGTAAACAAAGAGCTTCCTAGTTATAAAGTTTATGAGGATGATTTAGTGTTTGCATTTTTGGATATTAACCCTTTAACTGTTGGGCATACTCTTGTTATTCCCAAGGAACATAGTGAGAATTTATTGAACATGGATGATAAATTTAACGAGAGAGTTTTAAGGGTGTGTAAAAAAATTTCAAATGCTTTAAAGAGAATAAACTCAAGCATTTATAGCGGAATAAATATATATTCTGCTTTGGGGGCTGGTGCAGGGCAAGAGATTTTTCATACGCATTTTCATGTAATTCCAAGATTTAAAAACGATGAGTTTGGTTTTAAGAGAGGCAATAAGCTCAATCTTGAAGTTGAAAAATTTAAAGAGTTGTCTATGCGAATAAGTATGAATATTTAATTTTATTTTGCCAAAAAGGATTCTTTATGAGAATAAACTTTTTATTCTTTTTTGTTTTTATGCTCAATACATTAAAAATTTATTCGGGAATTCCTGGTTATCTTAATGTATATAGTGGTGTTGGTGTTGGTGTTGATAATTTTACTCAAGATTTATTCTTTTATGAGAGACTTAAATATCAATTTTTCAGTGGACTTGGTGTTAATGTTTCTCAAAATTTGGCATTTGGTGGAGAATTTAATTTAGATATTAAATTTTTGCCAAGCCATACTCCTTACACTAAAGGAATAATATTTATGTTGGATGATCAAGCACATTTAAAGTATTCTTTAAATCATTTCATGATAAAAGATGTTACATTCTCATTAAGAATGTATGGTAATTATTTCTTTTTACCTTATACGCCAATGTTTAGCTTAATTTTTTTTACGGGTTTGCAATTTTCATACATTGGTGCAGAGGTTCGTTTTATAGATTCAAGTGATTGTACATTGCTAGATAATTTTGTTTTGGGAATAGATATTGGAGCTAGAATTAATATAGATTTTATTTTTTTGGAATATGCAGTCTCTCCAATTTTTTATAACAAACCTTTACTTTTAAATCAAATGCATAAAATAACATTCGGATTTATTTTTCAGTATGATGTAGCAACAAAAAATGAAAGCGAAATACTTTCTATTTTTTAAATTTTATGAGCTTAAGGATATTTTAAATTTTCTTCTTTGATATTGTTTAATATTTGTAGATATTTAGAAGATTCATATTTAGCCATATCAAGGTTATGTTCTTTATAGTTTCCGCATTCCTTATCACTTGCTCCTGGAATAGGTTCTGAAAAATTTACGATTTTGGAAAAAAGCCATGATACTAAGTCAATAAGATCTTTACTTTCATAGTCTCCAAAAATTATTAAGTAAAAGCCAGTTCTACATCCCATAGGACCAAAATATACTATTTTTTCGGCCCAAACTTCATTATTTCTAAGCAAATTAGCTCCTATGTGCTCTATTGTATGTATTGCTGCGTTTTCAATTATTGGTTCGATGTTTGGAGCTTTGATTCTAATGTCTATTGTAGTAAATATTACATTTTCAAAAGTATCTTTTCTTGAGACATATATTCCGGGGTTGAGTTTTGTGTGGTCTATTGTAAAGCTTGTTATTTTTTTCATTTTTTTAACGCTGTTTGTATTTTTTTTACAAAATCTAATTTTTCCCATTCAAATTCATTTTTCCCAAAATGACCATAAGTGCAAGTTTTAAGATATATAGGTTGTTTTAGTTTTAGTTTTTCAATTATACCATTGGGAGTTAAATCGAAGTTATTAACAATAAAATTTAATATTTTTTTTGCATATTTAGGATCATTTATTCCTGCAGTTATTTGAATAGATATTGGGTTTTCAATTCCAATTGCATATGCAAGCTGTAGTTCAAATTCTTTAGAAATTCCGGCTGCTACCATATTTTTTGCGATATATCTTGCCATGTAAGCAGCTGATCTATCTACTTTTGTGGCATCTTTTCCGCTGTATGCCCCTCCCCCGTGCCTTGCAAATCCCCCATAACTATCTGCAATAATTTTTCTTCCCGTAAGACCAGTATCTCCAGTAGGCCCCCCAATTACAAAATTTCCAGAAGGATTAATGCAATAAGTAGTATTTTCATCAAGCATTGATTTGTTTTGAATAGTGGGTTTGATAATTTCCTCAATTATTGTTTGTTGTATTAGTTTTTGGGAGATATTTGGATGGTGTTGATGAGAGACTATAATATTTTTGATTTTTACAGGGTTTCTGTTTTTATCGTATTCTATAGTAACTTGAGATTTTGAGTCGGGCCTTAACCATTTTATTGCTCCTGATTTTCTAAGATTACTAGCTTTTTTTAGAATTGAATTGGCTAGTTCATAAGGAGCAGGTAAAAAATTTTTTGTTTCATCGCAGGCATATCCAAATATTATTCCCTGATCACCTGCTCCAAGTGCATTGGATCCTTTTTTTTCAATTGCGTTTATAATGTCACGCGATTGATTGCCAATAGCGTCTATTACTGTTATTGTTTTGTAATCAAGCCCATAATCAATATTTGTATACCCTATATCTTTGATGATATTCTTAGCAATCTCTTTGATATCTATGCTTTTTTTTGCAGGACTATTTATTTCTCCTGCTATTACTACTAAATTTTGTGCAATTATGACCTCACAAGCTACTTTTGCATTTTTATCTTCTTTTAATATTTCATCAAGGATAGCATCGGAGATTTGATCTGCAATTTTATCTGGATGTCCTTCAGATACAGCCTCAGAAGTTAAAGTTTGGTTCGCTGCTATTATATTATTCATATTAGTCTAATAAGTTCCTTTATCATTTTGCTTGAATTTATTGATGATATTTTTAAAAATTTATTAAAGTCTATGTGGTTGTCTTTATTGTGTGGTAGATCAGAAATTGAACGAATTATTATGAATGGTATTTTAAATATGTGTGCTACTTGAGCTATTGCAGCTCCTTCCATGTCTACAGCTAAAGCATCTTTGAAATTTTTTTTAATTGTTTCAAGATTTTTCTCATTGTCAACAAATTGATCCCCTGTGAGTATTAAGCCAATGTGGATATCAATGTTTAAAATTTTGTTGTCAACAATATTGGCTACTTTTTTCAGTAACTCTTCATCTGCTTTAAATTTTTGTGGCAAATTAGGTACTTGTCCTATTTTGTGTCCAAACTTGGTTAAGTCAAAGTCATAGTATGTTGTTTCTGAGGAAACTATGATGTCTGATATTTTAAGGTTAGAGTTTTCTTTTATTCCTCCGGAACTTCCAGAGTTTATTATGTGAGTGATTTTATATTTGGAGATAATTTGACTGCTCCAAGTTGCTGCGTTAACTTTTCCAATTCCTGTAGTTAAAGATATTACATTTTTCCCTAGAATTTTTCCTTTATAAATTTTTTTATTTTCTAAATAGTCGTTTAATATAATTTCTTCTTTGTTATCAAGTATTTTATTTATTTCTTCTGATTCTTCTTGCATGGCCGATATTATTAAAATCATGCTTTTTCTCCTTTAAAGTGTCTTATATAATATCTATTAAAGAATATTTATTTTTAATTAGCTCTATTTCATTTTGATTGAGTATTTTTTTTATTCCTGTGTTTGTATTTGGTATGGACTGAACACCAGAGTGTTCATTTTTGTTTATAACTTTTCCATTTTTTATTATATAGTTGATGTATGGGAGATTTGGGTTAGAATCATCTATATCTACTATTTTGGCTATGGAATTGTCATTAAGTTCTACAATAAAGTCTAGAGGACAAGAAGATATTGCATTGATTATTAGCTTTAAAACTCTTTTGTCAAATTTTTTGTCAGCATCTTTGATTAATTCAATAATAGATGCTCCAGAATTAAAAGATTTTTTGTATACCTTATCTAAAATGATAGCAGAATAGGCGCTAGCAGCGCCTATTATATTTGATTCTATGCTAATATTTTCACTTGTTAATCCTTTAGGATAACCAGTTCCGTCTAGATTTTCTTTATGTGTTAAAAGTGTCAAGCATATTGATCGTGACAAATTACTTGTTGAAGCTATTTTATAGCCTATTATGGGATATTTTTTTATTATTTTTAGTTCTTCCTCAGTTAATGCTTCTTTTTTTTCGCTGATTGTTGATGGAATAAATAAAAATCCTATTTTATGCAAAAGGGCAATACTACAAAGTTCTACCGTTTTATAGTTATTTAGCCCCATTTCATTGCCAATGGCTACTGTTAAGATAGCTGTATTTACTGAATGAATAATGTGGTAATTTGCAGAAAGCTTGGGAATTCTAAAATATTTGATGAAGAACTTTTTCTGTTTCTTGTAAAATTCTATTACCTTTTTTACAGTAGGCATAATATCTTGATAATGTATTTTTTTATTTCTTTTGCAATTTTCATAAATTTCTTCTAAATTGCTTATTATTACATGATAACTAGAAATAGCCTCTTCGTTGAACTGTTTGTGTATTTCTTCATATTCTTTTTTAACAGAGTTATCGCTGAAAAAATTTTTTCTCTCTTTAATGTATGGTTTTAAATTCCATTTTTCAATAAGTTCAATGTTTTTCTCTTCAATAAGTGCATTTTCTGGCCAAACTAAGAATTCTTTGTCTATTAGATATGATGAATTTTTTATATTTTTGATAATGTTTTCAAAATTTTGCATTTATTCCCTTGAAATTAAGCTTTATTAACCTTTTATATCATATTATTTATTAATTGTCTATCTATTAGTATAATGTACTTATTATATCTCAATTTTTGAATTAAGCTTTTTTGAAGAGATTTTTATGGTAGAAAAAATACGCTTAGGTTTTAATATTGTTTTCCTTGGATTATTTGTTTATTTTCTGGCAATTTTAAGATTTCAAATGAAATTAAGCTTCATTTTGTTTAATTACCAATTTATTGTAATTTATTTTTTATTAGTGATTGTTTTTAATGTTATTTATTCTCAGTATTTTTTTTCAAGATTGTATTTTATTTTAAATGGGATGCAAGACACATTTACTTTTTTGAAGCTTAAAATGGTTCGTAAAAAGCTTAAAAGTGTTTTTGAAATATCTATTCTTCTTAGGTTTATTTTAATAAAACAAGATAAAAAAAGCCTTGATGAACTTTATTTTTATTTAAAAGACACCAGATTAAGGCATAAAACAATAATAGAGCTTTATTCTGTTCTTATTAGCTTTAGAGAAAAAGAAAAGGCGTCTAGTTTAATTTTAAATTACAAGTGCAGTAGAAATAAGTGGGTGAAATATTGTGAGGCTCTTAGTATGTTGTCATTTGAAGAGCATTCAAAGCTAAAAGAGTTGGTAAAATTTTTAGATAAATTTTTTTTGAAAAATGATATTTTTACTATTTATTTCTATTATTTATTGCGAAAATCAAAAACATCTTTTGATTTACTTGAAAGCAAAAAAATTAAAATTAGAAATCGATACTATAAATTTAAAAACAGGATAGATTCTAAACATACGAAGCTACTTGGTTCGAATTTATTTTTTGTTGTTTTTTATTATATTTATGATTTTTCTAAAAAAGATGTTTTTTATTAAAGGAGTTGTGTTTTGAGTATAAGAGTTCGTTATGCACCTTCTCCAACAGGTTTGCAGCATATTGGCGGGATTAGAACAGCTTTGTTTAATTATTTTTTTGCAAAGTCTTGTGGAGGTAAATTTTTGCTTAGGATTGAGGATACAGATCAGAGCAGGTATTCCCCAGAAGCTGAAAATGATCTTTATTCAAGTCTTAAATGGCTTGGTATTTCTTTTGATGAAGGTCCTGTTGTAGGAGGTGATTATGCACCTTATGTTCAGTCTCAAAGAAGTGCAATATATAAACAATATGCTAAGTATTTAATTGAATCTGGGCATGCTTATTATTGTTATTGTAGTCCTGAAAGGCTAGAAAGGATTAAGAAAATTCAAAATATTAATAAGATGCCGCCCGGATATGATAGGCATTGTAGGAATTTAAGTAATGATGAAGTTGAGAATGCGCTAATTAAAAAAATTAAGCCCGTTGTCAGATTTAAAATTCCTTTAGAAGGAGAAACTAGTTTTGATGATATTTTGCTTGGAAGAATTACATGGTCGAATAAAGACATTAGTCCTGATCCTGTAATTCTCAAGTCAGATGGATTTCCGACTTATCATCTTGCCAATGTTGTTGATGATTATTTGATGAAAATTACCCATGTATTAAGGGCTCAGGAATGGGTTTCTTCAGGGCCATTGCATGTGCTTCTTTATAAGGCTTTTAAATGGAAGCCTCCTATTTATTGTCACCTTCCAATGGTTATGGGAAATGATGGTCAAAAGTTAAGCAAAAGACATGGTTCAACAGCTTTAAGACAGTTTATTGAAGATGGATATCTTCCCGAAGCTATTATTAATTATGTGACTTTGCTTGGCTGGTCTTACGATGATAAGAGAGAAATTTTTTCAAAAAATTATCTTGAGCAATTTTTTTCAATTGAGAAAATAAATAAATCTCCTGCTATTTTTGATTATCATAAGTTAGATTTTTTTAATAGTTACTATATTAGAGAGAAAAAAGATGAAGATTTATTTACTCTTTTACTCCCCTTTTTCCAAGAAAAAGGGTATGTTTCTAAACCTAGTACTTTGGAAGAGAATCAAAAATTGAAGTTATTAATCCCTCTTATAAAAGGTAGAATTAAGAAATTGAGTGATGCTTTAAGTATGACTAAATTTTTTTATGAGGACATTAAATCTTGGAATTTAGATGAGTTTTTAAGTAGAAAAAAAACAGCCAAAGAGGTTTGTTCTATTTTAGAATTAATAGAGCCTATTTTAGAAGGATTTGAAAAAAGGTCGTCAGAAGAAAATGATAAAATTTTTTATGATTTTGCCGAAAGTAATGGTTTTAAATTGAGAGAAATTCTTCTTCCTATTAGGATTGCAGCGCTTGGAAGCAAAGTCTCTCCTCCACTTTTTGATTCTTTAAAATTGATAGGAGAGTCTAAAGTTTTTGAAAGAATAAAATTAGCACAGGAATTTTTAAGAATAAATGAATAGCTATTAAGGATATTTTATGGTTAAAATGGAAGATATTATTTCTCTTGCAAAAAGAAAAGGGTTTGTATTTCAGTCTTCAGAGGTTTACGGAGGCCTTTCAGGGGCTTGGGATTATGGTCCTTTGGGAGTTGAGCTTAAAAAAAATATAAAGAAAGAGTGGTGGAAGAGCATGGTGTACTTGCATGAAAATATTGTAGGTTTAGACAGTGCTATTTTCATGCGCCCCGAAATTTGGAGAGCATCTGGTCATGTTGATGGTTTTTCGGATTCTATGGTTGATTGCAAAGATTGTAAAAGCAGATTTAGAGCTGATTTTGTTGATTTGTCAAAAAGTTGTCCAAATTGCAAAGTTGGGAATAATTTTACTTCTCCAAGAAGTTTTAATTTAATGTTTAAAACCCATATTGGGGTAGTTGAGGACAGTTCTAGTGAGGTTTATTTAAGGCCTGAGACAGCACAAGGAATTTTTGTTAATTTTAGAAATGTTTTGGATTCTTCAAGACTTAAGATTCCTTTTGGGATTGCTCAAGTAGGTAAAGCATTTAGAAATGAGATAGTTACTAAAAATTTTATATTTAGAACTTGTGAATTTGAGCAAATGGAAATGCAGTTCTTTGTTCATCCCAAGCAAGTGGACGAATGGTTTTGTTATTGGCAGCAAAATAGAATGAATTTTTTTGTAGAAACTCTTAAAATTAGGCCCGATAAATTAAGATTTAAGGCTCATGATTCAATGCAGCTTGCTCATTATGCAAAGGCTGCATTTGATATTGAGTATGAATTTCCGTTTGGATTTCAGGAAGTAGAAGGCATTCATAATAGGGGTGATTATGATTTAACTCAGCACGCTAAATTTTCTAACAAGCCCAAAATATTTGAGTATCATGATTTGTTAACAAAAGAGAGATATATGCCTTATGTTATTGAAACTTCTGCTGGTCTTACAAGATCTGTTTTAATGATCCTTTGTGATGCTTATTCTGAGGAAGAACTTTCAGATGGAGACAAGCGTATTGTTTTGCGCTTGCACCCTAAGCTGGCTCCTTACAAGATCGCTATATTTCCTCTTGTTAAAAAAGTTGAGCTTACTGAGATTGCTAGAAGGATTTATATGGAGCTTTGCGATGATTTTCATATATTTTACGATGATAGTGGAACAATAGGTAAAAGGTATAGACGTCAAGACGAAATAGGAACTCCTTATTGTGTGACAATAGACTACGATACTATTGAGAATGAGACAGTTACTGTTAGAGAAAGAAACAGTATGGCTCAGGAGAGAATTTCTATTAATGATTTATATTCATATATTAAAACAGAAATTTTGAATTACAAAGAGGATTTTAATAAATGAATCTTGCTTTAAGGCTTTTGCATAAACGCGGATTTGTAAAGCAATGTACATCTTTAAAAGTTTTAAGTGATTTAATGGATAGAGAAAAAATAGTTTTTTATGCAGGAGTTGATGCAACATCTAGTTCTCTTCATATTGGCCATTTGATTCCTTTTTTGGCAATGATGCATCTTAGGCAACATGGTCATATGCCAATTGTTTTGATTGGAGATTCTACAGCAAAAATAGGCGATCCCTCTGGAAAAAGTGAGATGAGAAAGATTTTATCTTCAGAAGAGATTAGCAATAATGCCTTGTTGATAAAAAATCAACTTCAAAGAATAACTAAGTTTACTTCAGAATGTTTTGTTCATAATTCGAATTGGTTAGATAATCTCAATTATATTGAATTTTTAAGAGATATTGGCATGCATTTTTCTGTTAATCGTATGTTAAGCTTTGAAACTTATAAAAGAAGGCTGGATTTTGGACTTTCCTTTATTGAGTTTAATTATCAACTTTTACAGTCTTATGATTATTATATGCTTAATAAAATTAAAAATTGTCGACTTCAAATTGGTGGTGATGATCAATGGGGGAATATTATCTCGGGGGTTGACTTAATTAGAAAAAAAATTGGATCAGAAGCTTTTGGTCTCACGTTCCCATTAATTACAAGAAGTGATGGAAAAAAGATGGGTAAATCAGAAAAAGGTGCTGTTTATCTTGATTCTAATCTTTACAGTATTTATGATTTTTATCAGTATTTTAGAAATACTGCAGATTCTGATGTGAAAACTTTTTTATATCTTTTTACTTTTTTACAAGAAGATGAGATTGAATTAATTTCAAATTTTAAGGGGAATGCTTTAAATAAAGCCAAAGAGATTTTAGCTTTTGAGATAACTAAAATTGTTCACGGAGAATCAGAAGCCTTGAAAGTTCAAGAGGCATCTTTCGCTGCATTTAGGGGAAGTGGAGATAGAAGTAATATTCCATTTTTTAAATTTAGTTTTTTTGACCTAGAAGAGGTATTTTTAGTTGATTTAATGCTAGATTCAAAAATTGTACCTAGCAAGTCAGAAGGCAGAAGACTAATTAATTCTGGGGGTGTTTATATTAATGGTAAAAGGGTAGAAAATCAGAGTCATCTTCTTACTAAAAAGGATTTTAATAATAACAATGAAGTTGAATTAAGAATAGGTAAAAAAAAATTTTTACGAATTGTTTTATAGTTGATTTTGAATGTATGATAGAAGAGCTTTAAATTGTTTGTTTTTTAACACTTTTTTGTTTTTCATGAAGTCTAAGCATCTTGTGTTCACAGAAGAGCATATTTTTTATGGACTTATTAAAAGCGATAAAGTTAAAGAACTACTTGATTTGTGTGCAATTGACTTTTGTAAACTTAATAAACAGTTGGAAGAATTTTTTAGCAAACTTCCCTTAAGAGACAATTATATCCCAGACTATGTTTCTAGTATAGATTATTTGTATGATGATATAATTAGTGCTCTTTTTGTTTATAAAAAACCCTATAAAATACAAGAAAAAGATTTATTGTGGGTGCTTGTCAAAAAAAGAAAAAATAGTATTTTAGATGTGCTGCTTAGCTCAGGTTTTAATTTGACTATTTTTGACAAACTTATTGAAGTTCATGATTATTTGGCTGTAAATACTAAATCTACTTCAGATGACAGTGAAGTAATTGCAGAATATATTCATAATAATATTTCAGAAAGAAAAGGAGGCTTTCATATTTTTGATGATAGGCACGATAAGTTGGATCAAAATAATATTTTATTAGAAGGTAAAGACTTTATTGGCAATTTTTTAACAAACATTATTGATAATTTGGATTTAAAATACAATCCTTTAATTGGTAGAAATCGAGAATTATCTAGGTTGATTCAGGTGATACTTAGGAAGCATAAAAGTAATCCTATTTTATTTGGAGAACCTGGTGTTGGAAAAACAGTGTTAATTCAAGGTCTTGCATATAAAATAAAAATAGAGGATGTTCCAAAGGATTTAATAGGATATGAAATCTATTCTCTTGATATTGGTAGGCTTGTTTCGGGTACTAAATATAGGGGGGATCTTGAGAGTAGGGTGAATAGGGTTTTAGATTTTTTAGACTCAAGAAAGAAAGTCATGCTTTTTATTGATGAAATCCATATGATAGTAGGGGCTGGAGCTACTTCATTTGGTAGTATGGATATTTCCAATTTGCTTAAGCCCATTCTCACTTTAGGAAAAATTAAATTTATTGGAGCTACTACAGAATATGAATATAGAAAATTTTTTTTAAAAGATAAGGCTTTAATGAGAAGATTTCAGAGTATAGAGCTCAAAGAGCCTAATTTTGAAGACTCTTACAATATTTTGCAGGAGATTAAAAAAGATTATGAGAGATATCATAATGTTGAATATACAGATGAGGCAATACAAGCTTGTATTCTCATGTCTCAAAAATATATTAAAGATAGATTTCTTCCAGACAAAGCTTTTGATATTTTAGATGAATTAGGTTCTAAGTTTAAGCTTGAAAACATAAAAAGGATCATAACAAAAGACGATGTTTGTGATTTGATTAAATCTATTGTTGGTTCTAATATTTTTAATTTTGAAGAGTGTGATAGTGAATTGCTAATTAATTTAGAAAATAGAATAAAAAAAGAACTTATTATGCATGATAACTTGGTATTTGACTTGATATTAAATATTAAATTATTAAAATGCAATTTGCTTGCCAACAGAAGTACTATTGGCATATTTGTTTTTATTGGTGCTTCTGGATCAGGAAAATGTAAGTTGACGGATATTTTATCACAAGAGTTTAAAATTCCGAAATTTAGTCTTAATATGGGTGAATATAGTGATTTTAATTCTCTGGATAGATTGATTGGCCCTGTTTTAAGTAATGAAGGGTATTATGAATCTACTAGATTTTTTAAATTTTTGAACAAGTCTTCTAATTCTATTATTTTTTTATCAGATTTTGATAAATGTAATAAAAAGGTTTTAGATTTTTTTTTAGAGGGGTTTAGAACTGGTAAACTTTTTGATGGTCTTGGGAAAAAGGTAAGTTTATCAGAAAGTTTAATAATAATAAGTGTTAATGCGGAGAGAAAGGAGCTTAATAGTATTGGCTTTAAAAATAAAATGGCTGGGGGGAATGATTTTAGTTATATTTTAGAAAAAAGATTGCCCACTGAGTTTTTAGAGTTAATAGATCATGTTTTTGTATTTAAATCTATTGATGAGTTAGATTTTGAAAAAATCATTTTTAATGAACTTAATAGTTTTGCAAGAATATTAAGAGATAGAAAATTGGATGTTTTTTTTGAAAAAAGTGTTGTTGATTATATACGAGAAAAGATCTATGGAAAGGGTTACAGCTTGAAAAGTGTTAGGAAATTTATATTCAAGGAATTGGGAAAACTTTTAATAGATGAAATTTTTTTTAAGAAAATTGAAAATTCTGTTAAAATAAAAATCTATTTAGATGAAACAATAAAATATGAGTTTTTATAAGGTTATAGGGAGTATTTATGAAAATATCAGTAATAGGAGCAGGTGCTTGGGGAACAGCTATTGCAAAATCTTTGGCAGACAAATTTGATTTTAATATTTTTTTATGGGCCTTTGAAGAAGGTGTTAAGAATGATATTAATAATGATAATGTTAATGCCAAATATTTAAAGGGAATTAAATTGCCAAAAAATTTAGTTGCAAGTTCAGATTTGCTTGAAGTTGTAACAATGTCTGATTATATTTTCATTGCAACGCCGTCTCTTTTTACCGTTGATATTTTTAAAAAATTGAATCAATTTTTACATTCTTTGGAGATAAAGCCAAAGCTAGCAATACTTACAAAAGGATTTATTACTTTTGATGGTAAAATTCAGACAACTGTTGAAGTTGCTGAGAGGATTATGAAAGGATATAAAGATGAAATTACTTATATTGTTGGTCCAAGTCATGCTGAGGAAGTTGGGCTTGGAGTGATAACAGGACTTGTTGCGGCTAGCAATAATAGAGAGAATGCATATTTGTTTATTAATTTATTTAGTAAAACCTCAATTTCTTTATTTTATAGCGATGATGTTTTTGGAGTGCAAATAGCAGCAGCTTTAAAAAATGTGTTTGCAATTGCATTTGGAATTTTGGATGCTTATAAATTAAATTATCCTAGTTTAATAGGTAATAATACAGAATCATTTTTATTTTCAATATCCTTAAATAATATAAAAGATATTGCAGTGGAGCTTGGGGGAAGAAATATTGAAACGTTTTTATTTTTGTCTGGTTCTGGCGATTTAGATGTTACTTGCAGAAGCATGTTTGGAAGAAATAGACGATTTGGCAATGAAATTGTTAGCAAAAATATTTTAGAAAATTTTTTTAGTATAGATGATTTGATAAATAATATTGAAAAAATTGGATATTTGCCAGAGGGAGTTTTGGCTGCTAAGTCAATTTTTTCCTTTTTAAAGCAATTAAATCGTGATTTAAACCCTAATAGTTTGTTAAGCGTTATATATAAAATTTTGAATAAAGAGTTGAAATCCGATGCTGTTATTGAGTATATGAGAGATGTTAGACAATAAAATAAAGCCTCCGAAGAGACTTTATTGTTTTTGATCGTTCATCATATATAAAATTTTATTATAAACATCTTCGATTATTTCAAAATTTATTACAACTTCTGTAAGTTCATTAGATTTAATAGTTCCTATTATGTTGTCATTTTTTGTTAAATCGTCTCTTTTAACTAAAGAATTGCTGTCTACTAAAATTTTTATTCTTGTTAGGTCTTTGTTTATGTTTTTAATATTTTTAATTCCCCCAAAGCATTCTACAATATGCTCTGCTACTTTGATTTTATTTGTTTTTTCTAAATCTATCATAAAATTCTTATTCTCTGTAGAAAGCTTTATATGCTAAGTAAGCATTGTATAAATCAAATTTAGAAGTTATTTCCATTGGAGAATGCATGCTTATAACAGCAGGTCCCATGTCTATTGTTCTTATCCCATAGCCAGCTAAAAATTTAGCAACAGTTCCCCCTCCACCTTCTTCTACTTTTCCAAGTGTTGCCACTTGCCAGGCTATATTGTTTTTATTTAATAATTGTCTAATGTAAGAAACAAGCTCAGCATCAGCATCACTGGCCATACTTTTTCCACCATGTCCTGTGTATTTCATTATAGGTATTCCATATCCAAGTTGGGGAGCATTTTGTTCGTCATGAACTGAGCTAAATAGTGGGTTTATTGCTGCGCAAACATCAGCAGAAATGCTTTTTGAATTCCACAAGGCTTTTTGAACGTAAAGATTGTTGTATTCCGATTTTTTAATTTTTAAGATCATATCAGAAACAAAATATTCAAGATATCTTGAATCTAGTCCTGTTGAACCTGTTGAACCAATTTCTTCTTTATCTACAAGAAAGCAAATGGCTGTTTTGTTTGGAGTCTCTTCAAGATCAAATATGGACTCTAAAGAAGTGAAAACGCATATTTTGTCGTCTTGCCCGTAAGCACCAATTAAGGCTTTGTCAAATCCAATATCTTTTGCTGTTCCTGCAGGTACTATTTCAATTTCTGATGATACAAAATCCTCTTCTTCTATTTTGTATTTTTCTTTTATTAGTTGTAAAGTTGCCAGTTTAACTTTATTTTTTTCTTTTGTTTCGATTGGCAGGCTTCCAATTAAAATTTTTAGATTTTCTCCTTCAACAATTTCATCTGATTTTTTATTTCTTTGTATTTTTCTATCAAGATGAGGCAAGATGTCGGGAATTACAAATACAGGATCGTTTTCATTGTCCCCAATGTTTATTTCAACCTTTTCTCCATTTTTTAAAAATACTATGCCTCTTATTGAAAGGGGTGTAGATAGCCACTGATATTTTTTTATTCCCCCATAATAGTTGGTTTTAAGAAATGTAAGTTCGGTTTCTTCAGAAATTGGGGAGGGCTTTGCATCAAGTCTTGGTGAATCTGTGTGAGAAACAATGAAATTCATTCCATCTTCAATAGGATTTTTGCCAATAATAGCAAAAGCAACAGATTTTTCTCTACAGGTATAAAAAATTTTATCACCCGGCATTAAATTCTTTTTCTCTTCAGCGTTAATAAACCCCAATTTTTTTGCTTTATCTAGGGCATAGGCTGTAACTTCTCTTTCTGTTTTAAATTTACTTATAAATTTTTTGTAACTTTCAGAAAAATTGAAAATTTTATTTTTTTCTTCTTCATTTAAATGTATCCATGGATTTTGTTTTTTCATATTAATAAGACCTCCTGTTTCATTTTAACATTTTAATTGTTTTTAAAGTGTGTACAAAATAAATTATTTATTGTAAACTTACTTTTACTTTTAATATAATTAATAAATTATAAGGGAGAATTTTTATGTATAAAAATGGTTTTTTTAAAACCTGTTTTTCATTATTTTTATTATTTTTAATAATTGCTTGTGCTTCAAAAGACAGCTCAAGTGAATACGTTGAGGAACATGGAGCGGAGGGCTCTTCTAAGCTTAATGATTTTGAAATAGATGAACATACTATTGGGCATGTTTTTCATGCTATGGGAGTAGTTCATTCAAAAAAGGATCGAAAAAGTTTGGGGAAAAATATAAAGGTTTTTTATTTTTCTGAAAAAGATGGACATTTTCAAACAATACCTTCAAAAGAAGATGCAAAATTAATAGTTTATTCTTATGACAATATTTATGCAGGAGAGGCTCCAATTAGTATTTCTGGAAAAGAAGCCTTTATTTTTGTTGGAATTACCTCCGACTTTAATAAGATTATAAATAGTAATTTACATGGTGCTAAAAGTGATCTTATTGGTACTTTTAAAGATCTTAATATTAAAAATTCAAAATTGGAAATTACAGTTGATGAGAATAATTCAGATGCCAAGACTTTTCTTGAATCTGTTAATTATATTATCGACGGCGTTGAAAAAATTTCACCTATGCTAACGAATTAATTTATATTTTTGATTTTGTAGGCTTTAATTTAGATTAAGGCCTATTTTAAAATCAAGCTCTCAAGTCCTTTTATTAAAATTTCTGCTGTTTTTACGTTGGTTGCAAGCGGTATTTCATGTACATCGCAAAGTCTAATAAGAGCTGACACGTCTGGTTCGTGAGGTTGGCTTGTTAGGGGATCTCTAAAGAAAAATATAGCTAAGATATTTCCCTCAGCTACTTCAGCTCCAATTTGCTGATCTCCTCCCATAGGACCCGATTTGTATTTAATAATCGTAAGATCTGTGGCTTGCTGGATTTTAGATCCTGTTGTTCCTGTTGCAATAAGCTTGAATTTGGACAAAAAGAGATAGTTTTGTTTTACAAAATTTACCAAGTCTTCCTTTTTTTTATCATGTGCAATTAATGCTATTTTTTTTTCCATTAATTTTATTCCTTTTTAATTCCAATAATTTTTGTTGAAATTTAATAAAGTTTAACCATAAGTGTATTTTTAGATTTCACTTTTTTAGAATTTATATTGGTTCTGGTTTGTGCCATAAAAATCCTTGCCCATAATCTATTTCTAGTTCAATTATTTTTTTTAATATTTCTTCATTATATACAAATTCGGCAATAATTTTTATATTTTTTGTATCTGCTATTTTTTTAATAGATTTTATTATTACAAAATCTATTTCACTAGAGTTTATTGCTTTTATGAAAGATCCATCTATTTTAAGCAGGTCTATTGGTAGTGTTTTAATATATGAGAGTGATGTATGTCCGCTTCCAAAGTCATCAAGTGCTAGTTTGATTCCAAAACTTTTTAATTCTTGAAAATATTTGTTTATTATCTCAAAGTTTTCAAGAATTCCAGTTTCTGTTATTTCCAAGCATATATTTTGAAGCGGGATTTGGCTTTTCAATAAAGTATCTCTTAAAAAGATTCGAAAGTTTTGAGATTTTAGTGAATGAGGAGATATGTTAATTGAGAAAATATGAATTCCATTTTTTGATACAAAGCTTTTGTATTCTCTTAAGGCCTTTTTAACCACCAATGTATCAACCTCAACAGTTAAATTATATTTGTCTATTAAGTTGAAAATTTGATTGTTTGGAATTGGCTTGCCCATGTGGTCAAAAAGTCTTGTCAAGATTTCTATTTTAGGTTTTAAGTTTTTTTTAAGAGGATTTATTCTTTGATAATAAAGAGTAAAAAAATCATTTTTTATTGCTTTGAGTATATATTGAAAGATTTTGTTTTGATTTTTTAAAATCACTGCTTCTGGTAGTTCTTCTTTATATATAGTGGGATTAGAGTCTTTGTATTCCGATGATATTTTTGTAGCCATCATTAATTTGGGGATTTTGAATTCTAAGTTTTCTTTTAAATTCACCTCTATTATTCCAATATTGAATTTAAATATAATAATATCTTCTTTTTTGAATGCCATTGCAATTGTTTTTTTGATTTTTTGGGCAATTGAGATTATTTGCTTTTCATCACCATTTGTGCATATGATTACTATAAAATTGTTGTGTTTTAACTTGAAAATATATTCAGAGTATAATGACATTATTTTTGAATACATTATTTTAAGTATTTTTATATTAAGCTTTTCTTGATCCTCTTTGTATTCATATTCTGCTGTTAGGGATATTTCTAAATTAAGCAAATATATTCTTTTTTTTTTATAAATATCCATATGGTTTACTAGTAATTTTTCAATTTCTTTGGCATTTTGAATCTCGTCCTTAGAATCAATAATTTCTAGGTATTTATAGTTTTCTGTTTTATTAGGGTTTGATATTTCTTTAATTGTTATTAATTTATCGATATTGTTTTGAGCGATTGTGCTAACAAATATATCTACATGTAGTTTTTTGTTATTTTTTAAAGTTAAAAGACAATCGGTTATTAATATATTTTTAAATTCAGGAATAGAATTTGTATGGTAGCTTAAATCTATTTTTTCCAACTTTTCCCAATCTCTTATATCTATGTCGGTTACTTTGATTATATTTCCAGAGGTTTTCATTGGAAGATTAAGATTTTTACTACCTTTTTCATTGATATAAATAATTTCATTTTTGGTGTTTGTGATGATTACTATTTCTTTTATGAGTTCTGATAAATTTAAAAAGAAATCCAGAGTTGTGTTTTTATTATCGCAAAATAGTTTTTTTTGATGTATTAAGTTTTGCTTATATTCTAATTCGCTTATATCTTTTATTATTTCTATGTGATTAAGTTTTAAATATTCTTCATCAAATTTTTCGTCGCTAATTATAATAGAATGGATTTTGTTTGCATTTTTTAATTCGTTTGCAACGTTTATTGAAAAATCTATTGGTTTTTCATAATTATAAATAATAGCGAATTTAATATTATTTTGTTTTACGTACTCGCTGTATAAAGCTTTTTCAGATTTTACGATTTGAATTAAGTTAAAAATAGATTTAAGCTTTATAAGATCTTTAACGTCAATTTCTTTTTTAGATATTATAACGGAATTTATATTTTGATAATTATTAACTTCGTTCATTTTATTGGTTTGCTCTTATTTTAATTTTTGTATGCTAAGTTGGTATTATTTTTTATTTTTTTTTCTGCAATCTTTTTAGTGACTATTATCCAGATTAAACCTGAGATCATCAGTGTTAGTGAGAGAATTTGTCCCATTGATATGTTTAAAAAAGAAAATTCCGACAAACTTTTAATTGGCTTGTAGGTTATTATAAATCCAAGTTCTTTGTCCGGTTCTCTTAAATATTCAATAAAGAATCTGAAAAAAGCGTAAAGCATTACATATACACCAAAAATGAATCCATCATATTTTTTGATTTTTCTAAATAAAAACCATAGCAACAGAAAAGTTACAGGTCCTTCGAAAAGTCCTTCAATAAGTTGAGAAGGTATTCTTGGGAGATTAATTAGCAGGTCATGAGGCGAAATTTCAAGTCCTACTGATGATGCAAATTCTTTTACACCCGGTATATTTGTATCGAATGGTTCTGCATTGGGGAATATTATTCCTCCTTTCATTACTCTTCCATAAAGTTCTGCATTTGCGAAATTAGCAAGTCTTCCAAGTATGTAACCAGAAGAAAAAGCCATTGATCCATAGTCCGTTAGTTTTAGAAAGTATTTTTGAACATTTGTATTTTTAAGCTTTGTATTTATTGTTATTAGAGGAGCAATTATTGCTCCTAAAAAACCACCATGGATGGCCATACCTCTAAAGCCTGTAAAATTCCAATGTTGGTCGAAGGGCAAAAGAATTAGCCAAGGATTAGAATAATAAATTCCCGATTTGTCGTAGACCAAGGTAGATGCCAATCTGCCTCCTAAAATTGCTCCAAGTACAAGTGAGAACATAAATGTTTCATAATCTTCTTTTTTAATATCAATATTGTCTGATTTTATTTGATACCAAATAAACTTATAAGAGATTAGTATGATTAAAATATAAGATAGGCTATACCATGTAATTGGTATGCCTTGAATCACTTCAGGATGTAACCAGCTTGGGTAATTTATGTAATTTGGCATTAGACCTCCTTAGCCTTTTTAAGCTTTTCAAAAAGCTTTTTTTTAAATAACATATTTTGTTTTCTTAAGGTTTCGATTTCTCTTTTCTGAGATTTTATTATATCAATAATTTCACTACTTTCTATTGTTTTATTTTTTATCAACGATTCAAGGTATTCAATTTTTTCAATATATTCTTCTTGAGCTTCTCTGAGTACAAAATCATAACTTTCATTTAAATCTTCTTCGTTTAAAAGCTCTGCATCATTTGTTAAATCTTCAATTTCGATTAATTTTTTTGCAATTTTTTTTATACTTTTGGAGGTTGGGCCTGTAGGTTTGTATATAGTGATGGGTATTTTACTGTTTAAAGCTTGGTCAACTATTTCATCTTTATAGATTGCTCCAATACTTTGTAAATTTATATTTAAATAGTTTTTTGCTGATTTTATTATTTTTTCAGTTTTTTCGATATCTTTGGGAGTTTTGAGCATATTAAATATCATGAAAGGACTAATTGTCTTAAATAATTTATTAAATTTAGAATAATTTTCAGGATCTTCATTTTCAAGTTTTAACAGCAAATTAGGCATATAAACCCTTTGAAGATCGATTGAATTTTGCTTTATTGTTCTGAGAATTTCATTTCCTTTTGTCCCTCTATTAAACACGCTTGATAACAGTCTAAATATTATATTTTTAAGAAATAAATATGCATTCATTGCAGCTGTTACTGTTGGTGTTGTTACTATTACTCCTCTTTTTGACATTAAAAAAAAGTCTATGATATTAAAGGCTGTTCCTGCTCCAAGGTCAATCACTAAATAATCATATTTTAAAGATTTTAAATTTTTTATTATGAGTTTTTTTTGAGAAACCGCTATATTGGCAAGTTCTGGAATGTCAGAATCTCCTGCAATGAAGTTTAAATTTTCAATTCCAGATTGAATAATAATGTCTGAAAAATTAATCTTTGTTTTTAAAAATGTTCCTATACTTTTTTTAGGTGCAATGTTTAACATTGAATGCAAATTAGATGCTCCAAGGTCAAGATCAACAAGTAATACTTTTTTTCCTTCATTTGCCAGGCAAATTGCTATGTTTGCTGAGAAAAGGGATTTGCCAACTCCCCCTTTACCACTGGCTACAGGAATAATAATCAAGCTTTACTCCGGGTTTTTTATTTTTGCTTTAATTAGCGCTAGTATTGCTACATTAAATGCTAGGTAAACTACTGTAATTCCTAAAAGTATGGCCAGAGAGGTTTGATGGGTGTATATTTTAAAAGTAAATCCCAAAATGAACAATAATAATGTTAATATTATTTGAAATAATTTAGTTATTACTATAATACTGTGAAGAATTTTGAATTTTTCGTAGATAAAGTAATAGATTGTTAAATTGGACATGAAAAATTCAGGTGAGTATAAGATAAATGTTAGCATAAACTTTATGGAGTAATTATTAATGAAAATTAATTTATTAATGGCTTGGTATAATAAGGCTAATATTAAAAGGCTTTCTGTAATTTGTAAAACAACAAGTCCTGTTCTGTAAAGACTTTGTGTTTTTTTAGGATGTGAGTTTAACATAGTTTTAAAATATTATATTATGGAAATAAAATCAAGTTTTAATTTTTGCATTAGGAATGAATAAATGAAGAATAAATTTTTAATATGTGTATGTTTTTTATTGACTCTGGGTATAAGTTCTTTAGTAATTGTTGAATCTATTTTTGCTTTTGATGAATCTAATAATAAGTTATCAAGATCAAATTATGAACAGATGATGATTCAAGCTTTTGAATTTGTAAAAGAAAATTATGTTGATCCTGTAAGCGATGAAGTAATTTTTGAAGGCGCTTTAAAAGGAATATTTCAAGCTCTAGACGATCCTTATTCTCAATATTTGACAAAAAAAGATTTGGAAGAAATTTCAAAAACAACAGTAGGAGATTATGTTGGCATTGGAATCTCTATAATAAAAAAAATGCATTCCCAAGATAAACACAAGGTAAAAGATCTTGATCCTAATAGCGCTTGCGTTTCTATTGTTACACCTTTTGAAGGAGGTCCGGCCTATAAGGCAGGAATTAAATCTGGAGATTGTATTATCGCTGTTGATGGGAAGAGTGTTTATTCTATGGAAGTAGATCAAGTTGTTGATCTTTTAAAAGGTAAAGAAGGTACAAAAGTTAAAGTATCTATTCTTAGGGGGAAAAATTTAACATTGGATTTTGAACTTACAAGAGAGAAGATAGAAATACAAACAATCAAGTATGATGTTATTAATTCAGATATTGGTTATATAAGAATAGTAAGCTTTAATCCACACACTTCTGTAGATTTTAGAAAAGCTTTAGATAATCTTAAGAATAAAAATATTAAATCTTTGATTTTAGATTTAAGGCTTAATACTGGAGGATATTTTCAGGCAGCTATAAAAATGGCAGATGATATTTTATCTGAAGGAACTATTGTTTCCACAAAATCCAGAAATTCTAGCAAGCCTATTGATTATAAGGCAAGTTCAAAACAAGTTTTGCCTCCAGATATAAAAATTGTTGCCTTAATAGACAGATCATCAGCCTCAGCATCAGAGGTTTTTGTAGGAGCCTTAAAAGATAATAAGAGAGCTTACGTTATAGGGGAAAAGTCTTATGGCAAGGGGCTTATTCAGCATGTAGTTCCTTTTTATACTGGTGGATTTAAAATTACAAGTTCAAAGTATTATACTCCATCTGGAAAGAGTATTCATAAGGTTGGGATTGAGCCTGATTTGGAAATAAAATCTCCAGATTTTTCTGAGGAGGAAGCATTAATATATAAAGAAATTTTTGATAAAAAGTTAATAGAAGGCTTTTTGAAAGGTAAAAAATCCATTACCGAACAAGAGATTGATTTTTTTGTTGAAAATCTTGTCAAAGAAAATCCAAAATATAAAATTGATAAAGAATTTTTAGGTAAGTATGTGTTTTTTAATTACTATCAAGACAATAATAAAGAATTGCCAATTTATAATCTACACTATGACAAGGTTTTAAAAACAGCTTGTGAATATTTGGCTAAATTAGGTAATTAAATTGTGAAGCAAATTGTTTTGGATGAGAATTGTTTAGCAGGTGATTTTATTATTGTTAAAGATGCGAGAATATATCATCACCTTGTTAATGTTAGACGACTTAAAAGGGGTGATAAGCTTAACATTCTTTTAAAAGATAAGGAATTAAGGTCTTCAGAAATAGTAAAGATTGGTAGTAATTTTATTAAGTTTACTACCAATAAAATAGATAAAATTGAAAGAAATAATTTTGAGATAAGTATTTTTATTTCTAGTTTAAAGGGCAAAAAAATAGACCTAGTGTTAAGACAGGTTGTTGAGATTGGAGTTTCAGAAATTAATATTATTAATGCGGATCGTTCTGTGTCAAAAATAGATATAAGCAATGCATCTGCCAAAATTTTAAGATTTTCAAAAATAGTAGATGAGGCTTTAAAGCAAAGTGGTAATAAAATTTTTCCTAAAATTAATTTTTATAATAATTTTTTTCATTTACCTTATTCTTTTTGCACTACCAGATATTATGTTGCTCATCCAAGCGGAATGATTTTAAGCAAGAATGAAAGTTTTGACAATTTTAGCAAAATTGGAATTATAATAGGTCCTGAAGGATGCTTTTCGGAGTCAGAAATTGTCTTTTTCAAGGAGAAGTGTTTTAATTTTGTAAGGTTTAACACTCCAATTTTACGAGCAGATACGGCTATTATTTATTCGCTTGCTTATTTTAAGGCATTGTTAGAGGATTATAATGGCTAATTTAAAAGACATATATTCAAAACCAGACAGATTTTATTTTTTAGGTGTGCCTATAGATGTTTTTGATAGCCATAACAAGCTTATAAGCAGATTTATCTACCTTTCAGGACATCCTTATCATTCAATAGTAATTTTTATTGGACTTAAAGCTTTTCTAAAGGCTTTGATTTTTAAAAAATTTAGAAATCACATTAAAAACTCTTCTCTTGTTTTTTTAAATTCTAAGATTGTAAGAATTTTTTTTAGGATTTTTAAAAGAGTTAATATTGACTGTTATGATTCGAATACAGTTCTTCTCATTTTAATGGAAATACTAGAAAATGCCCATAAAACATGTTATATTATTGACAAAGACAAAGTAATTTCAAAGAAAAAGTTTTTGAGATTGAAAGAATCTCATAAAGAAATTAGTTTTATTGGGTATTATGATTTAAAAGCTGTAAAGAGAAATAAAGAAATGTTTTTTGCAAATATTAATAAACTTACTCCTAGTGTAATAATAAGCTTTTGTAATAATAGATATCTTGAAAATTTATTTTATGAAAATAAATTTAATATTAGAACCAATTTAAGCGTTTTTTTATGAGCTTTTAAATTTTAACTCTATATTTATGAGGTAAGTATGGCATTTTTGCTAAATCAATCAGTAGTTTATCCAATGCATGGAGTAGGCACGATTAAGGATATTAGGACTAAAGAGTTTAATGGTGAGATTATTGATTATTATGAAATACATTTTCCATTTAGTGATATGATTTTTATGGTTCCTGTTGCTAAAGTTGACGATTTTGGAATTAGAGCTTTGGTTAGCAGGGAAAAGGTAGAAGAAGTTTTTGATGTTATTAAAGAGTTTGAAGGCCAAATAGATTCAAAAAAAATAAAAGATGGTGGTCATGAATTTTATAAAAAAAGCGATATTTTAGATACAGCAAAGTTATATAAGTTTTTATATAAAAAATCTACTCAAAAAGAACTTCCTTTTTATGAAAAAAGGATTTTGAATGATTTTGAGTTAATATTGGAGCACGAGATTAGTTTAGCTTTACAAATTAGCTTTGAAGAGGCTAAGAAGAAGATCAAAAATATTTTGGTTAATAACAAAAAGGCTTAAAGTTTTTTCAATTTTCGAGTGGGGAGGATTTGCTGTGTTTGATTCTTTAAGATTGATCTTTTTGATAATTTGCAGGTTTATCTTAATATTTTGCCTTTTTTCTTTAATGTTTATATGTACATTTTATCTAAAATACAAGTTTTTGTATTTTAATTTTTCTATTTTTAGTTACAATCTTTATTACAATGCCTATATTTATTCTTTCCCTTTGTCTCTTGTTGTTACTTTTATGAGAATGTCTTGTCCCTTTTATGGGATAGTTTTAAAGTCATCTAGAGAGACTTTCTATTTTTATTGTATTATCTTTGTTCTTATTTTATTGTTTTCTTATTTAGGATTTTTGGTTAGTCATAGTTTTCATTCTTACTATATTAATAGTAATGGAAATGATAATTTTATCCTTAAAGATGAGGTTGTGCATTTTTTAAATGATGAAATAATATTTTCTAGCAATAAGCTCAGATTTTATGGTTTTAATGGAGTTCTAAACGTTTCAGAGAATGATAAAGGGGATAAGGGTTTTTCTTACCAGTCAAATCTTTCTGATTTTAGTAAGATCAATTTTGTTGAGAATAATTTTTTAGAGCAAAAGATTTATAATAATTTTGTTGATTTTCTTTTCAGAGATTTAAAACTTTTGAATAATTTTTTACTCTCACTCAATTATTTAAGTTTAATTTTTAATATATTGGGAATTTCTTTATTGTTATTTGCGTTTTCTTATGTTTTTAATCTCATTTTTTCAAATAATTTTGCAATATTTCTTTATCCCATTTTTATTATACTTTTTTTAAAAATTTATAATGTCTATTCGATTGAGTTTCCTAAGATTTATAATGTAATAATAGGAAAGAGCATGATATCTGATTTTATTCCTTTTGTTTTTTGTGTTTTAACTTTTTTTTCTACCTATTTATTTGGCTTTGTTTCAGAATATATTAAAATCAGCAAAGATTTAGATAATAATTTATATAAGGGTAGTTAATTCTTTAAGACTTATGAAAAGAGAAATTTATGCATTTTTGAGCAATTTTATTATTTTTCTGTGTTTTTTTATAATCTTGCTTTTTAGTTATTCGTATTTTTTTGGAGAAAATTTTTTAGAAAAACATAAATTAATAGCAACTTTTTTTGATTCTATTTTGCTTTTTTATAAGTATTTTTATGGATTTTTTATTTTTATTGTTTGTATTTACTTTGCTTTTTTTGTTCAACAAGAAGTAAAGGCTTATTTAAAATCGTATAATGGATATTTATTTTCTAGACTTTATGTATTTTTACTATTATTTTTTATTATAGGGCTTTTTTTTACTTTTATATTTAATTTAATTTTGCCTTATATAATTTCTCAGAGAAATGAGTATAAATTTAGTTACGACAGGTATAATCTTCTTGAAAGTGAAGCAAATGAAATATCTCTTAAAATTAAAAATATAGATATAAGTTTGTCTGCAAATAGATTTTTTTTGTTTTCCGATTTGACAGATTCAATGAGGCAAAAGAGAAAATATCTTGAAAATTTGATTAGAATATATGATAAAATGCGAATTATTTATGTTAATAATGAAGAGCTTTTAACAAATTATTATTTAGTGAAATCTGAATATAGTAAAATTCCAATTTATGACGTTAACCTAGAAAAGGTTAAAAAAACTTTTTCTAAATATCCCTTGCAAAGTCTTAAAAAGCAGGATTTTTTAAATATTGTTAATGAATTTATTTCTCAAAATGATTATTATACAGCCAATTACTTTGCTTATATTGCTTATGTTGCAACAAAAGACGATAATTTTGTCGCACTTTTAAATTTAACTTTAAAGTTTATTAATGAAAACAGGAATTTTGAAAAAGAAAAAATGCAATTGATTTTTGAAGAGAAACAAAAAAATTTTTTGTTTCTTAATACTGAAAAATTTAAATTAGCTTATTATGGATTTTTGAATCTTCATAAGTTATTGCCCGGTGATAATGAAATTTTAAATTATAAAAATAAATCTCTTGAAAATCTTAGGAAGAGGTATCTTTTTTTTGATGAGATTGAAAAATATTTTGAATATTACGGGATAAACGATGTATTTTTATTGCAACCAGATTTTGAGAAAGGTTTTTATGATTATATTTATATGCAAAAAGTTGTTGCCTTGAACGATCAATCCAAAATAATAAAAAATTTTGAACTTATTAGATTTAATAATACAGGGAATGTTATATTGCATATTAAAATTCCATTTGCTACTTTGAATGGTAATTTTGTGTATCAAAATGTTTTAGATAAAGACAATGAGAAAAGCGAAATTACCCTTACCAAAGTCTTTGTGTCTACGGATAGTTTTGATACAAATGTTTTAGAGGTTGTTAAAATTAATGAAAATGTAGAAAATTTAGCTTTATTTTCAAATTTTAATGAGTTTGGATTTTTTTTAAAAATTCAAAATTTGCCAAGCGCTTTTTGTAGGGTTGCTATATTAAATTTGAAATTAATCAATACTTTTTCCTTAAGTTTAGTTTTGCTGATTTCTCCTATTTTGCTAGTTTTGATGGGGGCGTTTTTTATCTTTTTGTTTTCTAAAATAGAATTTAATTTCAATTCCAAGGCTATAATTTTTCTAGTTTCATTAATGATAGCTATTTTCTCAGGGATTGCTTGTCTTTTTGTAAATTATTTTATAATTGTTTTTACTTCTTTTCTTATATATGTTTTTAATAGTGTGTACATATCTTTATTTATTCTTTCTGCATTATTGTTTTTTCTTATTTTTAAAATAATTACTTTAAATTACAAGGAAAGACTTATTTAATTTTTATTTTTTTAGATTATTAATCTTAGAGAAGAACCAGTCATTTATTAGTAAGTTTTCTTTTTCAATTGTTTTTTTGCTCAATACATAGGAATGGCTATTAATTTGAGTTTCGTCAATGATAAAAGGAGATATTCCATCAATTGAATGTTTTATTTTTAAATTTAATTCTTTGTAAGGAGTGAAACCATTAGCAAATCCAAAACATATATTTGATTGGGATTGATTATTAAATCCAATTAGGTTTTTTTGAGTTTTTTTATCCAGGATCCAGCTAATAAATTTTTTAGTTAAAACAGATGTTTCTAAAATACCAATAAAATTTGGGTTTGAGATAACAATTTCATTGTTATTGTTTGTTAAATATGAAAATGTTATTTGTGCCTTTTCTTGTTCGCTCAAGCTATTGTAGAAAGTTATATTGCTCAATCCCGCTATTAAAAGAGATTTTTTATTAAGCAATATTTTATTTAGCTTTAGGTAGCCGTATCTATTAAAGAAATCTTTTTGAAGATCCATTTGTTTTGTATTTAAAAATGATGAAAAATATTCTAGCATTTCTAAAATTTGATTTTCATTATAATTTAATTTATTTCTTTCAAAAGAAAATTTTACATTATTTATTTGAGAAATCACATAAAATAAATTTTCAGAAACATAAGGCGATATAAAAAATTTTCCATCTTTAATGAAATTATCGTATTCTTCTTTTAAATATTTAGTGTTTATGTATTTTTTAATGTGATGTGTATTTTTATAGATTAAAATAGGAATGTCAAAGCTTAATGGAATAATTTTATAATTAAATTGCTTGAAAATATGTTTTAAGATGGGATAATCTGGATTATAATTGATTTTTATAGATTTAAAATGGTTGGTAGTATTTATGTTGCCAATGTTTTTAGAAATAATTATTTGTGCATTTTCTTTTTCTATTGTTTGCAGGTCAATATTATTTCTAAATTTAATTATAAAATTTAGTTTATTTTCTATGTTAAATTGATTTATATAAAATGGTATTGTTTTATTGTCAGTTAGTACAACTATGTTCTTATTTGTTGAACAGCTAGGACTGATTAATAAAATTACTGTTAGTATTAAGTTTTTTATTCTCATAAAATTATTCGAGTTTTTTCTTTTATTTTACAATAAATTATGTATAATTTTTATAGTTATATTAATTTCCATGTTTAATTGGAAAATAGAGTAAGGCAGCTGAAGAGCTTTTAGGGGGATGATGAATTTGGGTTTATTTGATTTTATACTTTCTATGTTTAGTATCAATAAAGAACTTACTTCTGAGCAAATAAAGCAAAAAAGGTTAAAAGAAGTTAAAGTTAGTTTAGGCAGAGTAAGCAATTTTTTTAATGCTTCAAAAATTCAGGCTTTACCTCAATTTTCTAGATTTCTTTATAACTTTTATAAGATTTTTTCTCCCTTAAGGTCATTTGCGCAAAGATATAAAAATTCCAATAAAATTGTTCATTTTGTTGTTGAAAAATATTTAAATGAAAGTCAGAAGAAATCTTTAGATTATATTTATTCTTTTTCTGCAAGTGATAACATAAGTTTTGCTTCAGATTTTCCTAAAAATTTACATAATAATTTGTCTTATTTGTTTAAAAACATAACTCAAGAACAAATTAAATTGATAGATGAAACTTATCAAGCTTTGCATAATTTTTTTGATTTAGTTTTATATCAATATCATTTGGTTCTTAAAAATTTTGATAACCTACTTCCAGAAGATGATTTTGTGTATAGACCTAGATTCAGCTCTATAGGTTGTGGAGTTATTATAGATGATCTTAAAGATTTGTTAGAATGTATTTCTTGTATTAAAAATATTTCTATTTGGAAAAACCTTTATGACGTTATTTTAGAAATTTATGGAAATAAAGAAGATTTTCCTATTAAGCTGAATGTCTGGATGAAGATTATTTCTTCTATTTTGGATATAAATAAGAGTAAAGAAATTTTATATTTAATAAGATATGTTAGTGGGGATCCAGATTATTTTCCTATTTCTGTTGGGCAAAAACCCAGTTCAATAGCGAGAATATTTTTTAATGATCTTACCAAGCATGTTACCACCGAAATCGAAAAGATTAAAGTTTTGCAAAAAAATAGCAAATCTAAAATATTGGCCGAACAGCTTTTCCCAGGAATCTCTTTTTTAAATTTGGATAATTATAATGAAAAAATGAATGAAAAGATCGTATCTAAAATTATGAGTACTACAGGATATATTTATTGTGAACTTTTAGTTTATATAAGAACATATACTGTTTATTTTGTTAAAAAAGATCTTAATGATATTATTAATTTACTTATTATTAAAGGACAATGGAAGCTTATAGAGCTTTCAAGGGAAATGTCTAACGACATGCATTCTTTGATTAATATTTATGGAAATCTTGTTGATTTTGATTCTAATTTAGGAGAGCAAGGTGGTTATGGTAATAGAATAAATGCATTGTTGCATAGAGCTTCTTTGGGGGATAAATCTTCGGAGAAATTGTTGTTAAATATAATAGCAGATGTTAATAAAAAGGCGTTTACTATATCAAGTGAATATTATTCCAAAATATATTCTATTGAGCAGCGTTTGCAAGATTGTCTATCAGACTATTCAAAAGTCTCTTTGGAAAGAGAGCTGATTTATAATTGGAAAGAGCTTGATATGGATCTTGCTAAAAGCTATGGAAACAATTTAAATTTTGGAGGCATAATGAAAAATATTTTGGGTAGTTTAGCTTTATTTTTAAAGTTAATGGATTTATATTTGGAGAAAAATCATAATAATTGAAGGAGTGTTAAAATGGCTAGGAAGTGTGAGATAACAGGGAAAAAAACTATGTTTGGAAACAATGTTCCAAGGAAGGGGCTTGCTAAGAAAAAAGGTGGAGCTGGACAACATATTGGAGTAAAAACCAAAAGAACCTTTAAGGTTAATTTAGTAAATAAAAAATTTTTTATTCCAAGTCTTGGAAGAAGTGTTGGCATTAAGGTTTCTGCTGGTGCGTTAAGAAGTATTTCAAAGATGGGGCTTGATGCTTTTTTAAAGAAAAACTGCAAAAGAATAGAAAACTTTTTGTAAATTTTAATTTTGATTTAATTTTGACAATTTTATCTTATTAGAATGCTGCTTGATATAAAGTATTCTGGGGAGTTAAATGTTATTTTTGAGTCTGTAAATTCGAAATGTTTAAAAAGGTTTGAAATTGTCATGATTGCATTTATATTTTCCGGAAATATTTTTTTTGATTTATAGCTTTCTAGTATTAGATTAAGATTAGGTAGTTTTTTTTCAAGAAGGATATGTTTTAAATTTTCTTCAAGCTTTAAGGCTTTTTTTATATTTGTAGATTTTGAAGTAAAGCAAGATAATAAAATAAATGAGTTTTCTTCTCTGTTTATAAAAGGTTTTAAAAACTCGCAAAATTTTAGTAAATGCTTATTGCAAGTTTTTCCAAAAATTATTGGAATTATTTTTATATTTTTCTTTATGTTGCTAATAAAATTTAATGCAATTTCAATTTTATGATCATTTTCGATTAATTTATCGTCTATATTAATAAAATTTAAAGTCTTTAATAATTTTAATATTTTTAGGTTTACTATAATATTTTTATTAAAAATTTTCCACACATTGTGATTGGATATATTAATTAAAAAATCGCTTTTTGCTTCAGATATTATGAATATATTATTAGTTTGATTAGATATTATTTTTTTAAACAAACATTCATTTTTTAAAAAAAACTCATAGCTTCCATAACCTGTTAGTATGGCTTTGTGAGTTTTTTTTTCTTTCAACTTACATGACAAGTCGCTTGTATTATTTGAATAAAATATGTTTTCAACCAAGGAGTTTCTAGCTTGCTTTATATATTTCGTCCTTTGATTGCATCTTCTACTGTGTTTATTTCCATAAATTCTGTTCCTTTTTCCATATCTCTATTTGGGTTCCCAGAAATAATTATTACAGTATCTTTGTCATTAACAACATTTTGTTCTTTTAACATTTTAAGAGAAGTTACTACAAATTCGGTAGTTCTTTTGAAATTATTGTCTACAAGATTAGAATAAACTCCGTAAGATAGTGATAATTCTCTTGCCAGCCTTTCGCTATTTGTTGTAATGAATAGTGGAACACTTGCCCTGTAAGTTGCCATTATTCTTGCGGTTTTGCCTCTCAGAGAATCTACAATAATTGCTTTTACGTCCATAAGTTTTGTGGCATCAATTGCGCATTTAATAATATAGTTTCTTGTAATACTTTTATCGTAAAAAAGTTCATCCTTATATAAGGTCATTTTTCTATGTTTTTCAACTTTTTTAGCAATGCTTGTCATCATTTTTACAGCTTCAATTGGATATTTCCCGTAGGCGGTTTCTCCGGATAACATAATTGCATCTGTTCCGTTTAAAATAGCGTTAGCGATGTCGGATACTTCTGCTCTAGTAGGTCTTGGATTTTCAATCATTGTATGAAGCATTTGAGTTGCTGTAATCACGGGTATTCCATATTTTATGCAGGTTTGTGTTATTTTAAGTTGAGCAATGGGTACATCTTCTGCAGGAATTTCAACTCCCATATCTCCTCTTGCAACCATTATTCCGTAAGAGGCTTTTACAATTTCTTCAATGTTGTCAATTCCTTCTTGATTTTCGATTTTGGATATGATTTTTACGTCAGGATTTCCAGAGGCAGTTAAAATTTTTTGAACATCTTGGACGTCTTTGGAATTTCTTACAAACGAATGAGCAATAAAATCAACATTGTATTTTGCTGCAAGCTCAATAAACCCTTTGTCTTTTTCGGTTACTGATTGTAGTTTAAGAGAAATTCCAGGAGTGTTAATTGATTTTTTATTTTTAATTTGGCCGTCATTTTTAATTTCACAAATTAATCGGTCAGGCAATTTGGTAACAACGGTCATTTCAAGCTCACCGTCGTCAATTAGCACTTTAGATCCTTGGGGCACTTCTTTAATAAATCCATCATAATTGGTTTGAAAGTTATTAGGCTCATTAATAGGCGAAGTTGAAATGATTACTTTGTCTCCAGTTTTTACAATAATAGGATTTTCAATATTTGCTGTTCTAACTTCTGGTCCTTTTGTATCAATCATTAGTGCTATTTTATTTGAAATTTTTCTAACATTGTCTATTACTTTTATTGTATCTTCGTGTGATTGATGAGCAGTATTTAGTCTTATAACATTTACCCCTGCATCGTATAAATCTTTTATATGTTCTGGGTTGCATCTAAGATCAGATATTGTTGCTACAATTTTTGTTAATTTTGAAATCATAAAATTCTTCCTCCGCTTTTATAAATTTTATGCTTTTTGTCTTTGAATAACAATATTTTATAAAAAATTCAAAACTTTACTTTGCTATAATTTAGGTTTAATTTTTTAATTTTTTAATTAGATTTTCATCCAGCTTAATATGTAAATTTTTTTCTGTTTTTGGAATTACAAGACCCAGCTTTTTATTTTTAACTCTTCTTAAATTTTTAACTTGAGTGTAGTAAAGATCTGCCTTTCCTGATTTTTTTGCTAATTTTGTGTAAAATACGCATAAATTACCAGCAGCCAAAAGGACATCAAGGCTAGGAGTTTTATTTTTTTGGTTTTTAATAAAAACATAAGCTCCAGGATAATCTCTTGTATGAAGCCAATAGTCATTTCCTTTAGCACAATGTCTTAAAAGTTCGTCGTTTTCTTTTGCGTTTCTTCCAATAAGAATTTCAAATCCACAATGAGTAAAATGCAGGCCTATTTTTGGCGTTTTTTCTTTTTCTTTTTCTTTTTCTTTAATAGCAGTTTTTTCTTGATTATATTCTTCTTCCGAAATGAAATTTTCAACTTTTAACATTGTTATTTTTGATTGAATTAAATTAAATTTATCTAAAGTATCTTTTAATTGATTTTGTATGGTTTTAAAAGAATTTTTGCCCTTTTTATACGCTTTAAAATATTGCAAGGCATTTTCTTTTGGTGATAATGATTGGTTTAAGGATATTTTTATTTTTTCTTCTTTATAATTTAAGAGGTTTATTTCTTTAATCCCTTTTTGTATTTTATTAATATTTAATAAAATCAACTCACCTTTTTCCTTTTCGTTTTCAATGTTTTCAATCAGTTTAATTTGTTGTTTTAAAGAATCTATTCTTTTTCCTAAAACAGTTAACTCTTTTTTATATTTTTCAATGAGCAGTTCTTTTATATTATTTTTTTTAATTTGAGCATCAAGCGATTCGTAGTAATTTTCAAGAAATTCAGAATAAGATGTATAGCTGGTATTATTGTATTCTTCTTTCAGGTCCATGATTTTTTTGTCAGTCATTTTATTGCTTTCATGTATTTCTTTAGCTTTTAAAAAAAATTCACCTGTTGTTTCTTTTATTTTTGGCCTTCTGTAATATGCATCTAGTATTTTGAAATTTGAGTTTGTGGCTATTATATTTGGCGAGGATGGCCACAATTTAATAAATAAGATAATTATATCCTTTTTTAAAATCTCAAGAGAAATGATTCTTTCATTTTTCATTTGGAAAGCTTTTATAATTTTTCCATTTTGAATTTTTGATTTTAAGAAGTCAGAAAATCTTAATTTTAAAGCATTCTTTTTGAAATTTTTTTTTGTTATATGCAATCTTGTAGTGTTTGGATTTAAAGAGATTAGTATTTTAAATTTTTTATTGTTAATTTTATTGTAAATCTCTAAAATCAAACTTTTGTAATCTGGTTGTATTATTTTTGTTATTAAAGAGTTTGTGAAAGGAATTTCTTTAATCAAAGTATTTATTTCAGCGTAATTCAAAGACATTGTTATCAAATCCTAATTCTTTCAATGTGTGTATACCTAAGCTTTAAATTTTTATTTTATGTATTAAACTATTGCTATTAATAATAGTTTATTTCTATGATATGTAGTATCATGGAAATAAAGTTTATTGACAATATATAGTGTAAATGTAGTTTTGTTAATAGCTTAAAGCTTAATAATAAGAGTTCATGTAATGATAAAAATAATACTTTTATTAGTTTTGTTTCCTTTTACTGTGTTTGCTCAAATATCTGCAAACCAATATTTTGAAGGAATTTATGCTAAATATCAAAATATAGAGGATATGCAAGCAACAATTAATTTTACTTTAAAGGGATTAAAGCAAACTGGTGTTTTGCTTTATAAGTTTCCAGATAAGTTTATTATTAATCTAGATTCAAATAATCAAGTTTTTGTAAGCGATGGTGAAGTTTTGACTGTTTATGTTCCATCTCTTGGGACTTCTTTTAACCAACAATTAGTAAAGGGTAGTAGCGGGGGGGAGGGCCTTATGAAAGTTTTGAATAGTGAGTACAGCGTATCTTATACCAATTCTCCAAATCTAGAAGATCTTGATTCATCTGGGCCTGGAAAATATATTAAACTAACCTTTTCTAGAAAGCTTTACAAGGGGGCTGCTACTATTAATTCTTTTATTATTGCTTTTGCTTCGGATGGAATAATTAGAAGAATTACTGCTTTTCCTACTAGTGGTGGGCGTGAAATAGTTATTGATTTAACTGCTGTGAAGTTTAATGTTGGAATTCTTGATAGCAAATTTAAATATGATCCTCCAAAATCTTCAAATAAGGTAGATAATTTTTTATATGATATTAAAAAAAATTAAGGTTTAAATCTATGGAAGAAAATGATTTTATTAAATTTGGGAGCTATTTGAGAAAAGTTAGGAATAGTAAAAATTTAACTCTTGAAATGGTCGCTGATGATATTAAAATTTCTATTAAGTATCTTAAAGCTCTTGAAGATTCTAATATTGAAATTTTCCCAAACGAAGTTTTGGCTGTTGGGTTTTTAAGAACTTATAGCGAATATTTAGATATTGATTCTAGATTGATATCAACACTTTTTAAGGATTATAAAAGCAGACTTAATAATAGTTATATTGGGATTAAATCTGAAGATAAAATTTCAAATTTAGGATTTTTAGGTGATAATAAAGTTTTAGACAAAAAATTTGTTTTTTTTAGTTTAGAATCTTTAAGTATTTTGAAAATACCGTTAGGCATTGTTGGTGTTCTTTTATTATTATTTGTGTTTTTGTATTTTAAAGGGGTGGAAGTTTATTTTAAAAAATTTTTTAATTTTAGTAAGGATGAAAAAATAATTTCAAATATTCATGAAGTGTCTTTTGATAAAAAGAATTTTTGGAATGTTTCTCTTAAAGAGGGAGATTGTTTATCTTTAACATATAGTGATGATGTTGTAAAATACAGAGCATCGTTTATTGGCGATGATTTAGTTATTATTGATGAGTCTAAAAAAAGTAAAAATATTTTAAATTTAGGAGAATTTAAAGAGATAAATCTTGACGATAATATTAGAGTCAAAATTATTTATGAGAATTATTATTATGATAAGTTGAAAATAGCTCATGTAAGTTTAGAGGCTTTTGCTTTAAATGTTAAATATGTATCTGAAACTAATATTGACAATAGATTTAATATTTTAAATTGGCAGTTTGATGTTAAGGGAACTGAAAAATTGCCAAGTAGCAATTATCTTACTCTATATTCTTCTCAAAAACTTTCAAATGTTGATTTGAAAATAGATTTTCTAAATGATACGTTTTTTAGATATGCTGATGAAAACAATCTTTATGGCAAGTCTCTTTTTGCATCCAAAGGTATTCCTATTAATTTAGCTTTTGAAAGATCTTTGATATTATTTTTTTCAAGACTTTCTGATGTTAATATTATTCTTAATGACAGAGACATTACACCTTTTTTAAAAGAGCAGGGAAAAGAAATTTTTGCTGTTCAGTTCTTTTGGGTAAAGACCCCTTCAGGGTTTGATCTTAAGGTTTCTGAAGTTTATTAGTAATGGATAAAATAAAAAATTTTTTTTCTAGCTTAAATACTTATCAAGAAAAAATTGTTTTTAGTGAAAGTGTAAATCCAATACTTGTTTTAGCAGGGCCTGGAAGCGGTAAGACAAGAGTTATAATTGCAAAAATTGTTTATTTAATCAAACATATGAATATAAATCCTAATGAAATTTTGGCATTAACTTTTACCAATAAAGCTGCAAATGAAATGAATGATAGGATAAATGATCTTTTAAAATTTGACAAAAAACTTCATATTCAAACTTTTCATTCTTTTGGGTCTTGGCTTTTGAGAGTTTACTATAAGGATTTTGACAGAAATTACGATTCAAATTTTACAATTTGGGATACTAATGATGTTGTTAAATTTGTTAAACAAATTGATCTTGCTCCAAATCTTGAAATTGCAAAATATATTGCAGCTTTGATTTTAAAAGACAAAGAAAATTTTTTCTTAGAAAAATTTACTGACTTTACAGAAAAGGAGTATGAGTACATTAAAGTTTATGAGAAAGAGAAAGCCAAAAATAATGCTTTTGATTTTTCAGATCTTATTATTAAGCCTATTTTAATGCTGAGGCAATCTAAATCTTTAAAAGGATCTATTCAATCTAGATTTAAAGTTATTTTTGTAGATGAATATCAAGATACAAATTATTCACAATTTTTATTTTTAAAAGAACTTTATGTGAATGGTATGTATTTTATGGTCGTAGGAGATGAAGATCAGTCGATATATTCTTTTAGAGGGGCTAGAATTGAAAATATTCTTGAATTCGAAAAAACTTTTGACAATGTTATTAAATTTTATTTAGTGCAAAATTATCGTTCAAATTCAAATATAGTAGACATTGCAAATGAGGTTATTTCAAAAAATAAAAATAGGTACGAGAAGCAAATAACAACTCAAAATAGTTCTGATAAAAGGATGAAATTTTTAGTTTTTCAAAGCACTTCAGATGAAGCTGAATATTTTTCTAATTTGCTTATTGCTAGTGATATTCAGACAGCGATACTTTATAGATTTAATTCTCAATCTTTTCATTTTGAAACATCTTTTTTGAAGAAGAATATCCCATATAAGGTTTTAGGATCAATTAAATTTTATGATAGAGAGGAGATAAAAGATATTATTTGTTTGCTTAGGCTTTTTATAAACAAGAAAGATAAAATATCTTTCTTGAGAATGATAAACAAGCCTTCTAGAGGAATTGGAAAAACTACTCTGGACAAAATAATTAGTGCTTTAAACGATGAAGATGTTAATTTCAATTTATTTTGTGCTAGTAAAAAGACTTTAAGTTTGCTTAAAAATAGAGCCAAAGAGTCTCTTTTGTTATTTTTAAATATTTATGATGAACTGGGTAAAAAACTTTTTGAAGGCAGTTATATTAATTTATCTACTTTTATTGAAGATGTTGTAATTAAGTTTAGTCTTTCAGATTATTATAAAAAATTTGATAAGGACGAAAAATTAAGAAATATTGATGAGCTTATCAATAGTGGAATTGAATATTCAGGCACATTTGAGGGTCTTGCTATGTTTTTAGAAAATTCTTCACTGTCTCCTTTAATTTCTGGAGATTTTAAGTCCAATGTACTTTTATCTTCAATTCACGGTGTTAAGGGACTTGAATTTGATAGAGTTGTGATTTCTGGTCTTGAAAAAGGTCTTTTACCTGCTGAAATTGAAGAATTAACAGAAGATAGGCTTGAAGAGGAGAGAAGGCTTTTTTATGTTGCAATCACAAGAGCCAAATCAGAGCTAATTGTTACCTTAAACTTAAATCGAGCTTTTAGAGGTTCTTATAAAGGAACCTTGCCTTCTATTTTTTTTCAAGATATTGACAAAAACTCTTATGACATTATCTTTATTCCCGAGTATTTAAAAGAGAATTTTAGTAATTTTTTTATTGATAACAAAAAGGATATTAGATTTAATATTGGAGATTATATAATTTATAATGGAGAAAAGGGAGTAGTTGTTGATAGCTGGTACCAAAGCAACTTGCAGTTTGTTAAGATTAGTTTAAAAAATGGTAAGAAAGCTATTTTGAGTCCTGAGTATGTTAAAAAAATTATTAAAGTTTAGGGGTTTATTTTGAAAGATATACATTTAAAAAATAGCTTAAGGTTAAGCTTAGTAACACTTAGTAGAGAAAGTGAAGATAAATTTATTTCAAAATTTGAGAAAGTTATTAAATTGGTTAATGAAATTTCCAATTTTGAAGTTCAAATTAATTTTAATGCTAATAAGAAGAAGATTTCTACGTTGCGTGAGGATGAAGCAAGAGCTTCTCTTCCTATTGAATCAATTAAAAAGCTTAGTAATTCGTTTTTAGATGGATATTTTTCATCTCCTAAAATATTGGAGTAAGGATAGAGTATTGGACTTAAGTAATTTAACTTTAACCAAAATTCAAGAATTAGTTTTAACTAGAAAATGTAAAATTTATGATATTTTGCTTGCTTATAAAAATAATTATGAATTAAATAAAGATATCAATGGATATATTGAATTTTTTGATGATTCTTTAGAGATTGCAAAAAGGTATGACGATTGTTTGGAAAATTGTGAATTAGAAAATTTGCCTTTAATTGGTATGCTTATTGCAGTTAAAGATAATATTTCAATTCAAGATAAATCTTTAACTTGTTCTTCTGAGATTTTAAAAGGCTATATTTCTCCTTATGATGCGACTGTAATTAAAAGACTTAAGAATAAAGGAGCAATTTTAATTGGTAGAACCAATATGGATGAATTTGCTATGGGTTCTACTTGTGAATTTTCTTATTATGGTGCAACTTTAAATCCTTTGAATAGAGAATATGTTGTAGGTGGTAGTTCTGGAGGCTCAGCAGCTGTAGTTGCAGCTTTTCAAGCACCTTTTTCGCTTGGTAGTGATACTGGAGGTTCTGTCAGGCTTCCTGCATCTTTTTCAGGCATTTTGGGTTTTAAACCTTCTTATGGAGGTCTTTCTCGTTATGGGCTTGCATCTTATGCTTCGTCTTTTGATCAAATAGGATTTTTTTCTCATTCTATTGAAGATATTGCTTTGATTTTAAAACATACTTGTGGATCTGATAAAATGGATTTCACTAGTGTAGACATTTTTGATGATTTTTATCCTTTAAAAATTGAATCGTTGCAAGGTAAAAATTTAGCTGTAATCAAAGAGCTTAGCGAAGATCTAATGGATAAAAGTGTTGCAAATAGTTTTGCCAAGTTTAAATTAGACCTTTTGTCAAAAGGTATTAATATAAAAGAAGTTTCCATAGAAGAGATTAATTTTATTTTATCAATTTATTATACAATTTCTCCTGTTGAAGCATCCTCCAATCTTGCTCGTTATACAGGACTTTGTTACGGTAATAGAATGTCAGAAAGCTTGAGTCTTAATGATTTTTATTTTAAGCATAGGAGCAATTTCTTGTCAGAAGAAGTTAAAAGACGTATTGTTCTTGGAAATTATTTATTGTCAGAAGGATATGATTCTAAATATTATGCAAAAGCTTGTGAAATTCTTCAAAATTTGATTATTCCTAAATTTAACAAGCTTTTTGAAAGCTGTGATTTTATTATTACCCCAACAAGCTTTGTTAAACCTTTTAAACTTGGTTTGGATTTTGATGATCCTGTTAAAATGTATTATTCAGATATTTGCACTGTGATTGCAAATCTTATTGGAGCTCCTGCTATTTCGCTTCCGTATTCTAAGGATGAGGAAGGATTGTCAATTGGGATGCAAATTATTGGGCGCAGCAAGAAGGATTTTGAACTTTTAAGTTTTTCAAAAAATGTGATTAGGGAATTAGGATTGAATGGAATATAAATTAGTTATTGGATTAGAAATTCATGTTCAACTAGGTTTAAAAACGAAGGCTTTTTGTGGATGTAAGAATGAGTTTGGGGGAGTTCCCAACTCTCGTGTTTGTCCAATTTGCCTTGGACTTCCTGGCTCATTGCCAAGTGTGAATGTCGAGCTTATTAATAGTGCAATTTTAGCAGGGCATGCCACAAATTCAAAGATTAGAAATGTTGTTAAATTTGATAGAAAGCATTATTATTATCCAGATTTGCCAAAAGGATATCAAATCTCACAAAATGATAAACCGATTTGTGAGGGGGGAAGCTTATTGATTGAAACCCCTTTTGGTTCCAAAAAGATTATCATTATTAGAATTCATATGGAAGAAGATTCTGGCAAAAGTCTACATTTACTGGATAGTGAAAATCAAAGTTATGTTGATTTTAATCGTTCGGGTGCTCCTTTGCTTGAAATTGTTTCTGCTCCAGATATTAGTAGTGGGGACGAGGCAGTTGCTTTTCTAAGCTCTTTAAGAGAAATTTTTAGATACCTTGATTTGTCAGAATGTAATATGGAGAATGGTTCTTTTAGATGTGATGTAAATGTTAATTTAATTGTTAAAGAGAATGGTGTTGAGTATAAAACTCCTATAGCGGAGATAAAGAATTTAAATTCTTTTAAATCTATTAAAGCTGCCATTGAATATGAAGAATTAAGGCAGCAACAGGAGTGGGTTCAATTTAGAAAAACTCTTGATAGCTTTGGTAAGCATACCAGGGGATTTGATGATAAGAGTGGAGTAACAGTTATTCAAAGAAATAAAGAGACATCATCTGATTATCGATATTTTCAAGAACCCGATCTGCCTTTAATAGAGATTGATGATTCTTATATTGATAATATTAAAAATTTAAAGTTAATTGAACTTCCATTTGATGCAAGAGTTAGGCTTAAAGACCAATATGGGTTAAGCGATTTTGATGTTATTACTTTAACAGCGGATAAGCACCTGCTTAGATATTTTGAAGAGGCTGTGATTAATGCAAGCGATCCTAAAAAAGTGGCCAATTGGATATTGTCTGAAGTTTTAAGTGTTCTTAATGATAAAGGAATTAGTATTCTTGAATTTAATTTGCTTCCAAGCTATATTACAGAGCTTGTTGAGTTTATTATTGCTGGCAAAATAAGTGGCAAAATGGCAAAAAGAATATTTTCAGAGATGATGACTAGAAAAGTTCCTGCCTCTGTTATTGTAAGTGAAAATCAATTAGAGCAAGTAAGTGATAAGCTTGTTATTAAACGGATTGTGCTTGAAGTTTTAGATGAAAATCCCAAATCAATTGAACTTTACAAAAAAGGTAAAGATCATGCTATTAAATTTATGATGGGTCAAATAATGAAAAAATCTTCAGGGAAGATTAATCCTATACTTGCAAATGAAATTCTTTTAGAAATTTTATCAAATGCATGATTTGTCTTTAATAAATAATTTGCCAGTGATTAAAAGGGCAAGATTTTTTTATCTTTATGATATTTATGGTAAGAGATATTTAGATTTATATTTAAATGGTGGAAAAAATTTTTTAGGTTATAGGGTTCAAGGTTTGAATCGCCTTTTTAAACAAACTATGTCAAGGGGCTTGATATCTCCTTATCCTTCTGTTTTTAAAAATCAGTTTATCAATTTGGTATTTACTTTTTTTAAGGAGGCGGGGTCTGTTTATATTTTTAAACTAGAAAAAGATGCAAAAGAATTTTTATTATCTTTAACTGGTGAAAATAAATTTTTTATGCCCTGGGAAAAAGAAGAAGGAATATATGAGTTTAGAGTAGGATTTAGCAATATTAAGTATCCTATGATTTTCAATATTCCTTTGCCTGATTTTATGTCTGTTAGTATTGTTGTTATGGATAATCTTTCTAGAAAAATAGAATTTAAGGATAATTTTGATGCTGTAACTTTATCTTTAGCTAGACACACATTGAGCAAACTGTTATTTTATAGAAAAAATATCGGTATTGATTTTAATTCTTTTGCCACATCTTTGTTTAGAATAACTGATAGGTATATGTTTCCTCTTTATGATGCTTGTTATCATGCTGAAATTTTTAATGAATTTCTCAAATTTGGGTATTTAATTAGTCCAAATTTTGGCATTCCATCTATTGTTCCCTTGAAGTTTTCCAAAGGAGATCTGGATAATTTTAAAAAAATTTGTTTTGCTCTTAAAAATAAGTTTATTGATGGACTTGACAGTGATCCTTACAAATAATACAATGAATGAGATTTATGCATAAAATTATAGTAAGGGTAATGCGTTATTATGAATAAAATAACCAATAATTTTACGATTTGGATCAAGCCAAAGGCTGTTGAGAAAAAATGGTATGTGATTGATGCAGCAGATAGAATTTTAGGTAAAGTTGCTGTGGATGTTGTTAAAATTTTAAGAGGCAAACATAAAGCTTATTATACTCCCCATCAAGATTTAGGTGATAATGTTATTGTTATTAATGCTTCTAAAGTTAAGCTAACGGGGAAAAAGTACCAACAAAAACTTTATTATAGGCATTCAAGATATCCGGGAGGTCTTTATTCTGACACTTTTAGAACATTGTCAGAGAGAAGGCCTTGTGCGCCCCTTGAGATTGCTATTAAAGGCATGTTACCAAAAGGTCCTTTGGGGCGTGGTCTTTTTAGAAATTTAAAAGTATTTCCTGGTTCAGAGTATACTCTTAAAGCTCAAAATCCTATAAAGCTGTAAGCTAATTTAGAGAGGTAAAATGAAAAAATCGAATTTTAGCAATGTCAATTTGTCAATGGGAACTGGTAGGAGGAAATCTTCTGTTGCTAGAGTTTACATTAGAGAGGGTAGTGGTAATATCAAAATAAATAATAGAGACTTTGACTCTTACATCCAACTTGAAAATTTAAGAACAATGGCTTTATCTCCTTTGGTTTTGACAAATACACTTGGAAAATATGATCTTTATATTAATGTTTATGGGGGAGGGATTTCGGGTCAATCAGGGGCAATAAGGCACGGCATTTCAAGAGCTCTTTTTGGACTTGATGAATCTAATAAGATGATTTTGAGATCTAATGGGTTTTTAACAAGAGATTCAAGAAAGGTTGAACGTAAAAAATTTGGGCAGAAAAAAGCACGGAAAAGTTTTCAATTTTCCAAAAGATAATTTTATTTTATATATATTATATTTTTATTTCAATAAATCAAATCCCTTTTCAGGGATTTGATTTATTTTTGTTTAATAGAATAAAAGACGCTTTTACCTTGGTATTCAGCAGTTGTTTCCAATTCTTCTTCTATTCTTATGAGCTGATTGTATTTTGCTATTCTATCTGTTCTTGAGAGTGACCCAGTTTTGATTTGTCCTGTTCCAAGAGCCACTACAAGATCAGCTATTGTTGTATCTTCTGTCTCTCCTGATCTGTGGGAGACTATTGCTGTGTAACCTGCTTTTTTGGCCATTTCCACGGCTTCAAATGTTTCTGTTAGTGTTCCAATTTGATTGACCTTAATAAGTATTGAATTAGCTACTCCCATTTCAATTCCTTTTTTAAGAAACGAGGTATTTGTTACGAACAAATCATCTCCAACAAGTTGTATTTTGTTCCCAATTTTGTCTGTAAGTTTTTTCCATCCATCCCAATCTTCTTCAGCCATTCCATCTTCAATTGAAATAATTGGATATTTTTCTGTCCACTTTGCCCAATATTCAACCATTTGTTCGGAAGTAAGTGCTTCTTTTGTTGACCATTTAAGTACATATTTTTTTGTTTTTGGATCGTAAAGCTCAGATGTTGCTGGATCAAGAGCTATTGCAATGTCTTTTCCAGGCTCGTATCCCGCCTTCTTTATTGCCTCTATAATCACTTCACAAGCTTCTTCATTTGATTTTAAGTTTGGAGCAAATCCTCCTTCATCTCCAACAGAAGTTGCATAGCCTTTGCCACTTAGAATTCCCTTTAGTGTATGAAAAACTTCTGCTGCCATTCTTATTGCTTCGCTGAATGTTTTTGCTCCTATTGGCATTATCATAAACTCCTGAAAGTCAACAGAGTTGTCAGAGTGTGCGCCGCCATTAATAATATTACACATAGGTGTAGGTAAAATGTTGGCTTTGTATGCTCCAAGATATTGATAAAGCTTAAGTCCAAGGTACTTTGCAGCAGCTTTAGCTGTAGCCATTGAAACTGCTAAAATTGCATTAGCGCCGAGCTTTTCTTTTGTAGGGGTGCCATCAAGCTCAATCATTTTTCTGTCGATTACAACTTGATTTAAGGCGCTCATACCTTCAAGTTCTGGGGCAATTATGTTTTTTATATTGTCAATTGCCTTTAAAACCCCTTTCCCCATATAGACAGACTTATTACCATCTCTAAGCTCAACAGCCTCGTTAATTCCTGTTGATGCGCCTGATGGTACAGCAGCTCTTCCGCAAGTTCCATCTTCTAAAATGACATCAGCTTCAACTGTTGGATTCCCTCTAGAATCAATAATTTGTCTGGCTTTGATTTCATAAATGTGAAAACCCATTTCTGGTACTCCTTGTAATTATTTACTTTAATGTATGTTTTTAGTATAATGTTAAAAAGTTTAAATGTGTAGTATCTTGTCAAAAGAATTATATTGTGAATTTTGCATGTAATCTATGAAAGAAAGGTGTTTGTATTTATTGGTTTTTGTAGCTTTGTGTGTTAATGATCTTTTTTCAAATGATTATTTAATTTATGATTTTGATTTAAGTTTAAATGAGTTTTTAGAAGTTTCAACAAGAAAAGACAATCTTGAACCTATGGTTGATTCCAATCGTATATTGTTGTTTTATCCTCCCAATAAGGAGATTAGAAAAATTTTTGCTGCTTTTGGCTTTGATCAGTATTCTAAGAAGTATTTATTCAAAAAAAATGAGCATGGAGTTTTTTTTGTTAAAGTTAATCTTCCTCATGGCACAAACAATATAGAATATAGGCTTATTGTAGATGGTGTTTGGACTAATGATGAGTATAATAAAAATGTAGTTTATAATGAGGATTTAATCCCATTTTCTAAAATTGAGGTTGCTAAAGAAAAGTCCAGCTATATTTCTTTGAGAAATCCAATACAGTCATATGATAACAATGAGGTTGAAATTTTTTATATAGGTCGTCCTGGACAAATAGTTACAATAGCTGGTAGTTTTAATAATTTTAATCCTTTTTTAAATAGGCTTATTGAGAAGGAAGACAATAAAGGAATTTATACTATTAAGCTTAAAAATTTACCCAAAGATAGGATTTATTATTATTTTATTGATTCTGGTAACAAAGTAATAGATAAAAATAATGTTAATAGAATTAATTTATACTTTGTTGAGGGAATTGATAATAAAATAGATTTTGAAGTTTCTTATTTTGACCATAAATAAGCTTTTAAATTCATTTACCTATTCATTTCATCAAAAAGGTACTTAGATACAAAGTGATCTTTTTCTACTTCTTCTAGTTTTGGGTGTACTTGGGTTGATAAATGAATTTTTCTAATGTTTGCTAGAGTTTGTTCGTCTAGTTTTATATTTTTATTTTTTCTTTTTTCGGGGTTGATTTCAGGAATTGATGCTATTAGCATCTTAGTGTATGGATGAATTGGGTTTGAAAATAGTGTTTCTCTGGGTGCAAGTTCTAGGATAACTCCAAGGTACATTACAGCAATTTTATCACTCATATATTTTACTACAGCAAGATCGTGAGAAATAAATAAATAAGACAAATTGAATTCTTTTTGCAGGGTTTTTAAGAGATTTAAAATTTGAGCTCTGATTGATACATCAAGCGCAGAAACTGCTTCGTCTAAAAGCAGAAGCTTAGGATTTAAAGCTAGTGCTCTAGCAATTCCTATTCTTTGTCTTTGTCCTCCTGAAAATTCATGAGGATATCTGGTTAACATACTTTTATGTAATCCTACAATATCTGTTAGTTCGTTTACCCTTTGTTCTATTTCTTGTTTTGTTTTTGGAAGAATTTTATTTTCATTATATATTTCTAGTGGTTCTGCTATTATTTCCTTTATTGTCATTCTTGGATCAAGCGAAGTATGAGGATCTTGGAATACCATTTGCATATCTTTTTTTGTTTTTAAGAGTTCTTTTTTTGAAAGTTTAGTTATGTTTTTTCCGTTAAAGTAAATATTTCCAGAAGTTGGTGTGTAAAGCTGCATTATTGAGCGAAGGGTGGTAGATTTGCCGCAACCAGATTCTCCTACGAGTCCCAAGGTTTTATTTTTTTCAACTTCAAAGCTAACATTGTTTACCGCATTTACTTTTTGCTTGTTTTTCCAAAATAAAAAATCTTCTCCTGTTGTGAATGTTTGCATTAAGTTTTCTACTTTAAGAATTATTTCTTTTTTATTGCTCATTTAAAGCTCCTCGGTACTGGTTTTTGTGATTTTTATGGGGTTTTCTTTTATTGAATAAAGTTTTTTATCTGGATCGTGTTCTAGCGTAAGAATTGATTTTAAAAGTCCAATGGTGTAAGGATGTTTAGGATTGTTAAATATTTCCTCTACTGTTCCTTCTTCTACAATTTTTCCTTGATACATTACAGATACTGTATCACAAATTTCAGCAACAACCGCAAGATCGTGAGTTATAAATATGGTAGAAGTATTGAATTTCTTAGATAGGTTTTTGATTAATAATAATATTTGCTCTTGGATGGTAACATCAAGGGCTGTTGTCGGCTCATCTGCTATTAGTAAAGATGGATGACAGCTAAGGGCCATGGCAATCATAACTCTTTGCCTCATTCCTCCTGAAAATTGATGTGGGAAATGTTTTATTCTCTCTTCTGCATTTACAACGCCAACAGTTTTTAACATTTCTATTGCTTTTTCTTTGGCTTCTTTTTTTCCTAATCCTTGGTGCAAGATTATTGTTTCTTCAAGTTGGGTTGATATTCTTAAAAATGGGTTTAATGAAGTCATTGGGTCTTGAAATATCATTGATATTTTATTCCCTCTGATTTTTAAAAGTTCTTTTTCGCTAAGTTTTAGCAGGTCTTGATTTTCAAATAGTATTTCTCCACTTTTATATACTGTTGTAAGTTCTGGTAATAATTTTAAAATAGCCATACTTGTTACGGATTTTCCACTTCCAGATTCTCCAACAATAGCTCTAATTTCTCCTCTTTTTACAGATAGGTTAACATTACTTACGGGATGAATTGTTGTATGTTTTAATCTAAATTCAACTGTTAGGTTTTTTATTTCCAATATATTTTCTTTTTCCATTCAATTGCTCCTTTTAGATACTGTCTTTTGGATCAAAAGCATCCCTTAGTCCATCACCCAAAAAGTTCATAAATAATAGAAATATTGTCATAACTATAGCTGGAATAAAAACTTTCCATGGATATTCAACAAATGTAGCAATTCCATTTTGCACTAATTCTCCCCAGCTTGTCATTGGAGCTGAAATTCCAAGTCCCAAAAAGGATAAAAATGCTTCAGCCATAATAAAGCTTGGAACCCTTATTGTTGTGAATATAACTATCATTCCAATGCTATTAGGGATTAAGTGTTTTAAGATTATTCTTTGATTTGTTGCACCTAGTGTTTTGGCTGCTTGTATAAATTCTAAACTTGATAGTGATTGTACTTGGCCTCGTACAACTCGAGCCACTGTTAACCACGATACAAATGCAAGTGCTATGAATAATCCTATTATACTTCTTTCCATTATTGCCATTAGTATTATTACAATAAGCAAATAGGGCAATACATAAAGAATTTCGATTGTTTTAGTTATTATTTTGTCAGGTAGTCCCCCAAAAAATCCTGCTATTGATCCCAGGATAGTCCCTATTATCATAGACAAAAAAGCTCCAATGAATCCTACAGAAAGAGAAATTTGGCTGCCTTGTATTAATCTTGCAAGCAAATCTCTTCCAAGATTGTCTGTACCTAGCAAATATACTCTTTTATGTATTTTTACTTCCTTTTTATCTATTATTTGAACTTCATTTTCTATTTTTCTTTTTATGTCTTCGAGTTTTTTTAATTCTTCTTCGTTTATTTCTCTTTTTTCTTTTTTTGCTAATTTTTCAATAAATTTTTTTTCTTTGTTATACCAGAGTTCTCCAGCAGCTTGGAAAGATGGTGGTAAATCAGAATGTTCTACTATTTGAGTATGGTATTTATAAATTGGTAGTATTGGCTGTAGAATGGCAATTGAGATGTAAAATCCAATAACAAAAAGACTGCCAAATGCGAGTTTATTTTCTTTAAATCTTGACCAAGCTCTTCTTTCGAGTTTAGAATTGTTTTTCTCATTTTGTTTTTCAAGGCTATTCATTTTGGTTTTCCTTTATACTCTTGGATCTAACATTTTATATATAATATCTGATATTAATATAGAAATAAGTAGTATTATTGAATATACTAACAATCCTCCCATTAATACTGGGTAATCTCTGTTTAGTGCGGATTCTGTTATAAACATTCCCATTCCGGCAATTCTAAATATTTTTTCAATAACTACGCTTCCAGATATTATGGCAGCAAATGCTGGGCCTATGTAGCTTACTACGGGCAACATTGCTCCTCTTAGCATGTGCTTTATAACTATCTTTTTGAAGCTTAGCCCTTTTGCACGTGCAGTTCTTATAAAGTCGCTCTGTATTATTTCTAGCATTGATCCTCTGATTATTCTTGCGAAAATAGCTATATTAGGCATACTAAGAGTTATTATGGGTAGAATTAAATTTGAAAATCCCCCTCTTTCTGTAATCCATCCAGAGGTGTAAACCAAACCCCATTTAATTGCAAAAAAGTATTGCAAAATTGGCCCTATTACGAATAGTGGTATTGAAATCCCTAATATTGCTATTGATGTTATTATATAATCCACATAAGTATTTTTATAAATAGCAGCTAATATACCTATTGGTATTCCTATTGATAGTGATATAATAAGGGATATTACTCCTAGTGTAAGTGATTTTGGGAATCCCAATTTTATGTATTGATTAACTGTAAGGTCTTTCTTTTTCAAAGAAGGTCCTAAGTCTCCTTTGAGGGCATTTGAAATGTAATAAAAAGCTTGAATATAAAAAGGTTTGTCAAGGTGATATTTTTCCATTAATCTTGCTTTTACTTGAGGATCAATAGGTTTTTCAGAATCAAATGGACTTCCAGGAGCCATTCTCATTACAAAAAAGCATAAAAAAATTATTACCAGCAAAGTTGGTATTATTCCTATTATTTTTTTTAAAGTAAACTTTAACATTTTTGCTCCTTTGTAAATAGGTATTGATACTTATATATTAGTCAATTATATCATATAGTCTTTGTTGTTTTTCAAGTTATAGTTGATAATTTTTGATAGAATAGAAGGTTACTTGTATTATAACGAATAAATAAATTTTCAATAAAATTTATTTTTTGTTTTTAATTTTTTATTTAAAAATTTATCATTTTAATTTTTTTTGTGTAAGATTCTAAGTAAAATTATTATAGAATCTTACACATTATTTATTTATTTTTGCTTTAAACAAAGCTATTATCTTAATCGACATTTAGTTAGCTTTGCTTTTATACTAAACTTAAATATTTCTTTTAATTTATATTAAACCCCTTTTGTAATTAATTATGTTTTGCATTTTTAATTGGTTTTAATTCAGAAAGATAATAAACCTCTGATACGTTGGGACTCCATCCGGTCCATTTATCGTTTCTAAAAAGATAGTGTCCGGAATATATGTATATTGGTGCGGCAGGAAAATCTTTTTCAATTATTATTGATTCCGCTTTTCTGAGCAGTTGTTTTCTTTTTATAGGATCTTTTTCAAAATCTGATTCTCTGACGAGTTTGTCAAATTCTAGGTTTGAATATCCGTATGATGCAAGTTGTGAATTTTCGCTTGTGAATATAGTGAAGTATGTGTGTGGATCTAAATATTCCCCAATACGTCCAACTCTTATTATCTCAAAATTGCCCGTATTTCTACTGTTGGTAAGAACAGGCCAATTTTCGTTAGTAAGCATAAGATTTATATTTAGAATTTTTTTCCATTGATTTTGAATAAATTCAGCAATTTTTTTATGAGTTTCGTTTGTATTATATTTCAGTGTTAACATTGGAAATCCTTTTCCGTTAGGATATCCGGCTTTTGCTAAAAGCCTTTTGGATTTTTCAGGATCAAATAAAGCTAATTTTTTACCATAATTGTAATTTTCAAGGTCAGGGGTTATTTCTCTTGTAGGAACTGTACCGTCATTTAACACTTTGTAAGTTAAAGTTTCTCTGTCAATAGCTAACGTTAAAGCTTCTCTGACTCTAACATCATCAAGAGGTTTTATTTTTGTATTAAATGAATAAAAATAAATTGCATTGCTTTTGTATTGATAATAATCATTTTGTAGTTTTATTTCATGTACAATATCCGGTGGAATGCTGTTGAAAATAGCATCAACTTCGTTGTTTTTGTACATATTGTACACAGTAAGATCATTATCAGACGTAATGTAGATAAGCTCATCAAGCTCTACTTCTTTTGCATTATAATAGTGCTTGTTTTTTTCAAAGATAATTTTTTCATTAGGTAATCTTTTTTTTAATTTAAAAGGACCACTAGTAACCATGTGCTCAGGTTTTGTCCAATTTTTCTTATATTTTTCAATAACGTGAATAGGTACTGGCATGAATGTGTGATGTAGAAGTAATTCAAGGAAATATGGCTTTGGAGATGTGAGTGTTATTTCCAGTGTTTTGCTATCAATTGCCTTAATTCCAAGTTCAGAATCAGATACTTTGCCATCAAAGTATTCTTGTCCATTTTTTATTATTGATTTAAGCATGTCAACATGTGTGGAACCTGTTTCTTTATTTAAAATTCTTAAAAAAGATTTTCTTATCCCTTCAGCAGTAATTTCAACACCATCACTCCAAACAAGATTGTCTCTTAGATAAAATTGGTATGTTTTTTTATCTTTTGAAGCTTCCCAATTTTTAGCAAGTCCGGGCTTTAGCTTTCCTGTTTTGGTATTTAATGTCAAAAGCCCTGAGAATATTTGTTCTAAAATTCTTGCTCCGATTGTCTCATCTACTAAATGTGGGTCAAGTGATGAAGGTGCTCCTCCTATGTATACTTTAAATGCCAGTTTTTCTTTTTCTGAATTATTGCTGCATGCAATTAAAGATACAGCAAGCATAACTAGTGTTACTATTTTAAATTTTTTACCGATTTTTTTAGTTTTATTAAAATGCATATTAACCTTTTCCCCAAATTAAAATTATTTATAAATTTTAAGCTATCTTTTTTTTATAAGAAAGTCAATAAAAATCGTCCATAAGAAACAATTTAATGGACGATTTGTATTTGATTAAATTAAATATTAATTATTTATTTTTTAATTTTAGTTGAGATAAATCAAATCTTTCTAAAATATTGGTATTCCAGCCTGTCCATTTGTCATTTCTGAAAAGGTAACTATTTCCATATATGTATATTGGGGCTATTGGAAAATCTTTTTCAATAATTATCTCTTCTGCTTGTCTTAAGATGTCTTGTCTTTTTATTGGATCAAGCTCAAGATCGGATTTTTTTATAAGCTCGTTGTATTCTGGGTTTGAGTAATTGTGTGATGAGAATTGTGTGTATCCTTGTGTGAATATGTTTAAAAATGTCAAAGGATCAGCGTAATCGCCTATCCATCCTGATCTTGCTATTTCATAATTCCCATTTGCTTTAGTGTTTAAGTATGTTGTCCATTCTTCGTTTTCAAGTTCCACATCAATATTTAAATTTTTTTTCCATTGGTTTTGAATAAATTCACAGATTTTTTTATTTGATTCATTTGTATTGTATTTTAACTTTAAAATTGGAAATCCATTGCCATTAGGATACCCGGCTTCAGCTAGAAGGGTCTTTGCAATTTCGGGATTAAATAATTCTAAACTTTTTGCATAAGAGTATGAACTAAAGTTGGGAGTTGCTCTTCTTGTAGGGGTGGTTCCGTTGTCAAGAACTTTGTATGTAAGCGTTTCTCTGTCAATAGCAAGAGTTAAGGCTTTTCTAATGTTAACGTTGTCAAGTGGTTTGATGTGCGTATTAAATGCGTAAAAGTATATGGCATTAACAGCTGATGAGTAATAATCGCTTCTTAATTTTAGATCTTTGATTAGATCTGGCGGTATGGAACCAAAGATTGCATCTAGTTCTTCATTTTCATACATTTTATATGCTGTTGAGTTGTCATTTGTCGTATAAAATGTAATCTCACCTAATTCTACTTCAGGTGAGTTGTAGTATTTATCATTTTTTTCAAAGACATATTTTTCGTTGGGAACTCTTTCTTTTAATTTAAAAGGACCGCTTGTGACCATGTTTTCAGGGTTTGTCCAGCTTTGTCCGTATTTTTCAGTAACATGAATTGGTACTGGAATGAATGATTGGTGTACTAACATGTCAATAAAATAAGGTTTTGGTGATTCTAGTGTTATTTCCAATGTTTTTTCGTTAATTGCCTTAATTCCAAGTTCAGAGTCAGACACTTCTCCATCAAAATATTTTTGACCATTTTTAATCGTTGATTTAACCATTTCAACGTACTTTGAGCCAGTTTCTTTATTTAAAATTCTAAGATAAGATTTTCTAATTCCTTCTGCGGTGATTGCAACTCCGTCACTCCAGGTGATTTTTTCTCTTAGGTTAAATGTGTAAACTGTTCCGTCAGGAGAAATATCCCACCCTGTTGCAAGTCCTGGTTTATTTCCTCCTGTATTAGGGTCTCCTGTAACAAGCCCTCTAAACATTGTGTCTAACATTTTTGATGCGACATTGTCGTCTGCTAATTGAGGGTCAAGACTGCTTGGCTCTGCTCCCAAGCTTATTTTAAATGATACTCCTTCTGTTCTTTCCTTGTTATTGCAACAAAGAAAAGTTAGAAAAAATATTATTAAAAATAATGACTTTTGTAATTTCATAATTTTTTATACCTCCATTTTAAAGTTTGCTTTAAAATTTAAATTTAATTTTATAACTGCCTTTCTTTAGATAGTAATTTTAAATCTTAATTTTAAAATTACTTATTTTACTTAATTTTATTATTTTTTAGTTTTAATATCTTCATATAAATAGCTTTCTGCAATATTTGGTATCCATCCTGTCCATTTATCGTTTCTGAAAAGGTAATGGGATTTAGGTATGTATAAAGGTATCATAGGAAAGTCTTTTTCTACTATTATCTCTTCAGCTTGTCTTAAAATGTCTTGTCTTTTTATTGGATCAAGTTCAAAATTAGATTTTTTTATTAAAGCATCATACTCTTTGTTTGAATATTTGTATGCTCCGAAAAAGTGATTTTCTGTTGTAAATAAGCTGTCTAAGAATGTTAAAGGGTCGAAATAGTCTCCTATCCATCCCACGCTTGACATTTGGTAATTTCCAGTTCTTCTGCTTCCTAAAAATGTTGTCCATTCTTCATTTTCGATTTCTAAGTTAATGTTTAATATTTTTTTAAATTGTTCTTGTAAGAATTCTGCTGTTGTTGGTCTTCCTCCTGATATTTTAAATTTTAATGTGGGAAATCCTTTCCCATCCGGATACCCAGCTTCGGCTAAAAGTTTTTTTGCATTCTCAGGATCAAATAGTATTAAATTTTTTCCATAAGAATAATCATCAAATTTTGGAGTTAGGTTTCTTGTTGGGGCTGCACTTCCCTTTAAAACTACTTTAGTTAAAGTTTCTCTGTCAATAGCAAGGGAGATGGCCTGTCTAACTTTTAAATTGTCTAATGGTTTTATTGTTATATTGAATGCTATGTATGCCATGCCATTTTTTAATCCGGAGTAATAATCATCTCTTATTTTAATTTCTTCCAAATTATTCTTTTCTGCTCCTTGTAGAAAATCGATTTCACCATTTATATACATATTGTAAGCTACGCTGCCTTCTGTTGGATAAAATATTACTTCATCAATTTCTACATTTTTTGCATTATAGTATTTATCATTTTTTTCTATTACGATTTTATCGTTAATTGATCTTTCTTTAAGTTTGTATGCACCACTAACAACCATGTTTTCAGGATTTGTCCAATTTTCTCCATATTTTTCAACAATATGCATTGGAACTGGTATATATGCTGTGTTTGTCAGCATATCGGGAAAATAAGGCTTTGGAGATGTTAATGTTATCTCTAAGGTTTTGCTGTCAATAGCTTTTATGCCAAGCCCAGATTCAGGTACTGTTTCATCATAATATTCTTGTGCATTTTTTATTGTAGATTTTATTAAATTAGCATACATTGCAGCTGTTTTTTTATTTAGAATTCTTAGATATGATTTTTTTATCTCTTCAGCAGTAATGGGAACTCCATCGCTCCAAACTATATCTTCTCTTAAGTTAAATGTGTAAATAATTCCATCCTCAGAAATATTCCAACTTTTTGCAAGTCCTGGTTTATATTTTCCAGTTTGAGAATCTTTTACCGCTAGGCCTAAGAATAGGTTTGCAATAATATTGCTACTGTAAAGGTCTGTTGAGAGTTGAGGATCAAGTGATGATGGTTCGTTTAAGTTTGATACTCTGAAAACTATTTTTTCTTTTTTGGCATTATTAGCACACGCTATTAAAAAGAAAATTATTAGCATTAAGGCTATTTTTGTATACTTCATGGGATTTTCCTTTTTCAATATTTTATATTTTTTGTTTTCGTTCTTTATTAATTTCTTTAATAAATTTTAATAAAGAATATTTATTTTTGTTTTAATTTTAAATATGTATGCCTCCAGTACTTTGATTTGTCTTACTTTGATTTGTTTTGTATTTAAATTTTACTTTAATTCTTACAATAAAAAAAGTCTTATAACTTAAATAGTTCTTAGTATTATTTGTCTATTTTTGCAAACTACAATTTTACTTTAATTTGTGTAGCAAATAAGGTATAATGGTGTGAAATGTTTTCAAAAATGTATGCTTGTTTAATATTAGTTATTTATTGTTAGTCTTGTAGAGTTTTTTGTTTTTAGTAAATAAAATAATGTAACTAATGGTTAATTAGCAACATAGAATGCTTTAAAGGGTGCTTATTTTATGTTTGTACAAAATGAAAGTTTTGATAAATATTTTAAAGACATGGAAAGCGACTTTGTAAGTCAATTTAAGTCTGTTGAAAATGTTAATTATTTAGATAAATCTTATCGAAGTGCAGATTATAATAGTAGAAGATTGGCAGATAGAATGATAGAAAGGCTTCTTGAGAGTGGATCAACCATTGTTGGCATGCAAAATATTTTAGAACTTTACCAAAAAACTAAATCTGGCAAGTCTTCAATTATATTAATGGAGCATTATAGTAATTTTGATTTTCCTTGTTTCCAATTTTTACTTTACAAAATGGGTTATCGTGATATTGCAGATCATATTATTCCGATAGCTGGAGTTAAGCTTTTCAGAGATAATTTATTTGTTAAGACTCTTTCTTTGGGATACAATGCAATATTAGTGTATCCACCGCATGCATTTGTTGGGGTTGGTTTAGAACATGCTAGGCAAAGACGTGTTTTTAATGCTAATTCTATGAAATATATTTATGAAAAGAAAAATAGTGGGTACATTATACTTATTTTTCCTACTGCTACTAGGTATAGAAAAGGAAAACCTGAAACAAAAAAAATAATTTTAGAAATTGTCAATTATTTTAAAATTTTTGATTATTATTTGATGATTGGAGTCAATGGAAATGTTTTGGAAGTTTCTGAGGATGGAGATATGTCTCACGATGTTTTTAAAAGGGATTCCCTTATATATAATACTGACAAGGTTGTAAGTATTGTTGAGTATAGGGATGAAATTTTAAACACTTTGAAAGATTCTCAGACAGAGATTACAAAGGAAGTTTTGGGTTTAAAAATTGCTGAGGATTTAGAAAATCGTTTTAATGTTCTTCATGCAGAAGGTTATGAATTTTATAAAAAAAGTTTTTTATAAGCTAGGGATTTGGTTGCAATATGCCTGATGTAGATAAGATAATACAGTTTAAAAGAGAAATATTAGACAATCTTTCTAATGAAAGATTGTCTAAAGAATCTTTTGGCGTGAGTATGGATGTTAAGCTTCCTGAGCCTGGAGAGAGTATTGTTCCTTGGATAGAGGAAGATCTTGCTTTAGAGGAAAATGATGATGAACCTGATTTAAATTTTATGCTTGATGCTCTTGAGAGTGAGGATAAATTGCCTTATTCTGACATTTTTAATGATAATTTACCTTTAAATGGTTCTGACTTGAGGGTTGATGTAGATTCAGAGCTTTCAACTTTAAATAAGGATTTTGATGTTTCTTCTAGCGATTCTTTTGAGAATGATATTGACAAAGTTCTTGATGATAATTCTATTGATTTAGAAGTTGCTTCTAAGCTTGATTTTGATAAGTTAATCAATTCCTCAGAATTAAGTTCTGAGGAATTGATTAACAATCAAGGCAATAATAATTTTTTTAAAACCAACAATGATTCTTCTGTTTCAGGAGATGATAATTTTTTACAATCTGATGAATTTAATAAATTGAATGAGTTTAATATTGATGATACGGGAAATGGCAAAAACCAACCAAACGAACAATCAGAAATGTTTGTTGAAGATGGTTTAAATTTAAGTACCGATGAGGATGATTTTGAAAATGTTGCAGATGATTTTAAATTTTTAGAGTATGATCAAAATGCAAATTTTAAACGTTTTGAATTTAAGGTTAATTATCCATTATTTTTAAAACATTTAAATTCCTATCCTAGAAATTTAAGGATTGCAATTGCTGAGGCTTTAACTAAAGAAAATGTTTCAAGGTTTAAGCTTGAAGCATTAATTGATCTTGTTGAGAAAAACAAAAAAAGGTTGAAATTTATTGCTAAATTTGTAGGAGATATTGTTGGGCGATCTATTAAATTGCCTGTAATTTATTTTAAGGCAGAAGAATTTAGCAAGCTTCAGCAAAAATTAAGCTATAGAGTCTCAAGGGCTTTGCTACCTTTGATAAAAGTAGCTTCTATTTTTGTTGTTTTGGTTTTAGTTTCTTTGTACCTTATAGTAGATGTAGTATTTTTTTATGTTGCCTCTGAGAGCAAGTATAAAGAGGGCATAGAATCTATATATGCAAATAAAAGAGATCTTGCAAAGACTATTTTTAGAGATGCTTATTATATTAGGCCCAATGATAAATGGTTTGTCAGTTATGCTAAAGCGTTTGAGGACGTTAGAGATTTTGATAGTGCTGAAGAAAAGTATGAGGAATTGTTTACTATTAATCCTTTTTCTAAAAATTCTACAACTAGAAGACGAAAAAAGTTTAATAAGGAAGGGTATATTTCGTATGCTTCCATGAAAATTAGCCTTGGAGAGCACTCTGAGGCTAATTCAATACTTGATGAAGTTATATCTTATGATCTTTACGATTATGATGCTTTGGTATTAAAGGGAGATAATTATTTTAAATGGGCTAAGACAAATTCTAACTACTATAAAGATAGTATTAATAGCTATACGGTTGTGCTTTCTAAATATGGACAAAAAAAGGAAATTTTATTTAAACTTTTTAATGTTTATATTGAAGCTAATTTAGATACCGAGTCTAGCAATGTTAATAATTTTATTAAGTCAAATGGAATTCTAGATATTGATGAAGTTGTTTACACAAAATATGCTAAAAAGCTTATAGACAAGTATATTTCTTTTGTAACTTATAATCAAAGGGCAAATAATCTTGCTATAAATTTAAATTATCTTAATGGACAAACAAATTTATTGAACAAGGAATTTTCTGATTTTAAAAGAAATGATGGTAGAACTATTTTTAAGCTTGACAATAATGTTAGTATGAATTCAGAGATTGAATACATCCTTAGAAAGATATTAAATAAAAATCCCAATTATGACAAGGCACTTTTTGAAAGTGGAAGATATTCATATTATATAGGAGATTATAAAAAGGCAGAAGTTTATTTGCTTAAAGCATTAAATAGTTTTAGGCATAAAAATTCAATTGAAGATGCTGGGGAGAAGATATTGGCTTATAAAATTTTAGCAGACATTTATGAAAAATCTCAAGATTCTCTTAGGGCTAGCAATATTATTGGTTTAGCTTTGAGTGATTATTCTTTTTATAAAAAATATAATCTTATAAAAGGATCTAAGGAGATTTCTTCAATTTATGAAAAGCAAGGCGATATCCTTAGATCTTTGAATGACTTTAAGTCTGCGATATCTTCTTACAAATTAGCAATAAATGAGGGTGTTAATTATCCAGATGTTTACTATAAAGTTGGACTGCTTAGTTACAGGGAAAATAATTATGATGATGCATTGAAGTATTTATTTAAAGTAGAGAGTATGGCGGGGTTTTCAAGTAGTAACGAAGTTTTAAATTCTATTGCTCTAACTCTTTATAAGATGGGCGACTTTTTAGCTTCTAGGAGCTATTATTTAAGGGTTATGCAAAATTTAGAACTAGAGAAGGCTAATGTTTTGAATTTTAATCCCAAAGAAAATGATTATCATAAAACTCTTTTATTAAAAGAAATTGAGACTTATAATAATCTTGGTGTTGTAGAAGTACTGGCCTCTTTTTCATCCATAAGAGATACTAAACTTTTTAATTCTGGAGTTAGTAATTTAAGCGAATCAGCTAAGATTTTTGATATATTAAATAGGAATGAAGATATGGTAAAAAGTGTTAAAAAAGATCTTGCTAGTTTAAATCTAAGAAATATTTTTAAGAATAGTTTTTCTAAATTTAATGTTTTATTTTATGAAAATTTATCCGAAAAACTTTAATTATGATCCTGTTTATTGCTTTTGAGTTATTTATGAGGGTGGTTTCCTTATGAAGAAAATTTTTTTATTTCTTTTTGCTAGCTTTTATTTGTTTGGATTTGAAGATAGTTCTTTGAAAATAGGTATTGATGATGTTTATGTTGAGGCTCATGAAGAAGGATTTCATCTTTTTATTAGAAAAAAACCTGCAATCAAATCGGTAATATTGACGGAGTCTTTTGAAATTCCTGATAAGAAAAAAGATGTAGCCACTTATTCATTTCGTACATTAAGTTATAATAAGATTAATGGAGATGAAATTCGGATTTTAAATGGAAGAGTTATTAAGAATAAAGAGCTTTTATCGTTGACATCTTCCACTCCTGTTCCTAATAAAAAGTTTGGAGAAGCTTTTCATATATTGATTCCAAAAAAATTAAAATATGGATTTCCAAATTTTTCAACAAGAAGTGGTGAGATTGACTTAGAAATATTAAAAAGCAAAAAAGAGCCCTTTTGGTTTTCTATAAGATCTTTTGAAAAAAAATATAATGATTATTTGGGCAGGTATCAAGACAATGCTTATGAATTGCTTTTCAAGGATGACCAAAATCAAGGTAAAATTGAATTTAATGAATTAAAAGATACTTTTACAAAATTTTCGGATGAGGTTGTTATTGCCAATAATGGCATTGATATTGTTAATAAAATAAATAAAATTTTGAAAAACTCGGAAGATTCAGTTTATGATTTAGATTTAGTGCTTGTTGTTGACGTTACTGACAGTATGAAAAGCAATATTGAGATTCTAAAAGAGCATTTGTTTTCAATAATAGAACCTCAACTTCAAAAATTTAAATCCTACAGAATAGGTCTTGTTTTTTATAAAGACTATCTTGAAGATTTTTTAACCAAAGCTTTTGATTTTAATACTATTCCTTATTTAAATAACATTCTTAAGTATGTTAATGTTGGTGGTGGCGGGGATTATCCAGAAGCTGTGTTTGAGGGCATTGATGCTGCTGTGACTCAGTTTGATTGGCGGGCAGAAAGAAGATTTATTATTGTTATAGGAGATTCACCCCCTCACGAGTATCCAAGAGGGTCTGTTGTTTATAAAGATGTTATCAATTCTGCAAAGGAAAAAGACATTACAATTTATGGAATAATATTCTAGTAAAAAATTTTATTTCTTAAATTAGTATTTTTTATTATTTTCTATTTTATTTAATATTTTTTTAGCTAAAGGTTTAATCCATTTAGGCATTTTCATATTATTTTCTACTAACTCTTCAAAGATTTTTTTTGCTTTTTCTGTTTTGTTTGTTGCATAGTATATGAATGCAATTTCATATTTGCCAGTAGCAACTATATTGGGATTATGAGTGAAATTCTGAATCATTTTTTCGTATGCTTTTAAAGCAGAGTTATAATCATTAACATTGACAGCTTTTTGAGCCTCTCTTAGATAAACTCCATAAGGAGTTTCTTTTGTCAATTTTTCTAAGTTAATCGTATAGCAAGAAATAAATATTAAGCTTAGTAATATTAGCTTTTTCATTTTTTCTCTCTTTTAGAATATTTTTATTATTTAATTTTATTAGATATAAAACAAGAAAGCAAGGCTAAAGCCTTGCTTTCTTGTTTTATTTGTCTATTTGGCAGGAATTATTATTTTCCAGTTAGAATGAATTAGATCTGGATTTTGTATTTTTTGTCTATTGGCAAACCAAATTTTTGGCCATAAGTAAGGATCGTTGTATAATTTTTTAGAAATTCCCCATAAGGTATTGCCTATTTTTATTACATAAAGCTCACTGCTTGCATTGCTTTGATAGGCTTGAAGGTATCTTGCAGATTCTAAAAATAATTCATTGGCAAGTCTAAAGTTTTTTACATGTTTAGCTTCAACCCCTTTTTCCCACAATGTTCTTGATTGTTCAATAAGTTCTAGTGTTTTGAATTGTTCTTGAAGTTTGGAGTTTTTTGCTATTTCTACCTTTTCTTCGAATGCGAGTACTATTGGAATAGAAGCTTCTGCTTCTCCAAGAAGATAAGTGTTTTTATTGGTATTTAAAAGGTTTAAGTGACTGTTTCTTTCTTTAATGAATGCTCTGCCATTCCATGGAGATGGCTTTATAAGCTTATTATTGCTATAAATTGGCAAGTTGGAAGCTGCTTCAAGTGCTTTTAACTGTTTGTACATTCTCTCGTCAGTTTCTTTTAAAGCCTTAGCTTCTTTAGCATTTTTTGCTGCTTGTTGTGCTCTGTTAAAGGCCTTGCTATACATGTCAAGGGCATTATCAAGATCGTAATTTTTATATTTTCTTGTTGCTTCAAAATACAAGTTATTTACTTCGTCAATTTCCAGCGGAATCCATATATATGCCTCATTTGCTTCTGCATCGTTTAGATACTTTTCAATATTTTCTTTAAGGTAGTTTGTTTTTTCTTTTTTTTCCCTCGTTTCTTTTATTATTGTTTTATATCTTTCAAGTACTTTTAGTGCAATTTCATTCCCCTCTATTGCTTGTTTTTTAGAAAAGCTTTGTTTCATTGCTTCTTCTAGTTTTTCAGCTTCATTAAATTCTTTTGAATAAAAAAGATGCCCCCGTTCTCTTATTAGTTCATTTTTAACGTCTTTTATATCTCTTAATTTAAAATTTTTATTATCTGGTTGTGCAATTTTGGCATTTTTACTCTCTCTTGATTCTGGAGGCGTTTTGCATGCAATAAAAGAGATGGCTACTGCAATTTGCAGCAGCGATATTAATTTATTCTTTATATTCATAAATACACCCTTCTAATAACTTGGCTTCTATTCTTTTTAAAGTAAGAATCCCTAAATATTAAAGTTCTTACTTTAACTATTTTATTAGTATAGCAATTATAGTATGTCAATAAAAACTCAATATTTTTAATTCTTAAAGTAAATTATACTTCTTTTTTATCATTGTTCAAAGTGTAATAAATTTATGTAAAACAAGGTATAATTAAACTTATGAGTTTTTCAAAGATCAGGAGAACTATATTTTTAGAATATATCATTTTATCCTTTTAATATTACTTTCAAATAGAGCTTTATTTTCTCAAGTGGCAGTTGTAAAAGAAATAGAAGGTAAAGTTAGTGTTGTTAGAAATACATTTCCTGTTAAGTTGGATTTAGATGATGAAATTTTTGAATATGATTTTATTGAAGTTGGAGAAAATTCAAGGCTTAAAATAAATTTATATGAAATAAATGGCATTTCTGCAGATTTAGTTTTTTATTCCAATACAAATAGTTTGGTTTTTTATTCTTCTCTTAAAGATTTGCAAGATGCAAAAATATATTTATTTAGAGGAAGTGTTGATGCTATGATTCATAACATTGTTAAAGGGTCTTCATTTTCTGTTATAATAGATAATAATCTGTTTAAAGCTGAAAATACATCAAAATTTTATGCCAATAGCGATTATTTTAACAATTATTTTATCAATGTTTACAAGGGTAGCATCAGGTATATTAATAAAGCCGAATATTTAATTTTTCCCAATACCAGTCTTTTGCTTTTTAATGGAAATTCTTTTTTACACAAAGTTAATGAAGGCACTTTAAAGGGTGTTAATCAAAATTTTATAAGGATAGCTAAAGATAATTTTATGTCCTTAAATAAAATGTTTTTATATGTTTTTATTTTAAAATATATTGAAGATAGTTTTAGGTTTGACTTCATGTATAATTATTTAATGAAAGATTTTAAATTTAATTCTATATATTCAAAATGGAGCCTGGAAGATAAAAATTATAAATTAGGCAACAGGGTTGATATGGTTAAAAATGTTAATTATTTAAAGGGTAGAATCGGAGTGCTTTTTAATAATTTTGTTGATTTGGCGAATAGGTTTTATTTTGTAGATGATGTTTTGAAATATTTTTCTACTTTTTTTGATAATTCAACAACTGTTAACGGGTCCATTTCAAAATTTTTAAATGATTACAAAGCTAATAAAAATGTTTTAAAAAATAAGTTTTTTAAAACAATCCATTCTTTAAAGATGTATTTAAGACGCTCAAATGATGATATTACTAGTAATTTAAATGTTAATGAATTGTATTTATTGCGTCCTAGAGAGTTTTGATTTTTATATATTTAGCTTTATGTTAAAGTTATTTGTTGGATGACATGATATATTTTTTGAAAATTCAAATAGAAAAAGAAATTAACATATTTGTTTTTGTCAGCTGTTTAAAACTATTAATTTCAGACATTTTAAAAAAAATGAAAAATTTTCAAATTTTATTATATTATTCAACGGAATTTAAAATTCACATTCATAATTTGCTTAGTATTTTATTAAATTTCGGTTCAGAATTTTTTTGCCAAAATTGTTTAATAAGGGATAAAAATGCTCATTTTAGTTTTTCATATAATGAATTTTTTAATTAATTTTGGTGGCTTTGTTTTTTATAGCTTTCTGTCGATCTTTTTTTATTTGACTTTTGTGGCATTAAAGTGAATTTAATAATAATTAATAAAAGGATGTTTTATTTTTATGAGTAAAAATGTGTTTTTTAAAGGGTTTTGGATTTTATTTGCGATATTTCATTTATATTTATTTGTTTATTTAATTTTTTTCAAGAAGCGAGAGGTTGATATTTCTAATAAAACTAATATTGCTTTATTTATTCCTGGAGTTGTTTCAGGATCTCCATCTTATAAAGAAATGTATGATTCTTTGTTTGAATTTAAAAAAAAACATGGAAATCTTGAAATTAAAGTGTTAGAAGCTGGATTTAATCAAAGTGAGTGGATAGAAATGCTTGAAAAACTATTAACTTCAAAAAAATATGATTTTTTAATAACTACAAATAATGCTATGCAAGACATTGTCGATAGTGTTTCTAGTAATTATCCTCATACTAAGTTTCTCATTTTTGATTCTTTGGTCAAAAATACCAACAAGCAAGTTTATTCAGTTTCTTATAATGTTGCAGAAGAGGCGTATATTTTGGGGTATTATGTAGGACTTTTTTTAAAAGAATTTGTTAAATCTGTCTTTGGAAATGCTGCTTTGATTGCAGGTCAAAATTATCCTGTTATGAGTGATTATATTTATCGTTATTTTAAAAAAGGCATTCTTGATACAGGCATGAAATCTGAAGTTTATTATCGAGTTTTAGGCAATTGGCATGATAGCAATTTAGCCAGGTTGTTATCAGACTCTTTGATAAAGGATTCGGGGGCTTTGGTAATACTTCCTATTGTGGGGCCTGCTGTTGAAGGAGTGCTTTCCTCTGTTAGAGAGAATAATGCTTTTGTGGTTCTTTTTGATAGCGAAAATTATTTAGATAATAAAAAAAATATTATTGGTTCAGGAATTACAAATCAAAAATATTATGTTTCATATATTTTAGATAAGGCTCTTAAGTCAGAGATTAACTATGGAATTTCTGATATTTTTGGCATAAAGCATAAAGGAGTTTTGTTTAATATTTCGAATGTTTTCTATTTAGAGCGAACCAGTCAAAAGTTAAAAGAAGATCTTTTAAAAAAAATAGAAGAGGTCAGTGAAAATGGTATAAAAATTGATTTGGAACAAAATTAGTGGTAGAGTTTAAAAACATAATTAAGTATTTTCCAGATATTGATAAGCCTATTTTGGACAGTATTAATTTAAAAATTGGAGAAGTTAAAATTTTTACAGTAGTTGGTAAAAATGGAGAAGGCAAGAGCACTCTAGCTAAGATTATTGCTGGACTAATTGAATTTGATGATGGTGAAATATTAGTAAATGGCATTAAGCAAAAAACTTGGAATGTAGATAAAGCTAAAAATAACGGTATTTACCTTGTTTCTCAAGTTCCTAATTTAAAAATGAATTTAAGAGTGTGGGAATATTTGAGTATATATTGGTTTGGTTATGAATTTTTCATGCCGATGAATAAATCTAAGACCTATAAATATTATAAATGGCTTATGCAATTTTATAAAATTTCTTTCGATTTGGATAAGAAAATTAAAGATTTAAATATTAAAGAGATTTATTTTCTGCTTATTATTGCTTCTCTTAAAGAGAATGCAAAGATAATTATTTTTGATGAGAGTGCTGCTTATTTTTCTCAAAAAGAAGCACAAGATTTTATAAAATTGCTTGTATTGCTTAAAAAATCAGGAATCACGTCTCTTTTTATTACCCATAGCGAGATCACAGATGCTGTAAAATTTAGTGACGAGTTTATTGTTTTAAAAGATGGAAAGTGTTTTAGAACGATAAATAAAGAATCAATTTTGAGCAGACTTGAATCCTCTAGTGATAAAATATTTTTTGTAAATGTTAATTTGAATAAATTTGAAAAAGATTCTATTAAATTTAATTTATTTTTTGAAGATTTTTGGAAATATGATGTTAGTTTTTCTTTAAATAAAAGGGGTGTTTTAGGAATAATTGGTGAAGAGGCTGTAATTAAAACTTGGGAAAAATTATTCTTAGGAGAGCTTATTTTTGTTGGATGCATAAAAATTGATGGCATTAGGTATGAGCAAATAAATATTTTTGAGTGTAAAGCGGGGTTTTTACCTTTAGGTATTGGTAATTTATTCCCCGATAATAGCAGTATATTAGATAATTTTTTGGCCAAATTTATGAATTTTGAAAATAAAATTTTTATTAGGCAATCTTATATTAATAGAATTAAAGATTTTTTTAAAAAAAAAATGGAATTTTATAGTGAAGAGAAAATATATAGAATTCTTTATTCCAAATCTTTGGCATTTTCTGGAGGAACTTTGAAGAAATTTGCACTTTACAGAGAGATGTATATTGCAAAAAGTTTTTTAATTTGTTTTTCTCCTTTGAGCAATTTGGATCATAAAGCTTATAATGAGATGTCTGTTGCTATTCGTAATTATTCAAAAGAAAAGCCAGTTCTTTTGATTACTTCCAATTTAGATGAATTGCTTTTGCTCTCTGATAACATTTTAGCAATGAAAATGGGAGAAGTTTTGTTAAACGTATCTAGAGAACAGATTAGTAAAGAAAAATTAAAGGAATTGCTATTTTTATGACCTTTTTTAGAAATAGCTTTATGGCATTAATTTTTTCTTTTTTGATATTAAGTATTAGTTATTTTTTTGGTGATTTTTTTCAATTTTCTTATATTAAGATGGTATCTTGGCGCTTTATTTTATTTTTAATCATGGCTACGGGTATTGCTACTTGTGCCAAGAGTAATTCATTAAATCTTGGTAACGAAGGTCAGGTTTATTTTGGGGCATTTTTCGTTTATATATTTTCAAGTTTATTTGGATTAACGTATTTTAATTTCATATTTTTGATATTTTTAAGTTCTTTTTTTGTAGGACTTTTAGGGCTTATTCCTTTTTTTATTACTTTTTTCTTCGGATTAAATAAAGCCTTAACAGGTCTTTTAATGTCTTATGGAAATCAAAGATTGGTGGATGGATTTATTTTAAATATGTTAAAAACAGGTAGTTTTTCTAATCAGACAAAAAGGATTAATAATTTATTTTCTTTAGATTCATCGCTTATTTACTTATTTTTGTTTGGTGTATCAGTTTGGTTTTTTTATGTTTTTATACACAAAAAAACCATTTATGGTCTTCAGCTTGAAATATTAAGCAATAAAAAAAAGATAGATATTTTTTTTAATATAAATGAATTTAAATATAAGTTTTTTGCTGTATTTGGCAGTGCTTTTTTAAATGGTCTTGCAGGTTCTATGTTTGTAGTGTTTTTTAAACCCTATTTGGTTTTAGGGTTAACCTCAGGACTTGGCTGGAGTAGTCTAATTGTTGCTGTAATTTCAGGATTTAATTATGTTTATATATTATTTTTTAGTTTATTGTTTTCAATATTAATTGAATTCAATAATTTTCTTAATATAAATTATGACTTTAAGTATGAATTTATTGGGCTTTGTCAATCTATTGCTGTTTTTATTTCCTTGTTTTTGATTAAAGCTGGGAAAAAGTAGATGTTTAGTATTTTTGAGCAGGCTATTGTATTTTCTTATTTAGCACTAGGAGTTCTTTATACAGAGAAAATAGGATTTTTAAATGTATCTATTGAGGGTATTTCATATCTTTCAATATTTTTAACATCTTTTTTCATCTATTTGGGATATGGAATTTTTATGTCAACTATTTTTACTCTTTTTATTAGCTTTTTGTTTGGATTTTTTTTATCTTTTATAGTAAAGAAAAAGTATGATATTTTTATAGCAGGAATAGGTATTAATATTTTTTGTTATTTTTTTGTTGATTATTTAATGAAAAGTAATTTTAATTTTATTCCTGGATTTACTTTAAATTTATCTAGAAATTTTGAGATTTTTGGTTTTATTGTTATTTTTTTCATTTTTTTATTTATTACTGTTTATGTTATAAGTTATTCAAGAATTAGAGTAGTGTTTGAATTTATCTCTTCGGGTAATTATGAAGACATTTTGGGTGAGAAAATAAGCAATTATTTCAAATCTTTTGCAATTTTTGTATCAATTTTCACAGCAAGCCTTGCCGGCTCATTTATTGCAGTAAGTCTTAATGCTTACTCTTATAATTTGGGATTAAACAATGGCTGGCTTGCTATTTGCATTCTTTATATTTCATTTTCAAATCCTTTATTAATTTTCCCAATTTCTTTTTTGATAGTTTTTTTTGAATATCAATTTTTTCACACTCAAGAGTATATAAATTCTTATTTTTCTCTTTCTTTGCAATTTTATGTAGCAATAATAATAAATATATTGGTTTCGTTGATTAAGAGAAAAGATAGAGCTTAGTTTAATTAAATTCTACACGTTGTGTTTTGAATTGTTTTTAGAGTGCTGATTTGTGTGTATAGTTCTTCTAATTTTTTTCTATTAAAATAATAGAAAGGTATTTGTTTTATTATTTCTAAATTATTTAAAAAAATTATAAACAATGTATCGTCATTGAGTGCTAATTGAAACGTTGAGGATAATATTGTGTTAAATGCTGCATTTTCATTGTTTATAAAATGATAAATACTTTTTTTAAAAAGGGCATCAATTGCTATAAATATATTTTCTCTGAACAATTCTTTACTACTTTGGAAAAATTTAGTTATATAGTCCATTGAATTTTCAACTTCTCCTATTAAAAAATATGCCCAAGAGATATCTAAAAAGTTCTTTTTATCTGTGAAGTCTATTATTTTTAAGTAATCTTGAGATTTAATAATTGCTTTTCTCCAGTTTTGATTTAAATATTCTAATTCTGAGAGCAAAAGGTGAGCATCCACTTGATTTTGATCCATATTAATTATTTTCGTTAGACTTGCTATTGCTTTGTTATATTTTTTTGAATTTTTTAGCAACATTGATTTTTGATAAAGTTTTTCTATCGTATATTTGTTTGCTTTTTTATAGAGTTTTAATGTTGATGTTGTTATAGTAGGGTAAATATTTGCTATCAAGCCATAGAAAAGTGCTATTATTATTGATTTTCTCATTATATTCCTTCTTTTATTTGCTCAATAGTATCTATTAGTAAGTTTTTATATCTATTTGTTAGTGGATATAAATTAAGTTCGTTTTTAAATTCTTTTAAATATTTTAAGGCAACAATAGTTGAATTTTTTATTGATTTTGATGAGTTTATCATTTCGGTTAGCTTGGAGATTTCTTTTTTTGCTTTAGTAGTTTTGTTATTTTTTATATGATTAAATTTTGAAATAATTTTTGGTTCAAATTTTTTTTCTTGTAAAAAATAAATTATTGGCAAGCTTTTTTTCCCTTCAAGTAAATCATCTCCGAATTCTTTACCATTAATTTTATTTTTAATATTTTTAATATCGTCTACTATTTGGAAATAAACACCAAGCTTTAAAAATGTACTGTAAATTTTTTTAGCTTTATCTTCATTATTTGTGAGTATTGCAGCTAGAAAGCTAGCCATTCCAAAAAGTGAAGCTGTTTTTAATTCTACTAAAGAGATGTATTCTTTAATGCTTGGGATATATGATTCATTGTGAAATTTAATATCAATTCCTTGTCCTAAGTGAAGATTTGAGAGAGTCGTAAAGAAATTTTCATAAATTAGTAATTTTTGATTTTCTTTTAAATTCGACCTTTCTATTAATTTTGCAGGTAAAAAATAAATTAAATTGCCAGCATTTATGCTGTTATCTATTCCATAGATTAAGTGTATTGCTGATGCGCCTCGTCTTTTTAGTGAATTATCTTCAATGTCATCAATAATCAAGCTTCCAGAATGAGGAAGTTCAAGCAGTAAGCTTAATTTATATATTAATTTAGTATTTTTTTCTTTTAACCCTAATGCATATGCTAAAAGAATCATGATCATTGGCCTTATTCGTTTTCCACCTCTATTAACAATTTCAATTGCTGGTGCTTTAATATAGTCAAGGGTTTTCTTTTTTATTTTAAAGGTAAATTTTAAGTCGCTGTCTTTAAATAAATTTAGAAAATTAGTTGTTGAGAAGATTTTATTAATATTTTTTTCAATATTTTTTAAAAATAGTTTATTTTGCATAATAAGAATTATAATGAAAAAGTATAATAAAGTGTATTAAAGGATTGATGTGTATTGCTTGAATGATGAGTATTCTAGAAAAGCTAAAAGCGAAGGATATTTGGCAAGGTCTGTATACAAGTTGATGGAAATTAATGAAAAATTTTCTTTATTTTCTTCTGGCAATGTTTTAGATATTGGTGCATCACCTGGCAGCTTTTCTCAATATGCTTATAAAAAGCTTAAGAGAGGAATTCTAGTGTCTGTTGATATTAATGATATTGGTCTTAAATATGTTGACAATTTTTATTTTATAAAGGGAGATATCTTTTCAGATGATACAGTTTTTAAAATTAATACGTTTAAACCCTATAGTCTTGTAATTAGCGATGCGGCTCCTAAGACCACTGGAAATAGATTTGTAGATGCCAGTAATTCTTTTAATTTAAGCATGAGAATAATAGATTTATCGCTTGAGATTTTACTTAAAAAAGGAAATTTACTTGTTAAAATTTTTCAGGGAGGAGACGAGATGCAAATTTTTAAAAAGTTTGAAAAATATTTTAAATTTGTAAAAAAAATTAGACCCAAGGCTGTAAGGAAAAATTCTTTTGAAATTTATTTTTTAGGTAAAAGTTTTGGTAAGTAGTAGTAGTAGTTAATCAAATTATTATAAGCAAATTTAAGGGTATAAAATATGTTTAGAAAAGAAAGTTCTAAAGACAGCAAATCACAGCTCCAAGTTGCAGGTTTTAAAATAGGAAAAGAAAGCTATGGAGTGTCGATAGAGCACATTAGAGAAATTATCAAAGTTCCAGCAGAAGGAGTTTATGCCATACCAAATGTTCCTGAATATATTATAGGTATTTATAATCTTAGAGGCAGTATTATTCCTTTAATTAATTTAAATATTAAATTTGGAGTTCCTTCTATTTCGATAACAGAAGAAGATATGCTTTTAACAGGGTACTTAATAGTTAAGATTAAAAATAAGCTTTTAGGCATTTTTGTTGATCGAGTTCTTAAGGTTATTAGCTTTGATGATTCCAGGGTTCAAGAACCTCCTGCTACTTTGCAAACTTTAGACAGAAAATACATATCTGGAGTTGTAAAGCTTGATGAGGCTGATAATCTTGAGAGTGAATATTTAGTATTAATTGATATCGCAAAAATTTTTGATAAATGCGAATTTGACGATATTCCCTATAAAGATCAACATGAAGAATAAAGTTCTTCTTTGTATTAATACTTTAAAGTTGGGAGCTAGCGTTTTAGGCAATGATGTTAAAATTTATTTAGAAACTAAGCATTTTGTTGAAGTAGTGTTAATAGATGTTGGTAAGCCGCTATTTTCTTTTCCAAAAGAAAATTTTCTTTTTTTAATAACTTTAGGAGGAGATGGTACAGTTCTTTTGGCTGTTAATTTGCTTCTTGAAAATGAGAATATTGATATTCCAATTATTTCAATTAATATGGGTAAAGTGGGGTTTTTAGCAGATATTAAGATTGAAGATTTTAAAAAAGTCATAGATAGATTTTTTAACAATTCTTTAGTTATTAATAAAAAATTTTTGCTTCATGTAACAGTCTCTCAGCACGGTAAAGATTTAATTTCTAAATATGCTTTAAACGATATTATTATTCGTTCAAGCGTTCTTAATAAAATGATTTATGTAGATCTTATGGTTAATTCTGAGAGCTTTTTGTCGTACAAATGTGATGGGATAATTGTGTCTACTCCAACAGGTTCAACAGGGTATTCTTTTTCAGCAGGGGGTCCTGTTTTGGAAGCAGATCTTGAGGGATTTTTACTTACGCCTATTTCTCCGCATTCTGTTTATAATCGTTCTTTTGTGTTCTCTAAATTAAGTAAACTTTCAATTTCTTTTTCAAAGGAATATTTTATAGCATCAGCATCAATTTTTTTGGATGGAATTAATTTTGGTTCTTTTGGAGTTGACATTGTTTTTGAATTTAAAATTTCTTCTAAAAGTTTGAATTTTGTTTCATTTTGTACGGATACTTTTGTTAAGAGATTAAAAAACAAATTATTGTAAGCTTAATGTTTTTAAACAGTGTTTTTTTGATAAAAATTTTTTTTGGTTGTTATTTGAATGTTTGATTTAATCTAATATTTAATGAGGCTAAAGGATTTTGCATGTTTTAAAGTTTGATAATTTTAAAAATTAGTTAAAATTTTACATAATTTATTATAAGTATTTTAATGTTTGTATGCTAGCAGGGTTAATGTTTAAAGGGTGTTTTTTATAAATTTATAACTTGCTAAAATATTTAATATGTTTTTTATTAAAATCAATATATTAGATAGCTGATAAATCACTCTTGTATAAGTTTTGGGCAGGTGTTTATGGATTTAATTGATAACGAAAATTATAAAAAAATAGTGTATATTAATGATCTTGTTTTAAAGACTTTAAATGATATAGCAGCTATAAAAGAGATTGGCGAATTTACATCAAACGCTAAACTTTCATTTAATCTTATTGATTTCAATTTAAATGTTTTAAGTTATATTTCTTCTTTAAATTATTTTTATACTAGGCCTAGATTGAAAGTAAATTATTCTATAAAAAAAATTTTGTCTGGATTGATTTCTGATTTTGGTTTAATTATTAGTCCTGCTCTTAGTATTACCCCAAGAGAATTGATTGAAATGCCCCAGACTCTTAATTTAAATCCTGAAGAGAGGTTTTTAATTGTTAAAAAATTAGGCTATTTAATTGATTTGGCTAAAATTTTTAGCAAAAAAGATTCTAAAACGCTTGTTTTCCTTGAGGATATGTATCTCAAATTTATTGTTTTTTCTAGAAATATTATTGATTTTAGAGATTTTTCTAAGAATTTAAAAATTGAGAGTCCTTATTATAAATTTCAATTTGAACACCTTATTAAAGTTTTGGAACTTTTAGAAGAAGGAGCTTTTATTTTAAGGGGCAAATATGAGATTAGTGGATCTCATGAATTTGGACTTCATTCTCTTGTTTATCTTGAAGCTGGAAAAGTTTTGGCTACTATAGCCTCTCAAAAAGAAGCTGCTGAAAAATTTTCAAGGTTTCATGGGGTTTGGTCTTCAAAGTTTAGTTCAGATTTAATTAAAGTAAAATAGATAAATTAAGGTGGGGAGAAAATAGTTATATTGAATTTTAATGAAGAAGAGGGCACTATTAAATTCAAAAAATTAAAATTTTTTTTGATCTTAAGTTTGTTTTTATTGTTTATAATTTTGATTGATTTTTTTATAAGATCTACTATGAATGTATTTAATTTTTATGATTTTAAGAATTTTGAAAATAAATCTTATTGTAAAAATATAAGTTTAAACAAGAATGTTTTTGTTTCAAATAAGGTTTTAAGTCTCAATTTCAAAGAATCTTGTTATTCCCTTTTAAGTGATAACTTAATAAGTTATTCAGACTATTATTATGTGCTTTTGAATTCTGGCGAGGATTATTCTGTTTTTTCTGTTAAAAATAATGAATTTTTATTTACACTCAAGCTAAAGGATTTTGTTTTTGTAATAAATAATTTAATTTTTACTTTAAATAATTTATATAAAACTTTAGAAGTTTATGATTCTAGCGGAAATAATGTATTAATGTTCAATTTTTTGTCTTCAATTTTAAGTGTGGACTACAATAATGAAGTTTTGGTTTTGGGGCTTTCTAATGGTGAGATTTATATATATAAACAAGGCAAGATAATTTATATGGAAAATTTTTTAGAGAAAAAATTTTCAACATGTTTTGTTAAATTAAGCTTTGATAATAAATATTTAGTTTCACTAAAAGGTAATTCTGAGTATTTTTTAGAAATAATTGATTTAGAGAATAATTATAAAAAAATTTTAGAATTAAACAATTTAACTATTAGTAGCTTTAAAACTTTTATAAAAATAGATGCTTATCATAATTTGTTTATTGAGAGCAAAAATTCACTTGCGGTGATAAATATTAAAAGTGGTAAAATGTTTAAAATTAAAAATAAAAATTCTATTTTAAGAGCTTCGTATGATTATTTTCAAAATATTTATAGAGTTTATTTTTATTCTGAGAGTGAAAAAATTATTAATATAAAAACTTATTCTGCAAATTCTTTTAAATTGTTTGATAATATTTTTATTAAAGATGAAATAAGCTCTTTTGTTGAATTTGGAAAGGGGCTTTTGTATTTTAATAGCAATAATGATTTGAAATATTTGGGGTTGGTTCAGTGATTTTAATTGTTTTTATATTTTTCTTTAATATTTTAGATTTATATCCATTTTTGGAATTTAGAGATGATGAAAAGTTTGCTTTAGTTAAAGATTTTGGTGTGTTGGATAATAATAAATTGAATATTGGAATAAGGTTAAGGCCCTTGGGAAAGACCGCATCTGTTTTTTCTGATAATTATAAAATTTTATATTCAAAAAATAGTTTAAATAGGGACGGGAGTATTTTAATTATTTTTGATAATGATTTAAATTTGAATTTAGAGGTTTTTGGAGAGTTTTTTTATAAGCTTGGAAAAATTTTTTTAAAAGATGAAAAAAGTGTTATTGATTTAGTGGTTAATGATCCTAGTGCTAAAAAGATTATCAATCCTTTGTTTATTATCAAAAATAGGAACAATGTAGTTGCTGAGACAGTTTATACATTGGGCAAGGTTTTTTTAAAAGGAAAGGGTGATGATGAAAGATTGGAATTATCAAAAAACATAAATTTAAATGTTGGTTCTGGTCAATACAGTCTTTTGTTATATTTTCACGCTCAAAAAGTAGAATCTTTTGAAAATTCTCTTAAAGGAATTTATTATTTTGAAGCGATTTTGAATAATAAAAATATTTTTCGTTCAGATTTTCAAAATATTTTTTTGATTAATAATACATATACTTTAGCTCAAGAGAAAAATTATGGATTAGATATTTTGAATATTAAAAAAGATGGAGGATGCCTTAAGATTAATGATCTTAATTTTATTAAGGGCAAGAATGAGCTTAAGATAAAATATGGCGATGTTTATGGAAATGAAAAAAAAATAATTTATAGGTTTAAATTAAATGAATAATAATGCTGTTCATTTTCCAGTACTTCTTGATGCAATTTGTAAGCTTATAGAAGATTTGCCTGTAAAAAGTAATTTAATATACATTGATTCTACTCTTGGAGAAGGTGTTCATGCAAAAGCTATTCTTGAGAAATATGATTTTTTAAGTTTGGTTGGAATTGAAAGAGATCCTCAAATTTTAGAGAGAGCAAAGCAGTTTCTTCTTATTTTTGAAGAGAGGATTACATATTTTAACGATTGGTTTGATAATTTTTTCGTCAATTATCCTTTAAAGGTCAAAGCCAATTTTATTTTAGTTGATCTTGGCATTTCTATGTTTCATTATAAGGGCAGTAAAAAGGGATTTTCTTTTCTTGAGGATGAACCTTTAGATATGAGGCTTTGTTCTTCTTCTTGCAAAATTAGTGCGGCTGAGGTTGTAAACACTTTTAATGAATATGACCTTGAAACTTTAATTTATGATTTAAGCAACGAGCATTATTCTAGAAGAATCTCTAAAGCTATTGTAGAATATAGAAAAATTAAAAAAATACAAACCACAAAAGAATTGCAGTCCATAATAAGTAAAGTTTATCCTTTTTCAAAATTTAAAATAAATCCAGCTACAAAAACTTTTCAAGCATTAAGAATTTATGTAAATGATGAGCTTACTAGGCTTAAAAGAAGCTTGCCTTTTTGGGTAGAAAATTTAGCCAAAGATGGGATTTTGGCTATTATTACGTTTCATTCAATAGAAGATCGTATTGTAAAAGATTTTTTTAGAAACTTAAGCGGTGACTTGTATGCCAAGATCTCAAAAAAGCCTATTATACCAAGTTTTGATGAGATTAAAAAAAACAGACCTTCAAGGAGTGCAAAACTTAGAGTTGTAAAAAAATTATGAATAGCATAAGTAAAATTAATTTTGAAGTTTATTGTATTTTGATTTTGATATTAACAGTTATATTGTGTTTTAATATTTACTTAAATTTCAGATATGTTGTAAAGCTTAGAGAATTTAATCACTTAAATAATGAACAGGAAAATATTATTGATGATAATTTAAGATTACTTACGGTAATATATGAACTTGAAAATATTGATAGAATAGAGAGTTTTTGTTTTGGAGAATTAAATTTGGAAAAAAAAGCCAATGAAGATATAAGTATTTTTATTGAGTAAAAGATTTTAGAATGAGGTTTTAGTGCGTATAAAGATTAAGGATATTTTAATCTCTTCTAAAGATGTAAAATTTGTGGGGAATATAAAAAATATTGAAAAAGTAGTATCTTTTTATTCGTTAGATAGTCGCGAAATAAAGGATGATAATATCAATTGTAGTCTTTATTTTGCATATAAGGGAAATAAAGTAGATGGATTTTCTTTTGTTAAATATTTAATTGATTTGGGTGTTAAATGTTTTGTATGCTCAAGAGATCATGAATCTGAGTGTATTAAATATTTAAATGATAATGAGGGGTTGGTTTTTTTGCTTACAAGCAATGTAATAAAACTTCTTCAAACTTTAGCAGCGTATTTAATTGAAAGAACAAGCTTTAAAAGAATTGCTATTACAGGTAGCAATGGTAAAACTACAACTAAAGAGATGCTTTATAGTATACTTTCAAAGAAATATAAAACTTACAAAACTTGGGGTAATTTAAATTCTGACATTGGACTTCCTCTTAGTATTTTAAGGGTAGAGGGTAATGAAGAATATGCTGTTTTTGAAGTTGGAGTTAGTTATGTTGGAGAAATGGATCTTTTATCCCAAATTTTAAAACCTGAAATTGTTATTATTACGAATATAAGCTATGCACATATGCAAGCTTTCAAAGAGTTACAAGCTATTGCTTTTGAAAAGAGCAAAATAATTGGTAAAAATATTGAAATTTTTGTTGCAAATGAAATGAATGATTATTGTGTTTATCTTGAAGAAAGAGCAAAAATCGCAAATCCAAATGTTAAAATTGTTTATTTTGATTTTGAAAATCTTAGTATTAAATCTTTTTCTTTTTTGGAAGGAAAATTTTCTTTTGATTTTGTTTATAAAGGGTTTGAATACTCTATTTTATTGCTGGGTAGGCACAATATTTTTAATGCAATAGGCTGTATTAATTTAGCTTTATTTTTAGGAATGAGAGAAAAAGAAATAAGAGAAGGCCTTATTGAAACTGATTTTCAAAAGGGTAGAGCAGAAATTTTGACAAAAAATGGATATTTGATTTTAAATGATTCTTATAATGGCAATATGGGTTCTTTTATGGCTTTAAAAAATATGATTTTGGATCTTAATATCCAAAGCAAAAAATTTATAGTTCTTGGATCTTTTAAAGAGCTTGGGGAATTTGCATATAAAACCCATAAAGATTTAATTCAAGAGGCTGTTTCAATGAATTTTGATAAAATTTTTCTAATTGGCGAAGAATTTTTAGGTGTTAGGGATTCTGAGAATTTAGTTGAAAAGTGTTTATATTACTTTATCGAGTTTGATAAATTTATTGATTTTTTTTTGAAAAGTTTGGAACCTTCAGTTTTTATTGTCATTAAGGGGTCAAGGTTTAACAGGCTTGAGAGAATTTTAAATTATATTTAGATGATAATGGGGTTTTTATGTTTTACCTTTTAGGTTTGCGTTTGCTCAAATATATTACCTTTAGAATGGCGTATGCTACAATTTTTGCATTTTTACTTTCTTTGATTGTGGGTCCTTATATTATTTTAAGGTTAAAAAAATTAAGAGTCGATCAGATTTTAAGAGAAGATGGCCCCAAAAGACATTTGAGCGAAAAATCAGGAATTCCTACCATGGGAGGCATTCTTATTTTTTTTTGTGTTTTTATTTCTTTAGTATTTTGGAGCAACATTTTAAATGTTTATTTTTTGATTATGGTTTTTGTTATGCTTGGATTTGCTTTTTTGGGCTTTATAGATGATTTTTTGAAAATTAAAAAAAAAACTTCAGATGGACTTAAAGCTCGATTTAAGATTTATGGACAAATAATATTTTCTTTTTTTTCTGTTTGCATTTTATATTATTTTGGCGGTGAGCATGTTAGTATAATTTATTTTCCTTTTATTAAGTCTTTTCAAATAGATTTGGGGTTATTTTACATTCCTTTTGGTATGTTTATTTTGATTTCTGCTTCTAATTCTTTTAATTTAACGGATGGGCTTGATGGACTTGCAATTGGATTGAGCATAGTTGTCACAGGAGCTTTAATAATAATTGCTTATCTTACAAGTAGGGCTGATTTTGCAGCTTATTTGCATATTCCAAATATTAAAGGTTCTGAAGAGCTTGTAATATTTCTTGGGGCTTTGCTTGGGGGTAGTTTTGGATTTTTATGGTTTAATGCCTATCCTGCTAAAATTATGATGGGAGATACGGGCAGTTTGGCTTTGGGCGCCATTCTTGGAATGGCATCTTTGATTTTAAAAAGTGAAATACTTTTTTCAATTCTTGCGGGTGTTTTTATTATTGAAACTATGTCTGTAATTATTCAAGTTCTGGTTTACAAAAAGACCAAAAAAAGAGTATTTAAAATGGCCCCACTTCACCATCATTTTGAAGAACTTGGGTGGTCTGAAATGCAAGTTGTTATTAGATTTTGGATAATAGGGTTAATATTTGCTATAATTGCTTTAAGCACGATAAAAATCAGATAATTTATTATGGTTGTAGAGACAAATTCACTTAGAACATGTTATTTGCTTGTTTTGCTGCTATTAGTAGCCTATGGCCTTGTAGTTTTTTATACCTCTTCCTTTTTCCTAAGCTTGGAATTGACAGGTAATCCAAATTTTTTATTTTTCACAAGACTTAATTATCTTTTTTTAAGTTTTATAGTTTTTCTTGTTTTTGAGAGGATTTCTTTAAATTTTTTAAAAAAATTAATATTTCCTGTATTGATTATAACCCTTTTTTTAATTATGGCAACTTTTTTATCTCCAAGTATTTCTGGAGCAAAGAGATGGATATTTTTTCAGGGTGTTAGTATTCAGCCTTCTGAAATTTTTAAAATATCTTTTACTATTTATCTTTCATCTTATTTGAGCAAGTTTGACCCAAGAAAAAACAATGGTATTTTATACTGGATAAAGCCAATGTTGATTTTTTCAATTTTTTGGGTGTTGATAATTTTGCAAAACGATTATTCAACAGCTATTTATTTTTCTATTCTTTTTTTTATTGTTTTGTTTGTTTCTAATATGGCATTTAGTTATGTTTTTGCCATTGTGATTACTTTTTTACCAGTTTCTGCTATATTTTTGATGCTTGAACCTTATAGGGTTTCTAGAATTTTTGCCTTTCTCAATCCTTACGAGGATCCTTCTGGTAAAGGTTATCAGATAATAGCATCTCTTAATGCTTTAAAAAGTGGAGGAATTTTAGGTAAGGGGCTGGGAATGGGAGAGATAAAACTTGGAAAACTGCCAGAGGCTAATTCGGATTTTATTTTTTCGGTTCTTGGAGAAGAATTGGGATTTTTAGGTGTTTTGTTTGCCATAAGCTTGTTTTTTTTGTTTTTTTACTTTGGTTATTTTATAGCTATTCATTCTAATAGTAGGTTTAAATTTTTTATTGCATTTATTTCAAGCCTTGCAATTTTTCTTCAAAGCATGATGAATATTTTAATTGCAATTGGTCTTTTGCCTCCCACCGGGATAAATTTACCGTTTTTTTCATCTGGGGGATCTTCTATTATTGTTACCATGGCACTGTCTGGCCTTATTTCAAATGTTTCAAAAAATTTAAGTAATAATTGATTGGATTTTTCTAGTAGTATAAATTGAGTTAGGTTATGATTTTTGAGAGAAAATTTTTAATTAAGTATATATATTTCTTGACATCTTTGATTTTTTTTGAAACAATGATTATTATTTTTGTGTCTCCTTATTTTTTGATTAGGTATATTAGCATCAATAATAATGTTCTTCTTTCTAGAGAGGATATAATCAGAATTTCAGGAATCAAACCCAATACATATTATCATAATGCCGATGTTAGAATGTATGAGGAAAATCTTAAAAAAGATTTAAGGATAAAGAATGTTAAAGTTGATCTTAAGTTTCCTAATAAAATTAATATTAAAATAGAAAAAAGAATACCGATTGCTATTGCTTTACAAAACGTAAATGGCAATATTACTTATTATTGTATTGCATCAGATGGTGTAATTTTAGAAAAAAACAAGCATTTAATTTATGATTTACCCATAATTAGCGGATTGGGTTTAAATGACAATAATGTAGGAGATTTTCTAGAGGATAGGATGCTTAATATTATAAGAGGTCTTGATTATCTTAAAATAAATCAAGAATATTTGTATAATTTAATATCAGAGGTCAATTTTTTAAAATTGAATTTCTATGATTATAATGTAATTTTGTATATTAAAAGTATATATAATAAAATATTGATAACAGTTGATATGAATTTAATGGATGTGATGCATAAAGCGTTTCTTGCAGTTAATTTCCTTAAAGGAAAACCCGGCGTTATAGATTTAAGAAGTGGTGATATCATTTTGTTAGGAGAAAGTTAGTGTCTAGGAATTTGATAGTAGGTCTAGATGTTGGAACTTCAAAAATTTGCACTGTTGTTGCCGAGGTAAATTTAAATGATCAATTAGAAATAGTTGGAATAGGCACTAGTATATCAAGAGGAGTTAGGAAGGGAGTTTTAATTAATATTGAAGCGGCTCTTGATTCAATATCTAATTCTATTGAGGCTGCAGAGCTCATCTCGGGATGTGACATTACATCACTTTCAGTTTCTATGTCTGGAAGTAGTGTTGAGGGAACTAATTCACGTGGTGTTGTTGCAATAAATTCAAAAACAAGAGAAATTAATGAAGAAGATGTTGAAAGGGTAATCGAGGCAGCAAAGGCAATTGTTATTCCAATGGATAGAGAAATTCTTCATGTTATTCCTCAAGAATTTATTGTAGATGGAATACCCCATATAAAAAACCCAATAGACATGATGGGTATTCGTCTTGAAGGAGAGGTTCACATTATTACGGGTTCTAGTTCTTCTAGTCAAAATTTAGTCAGATGTGTAAATCGGGCTGGTTTTGCCGTTGATGAGGTTGTTCTTGGAAGCCTAGCTTCATCTTATGCAACTCTTTCTAAGGAAGAGCGTGAGATGGGGGTTTTGTTTATTGATATGGGCAAAGGAACGACAGATATTATTCTTTATATTGATGGTTCTCCTTATTATACTGGTGTAATTCCTATTGGTGTTAATAGAGTTACTCTTGACATTGCGCAAGTTTGGAAGGTTCCTGAGGATGTTGCTGAAAATATTAAAATAACAGCTGGTATTGCTCATCCGTCTATTCTTGAGAGTCAAATGGAAACTGTAATTATTCCAAATCTTGGAACTCGACCTCCTCAAGAGAAAAGCAGAAAAGAGTTGTCTGTAATAATTAATTCAAGATTGAGAGAAATTTTTGAAATGATGAGAGCGGAAATACTTAAGCGCGGACTTTACAATAAGATTAATGGTGGGATAGTTTTAACAGGTGGAGGAGCTTTATTTCCAGGTATTTCTAATTTAATAGAAGAAGTATTTAATTATCCTGTAAGAATAGGTTTGCCAATGAGTATTAATGGAATTGGAGAAGAGCATATAGATCCTAAGTTTTCTTCGGCTCTTGGTCTTGTTCTTTATAAGCACGAGCAGCAAAAATTCAATAAATTAAAGAAGGTAAGCAGTAAAGCTAAAAGAAAAAATAAAATATCTTCAAAGTTGAAAGGTTGGTTTTTGAAAGAATGGTTTTGACCAATCATGGAGGAAGCGTTAATGAAAGATTATAATATGATTGATAGCCATACAAGAAGATTTGATTCTACTACAAATCCTACAATTCTTAAGGTGATTGGTGCGGGTGGAGGAGGCAGTAATGCTGTTAATCGTATGATTGAATATGGGGTAAGAGATGTTGAATTTATTGTGGCTAATACTGACCTACAAGCTCTTCAAACCTCTATTGCTCCTATAAAAATTGCTCTTGGAGCAAAAGTTACAGCAGGGCTTGGTGCTGGGGGAAAACCTGAGATTGGACAAGCTGCAGCAGAGGAAGACATAGATGTTATACGCAACCATCTTTCTGGTGCTGATATGGTGTTTATTACTGCTGGTATGGGAGGTGGAACAGGAACCGGAGCAGCTCCAGTTATTGCACAAGTTGCAAAAGAGCTTGGTATTTTAACAGTTGGAGTTGTAACAAAACCTTTTAAGTTTGAAGGTCCTAAAAAGTTGAGACTTGCTGAGCAAGGAATAAATAACTTAAGGAAGTCTGTAGACACATTGATCATTATTCCGAATCAAAAGCTTTTAACTGTTGTTGATAAAAGGACCACCATTAAAGATGCTTTTAAGCGTGCTGATGATGTTCTTAGAATGGGTGTTCAAGGCATTGCCGGGCTTATTATTGAGCACGGAGAGGTTAATATTGATTTTGCTGATGTTAAAAGCATTATGCAGGGTCAAGGCGATGCTTTAATGGGAATAGGATATGGCAAGGGCGAAAACAGAGCTGTTGATGCTGCAACTTCTGCTATTAGTAATCCACTACTTGAGGAAGTTCGTATTGAAGGGTCTAAAGGCCTTCTTGTTAATGTTACTGGTGGGGATGATTTTTCATTGCTTGAACTTGAAGAGATTATGGGGATAATAACGGTTAGTGTTGATGATGAGGCTACTGTGATATATGGTCATGCTATTAATTCAAATCTTGAAGATGAGATTTATGTTACAGTTGTTGCTACAGGTTTTGCATCTAAAAAGCAAAAAGAAATGTCTAGTGCATCAGAAAATAATACTTTAAGTTCTAAAGAGTTTGATACTTTAATGTCGGGCAGTCAAAATGTTCCTTCTGGATCTTATGATCAGCAAGATTCTTCTTTTGCGGCAAAGTCCAAAAATGTTAATTATTTTGATGATGATATTGATGTTCCAACATTTCTTAGAAATTTAAATAAAAAAAGTAGTGATGATTAAATGAAAATTTTGTTGTTAATAATTCTTGTTAATTTGTTTTTATCTTGTGGTAGTGAATCTAAAGAAAAATCAAATCTTGGGCTTAGATTAAAGGAATTGGAAATTTCAGGTGGTGGATCTGAATCTAAGATTGAGGTTTATAAAGAATTTATTGAAAAAGAAGATAAGAATATTTTAAAGATAGTTAATTCTATTGATAAGAAAGCCAGATTTTTTAATTTAATTGGTCTTGAATTTTTTAAGCTTGGTCAGTACGGGCCTGCTATTGAATATTTTGCTAAAAATTTAGAAATCAATCCCAATAACTATTTGTCTCATTTTTATATAGGTGTTGCTTCTTATAATTTAGCTAAAAATTTAAGAGCAAAAGATGAAGTTGAAAAATACATAATTCTTGCTGAAAATTCTTTTTTAAAATCACTTTCAATTAGAGATGATTTTAAAGATTCTCTTTTTGCTATTTCTAATATGTATGTATACGATCTTGATAAGCAACTTGAAGCTAAAAATTATTTAAATAAACTTGGTGATATGGGTGAGGACTATTTTGAATTTTTAATGTTAAGAGGTGCAAATTATTATTCGCTAGGTGATCTTGGCAATGCTATATTGTTTTATGATAAAGCTAGTAAAAAGGCTTCAACTGAAGAGCAAAAAGAAGGTGTTTCTAGGATCATGAGTAATTTGAAATAATTATTTATGATGAAGTTGCTTTATATTGATAATTTGAAATTTTTAAAAGGCAAAGAAAAATTAAAGCTTTTTAATAATTTTGATTTTAATGATGTTATTAAATTGACCCAGAAGGATATTGAGTCTTATCTTGTAAAATCATTTAGAAGATTGTTTAGGTTGCCCGATCTAAAATTAGTAGAATTACAAGAAAAAGTTATTCGAAGGACAAAGGCCAAAGTTGCTATTTTAGGATCTAAGTTTTATCCTAATAAGCTTAAAAGAATTTATGATTCTCCTTTTGCTATTTATTACAAAGGTAGTTTGCCAGATTGTTCTTCATTGTCTTGGGCTGTTGTTGGTTCTAGAAGAATTAGTAAAACTCTTACTGAGAAAACAAGGGAGTTTACTTCACATCTTGCAAAAAATGGTGTAGAGATTGTTTCTGGATTTGCGATTGGAGCAGATATTGAAGCTCATATAGCAGCAATAAATGAGAATAAGAGAACATTTGCTGTTATTCCAACAGATATTGATAATATTTATCCTAAGCAAAATCGAAAATATGTTTTCAAGCTTTTAGAGCAAGGTGGAGGAATAATTACTGAGATTTTGCCATTTGACAAAATTCAAAAGTATTTTTTTGCTAAAAGAAATAGATTGGTTTCAGGCCTGTCAGATGCTATTTTTATAACCTATGCACCCTTAAAATCGGGAGCATTAATTACAGCTGAACTTGGTCTTGATTTGGGCCTTGATGTTTATGTTTATGATTTGGATTTTTGTGGTGATGGTGCCGTAAAATTGCATAGTTTTGGTGCGCAAGAGATAAAAACCGTTAAGGATCTTTATGCTTTATTGAATATTAAATATGTAGATTCCAGTAATGCTGAAGATAATTCTAAAGAGTGTTGTGATTGTAAAAATGTATCTGATGTTCTTATTGGAGAACTTTTAAAAGAGGTATATAAATAGGGGGTAATATGGGCTTTAAAGGAACCACAGTTATTGCAATAAAAAAAAATGGTAAGACTGTGGTGGCAGCAGATGGACAAGTAACTTTTGGACATACTGTCTTAAAGAGTAATGCTATTAAAATACGAAAATTACTTAATGGGAGAATTTTGGCGGGATTTGCAGGTTCAACGTCTGATGCAATTACTCTTTTTGAAAAATTTGAAGAAAAAATCAAAGCAAAAGGTGATGGTTTGATTGACATTAAGAGGGCGGCTGTTGACCTTGCAAAGGATTGGCGATCTGATAAAATACTTCATAAGCTTGAAGCTATGATGCTTGTTGCTGATTCTAACAATATTCTTTTGATTTCTGGAACTGGTGATGTTGTTGAGCCTGAAGAGGATGTTATTTCAATTGGCAGTGGTGGCAATTATGCATATTCAGCGGCTCTTGCTTACATGGAGAACAAAAAATTAAGTGCTTTTGAGGTTGCACTTAGATCTTTAAAAATAGCAGCAAGAGTGTGTATATATACTAATTCTAACATTGTGCTTGAGGAGATTAAAAATGAATAAATTAGAAGAGCACTATATAGTTCCTAAAGATGTAGTTGCAGAACTTGATAAATATATCATAGGTCAAGACGAAGCTAAAAAATTAGTATCAATTGCTCTTGTTAATAGATATATAAGGTCCAGGCTTCCAAAAGAAATAAAAGATGAAGTAATGCCTAAAAACATTATTATGATTGGGTCAACTGGCATTGGAAAGACTGAGATTGCAAGAAGACTTTCTAAATTAATTAAAGCTCCTTTTATTAAAGTTGAAGCTACAAAATATACTGAGGTTGGTTATGTTGGCCGTGATGTTGAGTCTATGGTTAGAGATTTAATGGGCATTGCAGTTAATATGGTAAAAGAAGAAATGTATAGTACTGTAAGAGATGATGCTTTAGTAAGAACAGAGGAGAGAATAGTTGAGAGCCTTTTTAAAGGATCTGGCAATTCTGAGAATATGGATCCAAATGAAATAAAGGCGGAAGAAAAGGTAAAAGAGAAGCTTAGAAACAAGCTTAGAGCAGGCGAGCTTGATAATACTACTATTGAAATACAAATTTCTAGTAAAATGCCATTTTCTACAATAGAAATATTTACGGGAGGTAATTTCGAAGAGGTTGATATGGGGATTGGCGGTTTATTGGGTAATTTATTTGATAGAAAAAAGAAAAGAGAATTGAAGATTAAAAAGGCAAAGGAAATAATATTAGCAGAAGAGCTTGAAAAATTGGTCGATCACGAAAACATTTCAGATATTGCAAAATCTAAAGTTGAAAATATGGGAATTATTTTTATTGATGAGATCGATAAAATAGCTGCTAAGAATAGGAGTGGCAATGATGTGTCCAGAGAAGGTGTTCAAAGAGATATTTTACCAATTATTGAAGGTTCAAAAGTTAATACAAAATATGGAATAGTTGATACTTCTCATATTTTGTTTATTGCAGCAGGGGCATTTAATTTGGCTAAACCTTCTGATTTAATACCCGAACTTCAAGGAAGATTTCCTATTAAGGTTGAACTTAAGAGTTTAAGCATAGACGATTTGAAAAAAATTTTAAAACAAACAAAAAATTCTTTAATAAAACAATATGTTGCTATGTTTAAGGTTTATAATTTAGATTTAAAGTTTAGCGAAGAAGCTATAGATAGAATTGCAGAGCTTACTTTTAATATGAATCTTGAGAGTGAAAATCTTGGTGCCAGAAGACTTCATGGTGTTATGGAAAGAGTGCTTGCAGATCTTTTTTTTGAAGTACCTGGTAGTAAGTTGAAAAAATTTGAAATAAACTTGGACTATGTTAATAAAAAAATACAAATTAACGAACAAAAAGATTTAAATTATTATATAATTTAGTTAAAAGCAATTTTAAATAGGGGGGGTTCAATTTGAATGATTTTGAAAGATCTGTAGACTTTTCACATAGATATTTAGATGTTCTAAGTTTAAGACAAAGTGTTATTTCTGACAATATAGCAAATGTAGATACTCCAAATTTTAAAAGAAGTAAAATTTCTTTTGAATCAGAGCTTGAAAAGGCTTTTTTAAATAAAGATAAAAATGATTTAAACTTAATTAAATCCAGTGATAAGCACTTGTCTGGGTTTAAAAATCTAAAGTATTCAGATGTCAAACCCTACAGAGTTCTTGATCATTTTTCGATTATGAATAATAATGGCAATAATGTTGATATTGATTCTGAGGTTAAGGCACTTGTGCAAAATCAAATGATGTATCATCTTATGACTAATGTTCAAGCGCATTATTTTAAAAGTGTAAATATTGTATTAAAATAAATTAATATTTTAAGGAATATAAAATGGGATTGTTTTCGAGCATTAATATAGCTTCAACAGGATTAACAGCACAAAGGTTGAGGATTGATGTTGTTTCTAATAACATTGCAAATGTTTCTACTTCTAGAACTCCTGATGGTGGGCCTTATAGAAGGCAAAGGATTATTTTTGCACCAAGGGTTAATAATCTTTATTGGAAAGGGCCTTTTATTCCAGATTATCTTGATAATGGCATTGGTCAAGGAGTTAGGGTTGCTAGTATTGAAAAAGATAAATCTCCGTTAAAGTTAAAATATGATCCAACTCATCCTGATTCAATAAGCTATGGAGATAAAAAAGGTTATGTGGAGCTTCCCAATGTTAATTTAGTTGAAGAAATGGTAGATATGATTTCGGCTTCTCGTGCTTATGAGGCAAATTCTACTGTCATCAATAGTAGTAAGTCTATGTTTAGAAGTGCGTTAGCTATACTTCAAGGCTAAAGGAGAGATTATTGGTGAGAACAAATGCTTTTTTTACAGAAAATAATATTAACTTGGTTAAAAAGAATTCTTTGCATTTTGATGTGAATCTTTTTAGTTCTAAAAGTAATGCTAAAGACAATGATATTAAAACTTTTAAGGATGTTTTAATAAATTCAATTACTGATGTTAACAAAAGCCAATTAAATGTTTCTAAAGTTGCAGAACAAGCTATTCTTAGACCTAGTAGCATTGATGTTCATGATGTTGTAATAGCGATGTCTAAGGCGAATATGAATTTAAGCATTTTAAAGGCCGTTGTTGAGAGAGGTGTGAAGGCTTATCAAGATATAATCAATATTCGTTAAGGAGCTAAAAGATTTTGAGCAATTTTTTTACTAATTTTTTTGTTTCAGCAAAAGGAATCTTCAAAAAAGCTAGTACGGTTCAGAAAATAGCCTTGGGATTGATTATTTTTTTTGTGATTCTTGCACTTGTGTTTTTAATAGGGTTTTCTACTAAAAGTCAAAGTATTGCTCTTTTTGGAGTTGAAATTAAAGATCAATATCTCTTAGATAGGATATCGCAAAGACTTGATAGAGAAAATATTAAGTATTTTTTGAGTTCCGATGGAAGAATTTATTTAGATGATGAAAAGCTTGCAAAAAAAATGAGAGCAATTCTTGTCAGAGAAGAACTTGTTCCCGTTCATATGGATCCTTGGGCTTTGTTTGATATTGATAGGTGGACTATTACTGATTTTGAAAGAAGCATTAATCTTAGAAGGTCTATTACAAGAGCCGTTGAACAGCATATTGTAGCTTTAGATGATGTTGATGCTGTTAGCGTGAATCTTGTTATGCCCGAGAAAGCTCTTTTTAAGGAGTCTCAAGAGCCTGTTAAGGCATCTGTTAGAATTACTCCAAGGCCTGGTTCTGATATAATTACCAATAGGAAAAAGGTTGAAGGACTTGTTAAGCTTATTCAGTATGCCATTGAAGGTCTTGAATCTGATAATATTGCTATTGTTGATAATAGTGGAACTATCTTAAATGATTTTTCTAATTTAGATGGAATAGATAGGATAGACTTAGCAGAAAAAGAACGTAAGTTAAAGCTTAAGTATGAAGCTATGCTTAGGGGTGAAATCAATTCTGCATTAAGCAAGGTTTTGTCTGTTGATAGATTTATGATAGCAAGAGTAAATGTAAAACTTGATACCTCAAAAGAAACTACAGAGTCTAAAGAGTATGCTCCTATTGAGCTTCAATCCCAGGATCCGAGAGTTTCTTATAATACCAGAAAAGTAAGCGATTCAACTATTATATCTTCTCAGACTCAAAAAAAAGAATATCAGGGACAAGGATATAGCCCTTGGGGACCTCCTGGGCAGGAAGGCAATACTCCTCCTGAATATCAGGATTTAAGCGATATTACTGGTAAATATAATGAGTCACAAGAGATTAAAAATGTTGCGTTAAATGAAAAAAAATCTACAAGTGAAAAAGAGCCTGCTAGGATTGTAGGTGTTTCTCTTGGCATTTTCGTGGATGGTATTTGGAATTTTGTGTACGATGAGAAGGGAAATTTCGTAATAGAAAATGGAATGAGAAAAAGAGAATATAAACCTATGGCATTAGAAGAAATAAAAAACATTGAAGATGTGTTGCAAAGTTCTTTTGAATATAAGCCAGAAAGAGGTGATTCAATAACTGTTAGAAATATATCTTTTGATCGTATGAATGAATTTAGAGAAATAGATGAAAATTATTTTGCAAGTGAAAGGTTTAAATATTTTTTATTTATTGCAAGTATAGTATTTTCATTATTAATTTTAGTATTTACGATATTTTTTGCTATTTCTAGAGAACTTGAAAGACGAAGACGTCTTAGAGAAGAAGAATTGGCAAAACAAGCGCATTTGAGGCGTCAACAAGCCTTGATGGATGGTGGTGATGATATTGGCGTTGACGATGTTGTTGGGGGAATTAGAGAAGGCGATGAGCTTCAAAGCAATGCTGAGCTTTTAGCCAGAGAAAAACCGGAAGATGTTGCTAAGCTTATAAGAACATGGCTTTTGAAAAATGCGTAAAAGGTAGTAGTTGATATGGAAGAAAAAAAAGAAAAGGAGATTTTGGATGTTTCTGCTTTAACAGGCAAGCAAAAAGCTGCTATTTTGTTGGTTTCAATAGGTTCTGAAATCTCTTCTAAGGTGTTTAAGTATCTTTCTCAAGAAGAGATAGAGTCTTTGACATTTGAGATAGCAAAGCTTGAGACAATTACTTCTGAGCTTAAAGATAATGTTCTTTTGGAGTTTAAAGAATTAATGATGGCTCAAGAGTTTATTCAAAAGGGTGGAATTGATTATGCAAGAGAGCTTCTTGAGAAATCTCTTGGGACTCAAAAAGCAGTTGATATTATTAATAATTTGGGTTCTGCTTTACAGTCTAGACCCTTTGAATTTATAAGAAGAGCAGATCCTGCAAATATTTTAAACTTTATTCAACAAGAACATCCTCAAACAATTGCTTTAATACTTTCATATCTTGATCCTCAAAAGGCTTCTTTTATTCTTTCTAGTTTGCCTACAGAGGTACAAACCAATGTTGCAAGAAGAATTGCATTAATGGATAGAACTTCTCCTGAGGTTGTAAGGGAGGTTGAGAGAGTTCTTGAGAAAAAATTAGCTTCTCTTTCTTCTGAAGATTATACGTCAGCAGGGGGAGTTGACAATGTTGTTGAGATAATTAATATGGCTGATAGAAAGACGGAGAAGTTTATTATTGAATCTCTTGAAGAAGAAGATCCAGAGCTTGCAGAAGAGATTAAGAAAAAAATGTTTGTATTTGAGGATATAGTTTTGCTTGATGACAGATCTATACAAAGGGTTTTAAGAGAAATAGATGGTCAAGAGTTGGCAAAAGCTTTGAAATCTGTAGATATTCCTGTCCAGGAAAAAATTTTCAAAAACATGTCAAAAAGAGCAGCGTCAATGCTTAAGGAGGATATGGAATTTTTGGGACCTACTAGGCGAAAAGATGTTGAGGAATCGCAGCAAAAGATTGTTTCTCTTATTAGAAAATTGGAAGAACAGGGAGAAATAGTTATTTCAAGGGGTGGCGAAGAAGATGTGCTTATTTGAGTCTGATAAAGGAGTTTTGTTTGCCTAAGGTTTTATATAAATCATCAGAAGTTGATAATTTGGTAAGGTTTGAGTTTGTTGAGATAGCAAAGCCTGTTTTTGAATCTTTAGAAATCAAGGAGAAGGAAGGCAAGGTTTATGACATAGATATTCAAATTTCCAATCTTAAAGAAGAGTTGCAGCTTTTAAGAGATGAAAAATTACTACTTGAGGAAGAGCTTGCTAAAAGGCAAGAGCTTGCCAAAGAGGAGATTCAAATTGAATCTAAGCGGCTTATTGAAGAGGCTAAGGCAAAGGCCAATGAAGTATTAGAGGCAGCCAAGCAAGAAGCAGATCTTTTACAAAGAGAAGCTATTTATAAGAAAGAATCTATTGAGAGTGAATCTAATGCTGAGATTGAAAGATTGGCAAGAGAGTATGAGGAAAAATTAAAAACAGATCTTGAGATAGCAACAGCTAAAGGCAGAGAAGAGGGGTATAGCAAGGGCTATGAAAGTGGTTTTGGAGATTTTGACAAGGTTATGAGAAAATTGCATGCTATAATAGCATCTCTGATTGCCGAGAGGAAAGGTATTCTTGAATCCTCGAGTGGTCAGATAGTAAGTCTTGTTATGCAAATTGCAATTAAGGTTATTAAGAGAATTACAGATTCTCAAAAAGATATTGTCTTGGAAAATGTTAATGAGGTTTTGAAAAGGGTAAAAGATAAAACACAGATTACCATTCGTGTAAATCTTGATGATTTAGACATTGTTAGGCATAAAAAGAGTGATTTTATTTCTAGATTTGATATTATAGAAAATTTAGAGATCATAGAAGATCCCAATATAGGCAAAGGTGGTTGTATAATTGAAACTAATTTTGGAGAGATTGATGCGCGCATTTCTTCTCAACTTGATAAAATAGAGGAAAAGTTTAAAAATTTTTCGTTATTAAGTTAAGCATCTAAAGGAATTTTAGTGAACAATTTTTTTGAAAATTATTTAAGACAAGTAGATGATATTGAAACTGTTTCTTTTGTTGGCAGAGTGCAAAAAATAAAAGGTCTTTTAGTTGAAAGTTTAGGACCTCAGTGTGCTATTGGAGATTTGTGCTTAATTGATCAAAGAAATGGCAAAAAGGTGTGTGCAGAGGTTTTAGGATTTAATGGTCCTTATGTTAGTCTTATGACTTATGAAGGATTTAGTGGGGTTGAAGTTGGGAATAAAGTCTATTCTTTAAACAAAGGGCTAGAAATAAATCTTAGCGATGAGCTTTTAGGAAGAGTTATTGATTCTCTTGGCAGGCCCATTGATAATAAAGGGTCATTTTTGAACAATAGTTATAAAGAGTTAATTTTTGAAAAAATTAATCCAATCAGTAGAAGTATTTTTGAAGATCAAATATTAACAGGAGTTAAAGTTCTTGATGGGTTTTTGCCAGTTGCAAAAGGGCAAAGAGTTGGTATTTTTTCTGGTTCTGGTGTTGGCAAATCTACTTTGCTTGGTATGATTGCAAAAAATTCAAATGCAGATGTAAACGTTATTGCCTTTATTGGGGAAAGGGGTCGAGAGCTCAATGAGTTTATTGAACATGAACTTGGTGAAGAACGTTTAAAAAAGAGTGTTTTAGTTGTTTCAACTTCTGATGAATCGCCTATTTCAAGGTATAAGGGGGCTTATGTTGCTACTATGATAGCAGAATACTTTAGAGAGCAGGGCAAAGATGTGGTTTTGCTTTTTGATTCTATTACTAGATTTGCAAATGCTAAAAGAGAGATGTCTCTTTCTTTAGGGGAGCCGCCGGTAGCTAAAGGTTATCCGCCCTCTGTTTTTGTTGAAATTCCCATTTTGCTTGAGAGATCAGGCTTTAATGGTAATGGGGGCAGTGTTACTGGGTTTTATACTGTTCTTGTTGAGGGGGATGATTTTACAGAGCCTGTAGCCGATAATATTAAGGCTGTTTTGGATGGTCACATTATTTTAGACAGAGATTTGTTTGACAGGGGAATTTATCCTTCAATAAATGTTTTAAGTTCGACTTCAAGATCTATTCATAGAATAATGAGCCCCGAAAAACAAAAATTAATAACGAAAGCTAGAAATTTATTGTCTATTTATAAGGATTATGAAGATCTTATTAGAACGGGAATTTATCTCAAAGGATCCAATAAGGATGTTGATTTTGCAATTTCTAAGTATCCTAAGATTATTGATTTTATTTCTCAGGGAATAAATGAAACATTTGATTTTGAAAATTTAGAAGATGAAATAAAGGAAATATTATCTTGAATGATTTAAACTTTAAAAAACAAAAGCTTAATAGAATATTGACGATTAGAACTTATTTTAGAAAGTTAAGCGAGAGAGACTTAATGAATGTAAATAAGAAAATTTCAAAAATAAATCAGTTTTCAGATGGAATTCCTAATCTTTTAAAAAACTTAAATAGCTTTAATGATCTTTACATAAGAGGCTATATAGATTGTTTAAATTGTAAAAAAATCCAAAATTTTAAAATTCTTGAAGAGCTTAGAAAGCATTATAACGAGTATTATGATATTTATGTGGATAAATATAGACAAGAAAAAAAGATTAAGATATTAATAAAAGATTTAAATAATTCTATAATCAAAAATAGAGAAAAAAAGGAAAGCTTACTGTTAGATGAGCACGTAAATTATAAAGTTTGTCAAAATTTAAGGAATGAAAGTGAATAATTTTTTATCGTTCTTTTTTAGGGTATTTTTTTTGCTATTTTTAATTGTTATTTTATTTTTCTTTGTATTATTTTTCATTAATTTTATTGGAATGTATAATACTAAAAGATATTTTCCTGAATTTGTAAGAACTAAGCTTTTAGGAGAAGCTTCTTTGGTTTTTGATCATAATTCTAATATAATTCTTGATGAAGCTAGACTTGTGAAAGAAAGAGAAGCTATTGATATTAAGAATCAGCAGATTGAAAAGCTTAAAGAAGATCTAAAGTTAAAAGAAGATAGCTTAAGTAAGCTTGAATTCGAGCTTAAGCAAAAACAGAAAGATTTAGATTTAAAGCAAAAGGTAATAGATGACATTATAAATAAATATAATGATGAGGAAGCAAATATTTTACAAACAGCTGTATATTTAATGAATATGCCACCAGAAGATGCTGTTAAGCGGCTTGAGGATTTAAATCCTGAACTTGCAATATCTTATATGCGAAAAATTGAAGAGCTTTCTAAAAAAGAGGGTCGTTTATCAATTGTTCCTTATTGGTTATCTCTTATGGATTCTAAAAAAGCTGCTATTCTGATTAGAAAAATGTCTGTTAGTTCATTGGAGTAGTATGTATATGAATAATTTAGTAAATTTAAGTAAAGCTTATGGTAACAAGTTAAATCTTTTGGATACAATTAAAGGGTTAAATTTAAATGTTTCTAAAATGGGATCTAGAGGAAATGTAAGTTCTTTTTTAAATGTTATGTCTTTTGAATCTAAAAAATTAGCTAAGGCAAAGTTTATGATATTTGATTTTTTAAATTTTTTTAAAGACAATGGAGTTGTTGCTAAAAATTTAAAAAAATCCCCTTTAAATAAATCCCTTTTCTTAAAGAAACTTGAAAATGATGCTTTTGTTTCTGATTTGAAATCTTTGATTACTAGAATGCGTGTTTTTTTAGATTTTGAAGGTTTAAATAGCATTAAAGAAAATTTATCATTCAATTTTGATTTACTAGGTAAAGAAAAATTTTTTGAAAAAATCGAAAGACTTTGTTTGGCTTTTAATGACTTGAGTTCTTTTTTTGGTTTTGATTTTTTAACTGCTTTTGTTGATGATTATTATAATCAGATAGACTTAAATGACAAAAAGGAAGAAAAGAATGTTATTAACATTGATGTGAAAAACTTCAAAAAGAATAATAGTGAACATAATGAATTTGTTTTTTCAAAGTTTAGCTTAAATGCAATTGATGGTCAAAATTTTGTTGATAAGTATAAGGTTAAAGAAATATCAAACGACTCTTTTAAAGGCTTTGTTGAAGAATTTGCTAATTATAATATAAAAAACTTTAAAGAAGTTGAAGGTTTTGATTTTATCAGCAGTTTAAAGCCGGAGTGGAATCTTAAGATTAATAAAAATATTGTGGATAAAGCTAAAGTTGTGTTAAAATCGAATAATACAGGAGAGATTAAGTTGGTTTTAAAGCCCAAAGAGCTTGGTAGTATACGAATTAATTTAAACCTTGATTCGAATAATAATTTATTGGGAAAAATTGTAGTGGATAATCAGAATGTTAAAATGCTTTTTGACCAAAATATGCATTCATTAAATAAAATGCTTGGTGAGAGTGGTTTTAATGCTAACTTAAATCTTTTTCTTGCGGGTGAGAATTTAAATTCTTTTACTGGAAATTTTAAAGATCACTCTAGGGATCAAAATTTTCATTTTGGTTATAATAAATTTTTTCAAATTGAAGAAGAAGTTGAATTTTCTTACGATGTAGATAAAAATGTTAATTTAATTGTTTAGAGGGTAGAGTTAAGTGAATAAAATAAACGCTTTGGAAAATGTTTCTAATTTAAGTATTGGTAGTAAAGTTAAAAAAAAAATAGATTTTAATGTTGAGAATATATCTAATAAGGTTAATCTTGGCAAGGACGATTTTTTAAAGTTGCTTATTACTCAACTTAGGTATCAAGATCCTACAAATCCGATGAAAGACAAGGAATTTATTGCTCAAATGGCACAATTTTCGGCTCTTGAGCAAATGACTAATATGAGTAAGTCATTTGAAAAACTTTCATCTTCTTTGGAAATAAGAAAAGATTTGGATTTATTAGGGAAAGTAATTAAATTCCAACATGGTGATGGGGAGATTGTTGAGGGTCGTGTCACAAACATTAAGGCAGGCGCAATACCTCAAGTTATGGTTAATGGTAATTATTATGCATATAAAAACATATTATCGGTAGGTTTGGAGGAGTAATTATATGATGAGATCTTTATATTCTGGTGTTTCTGGGCTTCAGAATCATCAAACAAGAATGGATGTTGTTGGTAACAATATAGCTAATGTAAATACAATTGGCTTTAAAAAAGGAAGAGTAAATTTTCAGGACATGATATTGCAATCTATTTCTGGAGCTTCTCGTCCTACTGATACTCGTGGTGGGACTAATCCCAAGCAAGTTGGATTGGGCATGAATGTTGCTTCAATTGACACTATTCACACTCAAGGAGCTTTTCAAAGCACTCAAAAAGCATCTGATCTTGGGGTTAGTGGCAATGGATTTTTTATTTTAAAAGAAGGTAAAAATTTGTTTTATACGAGAGCTGGTGCTTTTGATGTGGACTCTGATAGGCATCTTGTAAATCCTGCAAATGGAATGCGAATTCAAGGTTGGATGGCAAGAGATTTAGAAGGTGAAAGGGTTATAAATACAGCTTCTGATATTGAGGATTTGATTATTCCTATTGGAGATAAAGAGGGGGCAAAGTCTACCAAAAATGTTACTTTTGCTTGTAATCTTGATAAGAGATTGCCCTTAATTCAAGAAGGTGCAAGTCCTGCAGATATTGCACGTGGAACTTGGGTTGTCAATAAATCATTGTATGACAGCTTTGGAAATGTTAGTGTTCTTGAACTTAGAGTTGTAAAAGATTTAAATACGCCTAATTTATGGAATGCAACAGTGTTAATAAATGGTGAACAAAATTCAAGTTTTACACTTGGGTTTGACAATGAAGGAGCATTGGCGTCTTTAAATGGTCAGCCAGGTCAGAAAGGAGATATTCTTCAAATTCCTATAACATTTAATGTTTTGGGTGCAAATGTAGGTGAAGTTGGTGAGCAGCAAACTGTAAATTTGAAATTAGGAACAATTGGAAGCTATACTGATTCAATTACTCAGTTTGCTGATTCTAGTAGCACAAAGGCCATTATTCAGGATGGATATGGTATGGGATATATGGAGAATTATGAAATTGATCAAAATGGTGTTATAGTTGGCATTTATTCAAATGGTATAAGACGAGATCTTGGTAAAATTGCTCTTGCTTCTTTTATGAATCCCGGGGGACTTGCAAAAGCAGGTGATACTAATTTTGTAGAAACAAGCAATTCAGGTCAAGCTAGAATAGGCGAAACCGGACTTGCTGGACTTGGTGATATTAGATCTGGTGTTTTAGAAATGGCTAATGTTGATCTTGCAGAGCAGTTTACAGATATGATAGTAACCCAAAGAGGATTTCAGGCAAACGCCAAAACCATTACCACCTCTGATCAATTGTTGCAAGAACTTGTAAGATTGAAAAATTAATCTAAGATTGTTTTTTAGGATATGATTTTTGTAACTAAGCTTAATGGTGATGGATATTATTTAAATCCTTATCATATTGAAAGTATTGAGGCTAATCCCGATACCACAATTCTTCTTATGAACGGTAAGAAGTTGATTGTGAAAGAAAAAGTTGAAGAGGTGGTTAATAGGATTAAGTTGTATAGGAAAGAAGTTGCTTCTTTTGAAAAAATTTTAGAAGAAGGAAATGGGGGCGTTGAATTATGAATTTAGCTAGTATACTTGGGTGGGGGGTTGGATTTGGAGCTATTTTAATTTCTATGGCATTCACTCCTACAGGACTTGGTGTTTTTTGGGATTTAAGCTCTGTTTTTATTACTGTTGTTGGATCTTTTTCTGCTCTTATGGCTTCATCAGAAGTTGTTGCTGTAAAAAAAATTCCAACGTATTTGGGATTTTTCTTTAGAAGAAATTCATATGCTAAGGTTTCCATTATAAAAATATTAGTAGAGCTTTCAGAAAAGGCTAGAAAAGAAGGTCTTTTATCTCTTGATGATGAACTTGAACAAATTAATGATCCATTTTTTAAGTCGGGGATGAGGCTTGTTGTTGATGGTGCGGATCCTGAAGTAATTAGAACTATGCTTTATTTAGAGCTTGATCAAATGCAAGAAAGGCATAAAGTTGGTTCAGATCTTTTTAAAACTTGGGCAAAGCTTGCTCCAGCTTTTGGTATGACGGGTACTCTTATTGGGCTTGTAGCTCTTCTTGGCAATCTAGAGGATAAATCTGCGCTTGGTTCTTCTATGGCTGTTGCTCTTATTACAACTCTTTATGGAACTATAATGGCAAATTTAATGTTTACTCCTGTTCAACTTAAGTTGGAAAAAATTGATACTGAGGAGGCTGCAGTAAAAACAATGATAATTGAAGGTGTTTTATCAATTCAGTCTGGAGATAATCCTAGGATTTTAGAGCAAAAATTAATGACGTTTTTAACTCCCAAAGATCGAAGCCAGCTTAGTAATAGCATTGGGGGTGAGTAATGGCTTTGCGAATTAAGAAACCTTCAAAATGTGATGAAGGATTTCCAGATTATATGTTAACTTATGGAGACATGGTTACTTTGTTGCTTGTGTTTTTTGTTACAATGTTTTCGTTAAATGATATTATTTTTCAAGAAAACGTAATAAGAATAATGTCTGCTTCTTTTACAGGTGCGGGATTTTTTAAGGGTGGTAAAACTTTAGATTTTAGTAAATTATCTTATTTGAGTAATAGTTTTATGTCTTTGCCTTCTACTGTGCGCAATAAACAAGCATCTCAGACTGCTAAAAATAAATCTATGATTGAATTTATTGAGAAGATTCAGTCTAAAAATATTGTAGTTAGACAAGAAGAAAGAGGTATTGTGATATCTCTTGCAGCGGATGCATTTTTTGATTCTGCTAGTGCAGATGTTAAGCTTGAAGAGAATAGGGATTCTATTCAAAAAATAGCATCTTTTATTGGTGTTTTAAGTTCTAGAGGCTATAATTTTAAAATAGAAGGGCATACAGACAATATTGATACTGATGTAAATGGACCTTGGAAAAGCAATTGGGAACTTTCGGCTGCTAGATCTGTTAATATGCTAGAACATATTTTAAACTATTTAGATCAATCCGATGTTAAAAGCATTGAAAATAATTTTGAAGTATCTGGTTTTGGTGGAAGTAGACCTATTGCAACAGACGATACTCCCGAGGGCAGAGCTTATAATAGAAGAATTGATATATTAATTACTACGGATGCATCTTTAAGTTTCCCTAAGGAAATTAAGCAGTAACTAATTTTTTTAACTGTAAATAAGAAATTAATGGGAGGAATTTTATTATGCCGAATAAAGACGATGACAATTTAGATATGGGGGATTCCAATTTTAGTAGAAAAGGTGGTTTATTGCCTGATATTATAATAAAAATTTTACAGATACTTGCAATAGGAATATTTACGGTTGCAATAATGATAGTTGTTTCTTATTTTGTGTCTAAAATGGTGGTAAGTCAAAGTGGAGCTCCTAGTGATTTTCCAGTTTTTTCTAATGAATACTTAGGAAAGCCACCTATGCTTATATGGTATGAAAGCATAGATGAGATTAGGGGTAACACCTTGGATGTTCCTCCGAAAACTTTTGTTGTAAAGCTTGCTTTAGGATATGCAGAAAATAATGTCAATATTCTCAATGAGCTTGGAAGGCAAAAAGTGCGTTTAAAAGACATTATTAGAGAATATTTTAGTCAAAGAACTGGTCAAGAAATAAAGAATGAAAGTCAAATAAAAGCAGAAATTAAGGCAAGAATTAATAGTATTCTTAGAAATGGAGAAATAAAAGAAATAGCATTAACCCAAATTGATATTTTTGATATGTAATAAATTTAAAAGAATTTTAAATTTAAAGGAATTTTAGATGGCAAACAACCCAGGAGCTTTATCTCAAGATGATATAGATAGTCTTTTAGAGTCTATCAACTCGTCTGAAAGTTTATCCTTAGACGAGTCCCTTTCTAATGTTATATCTAGCCCTACAGGCAAAAAGCAAAAAGTTAAGGTTTATGACTTTAAAAGGCCAGATAAATTTTCAAAAGAGCAAGTTAGAACAGTTTCAAGTTTTCATGAGGCATTTGCCAGGTATACTACAACCTCACTTTCTGCTCTTTTGAGGAAAATGGTTCATGTTCATGTAGCTTCAGTTGACCAATTAACCTATGAGGAGTTTATTAGGTCAATACCCAATCCTACAACTTTAGCAATAATAAATATGGATCCTCTTAAAGGATCTGCTATTTTTGAAGTTGATCCAACAATAGCATTTGCCATAGTAGATAGGCTTTTTGGTGGAGATGGAGATACGATTAAAGATAAGAGTAGAGATTTAACAGAAATTGAGCAGTCTGTTATGGAAAGCGTTATTATTCGTATACTTGCTAATATGAGAGAGGCTTGGTCTCAAGTGGTTGATTTAAGGCCAAGATTTGGGCATATTGAGGTCAATCCACAGTTTGCTCAAATAGTTCCTCCTACAGAAATGATTATTTTAGTAACTCTTGAGGTTAAAATAGGAAAAGTAGAAGGGCTTATGAATTTTTGTTTGCCTTATATTACTATAGAGCCTATTGTTTCAAAATTATCAACAAGATATTGGCATTCTTTGATTGGGGTTGGAACTACCAGTGAGAATCTTGATGCTTTGCGTGAGAAGTTGGAAAATACAGCGATGCCTTTGGTGGCAGAAATAGGGGAAGTTAGACTTAAAGTAAGAGAAATTTTATCGCTTGAGAAAGGTGATGTTTTAAATCTTGAATCTTCTCTAATAAATAAAGATTTAACTTTGAAAGTTGGTACTAAAGAAAAGTTTAAATGTAGAATGGGCTTAATGGGAAATAAAGTTTCAGTACAAATTACAGAAAAAATTGGAGATATAAAAGGGTTTGATTTATTAAAAGAGCTTACAGAAGAGGTTGAGTGATAGTTATTTTATTTATTAAAACTTAAATTATTAAGAGGTTAAATTATGAGCGTAGATGAAAAAAGCGATAATGTAGAAAAGCCAGAAATAAAGGGAGTTAAGCTTCCTGATTTAATTGACACTTTGCCAGAAGGAGTTGATCCTAGTAATTTTGGGCTTTTAATGGATGTTTCTATGCGGCTTACTGTAGAGCTTGGAAGAACAGAGCGCAAAATAAAAGACATACTTGGCATGTCTGAAGGAACAATTATTACTCTTGATAAACTTGCTGGTGAGCCTGTGGATATTTTAGTAAACGGTAAAATAGTTGCTAGGGGAGAAGTAGTTGTAATTGATGAAAATTTTGGAGTTAGAATTACTGAGATAATTAAAACTAAAAATGAATAACAAATTTTTAGTTTTTTTAGCGTTTTTTAATTTTTTTACATATGCTAATTCACAAGAGCAGGTAAATTCAGTATCTTATGATTTAGAAAATGAATCTAGCTTGCCAATTTTTGAAGAAGATAAGGTAAATTTTGCTGGCAATGGTAATGCTCAGACAGTTTCTCTTTTTAATATTTCGGATTTGGTTAAGATAGTTTTATTTTTACTTATTGTTTTTTTTATCTTTTTTTTATTAAAGAAATTGATTTTTTATTCAAAAAAAATCAAATATGAGCAAAATTCTAATTTAATTAAGGAGCTTGTTTTTTACGAGATAGATATTAAAAATTCAATAAGAATCATAAGTATATTAGACAATGTTTATATATTTTTGATTTCTAATAATTCTTCTACCTTGCTTAAAGAGATTAAATCTGAAGAAGAACTGGAGGATTTAAAGCTTAAGCTTAGCAAAATTAATGATTCTGTCAAGAAAGATTCTTTTCAATCAATCTTTAAGAAAATGTTGCTCAAAAAAGAAGAGATTCCTTTTTCTGGGAATGATTATGTTAAATTTGAGGAGAAAATTGAGACTTCACTTAAGGATAAACAAGATAGATTAAAAAAATTTTAGAGGGTTTGTTTTGAGAAAGTGTTTTAATTTTTTTTTATTTTTTAGTGTAACAAGGTTATCTTTTGCTCAAACAAAATCTTTGCAGACTACTAATGGTCTTAATTTCCCGTTTTTAAATTTTGACAGTATTGGTGGTTCAGAGATAGCTTTTTCTTTGCAGCTTTTAATTCTGTTAACTATTATTACGCTTTCTCCAGCGTTTTTAGTTTTAATGACTTCGTTTTTGCGAATATCTATAGTATTGGATTTTATTAGGCGTGCTTTATCTCTTCAACAATCTCCTCCTACTCAGATAGTAATGGGATTGGCGTTATTTTTAACCATTTTTACCATGTGGCCAACTTTTAATTCTATATATGAGCAAGCTTATTTACCCCTTAAAGAATCAAAAATAAATTTTGATGAATTTTATAACAAAGGAATTGCTCCTCTTAGAATTTTTATGTATAAACAGATGTCTGATGGACGACATGAAGAGATTAGATTATTTATGAGTATGAGTAATTATGATCGACCTAAAAATTTTAGCGAAGTGCCAACACATGTTTTAATTGCAGCTTTTATTTTGCATGAGCTTAAAGTGGCTTTCAAGATGGGAATTTTAATATTTTTGCCTTTTATAGTTTTAGATATTATTGTTGCTTCTGTTTTAATGGCTATGGGTATGATAATGTTGCCCCCTGTGATGATATCTTTGCCTTTTAAGCTCATTCTTTTTGTAATGGTAGATGGTTGGACTTTGATTACTAGTGGTCTTATTAAAAGTTTTATGTAAGGTTATATATGACTGCAGGACACATTCTTTATTTAATTAGAATTTCTATTGAAAACATTATTATTTTATCAGCTCCAATGTTGGTTATAGCTCTTATAGTTGGTCTTTTGATTTCAATTTTTCAAGCTATTACTTCAATTCAAGATCAAACTTTGAGTTTTATTCCAAAGATTATTGTTATACTTTTAACCATTGTGATTTTTGGGCCTTGGATTTTGAATAAGCTTATGCAGTTTACTTATATGATTTTTAGTCAATTGCAAAATGTTTAATTTATGACTAATTGCACTATTGGGATGAAATTTTGAATTTAAGTTTTTTGGTTTTAAAATCTTTTACAATTTTGCCTGTGTTAGTTAGAATTTTTATGTTTTTAAAATTTTCTCCATTTTTTTCAACAATAAAAATAGGATATTTTAATTTTTTCTTTTCTTTGATTCTCTCTGTAATTGTTGTTGAAAAGATTAAAATTATTTATCCTTTAGACAATATGCTTGCTTTTGCGCTAATTTTATTAGGAGAAGCTATTTTGGGCCTTATTCAGGCATTTTTTGTTAATATAATTTTTAATGTTTTTCATTTAGTTGGATTTTTCTTTTCTAATCAAATTGGACTTGCTTATGCAAATATTTTTGATGTTTTTTCAGAAGAAGATAGCATGATTATTTCACAAATTTTTGCTTATTTGTTTTTGCTTTTGTTCTTATCAAGCGAGTTTTTACTTCGGTTTTTTGTGATTGGTATACATGATTCTATTTTGAACGTTAGGGTTGAACATTTAGTCAATATGAAAAATTCAGAATTTTTCAAGCTTTTACTTATGTCTTTTGGATTTCTTTTTGAAAAAGCTTTATTAATTTCGTTTCCAATATTGTCTTTGCTTTTGCTTTTTTATCTGGTATTGGGAATACTTTCAAAATCATCGCCTCAGATTAATTTATTAATAATTAGTTTTTCAACTTCGCTATTTTTAGGGTTGTTAATTTTATATATTGGATTTCCAAGCTTAGCAATATCTTCAAAAAGAGTGATTGAACTTTCACTAGATTCTCTTGCTAGTTTTTTAAAATTGTTTTCTAGAGTTTTAAAATAATGATAAAAGATGAATTTTTGATTAAAAGTTGGTATATTCCCCTTGATTTTTTTTCTGCAGATGATGAGGGAAGAACTGAATTACCTACTGACCAGAAAAAGCAAAAAGCAAGAGAAGAAGGACGAGTATTAAAGTCTACTGAAATTAATACGGCTGTTAGTCTTTTGTTGTTATTTGCATTGTTTTTTTTCATGCTTTCTTATTTTGCTTTAGATTTAATAGCTGTTTTTAAAGAGCATGCTAGCAAGCTTCCTGAAGTTATGAATATGAGTGTTTATGCTATGGGTTTTGCATATATTAGATCCATCATGGGGTATGTAGTTTTGTTTTTTTTCGCATCTTTGGCTGTTAATTTTTTTGTCAATATTATTCAAGTAGGCTTTTTTATTACTTTTAAATCTTTAGAGCCAAGGTGGGATAAAATTAGTTTTAATTTTTCCAGATGGGCAAAAAATTCTTTTTTTTCAGCAGGGGCTTTTTTCAATTTGTTTAAAAGTTTGTTAAAAGTTGTTATAATATGCTTGATATATTATTTTATTATAGAAAACAATATAGGCAAAATTTCTAAGCTTTCGGAGTATACACTTCAGTCTGGGATTTCTATTGTGCTAGTGCTTGCCTATGAGATATGTTTTTTCTCAGTAATGTTTTTGGCAATTGTAGGGGTGTTTGATTATTTGTTTCAAAGATCTCAGTACATTGAGAGCTTGAAAATGACAAAAGAAGAGGTAAAGCAGGAAAGAAAGGAAATGGAAGGTGATCCTTTACTTCGATCTAGAATAAAAGAGAGAATGAGGGTTATTTTGAGTGCCAATTTAAGAGTAGCTATACCTCAAGCAGATGTAGTAATTACAAATCCAGAACATTTTGCAGTTGCTATTAAGTGGGATAGCGAAACAATGTTAGCTCCAAGGGTACTTGCAAAAGGTCAGGATGAAATGGCTCTTACAATTAAAAAGATTGCAAGAGAAAATAATATTCCTTTAATGGAAAATAAGTTACTTGCAAGAGCTCTTTATGCTAATGTTAAGGTTAATGAAGAAATTCCAAGAGAATATTGGGAAATTGTTTCAAAAATTCTTGTGAAAGTATATTCTATTACTAAGAAGTTTAATTAGAGGTTCTATTTTTGGATGCTAGAAAAAATTCCATATTAGGGTATTCAGGACTTAATAATAAGTCTGATTTAATAATTTCAGTTGGTTTGATATTTGTTGTTGCTGGGTTTATCTTGCCTCTTCCTGCAGTTATTTTGGATGTTTTGATTACGCTTAATTTAGTAATAAGTCTTTTAATTATTTTAATTGTTCTTTATTCTAAGAGATCTCTAGATTTCTCTATTTTTCCCACATTACTGCTTGTGATGACTATTTTTGGGCTCGTTCTTAATATTTCTTCTACTAGATTAATTTTAACTAAAGGTATAAATTTTGATGGACAAATGATAAGAACATTTGGGACATTTGTTGTGGGTAGTTCTGGGATTCAGGGACTTGTTATTGGATTTATAATATTTATAATAATCATTGCTGTTCAATTTATTGTAATTACCAAAGGAGCAACAAGGGTAGCTGAAGTTGCTGCTAGGTTTGCTCTTGATGCACTTCCTGGCAAGCAAATGGCCATTGATTCCGCTTACAGTTCTGGAAATTTAACAGAAGAAGAGGCTACAAGGCAAAAAAACGATTTACAATCAGAAGTAAATTTTTATGGCGCAATGGATGGAGCTTCTAAATTTGTATCAGGAAATGTTAAGGTTGGATTTTTAATAACCCTTATAAATATTCTTGGTGGTTTGTTGGTGGGAATAACTTTGCAAGGTCTTGACTTTAACCAAGCCCTTAATAATTATGTTTCATTGACAGTTGGTGATGGGCTTGTGTCCCAATTGCCGGCGCTTTTAATTTCAACGGCTACAGGCTTAATTGTTACTAGATCGATTTCAAAAAATAGTTTTGGTGGTGAGATTTTTGAGCAATTCACAAATCATTTAGGGATTTATTGGATTGTTTCTGGGTTTTTGTTTTTTTTAGCCTTTCTTCCTGGATTTCCAACCTTAATTCTTATTTTTTTAAGCTTGTCAATTGCATTTTTAGCTTATTCTCTTTCAAGAATAAGACATAAAGAAGAAATAGATAAAAAAATGAAACTTGAAGAAGAGCAAGCATCAAGTTATTTAGACAAAGATGTTACCCCTGTTGTTCCGCTTGATCCGCTGGCTCTTGAGATTGGATATAATCTTGTTCCAATAGTTGATGATACAAAAACTTCTGAACTACTTGATCGTATTGTTAAGATAAGGCGTGAGGTTGCATTTGAATTTGGAATAGTCGTGCCTAAGATTAGAATAGTTGATAATATGCGGCTTGAGCCCAATGCTTATTCTTTTAAGCTAAGGGGAGTTGAAGTTGGGCGAGGTGAGATTAAACTTGGTAAATTTTTGGTTATAAATGTTGGAATTGATTCTGGAATAGATGGAGATCTTGTTAAAGATCCTTCGTTTGGACTTCCTTCTCTTTGGGTAAATGATGATGGGCGAGAAACTGCTGAAAGATTAGGATATACTGTTGTAGATCCTCCTTCGATTATAGCTACTCATATGACAGAACTTATTAAAAGACATTCTTACGAAATTTTGACTCGTCAAGATGTTCAAAATACCCTTGATGTTTTTAAAAAAGATTATGGAGCTATTGTTGAAGAGGTTCTTAAGAATTTTTCAGTTGGTGAAATTCAAAGGGTTTTGCAAGGTCTTTTGAAAGAACAGGTTTCGATTCGCAATTTGGTTACAATTTTTGAAACAATTGCAGATTTTACAAGTATTACCAAGGATATATTTTTCTTGATTGAAAAATGTAGGCAATCAGTTGGAAGACAAATAACTAGTGGGTATTTAGATTTAAATTCTGAGCTTAATGTAATAACTTTAAACCCAGGTTTTGAGCAAATAATAATTGATTCTCGTGTAGAATCCAATCACGATCTTATGAGCTCAATTGATCCTAATTTAAAAACCAAATTTATTTATGAACTTTTCAAAATTGTAAATGAAGTTCAAGCAGAAGGGTTTTATCCAGTTATTCTTTCAAGCGAATCGTCAAGACCTATAATAAAAGTGATAACAAGCAGGGAGATTCCAGATCTTGTTGTTATGTCTGTTTTAGAGGTTCCCCAAAATGTTAAAGTTAATGTTCTTAAAACGGTAGAGGTTGAAGAATAATATATGGTTCAGTATTTTACGGAAAAAGGTCCAACTTATAATGAAGTCATAGAAATGATTAAGAAAAAATATGGTAAAAATGCTAGGGTTATGACTTATAAAACCGTTCCTCATGGAGGGATTTTAGGTTTATTTAGCAAAGATTGGGTTGAAGTTTCAGGTTATGTTAGATATGACATTGGTAATCAACAGATTAATGTTGAGGATGAAAAGCGAAAGATTCTTCAAAGTATTAAAAGAGAAGAAAATTCTTCAATTGAAGATGTGCTTAAAGAAGTTAAATCTCTTAAAACAGAACTTGCTCATAAAAAAGAAAATATTAATCATCCAACAATTACAAAAATTGAAGACATTTTAAGAGAAAATGATTTTTCTGAAAACTACATTAAAGATATTAATGAGTTTATTAAGAGAGAATTTAGTTTGTCAGATCTTGATGATTATGAGAGGGTTAGAGAGGATGTTGTTTTGTATATTGCAAAGACAATTAAATGTTCAGGATCTATTATTGATAATCTTAAGAAAAGGGTTTTTATTTTAGTTGGTCCAACAGGTGTTGGCAAGACTACCACAATTGCAAAACTCGCAGCAATTTATGGTATTAATGGAGAATCTAAAAGTTTAAATATTAAAATTATTACTATTGATAATTATCGTATTGGAGCTAAAAAACAAATTCAAACTTATGGTGATATTATGGGCATTCCGGTTAGAGCAATTGAGTCTTTTAAAGATTTAAAAGATGAAATTACTGATTCAAAGGATTTCGATCTTATACTTGTTGATACAATTGGCAAAAGCCCTAAGGATTTCATGAAGCTTGCTGAGATGAAGGAGCTTCTTAATGCTTGTGGAAGGGATGCCGAATTTCATTTGGCTGTCAGCTCTACTACAAAAACAGCAGATGTCAAAGAAATATTTCACCAATTCTCACCTTTTAATTATAAAACTGTGATTTTTACCAAAGTGGATGAAACTACTTGTGTTGGAAATTTGATAAGTTTGATTTATGAAATGAAGAAAGTAGTTTCTTATGTTACGGATGGGCAAATTGTTCCTCATAATATCAGCGTTGCAGAACCACTTACTTTTATTAGAAGAATAAATGGCTACAGAATAAGCGATGATTCAGAGTTTATTAAGAAGATAAAAAGTAAATCTTATTATTAAGGAAAGTTATAATGGAAGATCAAGCTCAAAGTTTAAGAGATATGATGAGATTAAATGGTAAATTGAATTTTTCAGTTGATGAAAAAGTTCAAAATAGTAAAACAAGATTTATTGCTGTTAGTAGTGGCAAAGGTGGTGTTGGTAAAAGCAATATTGCAATTGGGCTTGCTCTTAAATATTCTGAGCTTGGCAAAAAGGTATTAATACTTGATGCTGATATTGGAATGGCTAATGTTAATATTTTGCTTGGAGTTATTCCTAAGTATAGTATATATCATATGATCGCTCAAAGTCGTGATATCAGAGAAGTAATAACAAAGACAGAGTACAACATTGATCTTTTGGCTGGTGCTTCTGGTACAATGGAGCTTTTAGATCTTTCTGATGTTGATGTTAATAAATTTATAAAGGAATTATTAAAAATATATGAATATGATATAGTTGTAATAGATACGAGTGCTGGAATTTCGAGACAAGTTATTTCGTTTTTGCTTTCCAGTGACGATGTTGTTATTGTTACTACTCCAGAGCCTACTTCTATTACCGATGCTTATGGAATAATAAAGGTTTTGTCTTATAAGATGGAGAATTTAAAAAATTTAAGGCTTATTGTTAATAGAGTAGCTAATGTTAGTGAGGCTAAGGGAGTTGCTAAAAAGGTTATAGATATTTCGGGGCAATTTTTAAATTTAAATATTGATTATTTGGGTCATATTTATGAGGATCAAAACATTAGAAGCTCTGTTTTTAAGCAAAAACCTTTTATTTTGGTAAATCCAAATAGTAAAGCTAGTTATTGTCTTGATTCTATTGTTGCCACCCTTGAGGAGGTTTCTCTAGATAACAGAAAAAGAAGAGGGGTTATAGGTTTTATATTAAGATTTTTTGGTGTGGAATAAGACATTATGTTTTTAAGTAGGGAATTAAAGTATATTTTATTAACTAGTGCGTCAGCGTTGCTTATTTCAGCGGCTTTAGGCTTGTTTTGTGGTTTATCATTTTTTACAATCTTAAATAGATCTTTGTTACAGTTTGTATTTTTTTTTGTTATTGGGCTTTTGATTGAGTATATCTATAAGAAATATTTATCAAATCTTTTTTCAACGGAATTGTCTGGAGATATGGGAAATAAGCCTCAAGATGATAAGAAGGGTGATAAGGAGTTTAAAGAGAGCCTTGATTTTCAAAATAAAAATTCTCTTTATGAAAATTCTCAAAATAGCAGTGGTGGTGTTGATTTTATGGAAGAGGTTAAAAATTATAAATTTGATACGGAAGATATAAATAGGGGGAGTGACAAAAATAAAAAAATGTCATTTATTGAGAACAATGATCCAAAAGTTGTTGCAGATGCTATTAAAACTTTAATGAGCAAAAAGGAATAAATATGGACGACAGGGTTATAAGTTTTTCTGAACTTTGTGATAAGATGCGATCTTACTTAGAAAGAGAAAATAATGTCGATTTAATGGAAATAGAAGCTGATACTCTTGAAGAGGCTTTAAATGATGCTTCTTTGGAGCTTTCAGTGCCTTATAAAGAGTTAGACTATGAGATTTTGTTAAAAGGTAGTAATGGCATATTGGGATATGGGAAGAAAAAATGGAAAATAGTTGCCTATAAGAATTCTTCTGGCAATCCTAAAGTGTCTCTTGATTCAAAAAATGATTCAGGAGAAGAAGAAGTGATTTCAGCAGATGGCGAATTTTTTATCAGGAAATCTTCAAAGGGCGTATTTCTAAAGGTTATCTCACCAAAAGGACAAGGAATTCCTATTAAGCATCAAGATATTATTTCTAAATTAGAATTACATAGCAATATTGAAAATTTCAATAAAGATATTGTGAAAGGTATAGTTGAGAATGCTAGTGGATATTATGAAAAAATTGCTGATTTTGAATCTGATCCTTCTGAAAATGTTACTATGATGGTTCAAATATCAGAAAATTCAATGTCAGTTACCATTGAATTTACTGCGCCTGGAATTAATGGAGCTGAAATTTTTGCACAAGATATTTTCAATATTCTTAGGAAATATGGGGTAATAGATATTGCAATACTTAAGGATAAAGTAGCAAAATTTGTGGATTATCCTGTTTATGGTGAGCCTGTTGAACTTGCAAAAGGTCTAGAGCCGGTAAGGGGCAAGGATTCTTATATTGATTTTATTGTTGATGAAAATAATAGGCTTGGCGAGTATGAGATTTCAAGCATAGGATTTAGAAATGTAATTGAAGGTGAAGAGTTGGCGAGAATTATTCCTTTTGGCAAGGGTGTAGATGGTTATACTGTTTTTGGAAAAGTGTTAAAATCAGAAAGCGGACAGGATATTAATTTTATTTTGGGTGAGAATACTTTTAGAGATGGTTATAAAATTCGGGCAAAATGTAATGGGTATATGTCTGTTTCAGATGGTGTAATATCTGTTCATAATATTTATTTAGTCAAAGGTGATGTTGGACCTGCTACTGGGGATATAGTAAATAATGGTATGGTTATTGTGCAAGGCAATGTTTTAGATGGATACAATATTATGGCTAAAAGTGGAATAGAAGTGAAAGGATTGGTGGGGCGGTGCAATTTAAAAACGGATGGGTCTATTATTTTTCATAGTGGTGTAAATGGTAAGGGTGATTCTAAAATTTATGCACGGGGTAGTGTTAGGGCTAAGTTTTTAGAAAATGTTATTTTAAATTGTGGTGGGGAAGTTGAAGTTTTAAGAGGTATTGTGAATTCTTCAGTTTCTTCTAAAAAGAGAGTTCTTTGTATCGGCAAAAAATCTAAAATAGTTGGTTCTAATGTTTGTGCCAAAGAAGAGGTTAGGGCGTATTCTATAGGCTCTGATAGAAGTTGTGAAACTTGCATTGATGTTGGTTATGATCCTGAAATTAAGGATTTACTAACTAGGTTTACTAGTCATCTTGAAAAGATTGAAAAGCGATTAGAAGTTTTGACCAAAGATATTGTTGCTTTAAAAAAAAAATATTGTGCTTATTACAGATAAATCAGAAAAATCCTTAAAAATTGATAGTTATAATGAATTTGTTAATGAGAGTAAAATTCTTAGGATGGAAATAAAAATGATAGAAGCTAAGCGAATTGATTTGCAAAATGCGCTTGAAAATACTAAGATAGATGGTAAAGTCTCTGTTGAAAATATAGCTTGTTCAGGTGTTAAGCTTTATATTAAAAATGCTTTTTATGAGCTTGCAAAAGATTATAATAACGTTACTTTTATAGAGGATGATAATTATATTAAAGTTATGACCTATATTCCTTTTAAGTCTGGGTAAATGATCTTTAATATAAGGATTTGTATATGGATACATTTGAAGTTTTTAAAATGTCTGTTGTTGGACCTTTTAAAGCCAGACAATTTTTAAGTGAAAGTGAAAAGCGCAAAAGATTAAAAATTAATCAAAATGTTAGATTTAGATTTTTAAGGGATTGTCATACTGATTCTGAGGTTAGTAATGTATGTGCAGTTAATAAGGTAGAGGATGATTATTTGCTTTCGTTTCCAATTAAAAAAAATAAGAATGAAGATAGGGTAATGCTTAGTTTATATTCTGATAAATTTGAAGATCCTAAAATTGGTAGAAATGTTAATATTAAGAGATAAAGTGTTTTAGGGTTTTTATATGTTTATTGTTTTTCATCTTATTTTAATTATATTTATTTTTATATATTTTCATGTGTATGTTAATTTGAAAATAAAATCTAATAGCATACTTAGAAAATTCAAAAGCGAGGTAGATAAAACAATTATTGAAATTAATCAGGCTACGGATAGAAATATCAATATTATTGAAATAAAAATTGAAAGTTTAAATAGAATCATTAAAGAGGTTGATGAGAGAATTGAAATTCTTGATCAGAGGTTGTTAGGGTTTAACAACAGTTCTATTCCTGGCAGTAGTCCTTCTAATTTTGGATCGAAAAATGATGGAATTTATAAAAGTAATTTGGATTATTCTATGCCTACTATTGAAAAAAATATAATAAAAGAAAGTTATAATGTTCGCAATCAGATTATTTTACTTCATGAACAAGGTATGTCTTTTGAAGCTATTGCTAAAAAGTTTAAGTTGGATCTGGGTGAGGTTGAGCTAATTATTTCAATACATAGAGGAGGTATTCATGAAAAAGTGGATAGGTATTGATCTTGGAACCACAAATACTGTAGCATCGTGTTTTGATATTAGTTCTAAAATAATATTAAATGAAATGGGTGAACGAATGACTCCTTCTATTGTTTCTTTTTCAGGTAAGGATGTTCTTGTTGGAAGTGCTGCTAAAAATCAAATATTGGTTAATCCTCAAAAAACATTTTATGATTTTAAGACCAATATAGGTTCTAATAATTTTTATAACGTAGATGGTGAATTTTATAAAGCAGAATATATTTCAGCACATTTGCTCTCTAGTGTTAAAAAGAACGCTGAAAAATTTTTAGATGAAGAGATTGAAAATGCTGTAATAACAGTTCCTGCATATTTTTCCGAGATTCAAAGAAGATGTGTTGTTGAGGCTGCAAATTTTGCTGGTTTGAATTGTAAGGCCATACTTAATGAACCAACTGCAGCTGCTATTGCTTATGCCTTTGAAAGACAGATTGATGGAATTTTTCTTATTTATGATCTTGGGGGTGGAACTTTTGATGTAACTCTTATGGAAAAACAAGGTGATACCTATACTGTTCTTTCTGTTAAAGGGCAAAGTCGACTTGGAGGTAATGACTTTAATAAGATAATTGAAAAGCATGTTTTAAATAGTTTTAAAAATGAATATCCTGATTTTAATCTAGAAGATATTTTTCTTCTAGAGCAGTTAAGAGAACGAATCGAAGAGGGTAAAAAAAATTTATCTATTATGGAAGAGGTTGACATTACTTTGCTTTTCCTTGATGGTAAGCATTTAAATTATAATCTTAAAAGGGATGAATTTAATTCAATGATAAGTGAATGTATTGACAAAACTATTCAGTTATCTATGGAATGTATCGCTGATTCTGGGGTTGATATTAGTAGTGTTTCAAAAATCATACTTTCTGGTGGTTCAACAAGGATTCCTTTGATTGAAAAAGTTTTAAAGGAATCTTTTCCTTCTGCTACAATTTTAGATGCTTTAAATCAAGATGAGGTTGTAGCTATTGGTGCAGGTATTCATGCTTTTAGTCTTTCTAAAAATGATCCTGTTATCAAGTTTAAGGATGTTACTCCTTATTCTCTTGGACTTGAGATAAAGGATAATGAATTTTTTACTTTAATAGAGAGAAATACTGCTTTACCAATTTCTAGGAGTAGACTATTTACTACTACCAATGATTATCAAGATGAAATTGAGATTCACATACTTCAAGGTGAATATAAAAAAGCCTCTTTGAATTATTCTATAGGCAGGTTTTGCTTTGGTAATATTCAAAAAGCTTTAAAAGGAATTCCCAAAATAGAGGTACTTTTTACTTTAAATGAAAGTGGTATTTTGAGTGTTAATGCTAAAGATTTAGAGACCAATTCTTCTAATTTTATTGAAATAAAAATTACAAGTTCTTCTGACGATGTAGCAAAAGAAAGTCTTTCGAATACTTTTACAAGCATTGTTGATTAAAAACTAGAAAAAACAAAGATATTTTTTTTAAAAGTAATAAATTATTTTTCCCAATATATTATCAATTTTTATAAATCCATAATCTCTTGAGTCTAATGAGATCTGTTTGTTTTCTCCTATAACTAAATAGTGGTCTTCAGGAATTTTTTTAGTATTTTTTTTAAAAATATTTTCATCTATTTTAAAGTTTAAATCATGTATGCATATTTTATTTTTTTCTATTTGTTTAAATTTTTCTCCCGGAATTGCAAAAATTTTTTTAATGACAATTTTGTTTGTTATAGGATCTTTAATGAGTACCATTTCATTTTTTTGGGGGTTTTTCCATAATAAAAGGTATTTTTGGCGATTGTTGAGTCTAATTCCATATGCAAACTTGTGATTTACAATCCAATTTTTGTCAAATATTGTTGGAGTCATTGATTCTCCTTTTACTATGTAAAATGATAAGAATAACTTTATTAAGGTTATTAAAAATAAGCAAGCGACTAAAATCGACACTAGTCCGTATTTGTGAGCTTTAAATATTCTCATAACTTTTAAACGATGCTTTCATTCAAATGCAATTTTCTATTGTATAATGAAATAGCATATTATGATTATACCAAAAAAAAAGCAAAGGGTAGAAAAACGTAAAAAAAAATTTTTATTCAATAACAAAAAGAATGTTAATTTTGAATTAAAAGATTTTACAAATATTTCTAATATTGGCAAAAGAAGAAAAAAAGTTTTCAAGTTTAAGAATTTTTTTAAAAAAAAAATCAATTTTCTTAAAAAAGTTTTTTTATTTTTCTATAAGCTTAAAATACAAAATATTAACCATTATGAATATAAATATTATTACAAGAGTTTAAGAGAGAAAGTTTTTGATATTTTTAGTGTAAAATTCGATTATAAGCTTGCTTTTAAGCTTAATGCAATAATTTTTATTTTTATATTAACATTTTATATTAACATTTTTTATTATTATTATGGTTCATATATTTTTTTTAATAGACTTTCTTTACCCAAAGATTATTTTATTGATACATTTTTATATTATAGCGATCAAGATATAGCTCAAATTAGTAGTTATTTGCCCGAATCCAATGTTTCTGCAAATGTTCCTGGATTTAAAAAAAATTTTGTATTAAAGGTATTTGAACATAAAATTAAGCCTGGAGAAACGCTTTCACATGTTGCAGCTAGATATCAAATAACTAGTGAAACTTTAATTTCTTTTAATGAAATTAAAGATGTAAGAAATATAAAGCCAAATTCAATTATTAAAGTTCCTAATATGAAAGGAATTGTTTATGTTGTTAAAAAAAATGACTCTATTTCATCTATAGCTAGTGCTTATAATGTTCCTAAGGTTGATATTTTAGATTCTAATAATCTTGATAGTGAAGTTGTATTTTTAGGGCAAAAATTGTTTATTCCTGGAGGAAGATTGCCCAAAGACTTTTTAAAAGAGGTATTGGGAGAAACTTTTATTTATCCTGTGCAGGGCGTTATTACTTCAGGGTATGGTTATCGGCCAGATCCGTTTACAGGAGTTATTAGTTTTCACAATGGAATAGATATTGCAAATTTAGCTAATACCCCTATTAAGGCTTCAAGAGAAGGCATTGTTGTAACTGTGGGATTTAATGCAGGAGGTTATGGAAAATATATTGTTATTTCTCACAGCAACGGATTTCAAACTTTATATGCGCATTTGAATTCTTTTGCTGTTAAGGTTGGAAAAAAAGTTTCCATGGGAACAGTAATAGGTTATATGGGAAGCACTGGCTATAGTACGGGTAATCATCTGCATTTTACCATTTTTAAGAATGGAAAAACTGAAAATCCTATGAAATATTTAAGATAATGTTTTTCATGTGTATTTAGATATGTTAATTTTTTTAAGTATTTGAGTTAGTTTTTTGCCTTCTACTAGATCAATAAGCCTTCCTTCAATCATTTGTTTGGCCTTTAAAGAGAATCTTGATGGAGCAATGCAGAGTCCTTTTATTTTATTTTCTTTTATTTTTGAAATGAAATCTTTTAAGAATAATTCACCAAAAGTATCTTGTTCAGTTCTTACAAAGCGCACTATTAAATTTTCTTCCCACTGATTGTTAGCTAAGTGAAAGTTTATATCAATAAATTGTGATGTTATTTCGTTTATTTTAGAATCTCTTATTTGAAATTTATTTAAATATAGTTTTAAAATAATTTCATTTGCTATTTTTTCAAAATTTTCTTTTGAACTGCGTAAATATATTCTTAGAGCTATGTTTTCGTTTAACCTTTTGCTAAATTCTAATTTTTCTTTAATATTTTTATAATTTGGATCAATCTCTTCAACTTTTGTAAAAGCTTCTGTAGCTTTTTGATAATTTTCAACAGAGATTTGAAGTTCTCCAAGATTATAAAATAATTCAAGGAAAATTTTTTTAGGTAAGTCAGGTTTTACTTTTATTATTTCTTTAATATTTTGCTCTAATAGTTCTAATTCTTTGTTTTTTGAATGAATCTCAGATGTAATCAATAAAGCCTCATAAGTCATTCCGTCTTTTTGTTTTATTTTATTAGCAATCTCTAGTGCTAGATGATCTTGATTCATTTTTGATAAAGACTTAGCATATGCTAAAAGAGCTTCAGTGTCGTCTTGTATGGTTTTTTTTATATTGTTAAATATTATGACAGCCTGTCTGTAGCTTTCCAGATTAAATAAAGTTATTCCCAGGTGTTTTAAGATATCTTTGTTATTTTTATTAAAATTGTGGACTTTTTTAAGATAGTATAAAGCTTCTTTATACATTTCGTTTTTTAAGAATGCTATACCAAGATAATAATTTGCATCTTCGTCTGTTTTTTTTATCATAAAAGCTTTTCTTAAATATTCTAAGGCTTCTCTGTTAAAATTTCTTTTAAGATTATAAAATCCATAGCTTAAAAAAGCTTTAAATGTGTTTATTTCTTGGTTTATTGGGTTATCTTCTATTAATTGGCATAATTTTTTTGCATATTTTATGCCATTTTCATGGTCTTTATTTTTATAGTAGTAATTATTTAAAGTTTCAAGGGCACTTATTTCGTTTGGATTTGTTTTTAATAAAGAAATTGCTCTTTCGATTAATTTTTGCGTTCTCTCGTCATCTTTTTTGATTTTCCCCATAGTTTTACCTATTGTAAGTTTTAATGCTATTTTAAAAAATAAAAACACTAAAATAAATACTGTCAATGAAGAGATTACTATAAATAGTGACAACACTCGTATTGCTCCTAAATTAAAAATATTCCATTAATTTGCATCACCATAGTTACTTTTAATAAAAGTTAAAGTTATTTACTTAGAATAAAAGTAATTTGTAAGTTGAATATCACATTATTTATATTATATTATAGTTATAATAATAATGATAACTATAATTAGTGTATAAGTTTGGTTTTGATAAAATTAACAAAGCAAAGAGGTTGTGATTTTTGAAAGGGTTTTTAGCGATAAAATTATCTAATAATGAGTATTATTCGGTTTTAAATTTAGATGATAGTTCCGTTAAGAGAATAATATTGGGCAAAGTTGCAGGTGATACCAGCATTAAATTGAATTTTTATATTAGTGAATATGAAGATTTTTCAGATTCTTTTTTAGTTGGTTCTTTTTTCTTGGATAATTTAAAAAAGGAAAGCTTAAGTGTCAATGTTTATTTTAAAGTTATGGATGAAATACTTTATGTTTATAGTGAATCTGATGGGATTCAAGATAAATCGAAGTTTGATTTAAGCCTTGTAGATTTTAATCAAAATTTTAAAGTATCTAATAAGAATGACTCTTTAAATGATTTTAAAAGTGACATTGATGATTTGTCTGTTGAAAGTTTAGATTCTGAGTTTGATTTAAATTTTGAAGAAAAAGATGATTTTGTCAAAAAAGATGCTTCTGATATAAGTATTCCTACTATTAATTCTTTAGATCTAAAAACTGAAAAAGATCAAGAAATTGAGACAAATGATTCAGGTTTTGAAGATTTTGATGATAATTATGATAGCGATAGCTATGTTGATTCTAAAGAGCTTAATTCTAAAGATAAAAAAATTGAATATATTGACGAGAAATCTTTAAATCTTAATAATTTTGAGCTTCAAAACTTAGAAGAATCTTCTTTAGAAGATGAAGATTTGCATGATTTAAGTGTTGAAGACATTATTGCAGATATTGATAAAGATTTAGTAGATACTTCAGATGAAGATGTTGAGCTAGATCTTAGAGAAGATTTTGAGAATGATGTAGTGAAAAGTAATTTTAAATTAAATTCAAGTGAGGGAATGGTTCATTCTCCTATGCTATATTTGAGTCTTATTTCTCTTTTTCTTTTGATATTTTTTTCTTTGTTTTTAGTTTTTTCAAAAATTTTAAAACCTAGAGATTTTGTTTCATATTGCTTTGAATATGATAAAAACAGAATCGATAGGTATGAAAAAGATCAATATGCTTAATAGAAGTTTTTGTGTATTACGAAATTTTCTTTTTCTTTTTTTATTTTTAAGCTTAGTTTCTTGCTTTGCAAAAAAAGAAATCTCAGGCAATGATTTTATTAAGGCACATTCAAAAGAGTTTGATTTAAATAATTTGAATTGGTTATGGAACTTTGATTATTCAAAAAAAAATTTTGATAAGCATTTTAATATAGATTCAAGTTCTTATATATATATTGCTTACTTGTTTAAAAAAATAGGATTTGAAGAGAAATTTGTAGAGTATATGAAAAAGGCCATAGCTAATGGGGATAGTATTGCATCCCAATTTGCTGGAATTAAGCTTATTGAATATTTTAACTCAATAAAAGAGTATTTTGCATCTGAATTGATTGGAGAGAGGCTTTATAAAAAATACGAAAATAATAAATTTATTATATTGGGATATTTTAAAAGCCTTTATTGGCAAAAGAAAAACGATAAGGCGCTTAGCCTTTTAAATAAGCTTGATAAGATGAAATTTTCTGATTATCAGGAAAATGAAAATATTTTATTAAAGGCAGCTCTTTATCTTAATCTTTCTAATGTAAGTGAGTCAAAAATTTATTTTAATGAACTTTTTGAGAATTTACCTGCAAATTCTTTACATGTAAGAGCTTATGATTATTTTATTATCGAAAATAAGTCTAAGTACTTTGATACAAATTTTTTAAATCTTGTTAGATTTAAGTATGAAGTGGCAAATGGTAATTTTAATAGTGCAATAAATATGCTAAATAAAAATGGCCTAAATGATTATTATGACAATAACACTGTATTAAGTGATATTTATAAGGCTTTTATTAGTTCTGGCAAAGTTTCAAATGCTTTAACATTTTTTAGTAAAATAAAGAGCAAATATAAGAATTATTATTTAGGTATTCTAAATCTTAGGAAAAAAAATAATTCAGGACTTCTTCTTTTAAAAGAATATCTTGAAGATTTAAATCTTAATAATGAGGTTAATAGGCTTGATTTGCTTAATACTGCTTTTAGTAATTTAATTTTTACTAAGAGTGCAAGGGATTATTTTGCCGAAAGTGTAGCCAAGTTTTATACTGAGAGCGATAAAAGAAATTCTACTTTTATTAAGATTTTAGAAGATTATATTTTGGAATCAATTCAGCTTGAGGATTATGATAATCTTTATAAGCTTTATTCTAATGCTCAAAAAGTTATGTCTAATTCTATTTTGTCTAAGCTAGCTTTTATTAATGCAAGGCTTATATATCATAAATTAATTAAATCTAATAACGTAAGCGGAGAATACAAGAGTCTTTTGCATTCTGCTATTAATTATGATAAATGGTCTTATTCTTCATTTATGAGCAGGTACTTATTAGATCAAAATATTGATGAATTTTTTACAAATAGATCTGATATTAAGTATGAGCAATCTGATTATGAGATTTTTTTGGAAGGGTTTTTAAAGTTCAATCTTTGTGATTATGTTAGAGGGTTTATTTCTGAGGATTTTAGGAATGGGTATAAATTTTCACTCGATTTTTATCGAAAAGTATATGATGAACTTTTAAAGAGTGAAAATTATTATGATGCAACTCTTGTGATTAATTATCTTGTAAATCAAGATGAATCTGCTTTAACGAAGGATGATTATAAAAGACTTTATCCTTATTTGTATGGATCTTTGATAGAATATTGGGCTAAAAGGCGAGGGCTTGAAACCAGTGTTGTATTTTCTTTAATAAAAGCAGAGAGCAGCTTTGAGAAAAATGCTGTTTCAAAACCCGGTGCTGTTGGTCTTATGCAGGTTATGCCATCAACAGCAAACGATATTTCTAAGGAACTTAAGTATTTTAATTATGATTTAAAGATCCCAAAAGATAATGTAATAATTGGAACATATTATTTAAAAAAAAGAATATCCACAACTGGTAGTCTTTATAAGGCTCTTGCATCTTACAATGGGGGTATTGGTAATGTTAGGAAATGGGAAAAAAGTTATGGACATTTGTCAAAAGAGCTTTTTATTGAGGCAATTCCTTTTAGTCAGACTAGAAATTATATTAAAAAAATATTAGTTTATTCGGTATTTTATGACGCTTTGTATGAAAAGAAGGGAATAGATTCAGTAGTAGTTAAAATTATGGGCGAATTTCCCAAAAATTAATATTGGAGCATTTAATGACAAATATTTTAAGTGCAGTTATTTTGGGTATTATTCAAGGCATTACAGAATTTTTACCAATATCTAGTTCGGGACATTTATTGCTTTTTAGGCATTTTATAAATTTAAAGCTCTCAATAATATTTGATATTTATTTACATCTTGCAACAGTTTTAGTGATTATTATTTACTACCGTAAAAGGATTTTGGATCTTTTTTTAACTTTTATTAGATTTTCTTTAAGAAAAACTGTTAAATCCGATTTAACAAATTTAAGGTTAATACTGTTAATATTAATAATAACTATTGTTACCGGAATTGTTGGGACTTTTGTTTCAAAATACGAGAGAATGTTTGCAGTACCTTTAGTTTTAATTAATTTTATGATAACAGGGATTTTAATCTTGATGCTAGAATTTAATTTTTTAAAAATTGATTTTAAAGGTAATATTTTGTTATCAGGAATTTTTATGGGGTTGATGCAAGGCTTAGGTGCGTTTCCAGGGATTTCTCGTTCAGGAATTACGATTTTTTCAGCATCAGTTATTGGATTTAATAGAAAAAGTGCATTTGAAATTTCATTTTTATCTTTAATTCCAATAGTTTTTGGAGCGATTTTATTAAAACATAAAGAATTTTATAATATTTTTATGGTTTTAAACTTTTTTGAAATAAACTTAGGAGCATTGATTGCTTTTGTTGTTGGTATTTTCTCAATAAATTTCTTTTTTAAAATGCTTAATAACAAAAAGCTGTATTATTTTTCGATATATTTATTTGTACTTTCAATGATAGTTTATTATTGTTTTAAAATATGAAAGATTTTTATCAATATTTTCAATTTTTGTTTTTTTTTATGCTTTCGGTTATTTCTTTTTCTCTTTTTGTAGCATTGACCCCTTTGAGCAACGTATTTATATTTTTTGTTTTCAATTTACTAGGACAAATACTTCTTAATGTTTTTTCATTTTTATCATTTTATTTAATAGTATATCCAATTGTTAATTGGTACGCCTATAAAAAACATATTTTTACTAAACGATTTATATTTAATTGGAATTATACCGTAATATTGTTTTTTACTTTAATATTTTTAATGAAAATTAATTCTAATGTTGAAAAATCTTATTTTATTAAAATATTTCTTATTAATTTTGGTATAGTATTGGGAAATTTTTTTATTTTTACTCTTATAATTTTAGAATTTGTTGTTTGGATTTACTTAAATTATGTTCTTTTCAAGGATGTTAATTTTATTTTGGATACTTTTAAATTTTTAGAGTTTAAGATTAAAATTTTGTTTGAAAACATATTAAGCTATTTACCCTTTTCAAATTCATTGGATGTAAAAAAAGATATAAAAGTTTATGGAGATTCTGTAGATGATCTTAAAGATTCTCAAGTTTTTGATGAGAAAAAAAATATTATTAATGATGAGGAATATCAAGCTTTATGGACATTTAGCACTTTTTTAAGAAACAATAAAAAACCTTCCAATATTAATTTAGACAAAACTATTTTTGAAGGCTCAAATATTGAAGAGGCAAGCCCTTTGAATAAGGATGTTTTAAATGAAGGTGCTTTAAATTCAGATGAAAATGTAAATGAAACTGATGAGTCTTGTGAGTATAAATATTTAAGCAATCTTGAAGATAATAAGTTAATTATTAGTGGGAAGGTTAAAGCCTGTGAGATAAGGACTAAGGGTATAATTAGTCAAGTTTCTATTCCTCATGTTTATAGCGAAAATATAGCTTTGAATAAAAAGAGCGATTCTTATGTTATTGATATTTCAGTTTTTGACCAGAAAGAGATTAAAAATGATGTAAAAGATGTTGAATATGATAAAGAAATTCAAAAGCAATCAATGATTCTCCAGGAGACATTAAAAGAGTTTAATATTAATGCTAAATTAATTGATATTATTAAAGGTCCTGTTGTAACAATGTATGCTGTTCGTCCGGATAAGGGAATTAAGCTTTCTAAGATTACTTCTATTTCTGATAATATTGCCTTAAGACTTGCGGCTATTAGGGTTAGAATTATTGCTCCAATTCCTGGTAGAGAAGCTGTAGGAATTGAAATTCCTAATAAAAAACGTGAGTTTATTTTGATTTCAGAGATAATAGATAGTAAAGAATTTAGGAATGATTTTGGAATTCCTTTTGCCCTTGGAAAGGAGATTAGTGGAGAAAATATTGTTTTTGACCTTGTAAATTCTCCACATTTATTAATAGCTGGTGCAACTGGGGCAGGTAAATCTGTTTGTGTGAATTCTTTAATTGCTTCAATTATTTTTTCAAAATCTCCAGATGAAGTGAAATTAATTATGATAGATCCCAAAATAGTTGAACTTAAACTTTTTAATGATATTCCTCATTTATTAACTCCAGTTATTACAGATGTAAAGAGAGCTTTAGAAGCTCTTAGATGGTGTCTTGATGAAATGGAGAGAAGGTATGTGCTTCTTGATAATTTGTTGGTGAGAGATATTTCTTCTTATAATAAAAAGATAAAAGATGAAAATTTGAATTTAATGATTTTGCCATATCTTGTAATAATTATTGATGAATTTGCAGATCTTATTCTTTCTGCAAGAAAAGATTTGGAAAATTTAATTTCTAGGCTTGCTGCAATGGCTAGAGCTGTGGGAATTCATTTGGTTCTTGCGACCCAAAGACCTTCAGTTGATGTTATTACGGGGGTAATAAAAGCCAATTTTCCTTCAAGAATTTCTTTCATGGTAGCCAGTTCTATGGATTCAAGAATAATTCTTGGATCTTCTGGTGCTGAAAAGCTTTTGGGAAAGGGGGATATGCTTTATATTAGCTCTTTAAATCCTTTTCCTCAAAGAATTCAGGGGGGATTTTTAAAGGAAAGAGAAGTTTACAGACTTGTTGAAGAGGTTAAAAAATTTGGTTCTCCAAATTATATTGATGATGAAATATTTATTGATAGTGTAAAAGAGCCAGATTTAGTTGCTCTTGGACCTTCTGATGAACCAATGTTTGATGAAGCTCTTGAGATTGTTAAGACCACAAGAAAAGCCTCAGCATCTTACCTGCAAAGAAGGTTGAAGATAGGTTACAACAGAGCAGCTAGAATTATTGAAATTATGGAAGACATGGGATATGTAGGGCCTGTTAATGGATCAAAACCAAGAGAGGTATTAATTTAAAATAAAGAGATATCCATTTGAACATCTCTTGTAATCTATCTGTTAGTTTTTTGTTTTAATTTTCTTACTTTTTTTGCCTGCTTTCTTTTAAAAGCTTTTTCCTTTTTTACACGTATTGTGGATGGTTTCTCATAGTATTCTCTTCTTTTCCATTCGCGAATAATTGCTTCTTTTTCAATCATTCTTTTGAAACGTTTCAATGCTTTTTCAAGATTTTCATTTTTGTCCACAGTGACTGTTACCAAGAAATCACCTCCTTTTACTCTATTCTTTTAATATTATTTATTATTTTATTTTTGTCAATAAGCATACCATTTAAAAGGAAATCTGGGTTTATTGCTATGCCATTAATTCTTACTTCAAAGTGTAAATGAGGGCCTGTTGAAAGGCCTGTATTTCCAGTATGTCCAATATATTCTCCAGCGCTAACTATTTTATTTTCACTTATTCCTAATTTTGAGAGGTGAAGGTAAATTGTAAATACTCCCGGTAAATGTTGTATTATAATAGTATTGCCCGTTAGCTCTCTATTTTGTGCAAACACAACTTTTCCTTTGCCAGCTGCAAAAATCGGAGTATTTTCTCTTTTAAATGGAGCATAATCAATTCCGTTGTGCATTGTATAATTTGAAATTTTTTTGTTACCTTGCATGTAAAGCCTTAAATCTCCGTATTGACTTGTTACAATGTATTGGTCTTTTATTGGTTTGACTAAAGCATCATAGTGGTATATTGTTGTGTCTCCAGTATTGCCAATAATATTCCACAAAACCAAAGCTTGTTCTTTTTGTTTTGTTGATTTTTTTTTGGTTATAAGTTTGGCTTTTTCTTTATTAAAACTAATTTTTGTTCTTTTGAAGTTAAATTTTTTTATTTCTATTTCTTTGATGTAGCTTTTATTTTCAAATTCTATTTGAATTTTTCTTTTACCTTCTTTTATCATTGGTGTAATTCCTATTAATGCTATGTAGTAAATTTTGCTCCCCACTGTAAATTTAAATGGGGAAGAGCTTATGATTGGATTTTTGTTTGTGCTTAAAAGTGATAAACTTTTAAAGTTTTGATTACTTGCAAAGTATATGTAATCTCCTTGAAATGCCTCTTTTTTATATTGGACTTTAGGAATAGTATTTGTTATTTCTGAATTTATGTTTTCTATTCCTAGAATACACAATATGAGTAAAGTTTTTTGTATTCTATACATTGATTTGAGCGCTCTTTTTTATGTCTATGATTTTCAAAATTTTTTCTCCAGGATAATAAAAATCTTCATTAACTGTAAAAATGATATCTAAATATTGATTTTCTTTTATATCCAATTCTTCTATTTTTTTTGTTCCGTTAAAAAAAATAGCTTTATAGCAATCGTTTTGTGATTTAATTCGCATATTTATATGTTTTGAGCTATGATTTTTTTCAATTATTTTAAGTTCTTGAAGGTAAGCATTTTCCATCATTAATATTGGCTCTCTAAATTTATAACCGTAAGGTTCAAATATTTCTATTGTTTTGAAAAGAGAATCTTTTGTTAAATCCTTTGGAAAAATAGCATCTATTAGTATTGATTCGTTTTCATTAGTAGTTTCATATTCAACTTTTGTAGTTGCATATTCTAGTTCTTTAATAAAATCTTCGAGTAGATTTTCATGCAGTGTAAATCCAGCTGCAGCTTTATGCCCTCCTGAATTTATTACTAAATGGGAAGGTATTATTGATATTAGTGTTTTTGAATTGATTTTATTGTTGGATCTAATTGATCCTTTAATAATATTATCTTGCTTTGTTAAAAAAATAGCAACTTTTTGATAGTAAGCAGAAAGCCTAGTTGCAATTCTAGAACTTATTCCTTTTGGAGTATTGTTATCATAACAAACTATGAATTTATCGTTTTTAAAAATAGTATTTTTATTATGCGAACTCCAAGCTTTTTCTTCTTTGCATTTTCTCAGTTCGTTGATTTCTTTTATTTCTTTGAATTTGTTTTCTATTTGATCAATATCGTTAGTTAGTAAAAAATTAATTGCCATATCTGCTTTTTCAAGCCTTCCTGTTGAGTTTAGTATTGGTGCAATTTTATATGCAATATCCATTGAAGTTATATTTGATTTTGTTAATATGTTTGCATCTTTTAATAGATAATTAATAGACATTCTTTCTCTTAGTGCGATTTCTTTAAGTCCTACTTTTAGGATTATTCTGTTTTCATTAATAATAGGCATATTGTCTGCTATTGTTCCTATTGCAACGAAGCTAAGTTTTTTTAGGCATTTTTGGAGTAAATTTTTGTTGGTTTCAAAAATTATGTTGTAAAATATGTAGTAAAGCTTGTCTTTAATCCCAACTTCTTTATATCTGAAATATTTAGTTGCTTGGATTAAGTCTGTTAATGTTTTTTTTCTAAAATTTGGATATTTTTTTATAAAATTTTCACTAATATCAATTGTGTTTATGCCTTTTGCGAAGTGTTTATGTAATAATTGATCTTGATCTTCTTTATTAAAGACTACTATGTATTTGTTTTGTATAAATTTTTCAAATTTGCTTGAATTGATTAAGAGGTTATTTTTATTATTTAATCTTATGTATTGTTTTAGAATGTAATTGTTTATTTCAATTGCATGAAGAATAATTTCATTTTTTGTTTTTTCTAAAAATAAAAATACAATGTTTTTAGAATAAAGGTCTGTAAAGGACATGCTAAGGGCAAGGCAAGTTTTAAAGCTTACACAGCATCCTGCTATTTCTTTGAATGGATATTTGTCATCTTTTAGGTGAGGATTTATAACTATGCTTTCAGTCTTAAAATCTTCACTTGGAAGATGATGGTCTGTTATTATTATTTCTATTCCTTTTGAATTTGCATAATTTATTTCTTCAATGCTAGAAATACCATTATCCACAGTTATTATTAAAGAGATTTTTTTTTCTAAAGCTGTGTTGATCAATTCGTTTGAAAGTCCATAAAATTCTCCATTTGAAGGTATTTTATAGCTTACATTAAGTCCAAAATCTTTAAGAGTTTCATACATTATTATTGTTGCTGTGATTCCATCAGCATCTTTATCTCCGAAGATTAATATGTTTTCATTATTTTTGATTGCTTTATTAATTCTGTTTATGAATTTATTTATATTTTTTAATAAAAAAGGGTTGTGTAATAAATTTACGCTGTCTTCAAGGAAAAACATAAAATCTTCTTCTTTGATTTCTCTATTTATAAGTAATGTTGCCTCAAAGGTATTGATATTGTATTGCTTGGCAATGCGATTTAATTCTTGGTTTTGAATATTAGTTTCTTTTTGTTTCCAAATTTTCATTTACTTCTCTAGAATTCATTTTTAATCGATTTTTTAAGGATTATTCTTTACCAACTTCACCATAGATTAATTAATTTTAAGTAGTAGTCATTGTGTTTATTATTGAATGGCATAGTTTTAGTGGATTGTAATTTTTATCATAATCCAAATTCACGGTCATAATTTTAACTGTTAAAATTGTCATTTTATTATTTTATAATAAAAAAAATTATTATTAAATGAATTTCCATAAAATATTTGTTTTGTTATAATTGTTTTAGGAGATTTCAAATTTTATGGATGAATCTAAAAAAGCTAGGTCAGGAGATAAAAAAAAAGAAAAGGCCGTAGCTGGTATTTTGCCTCATTCCAATAAGCCCGCAAGAGTGCCTTTAATAGCGGTTCCTTCTCATCCAGTTTTTCCGGGGATGTTTATTCCGATTGTTCTAATCTCTGATTCTGATATGAAAGCAATCGATTATGCTATGAAAGGCAATGGGATCATTGCCTTATTTGTTTTTAATGATAAATTTTTAGAAAAAAACAACAATAATGTTCAACAGAAATTAATTATTGATTATAGTAAAGATATTTATTCTGTTGGAGTTACTGGAAGGATAATAAAAAAAATTAATCTTCCAGATGGCGGTTACAATATATTTGTTTCAACTTTTGATAGGATTAAATTTGTTAAAGTTGTTCTTAATGACAAGTTCCCCATAATTGAGATTGATTATTTAAAGCAAATTCCAGTTAGAAAAGATGATATCCAATCGAAGGCAATTTATAGTAGTATTTTGCTTAGAACTAAGGAAATATTTACACATAGGAAAATGCCGGAAGTTCAATTAAATATGGTTAATATTGAGGATAAGGGGAAACTATGTGATATTGTAGCCAGTACTATTTCATCTTCAAAAAATGATCATCAAATAGTTCTTGAAACTTTAAATGTAAAAGATAGGCTTAAAAAAGTTTTAGAATTGATTTATGAAGAGCTTAATTTAATTGAAATTCAAAATAAAATTGCTAAGGGAATTCAAGAGAGATTAGAAAAACAACAAAAAGAGTTTTTTTTAAAAGAGCAGCTTAAGGCCATTAAAGCTGAACTTGGCATAGGAGATAAAAAAAACAGCGATTTAGAAAAGCTTAAAACCAAACTAAAGGCTTTAGAGTTAAAGGGAGAATCTTTAGAGGTAGTCGAAAAAGAGTTAGAAAAATTTTCACTTCTTGAGACAAGTTCGGCTGAATACATTGTTGTTAGAAATTATCTTGAGCTTATTACTGAACTTCCTTGGCGAGATTTGAAAATTAATTTTGATAAATTGGATTTGCAAAAATCTAAAAAAATTTTAGATAAAACTCATTATGGAATGAATGAAGTTAAGGATAGAATTATTGAATATATTTCTGTTCTTAAATTAAGAAAAACCCAAAAGGGTGCGATCATTCTTTTGGTGGGGCCTCCTGGTGTGGGGAAAACTTCTATTGGGGCAGCTATTGCAAAGGTTTTGCGTACCAAGTTTTTTAGATTTTCTGTTGGCGGAATGCGCGATGAGTCAGAGATTAAGGGACACAGAAGAACTTATGTTGGTGCTTTGCCTGGAAAAATTATTCAGGGCTTAAGAATTACTAAGACAAATTCTCCTGTGTTTTTAATTGATGAAGTGGATAAAATTTCTGCTTCAAGTTATGGGGATCCTTTTTCGGTTCTTCTTGAAGTTTTAGACCCCGAACAGAATGTTAGATTTAGAGATCATTATCTTGATCTTCCTTTTGATATTTCGAATGTATTTTTTATTTTAACTGCTAATTCTGTTGAAACAATACCAAGACCTTTGTTAAATAGAATGGAGGTTATTGAAGTTTCTGGATATGTTGATAACGAGAAAATAGAAATTGCAAGAAAGTATTTGATTCCCAAAGTTTTAAGTGAAAACGGAGTTGATAAAGATTCTTTAAAATTTCAAAGTTCATCTCTTGTTCAAATTGCTCAAGAGTATGCAAGAGATAATGGAGTGAGAAATTTTGAAAAATATTTAAACAAGATTGTAAGAAAGGTTGCTAGAAAGCTTATTGAAAATGCTGAGGTTAAATCTTATCAAATTTCCAATGACAATCTAGAAGAATATGTTGGTGTGCCTGTTTTTAGAAAAGAAAGCATGCTTAATGCTATGTATTCAGGGATGGTAATGGGCCTTGCTTGGACAAATTATGGAGGTTCAACTTTAATGATTGAAACTGTAAAGACGGAGTCCAAGGTGGGTGGAATTAAATTGACAGGTAGGCTTGGGGATGTTATGAAAGAATCCGCTAATATTGCCTATACTTATGTCAATAGTATTAAAGGAGATTTAAACATTAGTAAATCTTTTTTTGAAAAAAATATTATTCATTTACATATTCCAGAAGGAGCAACTCCAAAAGATGGGCCTTCTGCAGGAATTACAATAGCTAGTGCTTTTATATCTCTTGCTCTTAATAAGGTTGTTAGACCCCATTTGGCTATGACAGGAGAACTTTCTCTTACTGGGAATGTAATGATGATAGGGGGTCTTAGAGAAAAAATAATTGCAGCAAAGCGCAGTGGTGTGGAGCACATTATCGTTCCCAAGGCAAATAGAGTGGACTTAGAAGAAATTCCTATTAACATTAAGAGTGGCATTAATTTTTATCTTGTAGATAATATGCGCGAAGTTATTAAATTATTGTTTTAATTTTTTAAAATTGTTGCTTGAGACCAGTTTTACACTAGGTTTAAATAAATGAATTAATAATGGAAGAAGGGTTAGCGATGCAAGAGATGTTGTTAACATTGTGAAAGCAATTATTGCTCCAAGAGTTGATATTATTTTATAAGACGAAAATGTTAGGGTTAAAAACCCTATTCCAACAGAAATGGAATTTGCAAATATTCCGTTAAATACGCTGGGTATTGATTCAAGAAGTGCAGTTTTGAAGATTTGATTTTTTTTGTATTGTAAAATAAACGTATTAAAAAAATGAATTGAATAATCTACTCCTACTCCCATGCTTACAGATGCAATTGTTGCTGTTGCAGGGTTTAAGGTTATTCCAAATAATCTCATTACAGCAAAGTTTAAAAACACTGACCATGCTACTGGTATTGCAATAATTATTCCGGTTTTTATAGATTTAAAGAAAAACATAAGTAGTAGCGTTATTGATCCAAGAGTTGTTATAATGTTTGTGACTTGTTCTTTTACCATTGTTTTAGCTATTAATACCTTATCATAAACACCTGAGAAATAATATTTATTATTTTTCATATATTCATTAATTGTTTTAATGGCATATTTTTCAAATTTTTTTATTCCTTCGGTTGAGTTATCTTCAATTCTTACTATAATAGATATTAATGACCAATCATCATTAATATACATTTTTTTATTGTCTTTAGTCCAATCGCTTCTGTCTACCAAATTTATTAGTTTGTTTAATATAATTTTGTTGTCAGGTAGTTTATATTCTAGTGGGGATTCTTTTTTAATTTTAAAATTTGTAAATTTTAAAATTCCATTAATGGAACTGGATTGAGTTTTTGCAGAAAATGCATCAAGCTTGTCTGTAATTAAGTCCAAGGTTTGCATTGCTTTAGCATTTTTAAATTCACCGGGGCTGCCTTCAATTTCTATTTTGAAAATCGATATTCCCCCCATTTCTTTTTGCATTAGGTTTAATGTTTTTTTTACGCTTGTGCTTTCTTTGAAGTAATCTTTTTCATCAAAATTGATTTCAATGTTTAAAAGACCTATAACAGAAATTCCCAGTATAATAAGGACTATTATAGAGGATGTATATTTTCTTTTTAATATAGATTTTGTTATTTGTACATTTAGTTTAGCAAGTCTTTCAAGAAAAAATGTTTTAATTACTTTTTCTTTTTCAAAAGACCTTTTTTTTGCAAATGGGATTAATGTTATTATTCCAGGCAAAACGGTTAATGAGATTATCATGGAGATAATTACCCCAATTGACATAAAAATTCCCATTGTTTTGTAGGCATTAATTGAAGAGGTTGTAAGAGATAAAAATCCAAATGCTGTTGTAAGAGACGTTAGTAGGATAGGTGTTTTAAGTTTTTTAATTGTTGCTTTTATGGATTCTTTTGAGAGTTGTTCTTTTTTTATTAATTTAAATATTTCATTTATTATGTGTACAGCATTGGCGCATCCGATTGAAATAAGTAAAACAATCATCGAAGTTTCTGGTACTGTAATAGGGGATTGTACAAGTCCCTTAATTCCAAAAGTCCAAATTAATGATAATAATGCAATAAAAATAGGAATTAATGCACCAATTAGATTTTTTATAATAAGATAAAGAGAAATTATTACTACAAAAGTAGCAAGAGGCCCTAAAATTTTGAAATCTTCAACCATGTAGTTTAAGATTTTTTCTCTTACTATTAGATCTCCCGTAAGATACAACTTTAGATCGGCGGTTTCATATTTTTTAATTGTTTTTTCCATCTCATCAAGTTCAGTTTTTAAATTTCTACTGAAGTTGATTTGGTCACTCTCTGATGGGATTATTATGAAGTATATTAAATTTTCTGAGTTGCCTAGGAATGTATTTTTTACAAATGGAGTTGACTTTATTTTATTTTTTATTTCTTCTATATCTTCATCTGTGTAGATTTCTTTTTTAAATTGTGGGAAATAAGAGAATATGCTTGTAACGGCATTTGGAGACACTTTTAAAATTTTTGTTATTTCATTAATTACGCTGTTTATTGTTTCAAAATTTTTTTTATTGAAAATATTTTTTTTATCCTGAAATATTACTATTGTAGATAAAAGTGAATTGCTTTTATCAATGTCTATTAGGCTTTCAGTTTCTTTGGTTTTGGGGATAAGTTTTAAGATGTTTGCATCGAATTTAAGATTTTTTAAAAAAAATCCTAAAAAAATAGTAATTAAGATAAATATTGTAAATATAATTCCTTTATATCTAATACTTAGATCTTCAAAGCCCATATCATGCCTCTTTTTTACTTTGTCACTATGTTGACAAGCTTGTTTTTAATTACAATTATTTTTACTATTTTTTTATCGAATAAGTTTGATTTTATTTTGCTATTTCTCATTGCTATTTCTTTTAGCTCTTCTTTTTCTGTTTCTTTGTTTAGTAAAATTTTGTCTTTTATTTTTCCATTTATTTGTAAGACAATTTCTTTTTTATCTTTAATAACAAGACTTTCATCGAATTTTGGCCATTTTGAATTTTTGAATAAACTAGGAAGCTCTCCAATATATTCCCACAACTCTTCTGCTAAATGGGGCGCATAGGGAGATAAAATAATGATAAACGGTTTAAATATGTTTAAATAATTTTTTTCATACTTTATAAGTTCATTTATAAATATCATCATGGCGGAGATTGCTGTGTTAAAATTTAGTTTTTCTGTGTCTTCTGTGACTTTTTTTATTACCTTATGTAGTTCAGATATTATTTCCTTTGGAGGATTATCTTTTGATAGTTCTTTTTCTCTTAAGTTCCAAATTTTGTTTAAAAATCGAAAAACACCAATAATGCCTTTAGTGTTCCAAGGTTTAGAATCTGTTAGTGGTCCCATAAACATTTCATAAATTCTCATTGAGTCTGCCCCAAATTTCTTAATGATGTTGTCTGGGTTTATTACATTTTTTAAAGATTTTGACATTTTAGCAATTACTTGGGTTACTTCTTTGTTATCTTTTTTGTCAAAAAATTTATTGTCTTTTTCTATAACTTGGTCATTAGGTATTAAAACGCCATTTTCTTTTTGATAAGAAAATGACGTTATTATGCCTTGATTTATTAGTCTTTTAAAAGGTTCTTTGGTATTTACGTATCCTAGATCATAAAGAACCTTGTGCCAAAACCTTGAGTAAAGCAGGTGTAATACTGTATGTTCAGCTCCCCCTATGTATAGGTCAACTGGCATCCAATATTCAATTTTTTTTTTGTTTGCAAACTCTTTTGGGTTTTTAGGGTCGAGGTATCTTAAATAATACCAACAAGAGCCTGCCCATTGGGGCATTGTGTTTGTTTCTCTTGTAAAACCTTCTTTAACGTTTACCCAATCTTTAATTCTTGACAAAGGAGATTCACCCGTTCTGGAAGGTTTATAGTTTGCAATTTCTGGAAGCTTTAAAGGAAGATCATTTTTATCTAAAGGTATTGCATTCCCAAGCTTATCAAACAAAATGGGTATAGGCTCTCCCCAGTATCTTTGTCTTGAAAAAATCCAATCTCTAAGTCTGTAAGTAACTTTTTCTTTCCCTTTTTTATTTTTAGTAAGCCATTCTATTACCTTTTTTTTTACTTCAAAATTTTTAAGATTATTAAATTCATTAGGAGAATTTATTGAAATTCCATCATCAATAAATGCTTTTTCTAATATTTCGTTTTTTCCTGATTTTGATATCACAGGCAAAATTTTTAATTGATACTTTTTAGCAAATTGAAAGTCTCTCTCATCATGCGCTGGAACACCCATTACAGCCCCGGTTCCGTAAGTTCCTAGCACGTAACTTCCAACCCAAATTGGAATTTTTTCATTTGTTATTGGGTGAAATGCGTAAGATCCTGTAAAAATTCCTGATTTATCTTTTTCAAGAGAGGTCCTCTTAAGATCGCTTTTGAGTTCTTCGTGCTTTACATACCTTAATACATCTTTTTTTAAGCTGTTTTTTGTTATTTTTTCTATTAATTTATTTTCTGGTGCGATCACTAAATATGTGATGCCAAAGATTGTGTCTGGCCTTGTTGTAAAGACTTTGATTGTATCGTTGTGACCTTCAATTTCAAAGTCGATTTCAACTCCTGTTGATTTGCCAATCCAATTTCGCTGCATTTCTTTTACGGATTCAGGCCATTCTAATTCTTCAAGGTCGTCTAATAACCTTTCAGCATACTTTGTAATTTTTAAAACCCATTGTCTTAAATATTTTTTTTCGACGTTGTAAAATCCTCTCTCAGATTTTGGTCCGTCTGGAGTTTGAATAATCTCTTCATTTGCCAGTACCGTTCCAAGCTCAGGGCAGTACCATACAGGCATTTCTTTTACATAAGCCAGCCCTTTTTTATATAATTGAAGGAAAATCCACTGTGTCCATTTATAGTAATTCTCTTCATGTGTTCTAATTTCTCGATCCCAATCATAGGCAAACCCCAAAGCTTTTATTTGTTTTTTAAACTTATTTATATTTTCTTCTGTACTTTTTTGAGGGTGAGTTCCTGTTTGTATTGCGTAATTTTCAGCAGGAAGTCCAAAGCTATCAAATCCTATTGGGTGAAGTACATGAAATCCATTCAAAAGCTTGTATCTTCCAAATATGTCGGTGGCTGTGTATCCTTCTGGGTGGCCAACATGAAGCCCGTTGGCAGAAGGGTAGGGGAACATGTCAAGTATATATAATCTTTTTTCTTTAGGAATGCTTGGATCTTCTTCTACTTTGTATGTTTTGTTACTATCCCAAAATTCTTGCCATTTTTTTTCAATTTTTATAAACTCGTATTTAGACATTTGCCCTCTTGAAAATTAACCTATAACAATTTATTCTTTAGCATCCTTAGATTGCATTTTGTTAATTTTATTTATAACCTACTAACAATTTTGATGCTGTGAACTGGACTTGAACCAGCACGAGCTTGCGCCCACTAGCCCCTCAAGCTAGCGTGTCTACCATTTCCACCATCACAGCAATATCAATCATTATATTTTTTATTTTAAATTTTTGTCAACTTTTTTATTTTTTTTAATTACGTAGATTATTATTGTTGTTGTTATTACAGTAATAAATATTGTAAATATAATTATTTTTATTTTTGAAAATATTATTTCAAACGATTGTCCTAGTTTAAAGCTTAGAGTAAAATAAATGATTATTGAGAGGAAAGTTGCAAAAAAGTCAGAAACAATAAATAGATCAGATTCCATATTTCCCATTCCCGCTGAGATAAATATTGCGTTTCTAACTCCAAAGGGTATAAACCTTCCTATAAATAAAGTTAATACTCCGTATTGACCATAATAGTAATTTATTTTGTCAAGCAGGTTGTTATCTTTTTTGTTTTTAAATAATTTATTTCCCATTAATTTTCCAATATAAAAAGATATTATGTCTCCAAGATAGGCTCCCCAAAAAATTCCTAAAAATATTAATATGGTATATTCATTTTTTCGACTAGATAAAATTCCACCCATTAATACTATTGCATCCTCAGAAATAGGAACATTAAGTCCTGCTAAAATTAGTAAAGAAAAAAATACTATTGGGGAATAAGCTATGTTTGAATCAATATATTCTATTATTGTGTTTATATACATTTTTATCATCTGTTTCTTGTTTTATAGGTCAAATATATGCTTGCTAGAGTTAAATATGCAAAGTAAAGGATAAGAACAGTTTTTGCCATTTTTAAGGCTGTTGTGGATAGCTCTGAAAATATTGATACAACAAATATTAGGCAACTTATTATTGTTATTGGTATAGTAATTTTTTTTAATTCTTTAGTTTTTGATGGGTAAATAAATTTTATTGGAAGGAAGCTTGTTATAATGCATATTGACATTGTAATAAGATTTGTTATTTGTTCCATTTTAAAGATTATGTTTAATATCACAAAGATATTCCATAGCGAAGGAAATCCCCTGAAGTAGTTGTCATTTGTTTTTGCATCTGTTCTTGAGAATTGGTATGCTGATGAGAGTAAAATTCCTATGCAAATGGCGACTTTATATTTTTCTTCAATAAATTCTCCTAAATAAAAAAATATAACAGGTATGAATGTATAGTTTATATAATCTATAATATTATCAAGTAAAGTGCCATCAATTTCAGGTATTAATTCTTTAACTTTAAGTTTTCTTGCCATAGTTCCGTCAATTCCATCTATTATAAGCCCTATTACTGTTAACTTTAAAAGAAGAGAATAATTACCATTTGCAATTGAAATTATTGAGTAGAGTCCTACAATCAAGCCAGATGCTGTAAAAATATGTACAAGCCAAGCTAAAATCAAATTGATATTGTTCACAGTAAATCTCCTTTTATTGGAATATTTTCTTTATCTCTTCAAGTCTACATTTGAAAATGTTAATAGTGTTTTCTATTGTTGTTTTTTTTGTTAAATCTACTCCGGTAATATTTAAGGAGTCTAGTGGATATTTAGAACCACCTGTTTTTAAAAATTTTATATAATTTTCTACTGCATTTTTTTTATTTTCTTTAATGTCTTTAAATATTGACAAAGCAGCTGCAATACCTGTAGCATATTGATACACATAAAAGGGTGAATAAAAGTGAGGGATTCTAAGGCATTCAAGGGGACTTAGTTCGTCAAATTTTAGGCTAGGTCCAAAGTATTTTTTTAGCAAATTCATATAAGTTTCTGTTAGTGTTTCTTTTACTACAGGTTCTTCTTTGCTAATCATTTCATGAATAATGTACTCAAATTCAGCAAACATTGTTTGTCTAAAGAATGTTGAAATCATGTCATCAATTTGTGTAAGTTTTATATATTTTATTTTGTTAGTATCGGTTTCGTTTTTAAGCAAATATTCTGCTAATATTTGTTCGTTAATTATTGATGCTATTTCTGCTTCAAAAATGGAATAATTGTAGTGTGGAAATGAGTTGTTTTTTATGCTAAAGTAAGAGTGCATTGAATGCCCCGCTTCATGTGCAAGTGTAAACATATCTCGTATTGATTCGTCTTTGTAATTAAGAAGTATATAAGGCTTTCCGTTGTATGATCCAGCGCTAAAGGCGCCTGATCTTTTTCCAGTATTCTCGTATTTATCAACCCATCTTTCTTTTAAAAGACCGTTTCTTAAGATTTCTGTATATTCATTTCCTAGTACCTCTAAAGATTTTAATATTTTCTCACAAGCTTCTTCAAACGAATTTTTAAATGTTATTCCTTTTGTTAATGGCACGTAAACATCATAGTGATGTAGATATTCTTGGTTTAAAACTTTTTTTCTGAACTCATAATAGTCATTAAGCACAGATAAATTTTCATTGACAGTTTCGATTAAATTTGTATAAACTTTTTTATCAATATTGTTTGAAAAGAGTTGCATTGAAAAAGTATTTTGAAATTTTCTTGTTTTTGCAATAAAATAATTTTTTTTAAAGTCTGAAATAATAAGATTAGCAAGTGTATTTTCATTATTTTTGTATTGTTGATAAAATTTTAAAAAAGCTTCTTTTCGTATTTTTTGATCTTCGTTTTGTAGAAATAGTGTGTAGGTAGAATTTGTTAAAGGGTGGTTATTGATTTCTCCAAATTTCATATCAGCATTTGTTAATGCTGAGAATATGTTTTGATAAGATGAGTAAAGAGGAGTATAGCTAGCAAGTATTTTTTCTTCTTGTTCGCTTAAAATATGGCTTTTTTCTCTTAGTATTTTTTCAATTGCAATTTTTTTATCTTTAAGCTCTGGATCATTTATCCAAGCTTGAATTTTTTTTTCATCTGTTTTTAGTATTTTAGGTATAAAGTATGAGGTAGTATTAGATACTTTTGTAGCTAAATTGACGCATATAGAATATGTTTTATTTGAATCTTTATTGGTTACATCTGTTTCTAATTGAAGCATTGCATAGTAATAGACTTTCTCTAAATCTTCCATGATTTCGTAGTATTTGTTTAAAGTTTCTTTAAACAAATCAAAATTTAATTCTAGTTTTTCATATTTTTCAAATTCTTCGATTTTAATTTCAATAGCATTGATTGCTTTTGCGTATTCTTCTTCATTTGCAAATAGAAAAGATAAATCCCATTTATCATTTTCATTGATTTCGTTTCTATTTATCACTAAATTCTCCTCTTCCTTTTTTTATTGTTTGAAAAGAAATAATAAGTCGAAATTTTATAAACATTGTGCTTTTTATTTTACAATAAAGTCTAAACTTTATATACAAAAAGCTTTTAAGTTTAACTGTTGAATAAAGATTCTAATAAAAATTTTTTAAATTTTAAAAATGCTATTCCTCTATGAGAAATTTTGTTTTTTTCTTCAAGTGTTAGATCACTAAGTTTTTTATTATTTTTAGTTAAAAATATTGAATCATAACCAAATCCATAGTTTTTTTTGTTGTTTAAACTTAAGGCAATTTTTCCCTTAATAATTCCTTCAAAATTTAATATTTGTCCATTTTTTGATATATAGCTTATGTTGCATATAAAATATGCTTTTCTGTTTTTTTCATTTTTCATTAAGTCTAGAATTAGTTGATTTTTTTCATTAGTGTTTAATTTTTTACATAGCTTATAGGTGTCATATCTTTTAGAGTAAATTCCAGGTTCCAAGTTTAGTGCTTCGATGCACAGTCCAGAATCTTCTCCGAAAACATTTTGATTTTTATTTAGAATTTCAAACAGTGTTTTTGCTTTAAGCAAAGAGTTTTCTTTAAATGTTTTTCCAGTTTCTTTTATGTTAAAATTTTCAGGTACTATTAAGTTTAAATTAGGGATATCTAATATATTTTTTACTTCATTTATTTTATTTTCATTTGTTGTTGCAAAAAATATTGTTTTCATCTATATAATAATAAAGTATTTATGAGTTTAATTGTATAATTAAATTGGTTTTAAGTATTATTCTCTTTAATTTTGTGTATTTGTTTAGTATTTTTGTTCTAGGTTTTTATCGAAAAAATTTGGATTTTTGTCTAAGGTGTTAAAATAAATTTTTAATTTTTTTGTTTTAGCATGGTAATTTTTGGTAAGGTTTGTTATGAAGAAAAGAATTAAATTTAAGATTATTTTGGGCTTTAAAGGAATTTTAAAGTTTTTTTTAGCTATTTATAATTCTTTGTTTATAGCCCTTAAGGCTATACATTCTTTTTTTAAGCAAAATATTAGTTTTATTGTTATTCCCCATGTTAAAGGGAATGTAAAAAATATTAAAATTTCTTTTTTGACTTTATTTTTCTTTTCTACTTTTTTTTTGGGCGGTTTTATAGGGTTTGTTTTGCTTGCTGTTAATTATGTTACTCTTTCATCAATTGTGAAGTCTACAGAGAAAAATTATTCTTTAGCAGAATCTGAGATTGAAGATTTTAGAAATACGGTTGTAGAAATTAATTCTGTTGCAAAAAATTTTTCTAAAGTTTTAGATGAGCTTAAAACGTCTTTGAAAATCAATACTAATGGTGTTGATTTAAATAAAAATAAACTAGATGGAGATCTTTCTGATTTTATTGATTTGCAAATTTTAGAAGCTAATTCAATAAAAGAGCTTAGCGATCTTAAAAATATTAAAAGCAAATTAGAAAGTTCAATTCCTCCTCTTAAAAGCATAGTTAAAGTCTTACACGCTCAAGATAAGCTTTTAAATGATATTCCTTCTCTTTGGCCTCTTGCGGGTGGAGCTGGAATTATTACTTTGCATTTTGGTCCCGCTATTGAGCCTTTTACTAGGCAGTGGTATATTCACAAAGGCATAGATCTTGGGGGAGTTAGAATTGGAACGCCTATTGTTGCAACTGCTGATGGGGAGGTTGTTAGGGCAAGTTATCAATCAGCAGGCTATGGCAATTTTGTTCAAATTAAGCATAAGTATGGACTTGCAACTCTTTATGCACATATGTCGCGTCTTAATACTTCTAAAGGGTCTTATGTTAAAAAGGGACAGATAATTGGATTTATGGGACAGACAGGTTATGCAACAGGTCCACATGTTCATTATGAGGTTCGCGTAGGCTCTCAAGTTATTAATCCTGATATGTATTTAAATTTAGCAACAGGAGCTTCAAAATAGATGTTAAATTTTTTGACTGTAAAAAAAGAAAGAAAAGCTTCGTCTTTGTTTATTTTTGATGAAATAAAAACAATAGTGGGTGTTGGTGATTTTTTTAAAGGAGACTTAGTTTCAAATAATTTTATTCGGCTCGATGGTGATTTTATAGGTACCATTAGCTCTACTAAAAGAGTAATTATTGGAGAGAGTGGTAGAGTTAAATCTAGCATTGATGCTAATGAGCTTGTTATTTCTGGAATGGTTGTGGGCAATATTTATGCTAAAAGCAAGATTAAAATATTTGCATCAGGGTGTGTTATTGGAAATATTTCTTGTAAGTCAATTGAAGTTGAAGAGGGCGCTATTATTGATGGGTATATGAATATTGGTGCTGAGTATCTTAGAGTTCCCGAAAGAAATACATTTTTTTATACTGGTTCTTACAAGGTCAGTGAAGATCTTTTAATTGAAATCAATAAGGTAAATCAAGAAGAAAAAAAATCTTTTCAACTTTTAGAAGGTAAAGATGATAAATATTTTTCAAGCGTTGTTAACAAAATAGATGAAAGTAAATAATTTGATTGCTGGGGCATTGAATCTTAATGCAAAAGATTATAAAAAAAGTGGCAAAAAGGTATCTTTTGATAAGAATAGCCTTTTTTCTTCTGTGTTTCAGGCTGAAAGTGTTAAAGAGGATAAGCATTTTATTTTGCTTGAAAATGGAGAATTTAATCTTGATTTAATTAAAAGTCTGTTAGACGGAATTAATGAGGCTGGCGAGAAACTTTTAAGCGAGCCTTCCAGACAAAATGTGATTTTTTACAAAAAAGTTATTTCAGAGTTTATATCCATTATTATATCATCTTCTGTTTGTTTGAAAGAACAAAAAGGGGGAAGTTTGGAAGATCCCAAGCGTCCCAAGTATAGAATTGTTAAGGTTATTAACGATAAATTGGACAAACTTGCTTATTCTGTTTTACAAAATCAAATGACCCAGATTAAACTTTTAGATAGTATTGAAGAGATTCAAGGTTTGCTTGTGAATTTGCTAATGTGAGGGTTAAGGCTTTTAAATGTGTTAGTTTTTAAATTAAAAGGGATTGTTAAACAATCCCTTTATTTAATACAAAAATTAATTTTAAATTAAATATTTTTTACTTATTTCTAAAAAGTTTTTTATTTGTTCATTTTTCCACTCTTCAGATTTATTTAATTTTTTCATCATTATTTCAGCAACTTTTGGAGCAGCCTCAATTGTAGCTTGAGGATTTAAAGGCAGTGATCTTGTTCTTCTTGCTAAAACATCATCAATAGTTTTAGCTTGCTCAAATTTAATTGAAAAATCTATTTGAGCTTCATTTAAATCCAAGTTTTCGTGTATTTTTTTGTTAAAACCTTCCATATTTTTTAGAATTTCAAAATCGCTGCCATAAGCTCTAAAAGGTTCAGGAATTTTCATTGCCTTTTCTTTTTCAAGATAGCCGTGCAACTTTAAATCTTCTGTGATTGGCGTACAATTTGGTATTAAATTTTTTTCTATAGCCTTAAGCAAGGTTTTTTCTGCCATTTTTCTATATGTAGTATATTTACCCCCCGCTATTGTAATAAGATTTGAATCTGATATAAATATTTTTTCATTTCTTGAGATTTTAGAAGTGTTTCCTTGAACTTTTGGATCCATTATTAATGGCCTTATCCCGGTATATACACTTTTTACATCTGATTTTTCTATTTTAATATTTAAATAGTTGTTTAAATTATTTATTATAAAGTCAATCTCTTCTTCAAGTCTTTTAGGTTCTTCTTCTATCTCTTTTATTGGAATGTCAGTGCTTCCGCAAACAACGCTATCATACCAAGGAACAGCGAATAAAATCCTATTATCACTAGTTTTAGGTATTAATATTGCATGATTTTGGGGAAATTTGTCTTTTTTGATTATTAAATGGCTACCTTGGGAAGGTTTGATGATGTTTGAGGCTTTTTCATCATCCAACCTTCTTACTTCATCTGAAAATATTCCTGTTGCGTTTATTATGCATTTGCTTTTTAATGAAATTTGTTCTTTTGACAATTTATTTTGTATGAGAACTCCCGAAAGCTTTCCGTTTTCTTTGTTGAATTTTTTAAGTTCTGTATAGTTAAGGGCAATGCCCCCTTTTTCGGTAAAAGTTCTTAACAATGTTATTGCCATTCTAGCATCATCGAATGAATTATCGTAATATAGAACAGAGCATTTAAGGCCTTCTGTTTTAATATTGGGAGCTTTTTCAATGGTAGATGCTTTGGATAGTAATTTAGTTTTGTATTTGGTAGTTTTTTCTTTGCCCATAAGATTGTGGTAGTAGCTTAATCCAAAATAATAATAAGGTATTTCTAAAGCATTATAAATAGGAGTGATAAATGCACATTCGTTAATTAAATGAGGTGCATTTTTCTCAAGAATGGCTTTTTCGTGTAAAGCTTCTTTAACTAAAGAAATATTCCATTGGGCTAAATATCTTACTCCGCCGTGAATTAATTTGCTTGATCTAGAGGAAGTGCCTTTTGCATAGTCAAATTTTTCTATAAGTATTGTTTTATATCCCCTTGTAATTGCGTCTACCGCAATGCCAAGACCTGTTGCGCCTCCTCCAATTATTATAAGGTCAAATTCTTGATTTTCAAGATCTTTTAATTTTGTTTCTTTGTTATTATTCATGAAATTTAAATATTCCTCCATTTAGGTTAATTCCTTTTTTTAGCTAAATACTAGATTTAATAAATTCGAAAAGCCTCTTTGTTTTAATTTTATTGAATAGTGCCATAGACCAATTGTGCTTTTAGATTTTTCAATTTTTTGTGATTTTTCTTTAGATTTAATATTATTATTAACCATTTTTTTATTGCTCCAATGATATTGTTTAAGTTTTAAAAGGCCAAATAAATTGTGCATAATTTTGTTGCCAGTATATTTTTTTGTAATCTTAAAGCCTTGTTTTGAACTTTTATAGGTTGTGAGAATCCTGTATCCAGGATTTTGCTTTTTCAATTGCTTTGTTCCAATTTTCAAGAAGCATTTCTTTTTGATTTTTTGGCATTGAAGGTTCAAATATCTTATCTACTTGCCATAGACTTACTATTTCTTCAGCGCTTTGCCAGTAACCTGTTGCAAGTCCCGCAAGATAAGCAGCGCCAAGAGCGGTTGTTTCTGTTATTTTTGGTCTTACAACTTTGCATTCTAAAAGATCAGCTTGAAATTGCATTAATAGATTGTTTTGACTTGCTCCCCCGTCCACTCGTAATTCTTGAATTTCAAAGTTAGGAATGGATTTTTTCATGGTATTTAGTATGTCAAAACTTTGAAATGCGATGCTCTCAAGAGCAGCTCTTGTGATGTGAGCTTTTGTTGAGCCTCTTGTTATTCCGATGATTGTTCCTCTTGCATAAGAATCCCAGTGAGGTGCACCAAGTCCAACAAATGCAGGCACAAAATAAATTCCACCATTGTCTGAAACAGAGTTTGCCAATGCTTCTGCATCTGAGCTTTTTCTGAAAAATTCAAGACCATCTCTTAGCCACTGAATTACAGCTCCGCCAATAAAAACGCTTCCTTCAAGAACATAAGTTACAGATTTTTTTCTTCCCCATGCAATTGAAGTTAAAAGCTTGTCATGGCTAATGATTGGTTCTTTTCCTATATTAACTGTTAAAAAGCAACCAGTGCCATAAGTGTTTTTAGCCATACCTTTTTTAAGGCAGGCTTGTCCAAATGTTGCTGCAAATTGATCTCCAGCAATTCCTGCAATAGGAATTGCTGCTCCAAATAGCGCTTTATCTGTTTTACCATATATTGTAGAACTTTCTTTAAGTTCAGGCAAAATTGCCCTTGGTATATTTAATATGCTTAAAAGTTCATCGTCCCACTGTAATGTTTTAATGTTTAATAATAATGTTCTTGAAGCATTAGAGTAATCAGTTGCATGTTCTTTTTTTTGAGTCAAATTCCACAATATCCACGTATCTATTGTTCCAAAGCATAATTCGCCATTTTCAGCTTTTTGTCTAGCTCCTTCTACATTATCCAAGATCCACATTATTTTTGTTCCACTAAAATAAGAATCTAGCACCAAGCCTGTTTTTTCCAAAATAATTTTATCTTTTCCTTCTTTTCTTAATTGGTCACAAATTTGTGAAGTTCTTCTGTCTTGCCATACTATTGCATTATAAATGGGTTTTCCTGTATTTTTTTCCCATATAACCGTAGTTTCTCTTTGATTGGTTATTCCAATAGCATCAACTTCATTTGGCAAAATTCTTGCATTTGCCATAGCTTCTGTTATAACTCCAAGCTGTGATCCCCATATTTCTGTAGGATCATGTTCTACCCAGCTTGGCTGTGGATAAATTTGGGTAAATTCTTTTTGAGCAAACCCTTTTATGTTTGCATATTTATCAAATACCATTGCTCTTGAGCTGGTGGTACCTTGATCAATAGATAAAATGTATTTCATAGTTTTTCCTTTTTCCTTTAATAAAGATAAATATTTTTTCTTTTAGTCTTTGTTATTTTTTAGTGTAAATTCGTAGATTGTAGCTCCCAAAATTGCTCCAATTATTGGGCCAATTATTGGTACAATAAATATACTTAGGTTGTTAAATCCGTGATTTTTAAATCCAGCAAATAAGAGCAAAAGTCTTGGTCCTAGGTCCCTTGCAGGATTAATAGCATAGCCGTTCATTCCCCCAAAACTTATTCCTATTGATAAAACCACTGCTCCTATAATAAATGGAATAAATGGATTGTCGCTGTGTTTTTTTGTAAAATCTCCAACAACAGAAATTAAAAACATTAGCAAAAAAGTTCCAAAAATTTGATCAATAAATCCAGGCAAAAATCCGGGAACAGCAGGGAAAGTTGCCATTATTCCTTGAGTATTTTCAAGTCCAGGATCCATTTCTATCCATTTGGGATAAAATACGACAAGCGTCATTAATGCACCTGCAAAAGCCCCTAATATTTGAGCTACAATGTAATGTAAAAGTTTTGAAACAGGAAATTTTCCAACACTTGCTAATCCTATGCTAACAGCCGGGTTTAGGTGTGCTCCGCTCATTCTTGCTGCTGTATAAATACCAAATGTTACACCTAGTCCCCATCCAAATACTATATTTGTATATCCCCCTTTTATTATTTCTCCTGGTATTTCAGGACTTGAGGGAAACAATACTGTCATTGCAACAGATCCAGTTCCTAGAGCTAATAGGATGAATGTTCCCAAAAATTCCGATATAAATTCTTGGAATTTTGTATAATTCATAATTATATCTCCTTATTTTTATAATAATTTTATTTTTTATTAAGAAGTTTTAATTTTTGATTTTTGAATCCGAATATATTAAATTTTTTAATTAAATTTTATTTTGTTTTTTACAAGATAGTTAGAATTTTTTTATTTTAGCCTTTTTATTAAAAATAATCAATTTTTTAATAAAAGCTTTATTAAAAATTATACTTAATATCTTATTTTTAATTAAGATGAATGTCAATAATTTAATAATTTTAATTTTTAAATTGTGAATTTCTTTTCTAAAATTTGTTTAAGGATTTTTTATTTTATATTAAAATTTTTACATTGGATTTTTTTGATTAATGAAATTTTATCCGTTAGTAATTCTTTTTTAGCTTATATTTGAATTCATTTAAGTTGTTTTGGAGGTAGACTTGGTGATTGTAATAGAGGGTTTAATTGGGGTAGGAAAAACTACTCTTGGAAATATTCTATCAAAGGAGTTGGAAGTTCCTTTTTACAGTGAACTGAATAATGATTTTACTTTAGCTGTATTGGACAAATTTTATAAAGATAAATCCAGATGGGCATTTCCAGTTCAAATTAATTTTCTTAATGAAAGGTTTAAATTAATAAAAGGTGTGTTTAGAACAAAAGGGGGCATATTAGACAGATCTATTTATGGTGATTGTGTGTTTGCATCTCTTTTAAATTGTGATGGGCATATTTCTGATGAAGAGTATAAAATATATATCGATCTTCTTGATAATATGCTTGAACATTCTCAACGACCAAGTTTGCTTGTTTATCTTGATTGTAGTATTGATGAGGTTGAACGCAGAATTAAAAATAGAAATAGAAGCTTTGAAATGAATATTCCCAGGGATTATCTTGAGGGTCTTAATAGGAAATATTTAAAGTGGTATGATGAATACCACTTGTCGTCAAAAATAAAATTTTCTTACGATAATATAAATATTTTTAGCGAAGAAGATAAGAATAAAGTGGTTTCTTTAATTAGAGATAAACTTGTATTATAATTATTTATAGTAAATTGACATTCTTTTGTTTTATTTTAAGGTTGAGTGTTAATGGAGGTTCTTATGAGAAGATTATTTCTTCTGTATTTTTTATGTTCTTTTGTTTTTTTGAATTTATTTGCTCAAGGTAGTTCTTCTTATATTGATAAGCAAAAAGAGCTTGCTATTTTTTATTATGAGGTTGGTCAAAGATATATAAACGTTGGTAAAATTAAAAAAGGAAAGCTTTTTCAGGCAAGAGCTTTAAAGATTTATCCAGACTTGAAAAAGGGAGTTAATATTAAGCTTGCAGTTAAAGAGCTTGATGCTAGGATTAAGGATGATAATCCCAAGGTTGTTATGCTTGAGGATGTTAAGCTTGATGAGATACCTGGAATAGTGCACGAAAAAATAGAAATCAACGATTTTACAAATGCTCCTAAAATAGAATATATTGCTCAAAGAGAGAGAAGCAAAAATCAAGATAAAATTATTAAGTTTCAATTTGGAAAGTTCGCAAGAGCTTTAATTTCTAGAAACTTTGATTTGTTTGATTCAGTTATTGCGGACAGAGTTAATGTTATGGGTCAACTTGAATCAAAAGGTTCTTTTATATCAACCTTATCAAGTGCTTCATCTAAGTCTGATACTGATGAGTTAGAGTATTTATCAGTTGATGATTATTACGATTTAAAGTCTTTAAAAATTTCAAAATCTAACGATACTTCTTTTACTGTTAATGTGAATGCTAAAAAAAATGATATTACTAAAAATTTCCCATTTTGGAAAGAACGTCAGACTTTAATTTTTACCACAAAGGATGATAATAATTGGTTTTTGTCTTCCATAAATTGAAATCTTAGTGTTGTAATTAAAAACATTATCACTAATATATGTATAAACGAGTCTCCAATTTTTTCATAAATTGTTGCAAATGTTGGGGACAGTTTTACGGTTGATAATAAGTATCCTTTTTTAAAAGTTTCTAATTTTTCAATGCTTTCTCCGTATTCGCTTATGATTGCAGTGATTCCTGAGTTTGTAGCTCTAATGGTTTTGATTCCATTTTCAATGCTTCTAAATTTAGCCACAACAAAGTGTTGCCATTCTGCTGAATTTGTTTTTGACCAAGAGTCGTTTGAAAAATTTAGCAATGTATTAGCGCCTTGGGTTTTGTAAAACCTTGCAAGTTCTGGAAATGCATCATCGTAACATATTAAGGGAGCAAATTTAAACTTTTTCAATTTTAATATCTCAATTTTATTTCCTTCAATCTGTCCTAAGATTCTAAAATTTTTTAAAAAAAAGTTTTTTACAAATTCATATTCGTAAAAGGGAATTTTTTCTGCAAAAGGTACTAAGAATATTTTAGAGTATATGTTTGCAATGTTGAGGTTTGGCTCTATCATATAAATAGAATTTTGTTGAATCCCTATAGTTTTATCTACATTTGAGGGAGCCCCAATGGCAAATGTGATTTTTCGTTCTTTTATAAAATTTTTAAGCTCATTGTGCAAATCAGATCTTTTGAAGTACTGATCTTCTTTGCTAAAAGGGTAGGTTAGTACCCCTTCACTCCATATTACAAATTCTATTTTTGGATTTTCTTTTAATGCTTGTTCTGTAATTTCAATAGAATCCCTTATCCCTTTTTTGTCATTTCCTGGCAACCATGGATCAGTGTTAAGCTGAATAGCTGCAATGTTTAGGCTGTCTATTTCTTTTGCTAATAAGCTTTTTAGCTCTGTTTTTTTGAGCATTCCATAAGCAAAAGATGTTGTTATTAGCAATGTTGGAAATGCTATGTTTAGCAAATTTGTTTTGTTTTTGTGGATTAGAAAGTCTGCAATTCCCGAGTTTAAAAAGTAGACAACAAATGATACAAAAAATACACCAAAAATGTCTGCTACTTGAATTAAATTGTTAAAGTTATTTACAGTGAAAGCTGCAAACCCCCAGGGATATGCTAAAAATCCAATTGATCTTGAGTAATCATAAAATGTAAAAAGCATTGTTATGCTCATCGTTTTGTTTTTAAAACTTTTTAAAGAGTAATAAAGGAAATAGCCTAATGTTAATGAATATGGAATATACCCTATTACCACTCCAACTAATGTAATCCAGCCAAATGCATGAAAAAATCCAAGCCAAAAGTTTTGCAAGCTGTTGGCTATTATAAAGTAAAATACCGTCAGCCCTATTAATGTTTGTTTATCTTTTAGTTTGTTTAAGGCTATAAAAAGTGGTACATAAGCAACAAATCCCAGGATTGAATATCCGGTTTCTTTAATTTCATTTGGAATTGCAAGTGTTGTAAGAATTCCTGAGAATGCGGCTAGGCAAAAGCATCTAGTTTTCATTTTTCCTCTTTTTTACTATTATTAATAACATAATGGCATAATATGTTTAACATTATCATTAATAATTTTATATGATAGTATTAAATTTTTTGTATTATTTTTTGCAAAATTTATGCTTTAGGTATTTAAAGGGTAAAGGAGATTATGTTAATTTTAGCTTTTATTGGTTTGTTTTTTTTAAATATTTTTAGCTTGCATGCTCAAGGAATAGTTACTAATAAAGATGCTCAAGAAGAGTTTAAATGGGCTCTTAATTCTTATAATAATGGAATTTATGATGATGCTCTTTTATCTTTTAAAAAAATTTTAAGCTTTGATCCTAATAATCTTGATTATCATTTTTGGATTGGCAATGTTTACTATAGGCTGGGCTATGTTGAAGAAGCTTTAATGGAATGGAGAAATTTAAAAGATCAAGGTTATAAGGTTCCCTATCTTAGGCATTTGATTTCTACTATTGAGCAAAGGAGAGGTATTTTTTCAAATTATGAACTTAATTTTAAAAAACTTGTGAAAGTAGCTTCTCTTGATAACTCTATTTATAAAAGGCCACATGGGTATCAAATTACATCTTTGAGGGCTGATAAGTATGGTGGATATTATGCTGCTAACTTTGTGGGTAATGAAATATTGTATTTTGATGTTAATAATAATGTTAATACTTTGGTTAAAGATGGTTTCAGTTATTTAAAATCCCCTTATGATGTTATTGAAGCTAATAATTTACTTTATGTGACTCTTTATGCAAGTGATGAAATTGGCGTTTATGATAAAGTTCTTGGAGTTAAAAGGAAGTCTATTGGGAAAAAAGGCACAAAAGATGGCGAATTGCTTGCCCCTCAGTATATGGCTATTGATAAGAGAAACTACATTTATGTAAGTGAATGGGGAAATAAAAGAGTAAGTAAATTTGGACTTGATGGTGATTTTATTTTTCATTTTGGTTCTAGGACTTCAAGCTATAATGGCCTTTTAGGCCCCACAGGTATTACTTATTTGAATGAAAACATTTATGTTGCAGATTCTCTAAGAAATACCATTGAAGTTTTTGATACTAGTGGTAACCATTTGTATTCAGTTTTTACTTCTATTGAGGGAATAGAGGGGCTTAGTAGTGATTTTGTAGGCAATAATGTTATAGTATCTTCAAAAGATGGTGTTTATAAATATAGTATTGCTAAAAAGACAATTACAAAAATTTTAAAAGCAGATAAAATGAATTCTAAAATTTCTTCATCTATTTTGGATGCTAATAATCAGATGATTGTTTCAGATTTTAATAATGCCAAGGTTTCGGTTTACAAGAGTGATTCAAGCCTTTATGACAGTTTAAATGTTGATATTAGAAGAATAGTTAGGCCTGGAGGGTCTAAAATTTACGTTGAACTTAATGTTGGCAGTAAAAGCGGATTACCAGTTGTTGGGCTTAAAAGTGAAAATTTTTCAATTTCAAATGAAAATTATTATATTGTCAATCCCAAGGTAGCATATAATGTAAATGTTTCAAAAGACATTAATATAGCAGTTGTTTTTGATAAATCTTCTTATATGAAAAAATATGATCCAGATCAAATCGCAGGTTTAAATGCTTTAATGGAGTTTTCAAAAAATAAAAACTTTAGTTTTATAAATGCAACAAGTGTGCCTATTGTAGATAATATTGAAAGCTTGACAAATAGCATTAGAAACACAAGTTCTCTTGGTCCTTATAGTACAGATGCTGTAAAAACAGATGTTAGTTTGAAGTTGGCAGGTTCTGGGCTTATGTCAAAAAGCTCAAGAAGAGCAGTAGTTTATTTTAGTGGTGGTATTTTAAATCGCAAAGCTTTTGAAAAGTACTCTTTAGATACAATAGTAAGCTATTATAAAAATAATGATATAAGGTTTTACTTAATACTATTTGGCAATGATCCTGTTAATAGCAAGCTTCAGTATTTGGTTAATGAAACAGGTGGTGCTATAATTCCTTTTTCATCTTATGAAGGAGTATCTAAAGTTTATGATTTAATTTTAGAGCAAAAAACGGGTACTTATTTATTGGAATATTATTATCCAGGTCCTCAAGAGCCCAATAAATATTTCAATTTATCTGTTGAGGTAAATATAAATCAACAGACAGGAAGAGGGGAGTTTGCATATTTTATTAATTAGATTTCTTTTTAATTTTATTAAAGGTTTAGGTGGGTTATGAAGCTTAATGCGGGGATTGTGGGGCTTCCTAATGTGGGCAAATCTACTTTGTTTTCATCTCTGACATCATCTAATGTTGAGATCGCTAATTATCCTTTTTGTACCATTGAGCCAAATGTAGGGATAGTAGAGATTCCTGATGATAGGCTTTTAAAAATCGCAGATTGCATTGTTCCGCGTAAAATTGTTCCTGCTGTTATGGAATTTGTGGATATTGCAGGCCTTGTCAAGGGAGCATCAACAGGTGAAGGGCTTGGCAATAAATTTTTGGCTAATATTCGCGAAGTTTCTCTTATTGTTCATGTTGTAAGATGTTTTGAAGAAAAAGAGGTTATTCATATTAATGATGAAATTAATCCCGAGAGAGATATAACTACAATTAATGTTGAGCTTTGTCTATCTGATCTTGAAACTGTTCAAAAAAGTCTTCAAAAACAAGAAAAAAATGCTAAAAGCACTGATAAAAAAATTAGTGAATCTTCTAAGACAATTGTTTTAATGCTAAAAAGACTTGAAAATCATTTAAGCAATATGAACCCTGCTGTTGAATTTAAATTTGATAATTTTGAATATGACTTTATTAGATCATTAAATCTTTTGACTTTTAAAAAAGTTTTGTATGTTTGCAATGTTGATGAAAATTCACTTGGTGGCAATAAATATACAGATATTGTAAAAAATATTGCCTTAAAAGAAGGAAACGATTTTTTAATTTTATGTGCCAAAATTGAGGCTGAACTTGCTCAAATAAAGGATATATCTTATAAAAATGAAATGTTAGAATTATTTGGAATAAATGATAGCGGTCTTGGTAATTTAATTAAAAAGGCTTATTATACTTTGGGGCTTAGAACTTATTTTACAGCAGGTTTGCAAGAAGTTAGAGCTTGGACATTCAAGCAGGGCATGAGAGCACCCAAAGCCGCTGGAATAATTCATAGTGATTTTGAGGGGGGCTTTATTAAGGCAGAGGTTTATTCTTGTGAGGATTTATTTAAATTTCAAAGTGTTCAAAAACTAAAAGAGAAAGGACTTGTTAGAATTGAAGGCAAGGAATATCTTGTAAGAGATGGAGATGTAATCTTTTTTAAATTTAATGTCTAGATTTATTTGTATATTATGCACGGTTTATTTTTCAATAATGTAAAATTTATTGGTTTGTTTGTTTTTAATATTGCGATTTGTTTGCTTTATTTGGTTTTTTATGTCACAAGTTTTTTTTTCTTTGTTTTAGGACTTCTTTTAGTGAATTTTTTTGTATTTTTTTTAAATTTAAGATATTTTTGTTCTGTCTCGTTTAAGGGATCTGAGATTTATTATAGGTGTATTTTTTTAAGTTATAATTTTGGCTTTGATGATATTATTTCGTTTGAAAAAAGATTGTCAGATAATGTTTTAATTTTGCAATTAAAAAATAAAAAAAAGATTGAGGTTTGTTTTTGGATAGACAATGGTTCAAGTGAATTATTCGAAGAGCTTAAAATTAAGAGAAAAGATCTGTTTGTCACAAAATTGGAAAATTTTCCAATAAGATATTATTTGTCTTATACTTATCTTTGTATGTTTTTGGGTCGCATTATGATTGGTTTATTTGTTTATTACATTTCATTAAGCAATATATTTATTTTTTTATTTATTTGTTTTATTGATATTAAAGTTTTGTTGAAGGATTTTTCAGTTATTAGCAATATAGTTTTGTTTTACGAATTTAGGAAAGATTCAATCTACGAAAGGAAAATTTTTAAAAGTGAAATTTATTTTTATGAATTTTTTGAAAAAATTTTTATTACTAGAGAATTTGAATTTAACAATAAAAATTATTTATGCTTTTTATATAAAGGAAATCATCAGACAAAAAAGGTATATATTTTGAATAAGAAAATTTCTTATTCCATGCAAAAGGTTTTTGAATATATTAATCAAAACTATTGTACTGAATTAACTTAAAGCTTTGATTGACTATATTTAAATTAGTTGATATATTAAAGCTATTGTTTAATAATATTATTAAGGAGTATAACTTGAGAAAAAATGCATCAGCATTGAAGCGCTCTCGTCAAAATTTAAAAAGAAAAATTAGAAATGTAAGTGTAAAAAGTGAATTAAAAACAATAGAAAAACGCTGTGTCAATATGATAAAAGCGGGCAAGAAAGACGAAGCTATTGAATTTTTTAAATTTGTTGCAAAGAAACTAGACACTGCTGCTAGAAAGCGAATAATTCATAAAAATAAGGCTGCTAGAAAGAAATCTCGTTTAAATGTTTTGCTGTTAAAATAAGGAAATTAGTTTATGTCTTTTTCAAGAAGACCAAAGGTTACTAAGTCAGACATTGTTGATCAAATATCTTTGAATATTAGAAATAATAATTTAAAATTAGAAAAAAAATACATAAGACTTGTAATAGATGCTTTTTTTGAAGAGCTTAAGAGTAATCTTTGTTCTAATAATGTTATTGAGTTTAGATCTTTTGGTACATTTGAAGTTAGAAAAAGAAGGGGACGCTTAAATGCTCGCAATCCTCAAACAGGGGAATATGTTAAGGTCCTAGATCATCATGTTGCTTATTTTCGTCCAGGCAAGGATTTGAAAGAGAGAGTGTGGGGTATTAAAGGTTAAATGCCGGTTAATATTGTAGATTCTTATAAATGGGATTGTAAGCTGGACTCTAGTTTAACTTTTAGAGGAAAATTAAAATTTGAAGGAACTTTGTATCTTGATTCTTCTTTTGAGGGTGAAATATCTTCAAAAGGGGGCGTGCTTTTTATTGGTAAGAATAGTAAGGTTATTACCAATGTGGTAATTTGTGATACATTAATAGTAGAAGGAATTTTGAAGGGCAATGTAAATGCTGCTAGTAAAGTTTATTTAAACAGTGGCTGTAAAATATATGGGGATGTAAAAACAAAAAAAATATTTATTAGTGATAATATAATTTTTGATGGTAAGTGTGAAATGATAAAGTCTAATGAAATTGTAGATTTATTTTCTTTTACCGTTTCACAAATAAAAGATACTTTGCAATAGGATCAGTGTTTTTTATTAATTAATAATAAGTAGATAATAAGTAGATTTTTATAAAATCCTTTCTTTAAAATGTAATTCGTAGAGGAAAATATGGATAAAAAAAATGGTGGATTTGATTTAGAAAGTGAAATAAGGCGGTTGGATGTTTCTAAAGAGTTTAAGATTGAAGATAATTTGAAAAAAAAAGTGGTTAAAGTTGTTGCTAAAAAGGATTCTGTATCTAGCGTGACAAAAGCTGCAGATTTAAGTAGCGCAAAGGATTCAAGCAGTGTAGTATTTCCTGAATTTGATTATGATATTCCTTCTTCAGGCTTAGAAAATAATATTAAAACTTTAGAGCAAAGTAATATCATCAAGTTTTTTAATGGCAAAGATTATGTAGAGATTGAAAAACTTTATGATAAGCCAATTACAGAGGTTAGGAAAATTGTTGAAGGCCTTGGTACTAATCATACTATTGCTGTAACAATGAAAAAAACGGAATTAATATTTTTATTGGTAAAAATATTAAGTGAGAATGGTATTAATGTTTTATTTACAGGTGTACTTGATGTGCTTAGTGATGGTTATGGGTTTTTGAGAACCGCATCAAATTCTTATCTTTCGGGGGGCAATGATGTTTACGTTTCTCCTTCTCAGATTAGACTTTTTAATTTAAGGACAGGCGATATTTTATATGGCCAAATTAGATCGCCTAGAGATGGTGAGAGATTTTTTGCAATGGTTAAAATTAAATCTATTAATGATCAAGATCCTACCTTTGCTCAAAACAGAATACCTTTTGATAATTTAACTCCTCTGTATCCCAATATGAAATTGAATCTTGAATATGAAAATTGCAATATTTCTACAAGGCTTATCAATCTTTTTTCGCCTATAGGTAAAGGGCAAAGGGCTTTAATAGTTTCTCCTCCAAAAGCGGGAAAGACTACCTTGCTTCAAAAAATAGCTAACGCAATAACTACTAATTATTCAGATGTTATTTTAATGATACTGCTTATTGATGAGAGACCAGAAGAAGTTACAGATATGATTCGTAGTGTTAAGGGCGAAGTAATTGCATCTAATTTTGATGAGCAGGCTAGTAGGCATGTTCAGGTAGCAGAGATGGTTATTGAAAAGGCAAAAAGGCTTGTTGAAAACAAGAAAGATGTTGTTATTTTGCTTGATTCTATTACAAGACTTGCAAGGGCATATAATCAAACTATGCCAACTTCTGGTAAAATTTTATCGGGTGGTGTAGATTCTAATGCTCTTCATAAGCCAAAGAGGTTTTTTGGATCTGCTAGAAATATAGAAGAAGGGGGAAGTTTGACTATTATAGCTACTGCTTTGGTTGATACTGGCAGCAAAATGGATGAAGTTATTTTTGAAGAATTTAAAAGTACCGGTAATATGGAGTTAATTCTTGATAGAAGTTTGGCAGACAGAAGACTTTTTCCTGCTATTAATATTAAAAAATCAGGTACCAGAAAAGAAGAATTACTTCTTAGTGAAGAGGAACGTTCTAAGATTTTGCTTATCAGAAGAATACTTGGAGGTGTTGATGATTATGAGGGAGTTGAAGTTCTGATAGAAAAGATGAAAAAAAGCAAAAACAATGAGATTTTCTTAAAGACAATGAGTAATGGTAATTAAATAAATTGACATTATTTTTAATGTAAATTACACTTTATTGAGGATTGAAAGGAAGGTTTTATGAGAAAAGATATACATCCTAAAAGTAATTTAGTGGTATTTAAAGATGGATCAAATGGAGCAATGTTTTTAACCAGGTCTACTTTGAATTCAAAGGAAACTATTAAATATATTGATGGAAAGGAATATCCATTGATTACTGTGGAAATTACAAGCAAATCTCATCCTTTTTATACTGGCCAACAAAAGTTTGTTGATGCAGCAGGAAGAATTGATAAATTTAATAAAAGGTATAAAAAGTCTTAAGAATTGGCTTTTTGTATGAAATTTTGAGAAAATGTTAATAAATTTTTTTTACGCTGTATTCTTTTCCTATTAATTTTTCTAGGTTGTTTTTTTCTTTTTCGTATGTTTGGTTATTTACCAAAGATGCAATGCTATTTTGTTGTCTTATTTGTGTTAGGATCTTTGTGGATATTTCTTTAATATCTTGTGGTGTAATTGTAAAGTAAGCATTTCTAATATCTTGTCTTAAGCTGTCACTAATATTTAGCATTTTTCTTCTATAGCTTTGCAAAGCTTCTGAAGCTTTGGTTTTTACATAGATGTTAGTTCCTATTAAACCTATCAAATAGGTATAAATCTCTTCATATGTCATTTTATTATTAGCTAATTCTTCTAAAGAGTTTTCGAAAGCTTGGTATGTTTTGGTAAAATTGGGATCTCTGTAGGATGCAAAAGAGAAGATTCCATTAGTGATTGATGCGCTTGCTCCGTATGCACCCCCTATTACCCTTATTTTTTCCCAAAAGGTCCCACTTCTTAAGATATGTTCTAGAAAATTTGCTTTTGGATAATTTTCATCGGTGATTTTGTAACTGGGAAAACATATAGCATTAAAAGCTACTTTTGATTGGATAATTATTATTTCTCTTAATGTTTTGTTGTTTGTATCAAGACTGAGCAATCTGTCGTAATGATTGCTATCTTCTAGGCTTTCTTTTAGATTAAAAAATTCATTTTCTAAGTTTTTAAGAATGTCTTCAGTATTTCCAATTATCAGTGCAGATAAATTGTTCTTTAAAATTATTTTATTTTTTAAATTGTTTAATTTATTTGCGATTTCTTTTAAAGATTCTGTATCAGTTTTTGCTTTTTGCCAAAATTCTCTACCCGTTATTCCATTTTGCAATTCTTTTAAATACTCATTTAATTTTAGTTTTGATTTGGATCTTAACATTGCCAAAAGATGTCCTTTAGGGATTAATAAGGATTTAAAATCATTTTTCAAGCTTAGTGTTATTTCTTTTAATCTTTCATAATCATGAAAGTTAATATTAATTAAAATTTCTTTTATCAGTTCAAATGATTCTTTAACTTTATTGTTAAAAGACTTAAAGCTAATATTAAATGAATTTAAAATATTTCCATCAATATCTTCGTCGTAACTTTCAGATATATTTATTTGTCCTAAAGTATTTTGGATTTTATTGTTAATGTCTATGTAAGAATAGTTTTTTGTAGATAAATCTTGAAGAGCTCTTTTGAATAAAGATAGGTATATATAATCTTCTTTTTCTAAAAAATTTAGTTTAAAAAATAGATTTACATTAAAAATATTATTATTCTTAAATTTGAAAGAATGTAGATTTAGCTCTTTTATTTCATTAAGATCCAAACTTTTTTCTATTTGTTTTGGCAAATCTTCTATTTTTAGTAAGGGAAGTTTTGCTATATCTGCTTTAGAGTCTTTTTTATTTTGGTATTTTTTAAACTGCTTATAGTCTTTTTTGAATTGTAAAAATTCTGCTGAATTTTGTTTGATTTCAATTTCCTTTGCCATTAATTTTTTTTCAATTTCTTCTTCCATTTCCTTTTCTATATCGTTTGATGGAATAAAGCTTATTAATGTATAATGATTATTCAATATTAGATATTTTTCAATTAAATTTTCGAAGTAATAAATTCCTTTTTCCAATTTATTTGTAATTTCATTTATATAGTAGCTTGTTTGTAATGTTTGGATTGGATGCAGGCCATTTAGCCAACCTTTGAAACTTTTTATCATTAAAGCGATAGGGAAATTTTGCCCTTTTTCTTCTTTTAAGGCAAATTCGTAACCGAAAAGAATTCCTTTTATTAGTTCTTTTGGAATTTTATTTTTTACCAAATTTTTAAGCTCACTGAAAACTAGATTTTTAAATTCTTTTTCTTTATTTTCAACAACATTTTGAAGTCCAAATGAAAAAACAGATTCTTTTAAATCTGTATTGATTCCGCTAATATGGGCTATGTCTTCACCTATTCCGCTTTTTAAGATATTGATTGTGAATGAACAAGAATCGTCTAAAAGTATTTCTGAGAGAATTTCAAGACCAATGCTGTCTTCAATATTGCTAATTTCTGTGCAAAGCCAATTTATTGTGTATACCCCAAGAGAATTATCGTTTTCTTTAGGAATTTTGTATGTTAATTGTTTCCCTTTTTCCCATCTTTTAACATTTTCTATGTCAATATTAACATTGCTTTTTTCTTTTTTATAAGGCCTTATTATGTATTTTTCAATGAAATTTAGATTTTTTTCAGTTTGAGTGTTGCCGCATAAAAATATTTTGCAGTTTTCGAGTGTATAATGTTTTTTATAAAAATCTAAAAAACTTTCATAGGTTAGATCAATAATATTTGTTGGAATTCCGCCTGAATCGTATTTATATGCTCCCTCTTCAAAAAGAGAACTGCTTGCTATTTCGTTTATTAGAGAATTTTTATTTGAATAACTGCCCTTCATTTCATTAAAGACAATTCCAGATACTTTAAAATTTTTTGGATTTATATTGTAACCTTCTTGCATAAATGATTCTTTTTTAAGCAATGGGTTAAATATAGAATCGGCATAGATACTAAATAAATTAAAATAATCTTTTTCGATTGTTGATGCTGCTGGGTAGATAGTTTTGTCTGGGAATGTCATTGCGTTTAAAAATGTGTTTAGACTCCCTTTTAATAGGTAAAGAAATGGATCTTTTATTTTATATTTGTTAGAGCCGCAAAAAATTGTGTGTTCTAAAACATGTGCAACTCCAGTATTATTTGAAGGTATTGTCTTGAAAGCTATACAAAACGCATTTTCTTTAAAAGAATCACTTTTTAAGTGAAATACTTCAAGGCCGCTATCATGTTTAAAATAATACCCTTCTGCATCATATTCTTCTAAATAAGTTTTTGAAATTAGTTTGAAGATTTTTTTCTTTTTCATTTATATCTTAGTCCTTATTTTACAAATTGTGCTATTTCACTTTCATTAAATTCAAATATGCTTGGCAGCTCCTCTGTGTCGTCTAGCTTGAATGTATATTCAGAGAATTTAATAATAATTTTTTTGTTTTCAAAGTAAATTACTGCTTGTTGTAAATCAAATAATAATTCGTTAGGTAAAATTTTTTCTTTAATTTTTTTTATAAAAAATGGGAATGCTTCATCTGTTTTGATTATATCGTCAATATTATGAATATAATTCCCGTTATCTTGAATGTAATAATTTCTGTAATTTGTAATAGGGCTATCATTGATTTCTTGAGTTGCAATAAGTATTATTGTATAAATATTGTTCCCATGATAAATTTCATAGTCTATTTTTAAACTGAATTTTTTATTCTCAGGTTTAAGCTCTTTACTAACAATGTCAAGTCTTTCTACAATTTGGCTTACATATTCATTAAGCTCATTATTCAATTCTTCAAGATTTCCTTTTTCTTTTTCCTCAATTATTAATTTAGGTATTCTAATATTGTATTCATAAAATTGTGATTCTTCTTTTGAGCTCATTGAAGTTATTATTAAAGAATTCATTTTGTTGCTATTTAAGCTAATATCTTTAAAATTGATTTTGGTTAATTTTTTTGTACATCCGTTAAAAATCATTAATGTAGATATTAACATAAAAGTTGTTTTTATTGTTCTTGGACTTAGCATGCGATGATTTCTCCCTGCAATATTTATTCTAATCCTGTTATAAGATATTATATAATAACCTTGGTGTGAATTAATATTATTTGTTATTTTATTTAAAAATTTTACTTAAGACATATCTTAGGAGATAGGATGCTTGATCTGAAATTTATTAGGGATAACCTTGATCTTGTTAAGAGAAGTATTAAAGCAAGAGGTCTTGTTTTAGATATTGATAAGTTAATTTATCTTGATGATAAGAGAAAAAAAATAATTACCAAAATTGGCGAGCTTAATGCAAAAAGAAATGAAAATTCTTCTAAAATGCGAGAAAATCTTGATAAGGGTTTAAAAATCTCTTTAATAGAAACCGGAAAGATTTTAAAAAAACAGCTTATTGATTTAGAAGAAGAGCTTAAAAAAGTATCTGTTGATTTTGACCTTGAAAATAAACAGATACCCAATATTTTGTCGCCCGATGTTCCTATTGGTAGTAGTGAGGAGGGCAATTTTGAAATAAAAAAAGTGGGAGTTGTTCCAAAGTTTGATTTTAAGCCAAAAGATCATTTAGAGCTTGGCAAAGATTTAGATCTTCTAGATTTTGACAGAGCACGTGAGATTAGCGGGAGTAAATTTTATTACCTTAAAAATGAAGCGGTTTTTTTAGAAATTGCTTTGATTAATTTCTCTTTGAATAAATTAAGAGAAAAGGGTTTTGAGGTTTTTATTACTCCTGATGTTGCAAGGGAGTTTATAGTTGATGGAATTGGTTTTAATCCTCGTGGCAACGAAAGCAATATTTATAAGATTGAAGATACAGACAAATATCTTGTGGGCACTTCTGAAATTACGCTTGGTGGTTATTATTATAATAAAATAATAGATCTCACTTTGCCAATAAGAATGGCAGGGTTTTCACATTGTTTCCGAAAAGAAGCTGGAGCATATGGTCAGCTTTCAAAAGGTCTTTATAGAGTTCATCAGTTTAGCAAGGTGGAGATGTTTTGTTTTTGCAAAGCAGAAGAATCCGGAGTTATTCATGATGAATTTTTGAGCATTCAAGAGCAAATTTTTACTGAGCTTGAAATTCCTTATAGGGTTTTAAATATTTGTTCTTTTGATCTTGGTTCTCCAGCTTATAAAAAATATGATATTGAGGCTTGGATGCCTGGAAGAGACGGGAAAGGCGGTTATGGTGAGGTTACCTCAACTTCAAATTGTACAGATTATCAGTCAAGAAGGCTTAAGATTAGATATAAAGATCAAGATGGACAAAATAAATTTGCACACATGGTAAATGGAACAGCAATAGCTACAACAAGGGTTATTATTTCCATACTTGAAAACTTTCAGGATCAAAAGGGAGGCGTTAGAATTCCTAAAAGTTTGGTTAAGTATACAGGCTTTGATTATATTCCTTTTAAGAATTAGAATTTAATATTTTTTCTGGCAATGTTTCTATAGCTTTTAGCAATATTTCATGTCTTTTTAAGTTTTTTGGAAATGGTGCTGTTAAATTTTGTCTAAATTTTTTAGCCCCTTCTTTGGAAAATACTATTCCCATAAGATGTTTGAATAATATATTTATAGACAAATAATTTTCGTATTCTTTAATGTATTCTACCATTTGCATCAATATATCTTTTCTTGTAAGAATTTCATCAGGTTCGTTTAAAAATTCTCTTGAAGCGTTTGCAATAAAGTATGGATTTTCAAACGCACTTCTTCCAATCATGACAGAATCAACAAAAGATAAGTGTTTTTTAATTTGCTCTAAGTTGTTGATTCCTCCATTTATTTCAATAAACAAATTTTTATTCTCTTTTTTCAGATTATATACAAATTCATGTCTTAATTTTGGAATATTTCTATTATTTTTGGGAGAAAATCCTTTTAATATTGCAACTCTTGCATGTACAATAAAGTTTTTGATACCAAAATCTGAAATTTTTTTGACAAAGTTTTTTATCTCAGAATAACTTTCATTTTTGTAATCACTAGGTAAAGGCCTTATGCCCAACCTATGTTTAATTGAAATAGGCTTATTTGTATTTTCTTTCATTGTTTTTAAAATTTCACCTACTTGATTAGCATTGCTCATTAGGCAAGCTCCACAATTTGCATTTTGGATTTTTAGAGATGGGCATCCAACATTAAGATTGTATTCGTCGAAATTAAAGTGTTTTTCAAGAATTTGAATAGCTTTAAGGGCATCATTTTTGGAGTTTGTTGCTATTTGAATTGCAATTGGAGATTCTAGGGGGTTTTGCTTTACAATTTTTTTTGCGTCACCCATAATTATTGACTTTGCGGAAATCATTGGGGTGTATAATGTAACTTTTTTTGATAAAAGTCTTATTAAATATCTGAAGTGTTCGTCTGTGATGTTTACCATTGGGGCTATTGATATTTTACGATTTATTAACATTACATAATATGTTAGAATAAACGAGCTAATTTAACAATTGTTGGTTCTTTTTTAGGAGGAATTGTTATATGCCTGGAAGAAGAGATTTATTTTTTTTAATAATTTTCCTGTCATTTTTAATCATAATTTCTTACAGAATAAAAAAAGTTGACATTAAAAGTGGTAATTGTATTAAAGATGAGGGCATAAGCGAAAAAGAAATCCTTTTGGCGCTTTCAAGTTGGAATTTGCGGTATGATTTGAATGGTGATTCGATTAATGCCCATATTAAAGCAAGTAATTTAAATTTATCTAAGATTGAAACTTTTTTATTAAAAATGTGTGTATCTTTCTTTAATTGCTAATACATTTGATATTGAAAAAATGAAAACACAAGAAAAAACTATTGTTGAGTTTTATAATCAGGGTTTGCCAATTAGCAGTACTGGAGATTTAAGATATTTAAATAAAATTAATGATATAAATTCTCGAATCCTATCAGGTTCAATAAGAAATGCAAAGCTTTTAGCTTTAGAATTTGCAAAACATTTTAGTTCCAAATTAGATAAAATTAAAAATACAAATCAAAAATACTTTAAATTTTTTTTAGTTGATGGAAACTTTGGCAACCACAAGCTTTCTCCTAAAAGAAATATTAAGGATTGCTTCAACTATTTATTATTAATTAGATTAATGTGTATTAAGGGAAATTAAATGGAGTTTTTATATTCTGATGAAGAGAATTATTTAAAAGATAGATTTTTTGAATTTTTTAATACGAATATAGATAAAGATAAATATACAAGTATTGGAATTTGTGGTGGGCGAAGTATAGTTAACTTTTTAAGTGTTTTTCTTAAACAAAATTTTTCTTTTAGAAAAGCGCATTTTTTTTTAGTTGATGAACGGTGTGTTCCATTGAATGATGAGAATAGCAATTATAATCTTTTAAATAAAAATTTTTTTTCCAAAATGGTTGATAAAAATTTAATAAGCACTTCCAAATTTCATGCTTTTGTTTATAGCGAAACAGACGAAGCTACGGCTATTCATGACTATAATATTGAATTTAATTCTAGGTTTAATATTTTTGATTTTATTTTAGTTTCTGTTGGTGAGGATGGCCACATAGCATCGCTTTTTCCTTCAAGAAAATTGTTGTTTTCAGATGTAGAAGGGTATCAGTACGAATGTAATTCTCCCAAATTTCCTAGTAAAAGAATAAGCTTGACGCCGAGGTCTTTGTTTAGTTCAAAAGCGGTTGTTTTGTTATTTATGGGTGTTGATAAAAAGCGTGCTTTAGAAAATTTTTTAGGTTCTAATAGTTCTATTAATGAATGTCCAGCCAGACTTTTTAAAGAACATCCCAATTTACTAGTTCTTACAAACATTAAAAGAGATGAAAGTTATGCAGGATCCTAGGCTTTCTAAGTATAAAAATGCTAAAAATTTAAGCAGAAAAACGGTTGAAGAAATTGATACTTTAAGCTTAAATAAAAATTTTTCCGATTCAGAGATTCAAGGCTCTATGCTTAGATCTTGGATAAGCCTTATTAGGGGTAATAAAAACAAAGTGCCTATTGAGCCTAAACCCAGTAATATTAATGATTTAAAGCCAGGGTTTATTCGCAAAGAAAGTAAGGTCACAAAGATCGCAAAATATTTTTTGGCTATTGGGCTTGAAAAGTCTGCAAAGATTATGTCTGAACTTGATGATTCAGATATAATTTTAATTACCAGAGAAATTTCAAAGATTAGTTATATTGCTCCAGAAGAAAAAGAGCATATTATTAAAGAATTTGAAGAGTTATTAAGAAATCAAAAAAGGTATGTTAGGGTTGATGATAATTTTGCGTATGAGTTATTAAATAAAACGTTAGGAAAATCTAAAGCAAAATCAATTTATAAAAAAGTTACTGGTAATGATATTTTTGTTCCTTTTGATTATTTATCTCAAATTGAGCATGAACAACTTTGGGCCTTAATTAAGGATGAGAATATTAAAACGCTTGTTATATTATATAATTATTTAAATAAAGATCAAAAAAAGTATGTTTTTTCAATGCTAGAAGAAGAAGATAGAAAAAAATTTGTAAAAGATCTTGTCAGACCAAGGCAATTGAGCATGGAGACAATAGAGGCGATTTCAAATAAGCTTAAGGATAGATTTAAGATGCAGGGGAATCTTAAGACAGATAAACTTGATGGATCTAAGATTCTTGTTGATATTTTAAGCTATATGGATTCTAATGAAGAGAAAAACTTGCTTAATAATATTAATATGCGGGATTTAAATCCTGTTGTGGACAGTGAAATTCGAGAAAAAATATTCGATATCAATGTAATATTGAGAATCATGGATAATGACCTTCATAATATTTTAAGAGAGTTTACAGACAAAGAGATTGCAATTATTATTAAGGATAAAGCTGATGAGGTTAGAAATAAGATGCTTTCAAATGTTTCAAAAAGGCGTAAAGAAATTATTTTAGATGAAGAAGCTTTTTTGGGAAAAATAAGTAAAAAAGATTTAAAAGCTATGACAACAGTTTTTGTTAATTATATTAAAAATTTAACTTTAAAAGGCGATTTAATAATATATAGAAAAAATGAGGAATTTATTTGATGACACTTAATAAATTGCGTAAAAAATATATTGATTTTTTTAAATCAAAAAAACATTTTGAAATAATGGGCAAATCATTAGTTCCCGAAAATGATCCTACAGTTCTTTTTAATACAGCTGGCATGCAGCCTCTTATTCCATATCTTCTTGGAGAAGTGCATCCATCAGGAGATATGCTTGTTAATGTTCAAAAATGCCTAAGAACAGGCGACATTGATGAGGTTGGAGATTTAAGTCATTTAACTTTTTTTGAAATGCTTGGAAACTGGTCTATTGGGGCTTATTTTAAAGAGCATTCTGTAAAGTGTAGTTTTGAATTTTTGACGTCTTCTGAATATTTAAATATTCCAAAAGACAGTCTTTATGTGAGTGTATTTGAAGGTGATCAAGAGATCCCGCGTGATACAGAGACTGCTAAAGTTTGGGAAAGTTTGGGCATTCCCAAAGAGAGAATATATTATCTTTCTAAAGATCATAATTTTTGGGGCCCTGTTGGATCTAAAGGGCCTTGTGGACCAGATACTGAAATATATGTGGATACTGGAAAGCCTAAGTGTTCTTTTGACTGCAATATTACGTGTTCTTGTGGTAAATATTTTGAAATTTGGAATAATGTTTTTATGCAATACAATAAGGATGAAAATGGTAATTACATAGAATTGAATCGAAAATGTGTTGATACGGGAATGGGTCTTGAGAGGACAGTTGCTTTTTTGCAGGGCAAATCTTCAGTTTATGATACAGATGCATTTATGCCCATAATAAAGAGAATAGAATATATTTCTGGTAAAATTTATGGACAAAAAGATGATGATGATAGATGTATTAGAATAATTTCTGATCATGTTAAGGCAGCCTGCTTTATTCTTGCTGATAGTTCTGTTGTTTTTCCCTCAAATTTGGGTCAAGGATATGTTTTAAGAAGGCTAATAAGGCGATCTATCAGATATGCAAAGAAGCTTGGAATAAAATCTCATTTTTTAGCTGATCTTGTTGATTCTGTAGAGGCTATTTATAGATCTTTTTATAATGAGATAACAGAAAAAAAAGATTTTATTAAAAAGGAATTGAGTACAGAAGAAGAAAAGTTTTTTAAAACTTTATCTCAAGGAGAGCAAGAATTCATTAAAATAACAAAAAATTTGCCTTCCAAGACCATTCCTGGTTATATTGCTTTTAAGCTATATGATACTTATGGTTTTCCATACGAAGTAACAGAAGAGCTTGCTATTGAATATGGCTTTAACGTTGATAAGTTGGGTTTTAATGAGCATTTTAAAAAGCACCAAAAGACTTCAAAGAAAGGGGGTGACAAAGTCTTTAAAGGAGGGCTTGCTGACTGTACTTATGAGACTACCAAACTACATACAGCGACTCATTTGCTGCACAAGGCACTTCAATTAGTGCTAGGCGATCATGTTAGACAAAAAGGAAGCAATATTACTGCTGAGCGATTAAGGTTTGATTTTGTTCATTCTGAAAAGATGACAGCTGATGAGATAAAAAAAGTTGAAGAGATTGTTAATTTGCAGATAAAAAATTCTTTGTCTGTCAAAAAAATTATAATGACATTAAGTGAGGCTCGAGAAAAAGGCGCTATGGCTCTTTTTGGAGAGAAATATGACAATTTGGTGAGCGTTTATGAAATAGATGGATTTTCACTTGAAGTTTGTGGAGGCCCTCATGTAGAGAATACCAATGAACTTGGTACTTTTAAAATACAAAAAGAACAATCCTCATCTTCAGGTATAAGAAGAATAAAAGCTATTTTGATTGATGAGTAAAATTGTTTATTATTTGTTGATTTGTTTTAATAGGAGGCTTTATGATAAAATCAATTTTAGATTATTTATTGACTTTGCATCCTGTATTATTAGGACTTTTAGGTTCTACTTTCACTTGGTTTACTACAGCTTTTGGAGCAGCAGCAGTTTTTTTCTTTAGAAAGGTAGATAATAAAATAATGGACGCCATGCTTGGTTTCTCGGCGGGTATTATGATAGCGGCCAGTTTTTTTTCGCTTATTCAGCCTGCTATAGAAAGGGCTGAAGAGCTTGGATACATTACTTGGGTGCCGGCTGTTTTTGGATTTCTTGTTGGAGCATTTTTTATATATATTGTAGATGTATTTGTTCCAGATCTTGATAAACTTACTTTTATTGATGAAGACTTAACTAAACATGGTAAAAAAGGTTTTTTACTTTTTACTGCTGTTACTTTACATAATTTCCCAGAAGGATTAGCCGTTGGAGTTGCTTTTGGAGCTTTGGCGTCTAATCCAGATATTCAAACTTTAGTTGGGGCCATGCTTCTTACGCTTGGTATTGGTATTCAAAATATTCCCGAAGGAGCAGCTATTTCTTTGCCTTTAAGAAGAGGTAATGTTGCTTTGTCAAAATGCTTTAACTATGGTCAAATGTCGGGATTGGTGGAAATCGTGGGGGGGCTTATGGGTGCTTATGCGGTTTATTCTTTTACTCGAATTTTACCTTTTGCGTTAGCTTTTTCTGCGGGAGCTATGATTTACGTGTCAATTGAACAATTAATACCTGAAGCTAAGAGAAAAGACATTGACAATAAAGTGCCAAGTATATTTGGCGTTATTGGTTTTACATTAATGATGTTTCTTGATGTTTCATTAGGTTAAAATTATCCAAATTTTCCGCTGATATATTCTTCAGTTTTAGTATTTTTAGGATTGAAGAATAGTTCATCAGTTGAACTTTCTTCTTCAATGCATCCATTAAGGAAAAATGCGGTTCTGTCAGATATTCTTCCAGCTTGTTGCATGTTGTGAGTTACAATGATTATTGTGTAACTTTCTTTTAGGGTTATTATTAGCTCTTCAATTTTGCCCGTTGATATTGGGTCAAGAGCAGAGGTAGGTTCATCCATTAGTATTACATTTGGCTCTATCGCAAGAGTTCTTGCAATGCAGAGCCTTTGTTGTTGTCCTCCTGAGAGGCTTAAAGCATTTGTATTAAGCTTGTCTTTGACCTCGTTCCAGAGTGCTGATTTTTTTAGTGATTGTTCTACTATTTCGTCTAACTTTTTTTTATCTTTTGTTCCGTGAATTTTTGGACCATAGCTTATATTGTCATAGATAGACATTAAAAATGGGTTAGGGGTTTGAAATACCATTCCTATTTTTCTTCTAAGCTCTAGGATATCGAAATTATTTGAATAAATGTTTTTCCCCTCATATATTACATTACCTTCTATTTTGATGCCTTCAACAAGGTCATTCATTCTGTTGAGAGTTCTTAAGAATGTTGATTTGCCGCAGCCAGATGGGCCTATTAAGGCGGTAATACTATTTTTTAGTATTTTTATATTTATTCTGTTTAAAGCTTTAAAGTTTGTATAAAATAGATTTAGATTTTCTGTTTTTATTATAACTTCATTTTTTGGTATATCTTTTTCTTTTATCACTTATTTAATCCTATATAATTTGTTTATTAAAAATTTTGATGTTAAGTTTATTATTAGCACCATAATAACAAGTATTGAGGCTGTTCCAAATCCTTTGTCCAGGTGTCCTTCTTGAAATAACATTAGTAGGTGTACAGTCAATGTTCTTGCTGGTTCATTTAAATTTGTTGCAAGTCCTAAGTTTGTTCCCATTGTAAAAAGCAATACAGCTGTTTCTCCCAAAGCCCTTCCTATTGCAAGAACTATTCCTGTTAGTATTCCAGGAATAGCCACTGGAACCATAACTTTAATTATAGTTTCTGTTTTATTTGCCCCTAAAGCGAATGAAGCGTACTTGTATGATTTTGGGATTGTTTTAAATGCTTCTTCGGTTGTTTTAACAATCATTGGCAATATCATTAGAGAGCTTGTTATTGCTCCAGATAGTATTCCTATTCCAAAAATTGGCACAAAAAAAATCAGTCCAAAAAGTCCAAAAATTATTGCAGGAATTGAGGAAAGAATGTCAACGCTCATAGACAGTATTTTATAAAATATTTTATTAGAAGTGTATTCAGCAAGCATTATACCAGTTCCTATTCCAATGCATATTGAAATAGCGGTTGTTAGCAGTATTACATAAAAAGTATTTAATATTAAATAAGAAATTCCACCATATGCGCCAGAGTCTCTTGGAATAGATAATATGAAATTTAAATTCAAAGGGCTACTTTTATCAACGTAATGCATTTTAATAAAGGGTGCTTTAAAATTTTGAAAATAATGCCAAGGTACAATTGCTAGTGCGCCTTCTGTTTTTTCTATAGTTTGTATTACATTTTCTTCTTGATCAAAATGTTTTATTATTGTTAATTTAATATCCTTTGATATTAAATTAACCCATTTTTCTTTTGCTTTAATAAGTTTTTCAACTTCATCAACACCTAATGTATTTATTATTTCATTTTCATTTTTTGTTAAAGTTTTTTTACTTATTAGGACAGACATAGTTTTTATTTTTAAAGCTTTAATATTGGGATATAATTTAAAATCCAGAGATTCAAATTCTTCTTTTGTTAAATAACTTATAGAGCCTATTGTGCTGTTTATGGTTTGAAGTATTTTTTTTGTAGATGGTTTGATTTTTATGTATCTTTTATTAAATACGTTGTTTTTGATTATTGTTTTTAAAATAGCTTTGTTGGATATGCTGTCAATTGAACTTGCAATAGGTATAATGTCGATTCCTTGATCTGAAATGCTCCCCCAGTGTGAAATTTTATTATTATATATGTTGTAAATGTCTTCTATTGATATTTTGTCTGTATTGATATTTTTGTTAACAATAAAAGCAATTTGTATTTCTTTGTTATCTTCTGATTTAAATGGCACAAAGCGTTGAGTTTTGTTTAAAAATAAAGTTTGTTTTTTTTTGAGATAAAATAAAGAGTTGTACAATACATACGCTATTAGAAAAATTAATACTGCTGTTAAAAAATATGCTATAAAATTGATTATAAAGAAATAAAACTTATTAATCAATTTATTTATTTGAGTTTTGGTCACTTTTTCTTTAACCCTTTATTGGAAGATAGTATAAAATTTTTGAGTAGATTTGTTATTATTGAAAATAACAATAATACTAGAGCTGTAGAAAAGAGAGCTTCTCTGTGAGCCCCTGAAGCGTATCCCATGTCCATAGCAATGTTTACGGTTAGCGTTCTAATTGGAGAAAATACGTTTTTTATAAAAAGAGGAGAGCCTCCTCCGACCATTAATACTGCTACGGTTTCTCCAATAGCTCTTCCTATTGCTAATATTGTTCCTGCTAAAATACCTCGACTAGCTGATGGTATTATTATTTTATATATTGTTTGCCAGTCCGTTGCTGCTAATGCAAGAGAGGCAAATTTGTATGATTTGGGAACGGCTTTGAGTGATGAATAACAAACACTAATTATTGTGGGAACTATCATTATGCTTAATATGAGTGATGAGCTTATTAGATTGTATCCCAAATTATCTTCTCTTTGGAAAATGGTTTTTACTAAAGTTGCAATAAATGTGCTTCCGAAAAATCCGTAAACCACACTAGGGATTCCTGCTAAAAGTTCTATTACTGTTTGTAAAAATCGTCTATAAAATCCTTTTGCTTTTTCAAGTAAATATATTGCAAATCCCAATCCAATTGGCAAAGCAATTAAAATAGAAAAAATTGTAGTTAAAAAGGAATTAATAATGAATGCTAAGATACCATAAGATTTTTGTAGATTGCTAGTAGGATCCCAGTTTGTACTAAATAAAAAGTTTAAAATTTTAATTTTGTTATTAATAAATGGCGTTATTCCGGTTTTTAATATAAACAAACCTAAAAACAATATTGATAGAGAGCTGATTATTGCAGATATAAGAATAAAAGATTTGAAGATAATTTCAATTATTTTTCTTTTTGTCTTTAAGCTTAGATGCATTTTTTAAAAGAATCCCTTAAAGCTCATGTCAGTGTTAAATTGTATTACTTGACTTAATATTAAGTCAAGTTTTTTTTTCTTTAATTTAATTATGTTTTTATCCCTAAAAAGCCTTGTTCTTCAACAATATCTTGTCCGATTGAGCTTGTCATGAAATCAATAAATTGAGTTACATTTTTATCTTCGTATTTGTTATTTGTAACAATTATTAAATTTCTTTTAATGGTGTATTTATTGCTATTTATTGTTTCTTTTGTAGGATATGTGCTGTTGACAGAAAGAATATTTAAACCCTTTTCTATTGAATTTTTTGCGTATCCAAGACCTATATAGCCTATTGAGTGCGGAGTGAGGCTAGTTTTTTCAATTACCTCTCCATTAGATTTTACTACTATCCCGTCTTGTCTAAATTGAGCTTTTTCATGAGTTTTAAATATTTTATTAAGAAGTAGATCTTTTATAGATGAATAAGAACCAGAAGAGGAGTCTCGATTAATAAAGTTGATCTTGGCATCTGGGCCTCCCACTTGTTTCCAATTTTGAATTTCTCCATTAAGTATTTTAGCTAGATTTTCTTCTGTAATATTTGTAATTTTTATTTCAGGGCTTGTAATGAAAATTAAAGCATCATAGGCGAATACAGTTTCTTTTGCTCCTTGTTCAATTTCTTCTTTTGTTAAATCTCTTGATGATATTGCTATTTTATATATGTTGTTAAACAACCCGTTTATGCCAACACTACTTCCTTGTGCGTCGTATGTTACTTTAGTATTATTGTTTATTTTATTATATCTTAAAATCATTTCGTCTAGTATTGGACTTACGGTTGTAGATCCCCCAATTGATACAATTTTTTCATTGTCTTGATTTTTACAGTTGTATAATAAGCTTGTTGATAGCATAAAAATTAAGGTAATAACTTTTTTCATCAAGTAAACTCCTTTGTTTAAGTATATAATAGCATTAATTTAAAATAAGTCAATTATAAATTAACTTTATTGATTAAGTTATAATTGAGGAATAATAGTAAATATTGTTGAGGAATAATAGTAAATATTGTAATTTTTTGGTATAAATTACTACTATAGATTTGTATGTTAAGTTTTGTGAGGTATTTAAATGACAGTAGTGAAATCTAGTGAGATTGAGAAAGGCTCTTTTTTGCTTATCAAAGGGGTTCCCCATATTGTTCTTGAAAGAGAATTTTCAAAAACAGGTAGGGGAGGGGCGATAGTAAGGCTAAAGCTTAAGAACTTAAAAAACAAATTTGTCATTAGAGAAACTTTAAAAGGTGCAGATACTGCAGAAGCTATTGAAATTTATGAAGTTAGTGCCCAGTATTTATACAAAGATAAAGACGTTTTGGTTTTTATGGATTTAGAGACTTATGATCAAATTAGTTTGGACTTAAAAGAAAATGCTAATTTGCAAGATAAAGTGCCTTTTTTGCAGGAGTCTGAAATCTATCCTCTTATAATTTTTGACAATGTGGTTATTGATATTAAGTTGGCTCCAAAGATTGCTTTTGAAGTTGTAGCGGTTGAGGCTGCTGTTAAAGGCGATACTGTAACAAATGCAATGAAAAATATTACTCTAAATACAGGGCTTGTGATAAAAGCTCCACTTTTTATTAACGTTGGAGATAAGGTTTTAGTTAATTCTGAAACTAAAGAGTATGCAGAGCGGGTTAAAAGTTAAATTAATATTGTTTTTTTGCTGTTTTGCTTGTTCTTGCGAAATAAGCTACCCGGAAATAAAAGAGCTTGATTATAAGATAAACTATTATTTTACTGAGAATCGTTTGGATTACTCTATGAGTTTTGATTTTGCAATTAAAGTTTTAAATCCAAAAGATGTTTATAAATTATCAATAGAGAATAAGAACACTAATGAGTTTATTCAAGTGATTAATGATAATTATAGCTCTTTTTTTGTTGATTCTAACCTTGGTAAGGATATTTTATATTGTAGGGATTTGAGGTTTAATTTTTTTGATAAAACTTTTGAAGATTTTACTTCATGTATTCGTCTTTTTGATAAGGGTATGAGGGTTTATAGTAGAGAGCTTGTTATTTCTTTGGGCATGTCAAAATATGAGTTAGATGGTGTTCATAATTATGTATATAAGTCTAAAGATATGGGAATGTTAAACAAGTTAAGCAATTTCAAAGTATTTTTTGTTAAAACTTATAAAGATAAGCTATATCCAGTTGTTTCAGTTGTTAAAATTGACTCAATAGATACCCCGGAGATTGATAAAACATTTGATAATTATATAAGTTTTTATTATGTTGAAAAAAATTCAAATCTTTTTTTTAAAATTAGTTAAAAAGATCAAAATGGGCCTACCAGGACTTGAACCTGGGACCTACCGATTATGAGTCGGGTGCTCTAACCAACTGAGCTATAGGCCCTTAGCTTTAATTTATTATATTTATTTTTTATTCATTGTCAAGTTCATTTTGAATAACTTTTATTTTAGAAGCTAATGCATTTAATTTGTTATTAATTTTATCTTTTTCTTTTGTTAGGATTTGAATCTTTTGTTGAATGTTTTTTATTTCTTCCTGCTTTGTTATTTTTATTAAATCATTATTTAAGTTTAATATTTTTTGATTTGTTCTTTCTATTTTTTGAATTATTAAGCTGATTGCATTGGTTTTGGTTGTTATTTTATCTTTTTTTGTGGTTTCAATAAATTCTTCAGCAATTTTTTTTAAAATATTTTCTTTGTTTTTTGCAATAACATTGATTTCGTTTTTTATTTTATTCTTTTTGTATATTTTTTCTTTTTTGCTTGAAGATATTATTTCTTTTATTTCTTCTTTTATGTTTTTTATATTTGTGTTGATTTCATTCATTATTTTAAATTCTTTAACAATTACACTATTTAATTTTTTATTTGATGAAAATTCATTTATTATGCTTTCAAAGTTTTCAGAAAGGTAGTATTTTGTGAATACTCGCTTTTCAAATTTTTTTGATATTTTATATACATTTATAATATTGATGATATTGTTTATTACTGAGTTAACTTTAAGTATTACTCTTTGTAAGTAATTTTTTGTTTTATGCTCATTTTCTAATTCTATTTTTTTATATTTTTCAAGTTTCAATTTAGAAAAATTCATATTGTATTTTGATATTAATTCTATATTTTGAGGATAAATTTTGATTATTGTTTTAGCAATTTCTTTAAGGTTTTTTTTATATGATTTATTAGTGGATTTATATTCTTTTTTAAGAATATAAATTTTTTTGTTTAAATTCTTTAATATGTTTTCATTTTCTTCTGATTTGCTTAAATTGCTCTTCATTTGGTACAATTCTTTTTCTACTGATTTTAAATTGGGATAGTGGTTTAAATTTTTTAATTCTACTATATTATTATTTTTTAATATTTTCCCAAGCTCAATTAAATTTTTGTCTTTTTCTATCTTTAATAAGTTGATTTCTGATTTGATTTTTTTTATCATGGAACCCTGGTTTTATTTTATGCTCTGTCAACTTTTTTTTCAAGCTCAAATTTAGATATTTTGTAATAAATTTTTCGTCCATGAGGACAATGTTTAATTTCTAGTTTAAAAAATTCATTTATTAAAAATTTACTAAATTCAACGCTTAGTATGTCATTTGTTTTAACAGCCTTTCTACAAGCAATAGTTGCATATAAGTCAGATTCAAGAGAATTGATTGTTCTACTTCTTCTTGATTGAAAAAAGTTAATAAGAGTATTTTCATATTGACTGCAAATATTAGGAATAGATTCAAGTTGATATTTTTTAGGACCTATTTTAGAGATTATAATATCCATTTTTTTGTATTCTTCAATTTCACTATCTATAATTTCTTCTATGTTCATATCAATCACTGTAAATTCAATTGGTATTAGAAGTTTTTGAATAGTTTTTTTTGAATTTCTAAGTTTTTCATATATTATTTTTTCGTGAGCTGCATGTTGGTCTATGAAGTAAATTTCATCTATTTTTTCAACGATTAAAAATTCAGAAAATATTTGTCCAACATAGTTAAATTTTATCTCTTCTTTTTCATTTTTATTTGGTGGAGTTTCTTCAAATTCTAAAAAGTTGTCAGAAAAAATATTTTCAATGTTTTCCTTAAGTGTTGATCTATTTTGTATGATTGAAATGTGTTTTCTGATATCAATATTGCTTTGTGTTATGTTTTTGCTTGGCTCGTTTACATTATCTTCTATTTCTAAATTATTGTTTTGTGATATATCATAATATATGTTGTTTTTATTAAAGTTTTCTGGTTGGTTGATCATTTCTATTAAATGATCATCTTCTGTTAGCTGTCTTTTTATTATTATGTCTTGGTGGTTGTTATTTATGTTTTTATCAAAAAAATTATTAATATTGTCAGATATTAGTTTAAATAAAAATGGAAGATTGTAAAATCTTACTTCTTTTTTTTGGGGGTGTACATTAAAGTCAATATATTCAGGATTTATTTCTAGAAATAAATAACATATTGGGAAGTTGCCAGGAGAAAGTATTCTGCTGTGTCCATTAGTTATTGCTTCTAGGAGATCTTTTTGATCGATAGGCCTTCTGTTGACAAATGTTTTAATATGCCGTTTACTTTTTTTAGAAAAGTTATCTGGTGCTAAAAATATTTCCATTTTTATATTGTCATGTTCTTTTGTTAAGACCCTAAATTTATTATTTTCTATTACATTTCCATATACATTTTGAACCCTGTCAATTAACGATTCTTTAAAATAAATTTTTCTTAGCTTTTGATTTAAATTAATTTCAAAATTGATTTCGGGGTGGGTTATTATTTTTTCTTCTAAAACTTTTAAACACATTTTTGTTTCAATGGGTTCTTGTTTTAGGAATCTTTTTCTTGCTGGGAAGTTGTGGAATATTTTTGTGACATCTACTATTGTTCCGTTTATGGCAGGTTGTTTTTTAAAGCATTTTTCAATTCCATTTTCTATTTCTATTTGATAGCTTTCACTATTAGTTGTTGAGCTTGTTATTAAAATGTTGGAGCAAATTGCAATACTAGAGAGAGCTTCTCCTCTAAAGCCTAGAGTTTCTATTTTTCTTAAATCTTCTTCCGATGATATTTTTGAAGTAGTGTGTGGCAAATAGCAGATTTTTAAATCTTCTTTACTTATTCCGCTTCCATTATCTATTATTAAGATTTTGTGAATTCCCCCTTCTTCAAGAAAGACCTCAATTTTGGTAGCTCCAGAATCTATTGAATTGTCTAGCAATTCCCTTAATATTGAACATGGTCTGTCTATTGATTCTCCTGCTGCTATCTTTTGAACCAAGTATTTATCTAAGAATCTTATTTTGTTCATTAAAATTTATATTCCTATTATTTTTTTAATATTTTCAATTTTTTTGTAATTTGGAAATTTTTTTATAAGTTCTCTTAGTGTTTGATCATTGTTATTCTCATTATACTCTATTATTCCTAGTGCATGTAAGGCTTCTGGATTGTTTGGTTTTAATTTTGTGTATTCTCTTAGAAGGTCTTTGGCTCTTGTGTTATCATTAATTTCAATTAGAGTGGTTGCAAGATTATATTTTGCTTCAATGTCGGAATTGATTATTGCTTTTTCAAAAATTTCAATTGCTTTTTGATAATTTTTTTCTTTTTTGTAAAGTATTCCAAGATTGTTTAAGGCTAATTTATTATTTTTGTGTATTATCTTTTCAAGAGTTGAGATTGCTTGATTTTTATTTCCCGATTTTTCGTATGCTTTTGCTAGGTTTATATGGGCTGAAGTATTTTCAGGATTTTTTTCAATTACCAAGTTGTAAAGTGATATGGCATTTTGGTAATTTCCTTTTTTAAGATTTATAGATGCTTTTAAATACAAATATTCACTTTTTTCAGGATTTAAATCGATGGCTTTGTTTATTATTTCAAGAGATTCTTCAAGTTTATTGTTTTCAAATTTTGCTATTGATAGGTTGTAAATAGCAATTTCGTTAGGTTCTTTTGCATTGGCATTAAAAAGATTTAAATACTCTTCACTTTGTTTGAAGTTGCCTAAGTTATTTGATACTATTCCGGCTTTTAATGCATAATTAGGTTTTTTGTCTAGATTGTAGGCATTTTTAAAGCTTTCAAATGCTTGTTGCATATTGCCAATTTTTTCTTCTGCTATTCCTTTTTGGTAGTAGGCAGTGCCATAATTTTTATCAAGTTGTATTGCTTTCTCAAAAGATTCTATTGCTTTTTTGTTTTTATTTAGCATCATTAAAGCTATTCCTTTGTTATTATGCGCTTTTTTATGTTTTGGATCGAGCTTTATTGTTTGATCAAATGATGCTATTGAGTGTTCATATTTTTTAAGCTTGAATCTAATGATTCCAAGTTTATAGTGATCTTCTTGGGCATTTGTGAGTTTGATAATTTTTTCGTATACATTTTCTACCTTTAGTAAATCTCCATTGTTTTCATAAGCTTGAGCTAAAGTTTTAGAGGCATGGGAGTCATTGGGATTGTTTTTTAAGAATTCGGTTAAATCTTTAATTGCTTGTTGACGTGTTTTTGTGTTTTCAAGATCAATAGGCTTTATTGAATAAACCCTAGATGTTAGGTCCTCCAATTGCTGCATTTTATTAGCTTGAGCTAAGGTTTTAGAGGCCTGAGAGTCATTGGGATTGTTTTTTAAGAATTCGGTTAGATCTTTAATTGCTTGTTGACGTGTTTTTGCGTTTTCAAGATCAATAGGTTTTATTGAATAAACTTTGGATTTAAGTTCCTCCAGGTACTGAGGTTTCTTGCTTTCTTCATTTAATTGAAAAATTTCTTTTTTGTAAGGATCTTTTGGTATATTAATTAGATTTGGTTCAATATCTTTTTTTATTAAGGTTAATAGTAAATTTGAAGCTTCTTTATTTTTTGAGCTTTCAATCAACTCATTCACTTTTTGAAATTTGTTGCTTAGACCCTTTTTTATTAATTCTTTTAATCTGTTTTTTCCAAGTGTAACTCTCCCGGTATTAATATCGTCTAATATTTCATAGAGCTCTTTTTTTATTGAGTAACTATATGGCCTATGAATTTTTCCTATTATTGTTTGACTGGGCGGAGAAAGTTTACTTTCTTTTTGGGAATTTGAAGGAATTTTTTTTAAAGATGTGGCATTGTTATTGTTTGAATATTTGTTGTTTTCTAGAGTTTTTAAAATATGCTTTGAATTTTTTTCTTTGGAGAAGTTTGTGTTTTGCTTGCTATTTTCTATTTTTTGAGAGTTGTTTAAAATATTTTCACTATTTGGTTTTTCACTTAAATTTTTTTTTAGTTTTTCTAAATTAAATAAATTTTTTTGGTCATTAACACTTAGTTTAGGATTTGGAGATTTTATTGTTTGGCCTTCTTTTTCTAGGTTTGTATTTGGCGTTATTTTTTCTGGGATTTTGCTTTTTTTAAATTCAGATATGTCTTCATCTTCAATACCCACATCATTGTTTCTGTCAGAGTAGTTTTCTGTTATTGTGGTGTCTTTTATGTATCTATTATTAAATGCTATATCAAAATTTTCGTTTACATTTGTTTTTGGATTGTTTTGATCTTTGATCTTGTCTAAAATTTGATTCGCAGAATCTCTTTGCAAGTCGTTTGATTCAAAAGGACTACTGTTGGCAATTTCTGCTAGTGTATTTGTAAGCATTGCGATGTCTTCATTTTGAGGGTATTTGTCTTTTAGAAGCTTTGCAACAGAATATGCTTTTTTATAGTTTCGATCCATTACGCTATTTTTAACCTCGTTTAGCATTATTTCTCGATTTTTGTCATTTAATTTGCTTTGATATACATAGTAGCCGAAGCCCCCAAATGATAAGATAAGTAAGAAAATTAAAAGCAATAATACCGAAAAATTTGTATGTTTTTTATTCATCTATGTATAACTCCTCTTGCCAATTAAGTTTTTCTAGCTCAATTAAAGAATTTGTTTCTAGGTTGTCCTTAAAACTATCTTTAAGTATTTGATTTTTATCTTCTTTTGCGTATACAATATGCTCGGTTCGTCCCTTCAAACTTTTGTCAAGTTTTTCAAGATTAATTTTTTCATTCCTTAAATAACTTATTATAAGTAAAATGCTGTCTTTTTTTTCTGTTTTTGATCTCAGGGTAATAAATTGAGAGTAGTCGTGGATAGCCATAGTATAAGAGTCCCAAGCCTTTTGGTATTCTTTTTCTTTGGATGTTATTTTTCCCTGTTGAACGTAGGCATTAGCTCTGTTTAGCAGGGCACTGTCGTAATTGGGTCTACTTTTAATAGAATTAGAATAATATTTTATTGCTAAAGGATAGTAACCTTCTCCTCTGTTAAACATTATGTTGCCTAATTCATAGTATAGTATGTAATCGATCTCACCTCCTACTGCAATTCCATCAAGCAATGCTCCTTCTGCTTCGGTTAGTTGGTTATTTTCTCTGTATGCTATTGATAAAAAGTAATATCCGAGTTGTACTTTTGGGTATTTTTTAATAGCATCGCTTAGTGTTTCGATTGCTTGGATATAATTTTTGTTTTTTAGCTCTTCTTTGCCAATTCTAATTAACCTTTGAGAATATGCCAATTTTGAGTTAAATATTAAAATTAAAAATAAGATAAAAATCTTGCAATTTTTATTTAAAAATAAATAAATCCTCATTCTTTTCCCATTGTACTTAATTTAGATTAAATGTTTTAGCTTTCATAAGCTCTTTTTTAAAATGTATTTTTTGCTTCAATTTAGCTTTGAAAAAAGAAATAAATTCTAATAAATTATTTTTTTCATTAGATTTTATCTTTCTATTGCTTTTTAATTCTATCAGATTCTCACAATATATTAAATAGCATATTGCAGGTAATAATTTTTTCTCATTTTCATCTTCCAGTTTTTCAATAAGATTAAATCTTATATTTTTGAGAATAATTTTTAAAATCCTCGATCTTGTTTTTAGTGATTTTATTAAAAGATATGATTTTTGGTAATCTAGTTGGTTGGGATTTATTTTTTGTATTTTTATTATTTTTTTAGGCATTGTAATTTTATTTTCGTCAAGGTAGAGTAGTATGTCTGATATAAATTTGAAATGCTTATACTCAATATTTGGGTAAAAAGATAGAAAATATACAAATATTTGGTTTTGTATTTCAAAGGTTTTAGATTTGAAAAATTCTTTTATATGTTGATAAAAGATTTTTTTATCCTTTTTATCAGCATAAATATAGAATGCAATCCATCCATAAGTTTCTATATTCTGAGAATTTTTTTTGACATAATACATAATAATTTCTAAGAATGCACTTTTAATGTATTTTTCTTTAAAGATTGGGCTTTCGTAGGGGTTGAAATTTGTTTTGTCAAAAGATATAAAAAAATCTTCTGTTTGAAATTTTGCAGTTATAATTTCTTTTATTTTTTCTTTTATGTTGATTAATTTGTGTTTTTCGATATATTCAATTGCATCTATGAAAGATTCCCAATTATTAGATATTTTGTCTTTGAAAAACCAAGTTAAATATTTTTTTGTTATTGTTTTTTCAATTACATATAAATAACACTTTAATGTATCTTGAAAATCCTTTGGAGTGTATTGTGTAAAATCGCTAAAAAAATAATTAAAGTTAATATTTTTGCTAGAACCTTTATAAAAAATTTCATTAAGACTTAAGGTTTTTAGTGCACGTAAATAGTTTAAAATTTCATTGTACTTTAGTGCTAGAATTTCTTCTTCCAAGTATTTGTAATGTTTTACTAAAACTTTAATAAAAATATTTTTACTCAAACATCCAACCGGCCAATATGTAAGTATTAGCATTCTTTTTAATTTTATTAGTCTATTTTCTTTATTGGTTAGGCTTGATTTAAAAACTTTTTTATTTTCCGGTTGATATTGTAAATTTCTATTTAAAATGTTTAATATTTGAATTTTATTTTTGTTTCTTACAGCTATCAGAATATCTATTGTTTGTTCTAGGTTATCAATGTTAATGTTGCTAGAAAAATTTAATATAATTTGCTTATAAATATCTTTTTTTTCTTGAGAATAATAAGGGTTATTTTGTATTTCAATTAGTTTTAAAAAGTTGCTAGATTTTAGTTTATATGTTGTTCCCAATTTTTTGGTGTTGAGATTAGCTTCTTTACCTATTTGACTAAAATTTTTGATTCTTACTATTTCTAATATCCATTTTTTAATTATTTCATTGTGAGTTTTTTTGTAGTAAAATTCTTCAAGTGAAGTATTAAATACATTTTTTTCTTTTTCATAATCATTGCTAATTTTTATAAGCTCAATTATTTCAGGTTTGTCTAATTTGTAAAGCTGGGAGGAAATGCTATATTTTAAAACCTTTTCTTCTATATATTTGTTTATATACATTTTTAATGTGGCAAGGGAATCATAAAATTCTGAATTCTTTTTAATCGTTTTCATTTATTCCTTTTTTTATGATTTCCATTAAATTTTTATCTTTTTTGGCAGAATTTATTATTGCTTCCAGATAACCTTCAAGTGTTCCTATGTCAATTCTTTTTCCTTCAATATTTTTATACAATACTTTTTTTTGATCCATTAGCTTTTTTAAAGCATAAATGTGATAGTATTCACCTGTTTGATGCAGTTTAAATCCTTCTTCTAAATGTTCAAAAAATTCATAATTGTACAAAAATCTTCCAATAGATGCTTTATTGCTAGGCTCACTTCCAATTTTTGGTTTTTCAACGATGTTTTTTACATGAATTTTGTCCTTGTAGAGTTCTATTACTCCATATCTATTTATATTTTCTGGATTTTCAATAATAGATATTATATTCTTTCCAGTTTTTTCATAAAGTTTGATTAATTGTAGGCTCAATGGTGGATTTCCAATGTAAAGATCGTCAGGGTAAGCTACCATTACAGGCTCTCTATTTATCCAGGGTTTTGCATAAAGTAAGGCATTTCCTGTGCCTAGCATTTCTTTTTGCCTTATGAAGCTTATGTTGATTTTTTTGTTTCTAATCTTTTCTAATTCATCTTTTTTATTTTCTTTTAAAAAAACATTTTCAAGTTCAATTTCCCTGTCAAAATAATCTTCAAGAACTTTTTTTCGTCTTGAACTTATTAATAAAATGTCGTTTATTCCCGAATCGATAAATTCTTGAATAATATAATCTATGGCTGGTTTGTTTAAAATTGGCAACATTTCTTTTGGGATTGTTTTTGTGATTGGTAAAAATCTTGTTCCATACCCAGCCGCTAGAATAATGCCTTTCATATTTTTCTCTCTTAAAATAAGATTATAGCAAAAATTTAATTTTATATATTCATTTTATATATTCATTGTTTTTTAAAATTGTTTTAAAATTTTTGGTTATGTATGTAAGTTCGGGTAAATATAAGGGTAAAAAAATTTTGTTTCCCCAAAATGGCCATGTTCGTCCTGTTATGTCTCTTGTTAGAGAAGCTTTTTTTTCTATTATTTTCAAGGATATTGTTAACTCAAAATTTTTGGATGTTTTTGCAGGGACTGGTATAATGTCTGTTGAAGCTCTTAGCAGGGGGGCTAGTCTTGCTCATCTTGTTGAATACAATAGAAAGATTAAAATTACATTAATTAAGAATTTTAGTTTTGTTGAGGAGTTTTATAAATTCTTTTTTCAAAGAGCAGAGGATTTTTTGGGTAAAAAAGATCTTTTTTATGATTTTATTTATCTTGATCCCCCTTTTAATTATAAAAATAAGATTAATTTGTTTGAGATTATTTTAAAGGGTAAAATTTTAAATGATAAAGTTAAGATCATTATGCATTATCCTTCTAGTGAGGATTTAAAGATAAATACATCAAAATTTTCAGTTTATAATTTAAAAAGGTATGGGGGATCAAAACTTATTTTTTTGAGAATATTATAGGATTTATTTTTTTCCATAACTAAAAAGGATGAGTTGAATTTCATTTTTATTTAATTCTGGAATACTGTTTTTTATTACAAAATCATCCATATTGTTTAATAGATTTTTTTTATAATTTCCATTTGCGTCTTTTATTAAAATTTCTTTGTTCTCAAGGTCCATTATGATTTCTTCTATTTTATAAGTTTGGTTTTTTTTGTTTATTATAGATAGGTTTGGCATAATACCCATTCTGTATTCCATAACAGCAGCTTGAAAAAGATTTTCATTATTAATTTTTTTGTTTACATCTACTATTTGTCCATAATCAAAAGGTGCAAGTATTGTTAAAAAATTTTCTAGCATTTTAATGTCAAATTTTTTATTTTTTGTTTTCTCGTTTGGTTCTTTTCTGCTCCAGTAGTATTGCCCACTATTTTCTATTAAGAATTTAACAGTTTCTAAAGGGTTAGCACTTTCTTTGGTTATTATTGGATTTACCAATTCATCGTAAGTGTCTACTATGCAAAAAATTCTAACAAGTTCATGAATAAATTTGTTGATTTTTAGCTGTGGATGCCCAGTAGCATCAAGGTAGTCTTTTTGCCCATTGATTATCATTTTTGTAATAGCTGAAATATCTTCTCTTATTCTAAACAAATTTTTAGCGATGTTAATATTTTTTTCCAAATGTTCTATTTTCAATTTGTGATGTTCTTTTGAATTTTTTTCTTTAAGGCTTATTTTATTTCCCATATTTTCTAATATTGTTATATGCATTAATCCAATTGAGTGTAGCAACGATCCAAGTGCGGCTTGTAATATCATATCTTCTGCATAAAAAAATTCTGTAAATTCGGTATATTCGGTTTTATCAAGAAAAAATTTAATAGTTGAACGAGGTGCATTTTTCAAAGACCTTATTTTGTTTAAATTTGCAATTGTAATCAAAAAGTAAATTGTTGTATCGACTGAATGCAGTAGTATTGAATCACCTTCTGTTTTGACTTTTCCTTTAAAAAATTCATAGTCTCTTCTAGCAGAATATAAATATAATTTTTTTAAAGTTTTTTTATCTTTAAGGTTTTCTTTTGTCCTAAGCTTTTTAACATCAAAGTAATGATATATTTCTAATAAAATTTTTTGCAAAGATGTTATTTTATGTCTTGGAAGTATTTTAAAGCTTCCTTCCAATATTTCTTTCCAATAAATTTGATTAGGCTCAGCTTCCATCAATGTATTTATTTTCATGAGTGGTTTTTTACCCTTGGTAATAAATATTGGATCATCTTCCTTAAAGGGTTTATATACGTCTTTTAGATTATCTATTAACTTTTCTCTTAAATAATTAAGCTCATCATTTAAAATTTCTTCATTTATTTTTTTTATCAGGCCTTCATATGATTCATCTTCTTCTTTTTTAAGCACAGGAATGTATGGTGTATTGCCCTTGGAAAGTATGTTAATGATTTTTTTATTTATTCTTGTGCCAAGTTTTGATAAGTTTCCTATTCTTGCAAAAATTATGTCTTGTTCGCTTAGATCTTTTATTTGCTTTATTTTTTTAAGTATCATTTTGAGATCCTTTTAATCTTTAAATAAATGTCGCCGAGGAGAATCGAACTCCTGACACAAGGATTTTCAGTCCTATGCTCTACCAACTGAGCTACAGCGACAATTGCAATTTAAATAAATGCATGCTGCCGAGGAGAATCGAACTCCTGACACAAGGATTTTCAGTCCTATGCTCTACCAACTGAGCTACAGCAGCATTTTCGTTCTAGTACCTTAATTTTTTCATAAGTATATATGTTTGTCAACTCTTTTTAAATTTTAGCTTTTGGATGTAGCATTAAAAAATGATTTATAGTTAGTTTTTAGGTTTTAAAATGGACAATTCTAAAAATTTAATTACTTTTTTAAGTTGTGCACAGTAATATATTTTTGGGTATTTTTTTAAATGTTTTATCTGTTTTTTTAAATTAAAGTAAAGATTTACATTGCTATTAAATTTATAATAACAGAATTTTAGAATTTATATTTTACAAGTATTTAAAGAAAAAATTTATACTAATAAACTTTCAATTTCTTTTGTGAAGATATTTAAAGAAATCCATATCTGTTGAGAAAATTTTTCTTTTATCTTTTAATACTGCTTTATAACTTTCTAATGCCTGCCAAAATTTGTAAAATTCAATATTTTTGCCATATGCATTTGAATAAATTTTTGCTGCTTCTCGATCTCCTTCAGCTTTTATTTTTGCAGCAGTAGCTTTTGCTTCGCTTAATATTTTCAGCTTTTCTTTTTCTATGCTTCCAAGAATTTCTGTTTTTTCAGCTAATCCTATGCTTCTTTGTTCTTCTGCGATTTGTTGTCTTTCTGAAATCATTCTGTTGTTTACAGATTCAATAAGGCTTGGATCATAAGTAACTTTTCTTATTAATACGTCTACAATTTCAATTCCGATATCCTTGGTATTGTTGTTTGCTATATGAATTATTTCTTTTTCAATTATCTTTCGTCCTTTTGTTATTTTATAAATACCGTTGATTTTTGTTTCTTGTGGGGTGAGTATTCCATTGGACAAACGCTGGATAGGATCGTTTGAGCTTCTTATAATTTCAAGCAAAGGGTATTTTGCAATAACTCCTCTAACAGCAGGTTCAATTGCTGCATCAATTCTAATGTAAGCTCTGCTCATTGTTTTTATTGTTGTATAAAATTTATTTATGTCTGCAATTTTCCATCTAGCAGTTGTATCAATCCATATTAATTGCTTTTCTTCACCCCCTGTTGGGATTCTTTGAGGCTCTCCATCCCATCTAAGAATGATTTTGGGAAATATTTGCACATTTTCAATTAATGGGATTTTATATTTAAGTCCAGCTAAATTTTCAGTTCTTTGAATTTTTCCAAGTCGAGTGGTTATTGAAATTTCATTTTCTTTCAAAATATAAATTGGTTGGAAAATAGACAAAATAGCCAAACAAACTATTACTGTAAAGGTTAAGATCTTTAGAGCAGATAATAAAAAATTTATTATAAATTTCATTTATTTTACCTCTTTAAATGGTAGAAAATTTTTAAAGTTTTTGTCAATTAATTCAATGTTATCTTTGTTTTCAAGTATTTCTTTCATTGCTTCATTGTAAAGCCTTTCTTTTGTAATATCGGGATTTTTTAAGTAAGCGTCTAGTATGGCATTAAAAATTTCTGTATCCGCTAATGCATTGTTTATTCTGCTTTCTTTATATCCCCTGGCTTCTTCAATAACCTTTAATGCTTCACCTTTGATTTTGGGAACTATTTGATTAAATTCTTTTTTCCCTTCGTTTATGTATTTATTTTTGTCTTGAATGGCAATGTTTACATCTTCAAAAGCTTCGTAAACTTTTCCTTTTGGGGGTAGGGCATTTCTAATTTGTACTTGTACTACATCAATGCCTAGATTGTAATTATCTATTATTTCGTTCATAGAAGATTTTACCCCTTCTGTTACTCCCACCCTGTTATCGTTTATTATTTCAAAAATAGTATTATCCCCAATCAATCTATTCATTGATGACTTTGCAATATCTTTGATTGTTGTCTCAGGATCTTCTACTTTAAACTTGAATGAATAAGGATCTCTTATTTTGTATTGTACTAACCATTCAATGTTTATGATATTTAAATCTCCAGTAATAATCCTACCTTCGTCGCTTTCATTATCATTTTCTCTAATATCGTTTGGAGACATTAGAAATCCAAATTTAATTTCTTGGACTATTTTTACGGGTACGATAAATTTTTCTTCAATTAATGGAATCTTGACATGTATTCCTGAATCAAGAGTTCTGTTTAGCTTGCCAAGGCGAAGCACAATTGCTTCTTCTGATGGTCCTACTATGAATATGTTTGAAATAACTATTATTGATATTAATATTAAAGTAATAATAATTATTAAATATTCGTAAGTTTTATTAAAAATTTGTTTTATGTCAAACATTTGCTTCTCCTAATGTTTTAAATTATTTTTAGTAAGCGAATTTTGTCGCTACTTTTTGGATTTGATAAAAGTTATTGTTTCTATTTTATTATTCTGAATTTCCTTAATAAAATATTCTCCATCATTTGTTTTTACGGTTTCGTTTTTTGTTGGTATTTTGTCAAGTAGATCTATTAAGTATCCTCCAATTGTATTTGTATATTCTTTGTGTTTAATAGATACCCCAATTACCTCTTCAATCTCGTCGAAAGTGGTTTCTCCAAGTATTGAGTAAGTATTGTCGTCAATTTGAGTGATAAGAGGTTTTTCCTCTTTAATATCATATTCGTCAGATATTGCTCCAAAAATTTTTTCTACTATATCTTCTATTGTAAGTATTCCTGAAAAACCACCATACTCATCTATTACAATTGCCATTATTTTTTGTTTTTTTCTCATAATGTCTAGTATGTCTTTTATTCTTTTGTTTTGTTGTACAAATACAGCCGGTTTAATAAATTGAGAAACGTTTTTATTCATATCTTTTTTATTAACTTCTATGAGGTCTTTGGCTATTAAAATCCCAATTATCTGTTCTCTGCTTTGTCCTTTGTATATAGGAATTCTAGAATATCCTTCTTCTTTGATCAATTTGATTACATCTTTTAGCTTTGATGAGCTTGAGAGTGAAAAAACCTCTGTTCTATGAGTCATGATCTCAGAAGCTCTTACTTGATCTATGTCTAGCATTTTTTGCATAAATATTCTAGAGTCATTTTTTAAAATTCCTAAACTTCCTGCTAAAGAGAGCATATTTTTTATGCTCTCTTTAGTCATTTGGGAGTTAGCCTTAACTTTAAAGAGATTTAATATTTTTTTTATTATTTTGTTTATTATATATATTAGTGGAGTAAATATAAAAATTAATGACTTTAAAAAAACTGAAGTAGATAGGGCAATTATTTCATTATTTAGAATTGCAATTTGTTTTGGAAGTATTTCTGCAAAAATTAGGACGATTATTGTTATTAGGCCTGTTGATATTGCAAGTGCGTTGTTTCCGTATTTTTCAAGTACAAATTTTGTTGTAAGTGTACTTGCTACAATGTTTGATATATTGTTACCGATAAGAATCGTAGTAATTAATTTTGAAGGAGATTGAACCAAATTGTACACAGATATTCCCGATTTTCCTTTTTTTCTTATGTCTTGTATCTGAAGCATGCTTAATGAGGTATAAGCCGTTTCAGATGCTGAGAAAATAGCAGATAACGCTATAAATAGTAGTATTATGATTAATTCTAACATATATGTATTATTTTAATTTATCTTTAATAAAAATGCTTTAAGTTATGCCCTTAAGTATAAAAATATTTTTGACTTGATCTTAGAAGGCGCTGACCGGAATCGAACCGGCGAATCAAAGTTTTGCAGACTTCTCCCTTAGCCACTTGGGTACAGCGCCTTGTAACACTGCTTAGTTTATTAAAAAAATAGAAAATTGTAAATATATTTTCTATTGAAGCATATTTTTGAATTTTTTAGCTATTTTTATTAGTTTTATGTAAAATTTTAATGTATGAATAAAAAACTTAATGAAGTTTTATTAAAGTTAGATCAAGATTTAATAAAATGTGTAAAAGGTTCTCTTGATTTGGAAATATCAGGAGTTACTTATAGTTCTAAATTGGTTTTGCCTAGGTTTGTGTTTTTTGCTCTTCCAGGAATTCATTTTGATGGGCATGATTTTATTGAAATTGCAATTCAAAAGGGTAGCAATGTTATTGTATGTTCACGAGATATAGATTTTTACAGTCCTAATGTTACGTATATTCAGGTGGATGACTTTAATATAAGAAAATTTATGTCTAATTTTTCAAATATTTTTTATGATGAGCCTTCAAAAAAAATAAAAGTTATTGGAGTTACTGGCACTGATGGTAAAAGTTCTGTTTGTTATTATATATATCTTCTTTTAAAAAAAAGGGGTGTTAAAGCAGGTTTTATATCGACGGTATTTTTTGATGACGGGAGTGGGATCTTGATTAAAAATCCTTATAGACAATCAACTCCTGAGTCTACAGAAATTCATTCAATTTTAAGCAGTATGGTTAAAAATGAAGCTCAATATGCAATTCTTGAATCTACTTCTCACGGCCTTGACCCTGAAACAGCAAGACTTATTGATGTTAATTATTTTGCAGCTGTTTTTACCAATATTGGACATGAGCATCTTGAATTTCATGGTACAATTCAAAATTATTTGAATGTCAAACTCGGTCTTTTCCGGTCTGTTAGTGATGATACTGGTTTTGGTGTTGTTAATCTTGATGACTTTTATTCTTCTGATTTTAAGAATGTCGTTAAGAAATCTTTTACTTATAGCTTAAAAAGTAGTAAGGCAGATTTTTTTGTCAGTTTTATTGATGAGAAAGCCGATTCTACCGAGTTTGAATTTTATCACAAGGGGGTTAAATATTTTGCTAATGTTAACCTGCTGGGGAGCTTTAATGTTGAGAATGTAATGGCTGCTCTTATTTTAGTTTCTCAAATTTTAAATAGCGATATTAAAGACATTGTTGATGAGCTTATTTGCATTAAAAGTCTTGATGGGCGTATGGATAGTATTAATTTAGGGCAAAATTTTTCTGTAATCATTGATTATGCTCATACTCCTGGTTCTTTTTCTAAACTTTTTCCTATTTTTAAAAAATTTACTACCAATAGGTTGATTTCTGTTTTTGGTTCTGCAGGAGAAAGAGATATTGAAAAAAGATTTTTACAGGGACAAATTGCAGATGTTTATTCTGATTTAATAGTACTTTGCGATGAAGATCCAAGAGGCGAGAATAGCATGTATATAATTAAAAACATTGCAAAAGGAATTGTAAATAAAGTTGTAAATCAGGATTTATTTTTTATTCCTGATAGGAAGCAGGCTATTGAAAAAGCAATAAGTCTTGCAAAGGCAGGGGATTTGGTTGTAGTTCTGGGCAAAGGCCATGAAAGTTCAATAATTTATAAAAATAGAGAAGTTTTTTGGAATGAACAAGAGGTAGTTAAAAATGCTATTTTAAGTTTAGAAAAATCAAAAAAGGAGAAGTGATTTGAAAAAAAATCTTATGTTGATATTTGGTGGCGTTTCTTTTGAGCATGAAATTTCTTGCAAATCTGCTTATAGCATTTATTTGGCCCTTTTAGATCTAAATAAATACAATATTTATCCCGTTTATATTGATAAGTGTACAGGTGTTTGGTATTTATTAGATTCTGTTTCTGAACCTCCAAAGTCCATTAATATAGATGTTTTGCCCATTGTTAGCTTATTGCCAGGTCTTGGAATTTTTTCAAATAACAAAAATCTTGAGATTGACGTTGTTTTTCCTGTTATTCATGGAAGAACCGGTGAGGATGGTGCTATTCAAGGAGTTTTAAAGGTTATGGACATTCCTTGTGTTGGTGCTGGTATTATAGGGAGCGCTATTTCTAGTAATAAGTATTTTTGCAAACTTTTGCTTAAAGGCTTTGATATCCCTTTGGTGCCTTTTATTGGATTTAGACAACACGATTATTTTTTAGATAAAGAGGAAGTAAAAAGAAATGTAAAAGAGGTTTTAGGCTATCCTGTTATTGTTAAGCCTGCGGTATTAGGCTCTTCAATTGGAATAAATGTAGCTTACAGTGAAAATCAGATTGAATCTTTTATTGAAGAGGCTTTAAAGTATGACCTTACCATTATAATAGAAAAGTTTATTGAGGCTAGAGAGATCGAATGTTCTATCATTGGAAATGAAAAGATGAAAATATTTTCTCCTGGGGAAGTTGTTGTTCAAGATTTTATATTTTATGATTATGATGCTAAATATTCTGTTATTCCTGGAAATTCTATTATTTTTAATATTCCTGCACATCTTGAGACAAATCAGCTGTTAAGCATTAAAGAATATGCTTTTCTTGCTTATAAGAATCTAGAACTCAGAGGTATGGCAAGAGTTGATTTTTTTGTTGAAAAAAAATCAGGAATTATCTATCTTAATGAAATAAACACTATTCCAGGATTTACCGATATATCTATGTTTGCTAAAATGTGTAGTAATGATGGCCTTCAGTTTAAAGATCTAGTGGATAATTTAATTGATTATGCTTTTCAAAGTTACATTAATAAGAAAAAAAGGATTAATTTTGAAGAATAATTTAGATTAATTTAATTTTAAATTTTTTAGATTTTCAATCTCTTTATCATCTTTTAATTTAAAGTATTCAAGATTTTTATATTTTTCTGCTTTAGGCAATATTCCTGAATATTTTATTTTGTAAGAGTAATTTATTTTTATATTTTTTTCTTCTGTATTATTAGCTTTATTGTAAATTTTAACTTGATTTTTTTTAGTATGAATATTTGCGAATGCTTCATATGCTATGTCATCTTGAGATTTAAGAGTAAATGCAATTGTTGTTTTTTTAGAGTTAATGTTTTTAAGTGAAAAGATAATTTTATTAGCCAATATTTTATAAGGAGTATTGCTTTGATAAATTAGTAGTTTAGATGCATTTTTAAAATGTAGCTCAATTTGATTTACAATTTTTTGAGTAACCAAATCGATGCTATAAACAGCTCTTTCTGCTATATCTATTTTTTTAAAATCAATATTCATTAGCTCATCATCGACTTCAATGTTGGTTTTTAATATTTTCTCGTTTGCTTGTAAGGTTAGATTAAAGTCATTTGAAATGATTTGGATAGGATGTTTTTTATCTTTTGGATATTCAATTGTTATTTCATTTATTTTTTCTGGAAAGCTAACAGTTTGTTCTATTTGTATTGCGTGTTCTTTTTTATCAATGTTGCTAGATATTATGATTGTTGTTATTAAAAAAAAAGTTACAATACCAAGATTTTCAGCCTTTTTTAAATTTTGTTTAATTTTTGGGAGTTTGGATTTTAAATGCTCTGAGATATTAATAAATATAGTAGAGAAAAGACAAATTGATATTAGATAGCTTAGTGTAAGTGTGTTTTTGATTGCTTTAGAATTTTGTATTAATGTTATTAATACAAAATTGATTATCCAAATAATTAATATCACCATTTTTCGAATAATGGTATTTTTATTTGGTTTTATTAATAATAAAATGCTTTTTATGATAATTATTAAAATAAATTCTATTTTAATAAACATTAATATTATTAGTTCAATAATAGAGGTTGATATTGCTAGGTATTTAAGTTGTCTGTAATTTAAATATATTGTGAAATTATATGTAAAAAGAGATAAAAAATTGTGTATTAGTAAAGTTGCAAAAAAAGTTATTAAATATTTGGGATTTGTTATGCTGTAAGCTGTTGTGTGTTCATAGCCTGCAAATATTTTATTTGTGAGTAATAAGGATAAGTAAGTGCTTACAAATAAAGTAAAAAACAATCTTACTAATTTGTAGTAATTATTTTTTACTTTTTTCATAACTAGTCCGGCTTCTTTAAATTTTCTGATAAATACAATTATAATTAAGTTATAACAAATGTAAATTAATGCTATTAAGGCAATTTCGTTGATTATTATTTTTTTAAAAGGCGTATCAATTATAATATAGTGTATTTCATCGGTATTTTTACTTTTGTACTTACTAGTTAATACTTCTTCGATTGATTTGTAAATTTCAAAAATAGTATTTTTATTTCTAGTTAATATAGGGTTTAAATTATTATTTATTATTAAAAAGGGTATAGATTCATCACGATATAGATTGTATAAATCGTTTGATTTTTTTTCATTTATTTTTGATGTATTAAAATCAAGTTTATTCCTTTCAAAGGTTTTTATAATAGTTTTTAAAAATCCTAAGTTTGTTTTTGAATTTGTTATGAAAGATTCATTTTCTAAGTAAATTTTATTTTTTATTCTATTTTCGCTTAACATTAAGTATATTGTATTTGTATTTTTCTCTAGATATTTATTGCTAAGTAAAATTCTGCTACTAATTATTGTATTTTGCTCTAAAGAATCGTCTTCAACAAAAAAAAAATTTATATTGTTTTCAGGATTGGTATTTTTAAGGTTATTTAAAAGCTCAATTGCAATTCCAATTGCTAAATTATTTTTTAAATTATTTTGTATTTTAATTGGAACGATTATATTATAAGTATTTGCGTTTTTTCCTTTGATTTTAGAATGTATTATTTTTTGTGAATACCCAATAAATCCAATTTCTTGTAAAGAATATTCCATATATTTAACTTCATTTGTATTAAAATATTTTTTTATATAATTAAAAGTGTTTATTATTTTTTCTTGTCTTTCATTTAGTTGATGAATTTTTCTAATGTGTGTTCTTATGCCCTTTTCAGTTTCTATATTTGTAATTTTGCTTGAATTGAATTCATTTTTTCCCATTTTACTTGGTACAATAGCAGAGCCTGTTGAGCTAAGCAATAACGATAATAATAGCAATATATTAATTGTCATAATTTTTAATATCTTCTTCTATTTGCATTATTTGTAAGATATTTGGGTTTTCTTTTAAAGCAGAAATAATTTTTGTTATATTTTTAGCATTTGATGAGACTATTATATTTGTTATTCCATGACCATTGCCGCAGTCTTCTATTTTTTCGCTAATAAGTCTTACGTCATTGAGTGTGAAAATGTTTTCAAGATAGCTAAATATTCCTTTAAGTTCTTTTAAAAGTAAAATAATGTGATGTACTTTTCTAGTTGGTGTTGCTTCCCACTCAACTTCAATCAATTGGGTTTTTTTATAGGATTTAAGCTTTTGGCAATTTTCATTATGCACTATTATTTCGTCTTTATGTATTATTCCAATAATATCTTCGCCTGTTGTTGGACTACATTCAGGATCTATTGCAATTCTTTTTATTTTGGCTTTGGTATAAGATTTAAATAAGCTAAAAAGCTTTCTTTGCTCTTTATTTGCTCCAACAAGATACGCAATAATGTTGTTGTCTACAAAAATTGTATTGTCATTTTTGTTAAGCCATGATCTAATTTTTGATCGGGCCTTTTTTGTTCTTACGCTGTTTAGCCATATTACATCCGGTTTTGAATCTTTTGATGTGAATATTTCAACAATTTGTTCGTTTTTAAGCGGTTTTGTGATTGAGCTTATTTTTCCATTTATTTTTGCATAAAGAGCTTGGTCTCCAATATCTGTGTGAATTATGTATGCAAAATCAATTGAATTTGATCCAAAAGGAAGCTCTACTACTTCTCCTTCTGGGGTGTAAACATATATGAATGTATTTAATAACTCCTTGTGTATATCATTCATTGAATATTGACTTTTATTGGCCGATTCTTGTTGCCATTTTTTTATTCGGTTTATAAATGAAAGATCATCAGCTTTAAGTTCAATTTGTTCTTTATATATCCAGTGGGCTGCAACCCCATAATTAGCAATTCTGTCCATTTCTTCTGTTCGAATTTGTATTTCAATAAGCTGGTTATCCTCAGGTATTCTTACGGTAGTGTGTAGTGATTGATATTTATTTTCTTTTGGGCTTGCAATGTAGTCTTTAAGTCTTCCCGGGATTGGTTTCCACACCCGGTGAACAATTTCTAATATCTCATAACATTCTTTTTGTTTTTTACAAATTATTCTTATTCCTAGAGTGTCAAAAATTTGAGTAAGCTTGTTTGTTCTTGTTTGCATTTTCCTAAATATTGAATAAAAGTGTTTTGATCTTACTGTAATTTCTGCTTCAATTCCGCTTTTTTGAAGTTCTTTTTCTATTGATAATTTGCCTTTGTATAATTTTTTTTCTCTTTCTATTTTTGTTTCAGATAAAAAATTTTTTATTTCTTTATAATCTTTAGGATAAAGATGCTTAAATGAAAGATCTTCAAGATATGTTTTAAGAGATGATATTCCAAGGCGCTCTGCTATTGGAACATAAGTTGAAAGACAATCTTTTGCAATCCTATCTTGTCTGTTTTTGGGTAAATAAGAGAGAGTTGTCATATTATGAAGTTTGTCTGCCAGTTTTATTATTATTATTCTAATGTCATGTGTCATTGCAAAAAACATTTTTGAGATAGTATTAGCCTCTTTTATGCTTCTTGTTTTATTATGTAAATCATGAATTTTAGTTACACCGTCGATTAAGCTTAAAATTTCCTCGTCAAATTCTTTTACTATTTCTTCTTTTTCAACATTTGTATCTTCAAGTACGTCATGCAGCAGTCCAGCAATGGTTGCTTTAAAGTCTAGTTGAAATTTGGCAAGAAATAATGAAACCATTATTGGGTGAATGATGTAAGGCTCTCCACTTTCTCTGTATTGGCCATAATGGAGTTGTTCTGCTATTTCTAGAGCTTTGAATATGCTTTTTCGTTCAAATTCATCTTTGTAAGTATTCTCAACAGTTTTTTTAAAAATATTTTTAGCCTTTTCAAGATCATTTATCTTTATTAAGTGTGCAATCTCGTATGCTTGTATCATCTCTTTGTCCTAATATTAGTGCTCTTTCTCTTTTTTCAAGATCATAAATTGTTTTTAAATATGAAAATCCTTTTTTGATTGCAAAATCCTTCAGGCTTTTTATTTGCCAAGGAGCCGATTCTATTATTATTAGCCCATTTGGGTTAAGCTTTTCTTTTGCTTGGCTTAATATTTTTCTAGAAATATTAAGCCCATCTTTTCCAAATCCCAAGAGAGCTTTTGGGGGTTCTTTTTCTATTTTATTTTTTATTTCTAATTCTTCTTTGTTTAAATAAGGAGGATTTGTGATAATTATATCAAGCTTTCCCTTTATACATTTTAGCAAATTAGAGTGAATTATTTCTACAAATTTTTCAAGTTTGAGCTTTTTTGTATTTTTTTCGACTATTTGTAAAGCTTTTGTTGAAATATCTGAGAGTATTACTTTTTTTTTCATGTAATAGGCAATCGAAAGCCCTATGCACCCACTGCCGCAGCATAAGTCTAATATTTTTTTAAAACCATTTTGTTGAATTTGAGTTAAGGCTTCTTCAGCTAAACATTCTGTATCAAATCTTGGTATTAATACGTGTTTGTTTAGAGTAAATTCAATCCCCATAAACTCTTTCTTTTGAAGAATGTAGTGAATAGGAATTCCTTTTTCTATTTTGTCTATTTGATTAAAAAAAAGTTTTTCTTCTTTTTTTGTTAAGCTTTTTTTTATATTTGCAATTATTAATTCTTTTCTGGTTTTTAAAATTAATTCAAGTATTAGCAGTGCCTCTATTGTATCTAAATTTTTATTTTTAGCATAATTTATAACTTCGTTTATATTCATTGCTATATGTTGCTGATTTTTAATTCTTTTTCTTGAAGTGCTATCATCAAGGGGTCAAGAAGTGGATCAAGTTCTCCTTGCATAAATTCTTCTAATTTATAAAGAGTGATGTTTGCTCTATGATCTGTTATTCTATTTTGAGGAAAATTATAGGTTCTAATTCTTTCAGATCTATCTCCTGAGCCGACTTGTTGTTTTCTATTGCTTGACCTTTGCTCTTGTTTTTTGGAATCTTCAAATTCATAAAGTCTTGCTCTTAATATTTTCATTGCTTGATCTTTGTTTTTATGCTGACTTCTTTCGTTTTGGCACTGTACAACAATTCCTGTTGGTAAGTGCGTTATTCTGACGGCAGAATCAGTTGTATTGACGTGTTGTCCGCCAGCTCCAGATGATCTGTAAACGTCAATTCTTAAATCTTTCTCATTGATATCAATTTCAGTTTCTTCAATATTAGGTAGCACTGCTACTGTAGCAGCCGAAGTTTGAAGCCTTCCGTTAGATTCTGTTATGGGGATTCTTTGCACCCTGTGAACACCACTTTCGTATTTTAATTTTTTAAATACATCTTTTCCTTTAATTTCAAAGATTATTTCTTTAAAACCCCCAAGTTCTGTTTCATTGAAGTTTATGATTCCTGTTTTCCATTTTTTTTTCTCTGAATATTTTATATACATGCTATAAAGATTGTTTGCAAAAAGAGCAGCTTCTTCTCCACCTGTTCCAGCCCTAATTTCTATTATTATATTTTTGCTATCATTTTCATCTTGATGTAAAAGTAGTATTTTTATTTGATGTTCAAGATCTTCTTTTTTTTTATCTAGATCAATTAGTTCTTGTTTTATCAGCTCTTTCATTTCTTGCTGTTCTTCTTTTTCGAAGATCGTTTTGTTATCATTAATTTGACTTAGTATTTTTTCGTATTCAATTTTTTTAGTATTTATTTTTTCTAAATATGTATATTCTTTTATTATTTTTGAATATTTTTTTTGATCTTTAATTAGATTTATATCTTGCAATTTTTCTTCTATTAACTTAATCTTACTTGTCGCTGAATTTAATTTTTCTAAAAACATTATGATTTCTCCTGAAAGATAGTAATAGTTTATATTAATTTTAGATTTTTTTGTTAGAATTTTTAATAAGTTTTGTGTGTATGCTTGTGTTTATGTTTTATTTTAATATTCTTTTTTTGAAACTTTTTTTTTATGAAATAAATGGAATAAGTTTGATTTAAAAAAAATCAATTATATTTTTTCATGTTTTTTTATATAATGAATGTTATTAAGTTGGATATTAAAGTTAGATTAGATTTTGTTGTATTTATATAGAAATTGAGCTTTACGTATTATTATTTGTGGTGTGTTTGAGGTAGCTAAAGTTATATCTTTGATAAACCGATTTAAAAGGGGTATTTATGTTAGATGAAAAAATTTTAGATGCTTTAGAAGATCTCTCGAGTATTCCTGATGACCAGCTTCTTGATGTTACTGAGAAATCAAAAAGAGGGTATCAGTTAATCAAAGAAGAAAGACTCTCTGAAGCAGAAAGTTTATTTTCTGATATCCTTGAAAAGGATAATGAGAATAATTATGCTCTTGTTGGACTTGGAGATATTGAAAGGAAGAAGAATAATTACGATAAAGCAATAGTTTATTATCAAAAATGTCTTGTTAAGCATCCAAGCAACAATTATGCTCTTTTTGGGCTTGGAGATTGTTACAGAAGTTTAGATAATTATAAAAAAGCCACAGACATATGGGAAGAATATTTAAAATATGATCCTGAAAATATAACAGTTTTAACAAGAGTTGCGGCATCTTACAGGAAGCTAAAAAATTTTCAAAAATCTAAGCAAATTTATCTTAAGGTAATGGAGTTAATGCCTGATAATGATTATGCTCTTGTAGGTATTGGTCATTTATATTATGACTTTAAAGAATACAAAGAAGCTTTAAAGTATTGGCTTAAAATGTATGAATTGAATCAATCCAAGGTTGATGTTAGGGTATTAACTTCAATTGGTAATTGTTATCGTAAGCTAAGGGAATTTACCAGAGGAATTTATTTTTTTAAAAAAGCTTTAGAAATTTCACCTAGCAATTTTTACGCTGTTTTTGGACTTGCTGATTGTTATAGGGGGAATAAAGAGTACAAAGAGGCTTTAAAATATTGGCTTGATATTATCGAAAAAGATCCAAAAAATAATTTGGTTCTTACAAGAGTAGGAGATGCTTATCGCTATTTAAATGATTATGAAAATTCTCAAATTTACTATAGAAAGGCTCTTGATGTTGATTTTGATATGTTTGCCATACTTGGACTTGCTCTTATTCAAAAGGAGCAAGGTAAATATGAAGAAGCATTAATAGCTATTAAAAGTTTAATTAAAAACAATCCTAAAAATTCGGCATTGTATGTTAATGCTGCTGAATGTTATGAAGCATTAGGGCAAATTGGAAATGCTGTTGATATTTTATCAAGCTTTTTACAGCTTGGTATGAAAAATATTGTTGTTATTGACTACATTGCGGCTCTTAGGAAAAAAATGGTGGAATGATGGACTATTTACTTGAAACTGAAAAATCCATTTTTTTTGATAAATTAATAGATACTCATGTTCATTTTTATGAATTAAAGAAGAGATCTTTGGATATCGATTACGTTATTGATGAATGTTTTAAAAACGGCTTTTGTTATTTTCTTGATGTTGGCTTGCATCCTAGTGATTTTAATGATAGAAAAGATCTTTTAAGCCCTTATTCTAATGTGTTTTTAACATCAGGTATTCATCCTTTAAATTTAAGTGATCATTTTAAAGATGATATTAAACAGCTTGAAAAAATTTTGATTAGTGAAAATGTTGTTGCTGTTGGAGAGATGGGTCTTGATTATTTTAAAACAGATAACAAGAGATTTCAAATTAAAGCTTTTGAAGAGCAATTGTATTTGGCTGATAAATATAAAAAGCCAGTTATTTTGCATATAAGGGATGCTTATGAGGATACCTATAATATTGTAAAGTCTTTAAATTTTTTAAATAGGGGCATATTGCATTGTTATTCAGGAACTTATGAGTATGCTAAAAAATTTATTGATTTAGGATTTAAAGTTTCTTTTTCGGGTAATATAACCTTTAAAAATGCACAACCTTTAAGGATTGTTGTTGGCAAATTAAATATTAATGATCTTTTAATAGAAACGGATAGTCCCTTTTTAGCTCCGGTGCCACTGAGAGGTAAAATTAATTCACCTTTGTTTTTAGGATATATATGCCTTGAGATTGCAAGGATTAAAAATTGCTCTGTTAATGATGTTGCTATTGCAGTATACAATAACTTTAAAGATCTTTTATTGCTGCATTAAATTTTATTTATAATTATTTATTTGTTGGTATGTTTTAGCTTTAAATTTATTAATTTTTATTCTTTATAAATGTTAAATTCATATTGAAAATTTTTTTCAACGTCTTTTGCTATTTTCATTAAATCAGACTCTTTAAGAGTAATTGTATATTTTAGTTTAATAATTTTTAAGTCTTTTCTTGTATTGCCAATTAATATAAATTTTATATTTTTGAAAAAAGGTGAGTTTAATATCTTTTTTAAAATAATAATATTATCCCTTAAAGAGAATAATATTATTGTTTTTATTTGAGGAGTAATGAATGTTTGAATATAGGATATGTTTTTTTCGTTTATTAGGGTAATATTAACATTTTTTTCTTTGCCTTTTTTTTCTAAGTATTCAAGGTCTTCGCTATTTAGGGATTTGTCTCTAAATAGTAATGTTTTTTGCAAGTCTATTGATTTTCCGTTAAGCAGAAAATCAATAGATTTTTTTAGTGAAAATTTTATTTTTGATAGATAAAAAATTTTTTCTTTTAGAATTTCGTTATTTAGAATTTCATTATTTGATTTGTGGGTTAATAGTATTTTTTTTGTTGTTGTAAGCTTGTCTTTTACAATGTTTAAATTTTTGTCATTTATAAATAGTATTTCGTTTTTTATAAATGGAGTTTTTTGGATTTCAAAAAAGTATTCAGTTGCATCTGAGAAAATTATTGCGTAATTAAATTGTTTTTCAATAATGGAAGATTCTTTGCATCCTTGTGTTGAAATTACTAAGATCGCTATTATAATAAGTGTTTTTGGGCCAGACATTTTATTTACCAGGATACTTATTATTAATAGCCATGTATATTAAAACCAATCCAAGTATTATTATCGCATAGATGCTCATGTTTGTTAGAATTAATGTTTTTAAAGTTGCAATAAATAATCCTAAAAATAGAATAGGAGAAAGAATGATTTTGTATTCTTTTGTCGAGTATTTTTGACATTTTTTAATTTTCTTTTCAAAAATTGTGGCTGAAAATATTAACTCTATTGCATTAAGTATTGGTAATTGGATATATTCATAGACCCCAAAGATTTTGCTATTTAGAATTATTATTTCTAAGTTTTTAGAAAATATTAGTCCAAATGCGAAATATATGAGAATTGTTAATTTTTTTTTAAATAAAGAATTTTCATTTAGAGTAAAAAAAAATATAAATATTAATAGTGGGAATATATAGTAGTATAAGTGTTCTTTAATAAATATTGAAATCCCTAGGCTTATTCTCGATGTGTAATCTAATTCAAATGATCTGTATAGAATAAATTCTTGAGTTAAATAAAGAAAAGAAAACATTGTTATTGCAAGAAATATTGCTAAGGCATGGACTTGAGTATTTTTTGTTTGACTTTGTTTTAACCGAACATTCATATATATTTTTAATATTAGTGGTAAACTTGTTAATAAAAATAAACTCATTGTAATTACAATTCTACTTTTAAACGTTTTTTAAATCAATTGATTGACTAAAAACTTGTGTGATTTAGATATTTGTTTATTAATGTTATTTATTTTTACTACTTTTTGTAAACATATTCTTAGAATTTACTTTTTAGTGAATGTATAATAAAATTAAGTATTAATGTTAATTATCAATTGATTTAGGAGTATATATTTTATAGATGATAAATAGAAATGCCAATAGAGATAGGGATAGGGCCAGATCAAATGACAAGGAATTGAAAATTAATTACAGAATTAAGGCTCGTGAAGTAAGAGTTATTTTTGAAAATGGAACACAAGAGGTTTTATCGATTGAAGATGCTATTAAAAAAGCAAAAGAAGCGGGACTTGATTTGGTTGAGGTTTCTCCCAATGTATCTCCTCCGGTTTGTAAGATTATTGATTATGGAAAATATAAATTCCATCAAGAAAAGCGTCAAAAAGAGCAAAAAAAGAATCAAAAAGTAATTAAGCTTAAGGAAGTCAGAATGCAGCCCAAGATAGATGCTCATGACCTTGATTTTAAATCAAAAAACATTTTAGGTTTTCTCAAAGATGGCAATAAGGTTAAAGTTACAATAAGATTTAGAGGTCGTGAACTTGCTCATACATATTTAGGGTATGGCATATTAAATAGCATTCTTGAAAAAGTAGGGGATGTGAATTATGTTTTGGAATCTGCGGCTAAAATGGAGGGCAAAACAATGTTTTTGATTGTAGCGCCTAAGTTTAAAAAATGAATATTAGAATATTATATTAAAGGGGATGAAATGGCAAATAAAATGAAAACACGCAAAAGTGCAAAAAAAAGGTATTCTTTTACTGTAAGTGGTAAAGTTAAACATAAAAAACAAAATTTAAGGCATATTTTGACAAAAAAATCTTCTAAGCGCAAAAGAAATTTAAGAAAATCGGGCAATCTCTCTTGTTTTGAAGTTAAAAGGGTTAAAACTTTATTACCTTATGGTTAAAATAATTTTAGGAGATAGATATGGCTAGGGCTAAAAACGGCACAGTTCACGTGGCAAGGCGTAAGCGAATTTTAAAAAAAACAAAAGGTTTTTGGGGTACAAAAAAGAGCAATTATAAAAAAGCTAAAGATACCTTGAGAAAGGGTATGATGTATGCTACAAGAGATAGAAAGGCTAGAAAAAGAGATTTTAGGCGCTTGTGGATTTCAAGAATTTCGGCTGCTTTAAGTGACACTGGGGTTACTTATTCAAGATTTATTGAGGGTTTGTTGAAATCTAATATAAAAATTAATAGAAAAATTTTGTCTAATTTGGCGATTGAAGATGTTGAAGCTTTTAAAAAAATTGTTTTAGAAATAAGAAAATAAAAAATCAAAACTCCTGGGAGGTTTAATTTTAAGAATTAGAGTTATTTTTTTGCGACATCTCATAAAATTTAGGAATTTGAAGATTTTTAGTCAATGATAGCCAAAAGCAATTCAGAGGTTAAAAAATAAAATTCCGCCTTGAAAAATAGCGCTAAATAAAAATATTCTTATGTTGGCTTTTTGGGAGTTTAATTTATTTTAAGGATTATTATTGTGCAGCTTATTTCTCTTAATAATATTGAAAAGCAAGAGAGTTTTATACATTATAGAAATGTATATTTTGCGGATGTTATTTATAAGTATAATGACATCTTAGAAATCAAAAAAGTCAAGTTTGTAATTGAGGCTACACCCTTAGGAGAAAAGCATGTCACTATTGATTTTATAGATCTTTTAAATTACCCTGTTTTAAAGCTAATGGTTGCAATTAAAAGACGTGTAATTGATTTGGAGTTTAAAGGTAAGCTTCCTTGATTTTAGAATTTAAATCAAAAAAAAAAATGATAAATTTTTCCAAATCTTTTTTTTATCCTTTGCCGATTGGTAAAGTATTTGCTTTAAGTGGTGATATGGGATCTGGAAAAACTAGTTTTTTAAAAGGACTTGCCCTTAATCTTGGAATTTCTTATTTTACAAGTCCAACTTATAACATTGTTAATGTTTATGATTTTATAGATTTTAAATTTTATCATATTGATTTATATCGAGTGGCTTCTTTAGAAGAATTTGAGCTTGTTGGGGGATTGGAAATACTTATGGACCTTGACTCAATTATTGCTATTGAATGGCCACAAATTGCTTTGAGTATTGTTCCAAAGGATAGATTATTTTCTTTAACTTTTAAAATAGTCGGTTCAGGCAGGGTTGTAGAATTTAATGATTAATACAATTGCATTTGAATATTCGTATAAAACATTAATAGTTTATTGTAGAATTAATAATAAGAATTTTTCAATATTTGAACTTAAATCAAATTTTAATTTTAGTGTACCTAAAATTTTCAATGATTTTGTAATTAAAAATAATATAGATCTTAATCAAATTGAATTAATTATAAATTCTTGTGGTCCTGGTTCTTTTACTGGCCTTAGAATTAGTTTAAGTTTTGTCAAAGGCCTTGCTTTAGGTCTTTCTATTCCTTTTGTCAATATTTCTACATTAGATGTTTTTGCAAATTCAGTTAAAGACAGCCCCAGTGTAATTGTATTAACTTTTACTGCAGGTAAATATTTTCTTGGGCATTATAAAAATTGCGGATTGACAGGGAAGATTTTGTGTTTTTCTAAGGAAGATTTGTTTGAATATTTGAATCAGATTGATCCAAATTCAGTGCTTATTGGGAACAATCTTGAAGATGTTTTTAAAGAATTCAATTATAAATTTAAAATCGTTGAAAATTTAAGCTCGTTTGGAAAAATTTTGACAGAACTTGGAATAGCTAAATACTTAAAAAATTGCAAAAGTGATGATATTTTGTCAGGACCTCTTTACGTAAGACAAAGTGATGCAGAGGTTAATTTTCATTCTTAAAATAATGATTAAATAGGCTTTTAATTTTACTTATATTGTGTTTGTCTTTTAGTAGCGATTTTTTATTTTCCTCTATAATAAATTCATAAATTTCAGATCTAAAGATTTTAATATTTTCAGGGGCCTTAATTGCTATTTTTACAGTATCCTTTTTTATCTCTAATATTAAAACCTCAATATCAGAATTTATTTTAATACTTTCATTTACTTTTCTTGACAATACTAGCATCTTTATTCCTTGAAAACTTTATGGTGTAGTGAGTAGTTTTCATTTGTGCATATAGCTTGTTTTCCAAGTAATTTTTTTTTGTTTATTATGATTGGTGCTTTTAGATTAGCTGTAATGTCTTTATAATCGTTGACGTGCATATTAATTATGCATAGTATAACTTTTTCATCTTCTGCTTTTGCTTTAATGTCCAACCAATCTTTTTCCTGGATATTGGGTAAATATTCGCTTAAAAAATTGAAAGGAGATGTTACCAAAAAACTTACGTCTTTATTGATGGATTGCATAATAGAAAAAGGCTTATACTTAGAGTCTTTTATTATAAATTTTTTAATATTTTCAAATCCAAGTATTCCTTCGGGAAAATCAAATTCTATACTTTTTTCATCTATCATTCTATTTTATAAAATCTAATAGGGTTGTTTGCATTATTTTAGCAGAGATTCCTATGGATACCTGATAAGCTAAGCTTGCCATATTTAGATTAGTTATTGCTTTTGTTACATCAAGATCTGTGTATTGAACCATATCTTCTTTCATATCTGCAGCCTCTTTGCTTATTCTTTCATAGCTTCTATCAAGTCTATTTTCTTTTGCTCCAAGATCTGCAATGGATATAAGCAATCTTTTTAAGCTTTCATCAATTTCTGCCAGGCTTCTACTTCCAACAAGCTCTTCTTTATTATTGTAAAGCGAGTCTCTAAGCTCAATAAGTGCATCGAAAATAGATCTACTTCTAACTTCTGTACTGCTAGAAAGGTTGTAAGGAGGTAGTTTGGTGTCATTGTTTTTGGTAAGTATTCCAAGTGTTTGTAAAACATTTGATTCTTTTTCTTCTGTTATCCAAATTTGGTGTGGGGTTGTAGTTTTAATAGACAGTGAGTTTAAAACGGGATCAATGCTTGCTTCAACAGGTGCTGAAGATTCATTGATTTTTGCAACAATGTCAAGAGCAGTATCTCCTGCTGTCAGTCCTATCTCGATATTGTCAATATAAATTTTTGTATTTTCTTTTACGACAAATCCATTGGTGTTTATTGATGAGATAATATTTTGGTTTTGTAGGAAAAATATTACATTGCCAGGATAATTATTTGATATGTGAATGCCATTATATACTTCTGTTTTTTTTTCAGCTTGGTTGCCGTTGTATTCTACTTTGATTATTTGAGGGCCTGCACCGTCTTGGCTTGTTTTGCTTATTTGATTCTCTCTAGTCACCTTAAACGCCTCGCTATCAATTTTAGTTCCCGAGAATATGCTGTATCCATCAGGCCCTTTAGCGTTTGCTATTGCGACAACATCTTCGAGTAAAGCATTTACTTCTTTTGATATCATTTTTTTGTCATCTGCCTCATAAGTTCCATTTGCTCCTTGAATTGCAATTTCTTTAGCTCGTGTTAAAATATTTGTAAGGGACTGTAAATATCCTTCTGCATACCTCAGGTTGCCTTTAGAAGTACTAATATTTTTCATGTATACATTAAGCTTAAATATGTCGTTATCTAGCCTTATTGCATGAGTAACGCCTGTTGGATCGTTTCTTAGTTTTACAATCTTTTTGCCGCCTTTGTATAAGTTTTCTAGAAGTTTTGTAATTTTGGATTCTTGCTCTGCTGAAGAGGTTTTGAAATTTTCATATGTTAATGGATGACTTACCCTATTTATCATTCTTATACTCCCATTTTGTTTATTACTGTGTCTATTAGTTCAGCAGAAACAGTGATAAATTTACTTGCTGCAATAAATGCTTGTTGAAATTCGATCATGTTTGCAAGTTCTTCATCTTTGTTTACTCCAGAAATAGACATTCTTAAATCTGTTAAATCTTTTAATATTTGAGATTGACTTTCTTTTGTGATTTCTGAAATTTGTCCTTTTATTGCTATATTTGATGCTGTATTTGCAAAGTAATCATTTAGCGTTAAATTTTTGCCAATCATAATTTGAGAATTTCCAAAAGAGGAGATTCGCAGCGCTGCTTGGTTATCTCCAATAGATATTTCATTTGTTGGATTTTTAATTCCCGATGCTATTTTTGAAGGATCTGAGTTTATTATGTCTGCAACTTTTATCCATGCCGCAGGATTTTTTAGAGGCGAGATTGAATAAGTAGATTTAGGCGCCAATTTGTCTGTTGTGTCAATATTTTTATAATCATAAGCTCCTTCAGGCCCAGATGCATTTAATATTCCTGTATATTTTGTTAAAAATAATCCAGAGTCTTCTATATGTTTGATTTTGAATGTTATATTCTCATCTTCTTGTTCTTTAACAGCTTTAATTTCGAGTTTGCCTTCTGAGTTAATTTTTGCTGTAACTTGTGCGTTGGAATTGTTTATTCTGTTTATTACATCTTGAACTGTGTCTGGGGCATTGTAGGGTATTTCTACAATTTCATTGCTATTTGTAGCCTCAAATTTCAGGATTCCGTAAAATCCCAATTTTTCTTCTGGAAATATTTCGTTTGTGCTGTTGATTTTGAAAATATGAACGGAATCAAACTGTCCATTTCCGTTAGTATCATATCTACCTCGATCATCAGTTAGTTTTACTTCTTGAGAAAAAAAGCCTCTTCCATTTTTTTTGTCCATTCCACGTCCTATTTCATGTATTTCGTTAACAATCTCTATAATGTTTGCAGCTATGTTATTTAGTTCATCGATTTCACTTTTGATCTCTTCATCTCTTATGTTAAGCAAAGATCCCAGCTTTCCCGTTTTAAGGTAAGCTTTGTCATTATTTGCCCATAAAATGTTCCATCTAGTTCTGGTGGGCCCGTTTGTAGCTTCTAGTTTAAATTCATTTGCAATTGAACCTTGTACAAGGTGTCTTCCTTCTGAGTGGATTAAAAATTCATTGGGATCTTGCTTGTTTTCAATTGATACACTTATTATATTGCCTAATTTTTCAACCATTAAGTCTCTTGCATCCATTAAATCATTCGGATTGTCTTTCATTGCTTGAGATTTTGAAATTTGTTTGTTAAGATTTGCAATGTTTCTAATGTAATTGTTTGCTTCATCTGTTGTAATTTTTATTTCATCGTTTGCCATTATGTAAATTCTTTCAAGCGAATGAAATCTATTTCGTATTCCTTCACAAAAAGATTTGCCTCTTTCTAAAATTATTTTTCTTTCTGCTAAACCTTGTGGTTGATTTGCTAGATCATGCCAACTTTCCCAAAAATCATTTAATCTTTTTCTTATTGATTGATCTTCAGGCTCATTATAAACATCTTCTAATATTGATATGAACTTGTCTTGTGAGGTCCAGTACCCTAGTCGGTGTGATTCTTCAATGATTCTTGTGTTAAGTAGCTCATCTTTTACTCTGTCTATGGATTGAACCATGATCCCCTGGCCTAATTGTCCTTGCTTTTTAGCTCTGTTTAGTTGTGGAGCATAAAGAGGAATTTCGGTTTTCATTATGACTCTTTGCCTTGAGTATCCAGGCTTTGTAGCATTGGATAAATTGTGCCCAACGGTATTCATAGCATCTTTATGCGCAAATAAACTTCTTTTGCCAATTTCTATTCCTGAAAATGTTGAATCCACTCTAAACTCCTTTAAAGTTTTTTATTTATCAAAACGGAAGCTTCGTTTGAGCGCCCAATTTTTGGCCCATAAGGGTTCTTGTAAGTTACATTTTCTACACTTTCTTGGATATCTTGAAATATTATTGATAACATGTCAAGGGACGTGTTTACATAGTTTTGTATTATGTAGTTTAAATTTTTAATATTCAGTATTCCAATTTTCAATTTGTGTAGATAGTCATATATTTCTTGTTTGTAAATTGTAGTCAATTTTTCTACAGCTTCGTAAGTTGATTTAAAGTTTTCATTTTTAGTAAATTTTTTCCAAATTTCGTTTCTTTTATCTTCAATTTCTTTAAAACTTTCAAGTAATACTTTTGTGTTGTTTGCAACCTTTTTAAGTCCTAGTTCATTTCTATTGTCTATATTTTCTTTTATTTTTAAGTATGAATTATATATTTCTTCTACCAAGAGAAGTTCTTTTTTTAAGACTTCTTTTAATTCAATTTCAAGTTTTGTTTTCATTTTTATAAAATTAATTATAAGTTATTGTAAACATATTTACAAATCAATTTTGCCTTTTTTATTGTGTTATAATACATTAAAGTATGAGTAAGTTTTTTGAGAGAGATGATGATATTGTGGCTCTTGCAACTCCTTTTTTAAGTAGTGCTTTGTGTGTTATTCGTAGCAGTGGTGCTTTTTGTATATCTAAATTTTCTAAAATCTTTTCAAATCATTCATCTCTCAATTCAGCGTCTGGGAATACGATTCATTACGGTTATATATTAGACAATGAGAATAATTGTAAGGTAGATGAAGTTGTTGTTTGTTTATATCGAGCACCAAAGAGTTTTACAGGGCAAGATGTTATTGAAGTTATGGCGCATGGTTCTTTGATTGGGATTAAAAAGATTATAGATTTGTTTTTAAAAAATGGGTTTAGGATAGCTGAACCTGGTGAATTTACTTTACGCGCATTTCTTGCCAAAAAAATTGATCTTACAAAGGCAGAAGCAATTCATGAGATTATTTTTGCCAAAACCAATAAAACTTATTCTCTTGCAGTTAATAAACTTTCTGGAGCTTTGTTTGTTAAAATAGATGCAATAAAAAAAAGTATTTTAAATTTTTTATCGGCTGTTAGTGTTTATCTTGATTATGAGGTTGATGATAATGAGATTGGCATTCCTTTTGAGTTAATTTTAAGTAGCAAAGCTGAACTTAAAAAGTTAATTAATTCTTATAAGGTTTATGAAAAAATTAATCATGGTGTTACTTTGGTTTTGGCAGGTTCTGTAAATGCTGGAAAGTCTTCGCTATTTAATTTGTTTCTCAAAAAAGATAGATCAATTGTTTCTTCATATCCAGGTACTACAAGAGATTATATTGAAGCAAGTTTTGAGCTTGATGGTATTTTATTTAATCTTTTTGATACAGCGGGACTCAGAGATGCTGATGATTTTGTTGAGAGATTGGGAATTGAAAAAAGTAATTCTTTAATAAAGGAAGCATCTTTAGTAATTTATGTGATTGATGTTAGTTCAAATTTAACAAGGGATGATTTCTTATTTATTGATTCAAATAAATCTAATAGTAAAATATTGTTCGTTTTAAATAAGATAGATTTAAGTATAAATAAATCTACTGAGGAATTTATTCGCTCAAAGGTTTTAAATTCTTCAAATTTAATAATGATTAGTACTAAAAATTTGGAAGGAATAGATATTCTTTATGATAAAATAAAGGCTTTAATCTCTTTCGATAGAGTAGAGATTGAACTTGATGATATTATTATATCATCAAGTCGTCAGTTGCAACTTTTAGAGAAAGCTTATGCTATGATTTTAGATTTACTTGGTAAAATTGATCGTCAATTAAGTTATGATATGTTAGCATTTGATGCTTATGAGATTATTAACTGCTTGGGGGAAATAACAGGAGAAGTTAGTAGTGAAGATGTTCTTAACAATATGTTTAAGAATTTTTGTTTGGGTAAATAGATATGGATTTTGATGCGATTGTTATTGGAGGAGGGCATGCGGGGATTGAAGCTGCTCTTGCTCTTTCAAGGTTGAATTTTAAAACTTTAATGATTACTCAAAATTTAGATACGATAGGCAAGCTTTCTTGTAATCCCGCTATTGGCGGGCTTGCTAAGGGCAATATGGTTAGAGAAATTGATGCTCTTGGTGGTGAAATGGGTCGTATTATTGACTTTAGCATGATTCAGTTTAGAGTTTTAAACAAAAGTCGTGGTCCTGCAGTGCAAGCTCCACGTGCTCAAGCTGATAAATTAATGTACCAAACCAAGGCCAAAGAAACTTTAGAGCGTCAAGACAATCTTGATCTTTTTCAAGATACGGTTGTTGATTTTCTTCTTAATTCTATGAAAAATAAAATTGAAGGTGTTGTTACAGAGAGAGGCAATAAGTTTAAGTCAAGCGTTGTGGTGCTTACAACAGGGACGTTTCTTCGAGGTAAAATATTTATTGGTGAGTATAGAGCTGATATGGGTAGGCTTGCTGAATTTTCTGCTTATGGGCTTGATAAAACTTTACTTGGTCTTGGATTTGAAATGGGTAGGCTTAAAACGGGCACTCCAGCAAGAATTCATAAAAAAAGCGTGGATTTTTCAAAGACGGAAGTTCAATTTGGAGATTCAGACATTATTCCTTTTTCTTTTTCAAATGGCAAGTTGGATAAATCTCAACTTTCGTGTTATGTAACCTATACTAATAAAAAAACTCACGAAATAATTAGCCAGAATATGCATCTGTCGCCTCTTTATTCTGGTGAGATTGTAGGTAATGGTCCAAGATATTGTCCTTCTATTGAGGATAAAATAGTAAAATTTAAAGATAAAGATAGGCATCAAATTTTTATTGAGCCTGAAGGGTTTAATACTGAAGAAATGTATCTTAATGGCCTTAGCTCTTCTTTGCCTGAAAATATTCAGCAAAAATTGATTAACAGTATTGAAGGTCTTGAGTATGCTGTTATTACAAGGCCTGGTTATGCTGTTGAGTATGATTATATAAATCCAATTGAACTTTATCCAAATCTTGAGAGTAAAAGAGTCAAAGGACTTTTTATAGCAGGTCAGACCAATGGCTCTTCAGGATATGAAGAAGCAGCGGCTCAAGGGTTAATGGCTGGAATTAATGCTGCTCTTAGACTTCAAAATAAAAAACCAATGATTTTAACAAGAACTAGCTCTTATATTGGAGTTCTTATTGACGATCTTGTTACCAAAGGTACCAAAGAGCCTTATAGAATGTTTACTTCTAGGGCTGAGCACAGACTTAATTTAAGGCACGATACTAGTGATAAGCGCTTGATTAAGATTGGATATGATCTTGGACTTGTTGATGAGGAGAGATATTCAAGATATCTTTTTAAAGAGAGGAGAGTTGAAGAGATAAAGGAGCTTTTAAAGCAAAGGCGTCTTAGTTTAAAAGATGTTGTTGATGAACAATTGAAAAAACATGTTAGTAAAGATTTTTACCATATTTTAAAAGATCCTTCCATTAGTTTAGATAATCTTATAAAGATTGATCCAAGTTTAAGTGATTCAAAAGTAATTTTAGAACAAGTTGAATTAGATGTTAAATATGAAGGTTATATTAATAGGCAAAAAGATTTGATTAAAAAGCTTGATAATTTAGAGCTTGTCAAGTTGCCATTTGATTTTAATTACGAGATTATTGAAGGCCTTTCAAGAGAAGCTAGAGAGAAATTTTCTAAGATTCAACCAGCTACTCTAGCTCAGGCAAGTCGAATTCCCGGAATAAGAAGTACAGATATTACTGTTTTGTTAATATATTTTTCAAATCCTAAAAATAAGGTAGTTATAAATTTTTCTTTATGATTAGTGATATTGAATTTGCCTTCTCAGAATATAATTTTCAGTTTGCTTACAAAGATCTTCAGAAAATAAGTTTATATATAAAAAGAATTTTACTTTTAAATACTAGGTTTAATTTAATTTCAAATAGTAATAGCAATTTTAGCTCTATTCTTAATCTACACGTTATAGATTCTCTTTTGGGATTGTCTACTGTTAAAGAGGTTAATCCTTCTGGAGTTCTTGACGTTGGAAGTGGTGCTGGATTTCCGGGCATTATTTTGGCTATTTTTGACACTTCTAGAAAATATTATCTTTTAGAGAGAAGTAAAAAAAAGTCTACTTTTTTAAAAATGATAAAATTAGAACTTGATTTAGAAAATGTAAAAATTTTAGAATATGAGATTGAAAGAGAAAAAAGGAAGTATGAATTTATTACAATTCGAGCCTTTAGAAGCATGAATGAATATGCATTAATTTTAAAAAATCTTTTAAAGAGTGGGGGATTGATTATGGCATATAAGGGCAAATTTGATAGGATTAACCTTGAAGTCAATCAGATTAAAAATTTATTTAGTAAAATAGAAGTGAAGTCTTTAAATTCAAAATTAAGAGTAGACAGAAATTTGGTTTTGCTTTACAGATAATATTATTATTGTTTAAGTTTAATTTATATTTTAGAGTGATTTTGCTAGGAGTATTATGAAGAGTAGCTTTCAGATAGATTCAGAAGTAGAGAATGCGTTACATTTGATAAATAAATTTAGAAGAGAGGTTGCAAGCAGAGTGCTTGGTCAAAAAGAAATGATAGATGCTATTTTAATGGGGCTTTTAACAGATGGGCATGTTTTGCTTGAAGGGGTTCCAGGCCTTGCTAAGACTCTTGCAATTCAAACGGTATCTGATGTTCTTGATCTTGAATTTAAGCGTATACAGTTTACCCCAGATCTTTTGCCATCTGATCTTACTGGTAATATGGTTTATAAAAGTGCTACAGGCACTTTTAAGGTAAGAAAAGGGCCAGTATTTTCAAATGTTATTTTAGCAGATGAAATCAACAGGGCTCCTGCAAAAGTTCAGTCTGCTCTTCTTGAAGCTATGGGGGAAAGACAAGTAACTCTTGGAGACGAAACTCATAGACTTCCAGATCCGTTTTTTGTTCTTGCTACTCAAAATCCAATAGAGCAAGAGGGGACTTATAATTTGCCAGAATCCCAACTTGATAGATTTTTATTAAAAGTTAATGTTCATTATCCGTCGGTGCAGGATGAAGTAAGGCTTTTGAAGATATTTTCAGTAGATGGACGTCTTGAGAATATTAAAGTTGCAAAGGTGATGAATGCTTATTCGTTAGCTGATATTAAGAGGACGGTTGGTAGAGTAAAAGTTGATGACAAAATAATGCTTTATATTGTTACTTTAATCTCGGCATCTCGTGAGAGAGATAAGAAAACTTACCCGTTTGCCAAATATATTGAATTTGGAGCATCTCCTAGAGCTTCTCTTAGTTTATTAAAGTGTGCTCGTGTTAATGCTCTTTATGAAGGGCGAATATTTGTTCTACCAGAAGATGTCAAAGCTGTTGCTTACAGCGTATTGAGACACAGAATTACACCATCTTATGAGGCAGAGGTAGAGGAAATGAGTATCGATGATATTATTAGAATGCTACTTTCTGCTGTAGCGCTTCCTTAGGAAATAATTTTAAAATGATACAAGGTAATGAGATAAGCAGCAGTACTAAAATTAGGATGAAAGCTTTAAAGTTCTTTTCAAGGAAAATGCTTTCTGAGCTTAATTTTGGCGGTTATCGTTCAATTTTTAAAGGTCTTGGCCTTGAATTTCATGAATTTAGACCGTATGAGGATTCTGATGATGCCAGATTTATTGATTGGAATGTGAGTTCAAAAGCCGATAGCATTTTTTCAAAGGTTTTCAAGGAAGATAGGGGGATGAATCTTCATCTTCTTGTTGATAATTCACTTTCCATGAGCTTGGGAGACAAGGTAAACAAAAAGGATGTACAGGATTTGTTGGTTTCTATTTTTGCACATATGGCATTTTTTAATAATGATAAAATAGGTGTTACTTTTTTTTCAAATGGAACAGACAAGTTTATACCTTCTGGCAAAGGCCATTCGCACTTAGGATTGATATTAAGTGAAACAATCAATAGAAATCTTAAGCCGGGTAGCAGCTTGGCTTATATTTTTAAAAATACGGCAGAATATTATAAAAAAAGATCTTTAGTTATAATTATTTCTGATTTTAAGGCAAATGCTTATTTTAAATCTTTAAATGTTTTGAGCAAGAGACACAATGTTATTGCTATAAGAATTTCAGATTTTTTTGATGAAAATTTTCCTAAAATTGGTACTTTGATTTGTGAAGATATTGAAACAGGAGAAAATTTTTTAGTTTCAGGGTTTAGCAAGTTGACATTAAATGGTTATAAAAACTATTGGACGCTTGATAAAATAAAATGGAAAAAAGAATGTATTAAAAAAAATATTAGTTTTATTGAGATTGATACTAAAGAAGATGTTTTTAAAAAACTTAAAATTCTTCTTAAAAAGGGACAATAGATTTTGAGGGGAGCTGTTTCAAATCTTTTTCTTTTTTTAACCTTATCTTTGCATTCTTATGAAATAAAAAATGAAATATTTATGCCGACTCGTTATTATGTGGGTGATTCTGTTGATTTTAAAGTTTCATTAATTTTAAATGATGATGAAGAGTTTTTCCCTTTAGATTTTAAAGATATTAATATTAAAGATGAATTTGTTGAAGTAAATTCGATTAGTTTTAATAACACAACAAATGAAATAATAGTTAATTTTGTTTCTTTTTATATTGGAAGCAGTTCTCTTCCTTCCATTTATATTGGGGATGTAATTAGCAAAGGTAAAAAAGACAAGGTTATTCTAAAGAATATAAAGATCAATACAGATAAACTAGTATCTAATAATTCTGATTTTAAAATTAAAAATATAGAAGGCGTTTTATTTGTTCCTGGAACAAGCACTTATTTGTTTTTATTCATTTTTGTTTTGTTTTTGATTCCTTATTTGATTATTAAGCTTTTAAAGCTTTTAAATCGACTTTTGATTTACTTGATAGTTAAGCATGGACTTAGAAAGCCTTACAAAGTATTGCAGAGGCAGTTTGTTATTTTGTCTAAATACGTTAGAGAAGGTGGGGATCAAAGTGCATTTTATAATTTAATAAATTCTTCTTTAAGAGTTTATTTATCCAAAAAAACAGGTTTCGATTTTAATGCTATTACTACAACAGAAATTTCTATAATTTTGCAAGATCTTAAGGTTCCTTACGAGATTCGTTCAACCTTTATTAATACGTTGAGACTTTCTGATTTTAGTAAATTTAGTGGTGTTGATTTAGTATTTGATAGTTTGTCGTTTGTTTTAGAGGATTTAAGAACAGCAGCATCGAATTTTGAAGAATTTAATAGAGGTGCTAATGTTAACATTTAATGAGCCTTTATATTTGTTTTTATTAGTAATTTTTCCTTTAGTAATTTACTTTAATCATTTTTTTAAAAATAGAGGAGGCAAGATAAAGTTTCCAATATCACTTTACGGTAATTTTAACTCTTTAAAACTTAAGGATTATAGATTAAATTTGATGTATTTTTTTACTTATTCTTTTTTATATTTAGCTGCAATTGTTATGGTGTTTGCTTTAGCAGGTCCGGCAGTTTCAAAAAAGAGGATGATACATCTTAGTGCTGGTGCTGACATTGTCATTGTTCTTGACATATCGCCTAGTATGGGAGCTGTTGAGTTTTCTTCTAGAAATAGACTTGAGTTTTCAAAAGAATTGATTAGAAGTTTTATTTCTCAACGCGAAAATGATAATATTGGCTTGGTAGCTTTTGCTAAAGATGCTTCGATAGTAGTGCCTATAACAACAGATAGAGAATTTTTTAATAAAAAGTTAGATGATATTTATATTATGGATCTTGGCAATGGTTCTGCTTTAGGACTAGGTATTTCTATTGCACTGTCTCATTTAAAGCATTCTGAGGCCCTTAAAAGATCAATAGTGGTTTTAACAGATGGGGTTGTTAATTCAGATGAGATTTATAAAGATCAAGTGATCAATCTTGCCCAAGGTTTAAATGTTAAGATTTATTCTATTGGTATTGGAAGTTCTGAGGAATTTAGTGTTGAGTTTAAATTAAGATCTGGAAAATTTTATCAAGGAAGCTTTAAAGAGGTTTATGATCCTAGTATGCTTGTTGAGATTTCAAATAAAACGGGGGGACTTTTTTATTCGGTTAATGATGATTTTTCTTTTCAATTTGCAATTCAAGATTTTTCAAAAAAGGAAAATTTGGAGAGAAAAATTAAAATAGCTGTGGACAATAAAGATATTTATAAAGAATTTTTAGTTTTAGCGCTTTGTTTATTACTTATTTATTTTATTTTTTCAAAAATTTTTTTAAAAGAGATACTATGAGTATAAATAATTATAGTGCTTTATACTTTTTTTTAATTTTATTGTTCATTTTTTTTGTATGCGTGTTTGATTTTAGACGAAATATTCCGTTTTTTAAAACCTTAAGTTTTATGTATGGGGACAATTCCTATATTCAAAATTACTACATTAAAAAAGTTCTAATGTCAATGTTTTTTATTTTTAGCTTTATTTTTTTAATTTTATCCATTTTAGATATTTCTTGGGGACAAAGAGCTGTTGAGGATGAGAGAAGTAAGTTGAGAATTTCTTTTATTTTTGATATTTCTCGCAGCATGTTAAGTGTGGATGAAGGTAAAATTATTAATAGACTTGAGAGTGCTAAAAATGTGATTAGTTTAATTTTAAGTAATTTTGAGAATGCAGAATATTCTCTTACTATTTTTAAAGGCAAGTCTTTATTGATTTTGCCTTTTTCTAAAGATAAAAACAGTTTAAACAAGATGTTAAATTATATAGAGCCCGATTTAATAAGTTCTCCTGGGAGTTTTTTAGGAGACGCTGTTTTTAGTGTAATTTCTAATGTACAGGATGACTCTTATTATAATTTTTTAATTATTTTAACAGATGGCGATGATTGGGGGGAAAATAATTATTATAGGTTTTCTAAATTTGTCAATAATCTAAAATTAGAAAGTTTTGTGGTTGGGATTGGCGGGAGTAATTCCGTTTTATTTAATCAAAATTTAAGTATTAAAGATAAAAATGGAAATCTTGTTAAAACCGGAATAAATGAAGAAAATTTGCTTCTTCTTACCTCTTCTCTTAAGGGATCATATTATAATTTGTATTTAAAAGGGATTAACTTTGTTGTCAATGATATAAGAAATGGTATAATAAGAAGAACGTCAAACGACATTATACTTGTTGATGTATCAAGATATAAAATTTTTTTGGTTATTTCATTGTTGTTTATTTTTATGTATTTATTTGTCAGGATGATAAAGTGGGACGAAACTTTCTAGCGGTTTTATATTCTTGCTTTTTGTGTTTGGGTTTTTTGTCTTGTTCAAATGTTAAGTCCATGTCTTTAATGGCTATTGGTAATTACGAATATGTTAGAGGAAATTATCAAAATGCAATTTCAAATTATTATAATCTTGTAGATGATAAAAAATATTCTGCTTGGGGATATTACAATCTTGGTGTTGTATATTATTCTTTAGGTGAGTATGAAAGTTCTCTTAGAATATTCTCTTACGCAAAGAAGACCAATGATGTTTTTTTAAATTTTAATGTTAATTATAACGAGGGAGTAATATATTATAATCAAGGATTGTATCATAAGGCTGAGATGGCTTTTAAGGAAGCTTTAAAAATTAATCCTGGTAGTTATAATGCTAAATATAATCTTGAACTTGCAATAATAAAAAAACGAACGGTGCGTGACAGTTTGAATTCTTTAAGTGTAGAAAAAAGTAAAAATTTTGTTGAAAGTAATGAAAATTTTTTAAGGTATATTGAAAATCTTGAGAGGGTCGTATGGTTGAGAAAAATAGACGAAAATCTAACTGTTCAAAAAGAAGATTGGTAATATTTTTTATTTATTTTTTTTCAATTGCAAGACTTTATTCGCTTACGGGTATTGATTTTGTTAAAAATATTAAGGTTTTAAAGGGCGACAAATTTATTCAGATTGTAAGGCTTAATAATCCTATGCAAGATATTGATATAAATTTACTAAAAGTTGAAATAAATAAAGAAGTTCAATCCAATTCTAATGTTTTATCAATATCTAGAACAACAGATAATAATTTTTCTTTTATTGAGATCAAGGTTGAATATCTTTTTGATAATTTAGGATTTATTAAGATTCCTCCATTAAAAGTAATTTATAAGGGTGATTATTATTTATCTTCAGAAGTTGAAGTTAGTGTGCTAAGAGCTGATGAAATAAATTCTTTTGGTTTGCCAGTTGATTTATATTGGGATCTTGATAAAAAGGAAGTTTATGAATATCAAAGTATTGGACTTATTTTGCGCTCGAATTGGCTTTCAGATAGTAATTCTAATGAAATGTCTGGATTTTTGCCTGCCATTAAGGATGCCATGGTTGAAAAGATGCCTATATTTGGGGATATTAAATATAGAACTTTTCATAATAAAGAAATTTTAGATGTACCTTTTTATAACTTTATACTAACTCCTCTTAAGGGTTCAAAAAATGTTTTGATTCCTAGTTTTTCTTTTAATATTGGTTCTGGTCTTGTTAGGAATACCCCTGGGCTTTTATTAAAAGTCAAACCAATTCCTGGAGAGGTTAAATCTTTAGCAGTAGGGACTTTTAGAATTGATTATGAGACCCCAACTTATTCAACAATTGAGCAAGATATATTTACTATTTTAATAAAAATTACAGGTCAAGGAAATTTTCCACATTTTTACTTTCCAGAGATTGAAACTTATAATTCTAAAATTCTTAATAAAAAGAAAAATTATAGCTTTAAGCCTTCTAAAAATGGATACAAGGGTAGCATTTCTCAGATTTATACAGTTAAGCCCGATACCAAAGGTAGTGTATTTTTAAATATTGGTGATTTTAATTATTTAAATCCCGATAATGATACAGTTTATACCCTTAAAGGGAAAAAATTGAAGTATGAATATTCAGGAGAGTTTAACAATATAAATAAAATACAAAATAATGTAGATTCTGATTTTAAACTATTATCTTATACTGATATTTTAAATTACAAAAATAAAACTTTTTTATTTTTTGTTTCATATTATTATTTACTTTTAATTCCAGGATTTTTATTATCTTTAGTTATTTTAATTAACTATAAAAAATTTTTTGCAGCATCAAGTTTTGGATTGGTGATTTTAATATTGGCTATTGGCATTAGTTTAAATGCTGTAAATGATGGTTTATTATCAGAGAAAAATATAAATGATTTGATTGAAAACTATAATACTAAAAATTATGATACTGCACTTATCAAGATTGATAATATTCTTAAAAAATATCCAAATTATTCAGGACTTTGGTTAAATAGAGCTCTTGTTTTAAGTAAAATGGATAGGGATTTTGATGCTATTTATTCAGCTTATAAGGCATTTTTGGCTTCTCCAAATAATGAAACCTCTTATAAGGTTATTGATTTGATTGAAGCTAAGAATGGAGTTATAGATAATGTTCGTAACAATAGTTTTATTTTTTCTAATATTTTTTTTATTATTAGCTTATTTTTGATTAATTTTTTAGTTGTATCTATTTCTTATAGATTTTTGGCAAAAAATTTGAAAAAAATAATTGTATTTTTACTTTTTTCTGCTGTTTGTTTTACTATATTTGAAACATATTATTTTTATTCTGAGCAACAATCTGAGGTAGGAATAATTAAGGGCGATTTAGTTTCTCTTTATAAAGTTCCTGACAATTTTTCAAGGAGTTGGAGATTTTTAAAAGGAAATGCAAGTGTTTATATTCTTGACAGTAAAGACGATTTTGTTCTTATTGAAACAAGTTATGGACTTCAGGGCTGGATTCACAAGAATTTTATTGTGTCCTTAAAAGATGATGTAATCTAAAAAATAAATAATATTTACAACACTTGAAAATTTTTAAAGGGGTTAATTTTATTTTTCCCTGTATACTATTCTACCTTTTGTAAGATCATAAGGAGATAATTCAACTTTTACTTTATCACCAGGAACTATCTTTATGAAATGTTTTCTCATCTTGCCAGATAAATGGGCAAGTACAACGTGCTTGTTTTTAAGCTCTACTCTAAACATGGTATTTGGAAGGGATTCTTTTACAACCCCTTCAGTTTCAATAGCTTCTTCTTTAATATTCAAGACAACCTCCATAATTTTTTCTAATAGGATAAATTTTACATGATTAAACATATCATTTCAATTATTCTTTTTAAGAATAAAAGCATTATTTTTTGTTTACATTATAAGAAATTGTGTATATAATTACACGGAGTTTTTTAAAAATGTAATTTATAGGGAGGTATCATGCAAAAAGCTAGTTCTGAGCATGAATTTATTGAAGAGATCAAAAAATTTCTTTCAGCTGAAAAAAGAGAGATATTAGATTCTATTAAGTCTGTAGAAAATAGCAAAAAAGAAATAATTAATAATGACATGTATCCAAAGGATATTGCTGATATTGCTTTTGATAATATGGATGGAAATAATCTTGAAGCGTTGGGTTTTGTTGAAAAGAGAAAGTTGAATTTAATAAATCAAGCTCTTTATAGAATTTCTCAAAATTCTTACGGTAAGTGCTTGGCTTGTGAAAAAGATATTGCTAGGGAGAGACTGTTAGCTATTCCTTATGCTTTTTTATGTATTAGTTGTCAGACAAAAAAAGAAAAAAAGAACAAAAAATGATGCATCTTAAGTTAATTATTTAATATTGTAATTTCTACTCGCCTATTTTTAGCCTTTAATGGGGAAGATTTAGGATATTTTGGTTTTTGAGATCCCCAGCCTTTAAATAGTATTTGGTCTTTGTTTTTTACTTTCATTTTTATTAAATAATTTCCAATTGCACGAGCTCTTTTTTCAGAGAGTTCGTGCATCTCTTCTTCTGATCCAAATTGTTCAGTATGACCTTCTATTAGAATGTTATTTTTTTTAAATTTTTCAAGAAGATTAGCTATAAGGTCAATTTTTTTATATTCTTTTTGTGGTATTTGGAATGAGTTAGGATAAAATTCAATGTCAAAACTCAAATTTATGCCTTTGTTGTTTTTTCCAACATCAATAGCTTTTATTTTTTTTTCTCGTATGTAATTTTCAACTTCAGTTTCAATGAGATTATCATTTGGAAGTTCAATTGAAACTACTCTGCCAAAAGAGTTTCCAATCATTTTAAAATGTTGGCCATTGTTTTGATTTATTTCAAATATATATTTATCGCTGTATTTATATGTATTGCCAATTTCATTATCAAAATAAATTCTTTGGTTTACTTTTTGGTAGAAATAGATGTTTTTTACATTATATTGTGATTCATAATTCGAAAGAATTATGTGGTAATGCTTACCATTGTATTCTTCTTTGCCTTTATATTCGTAGTTAACATTAAATTTTACAACGAAATCTTTTATATTTTTGTCTATTTTTGACGCTTCTATATATTCTTCTGCAGGATATGTCCATTTTTCATTTATTTTGATTGGTGTTTTTGGAAATCTTGGAATGCCTCTAACAGAGGGTCTTTTTTGATTTGCTTTTATTATATATTCTCCTTGATTATTTATGCTAAAGGTTTCTTCAAACTCTTCATTTAGTAGGTAAGGTTCATCAATGTTTTCTCTTTTTAAGATTCTAAAAAAAGCTTTAATGTTTGCAAATTTTTCTTTTGTGTCTTTTATTTCACTTGAAATTTGAATATTGGTAGCAGAGCTTGAATTATAGTGGCCGTTTAAAAATATTTCTTGATTATCTGTGCCTTCTAGTCTAAACTTTGAACCCTTAATGTATTTAAATTCAAAGATTTCAGAAGAAAAAGCTAAGCTTTGAGCTAAAAATAATAGTAACAACAGCGCAGTCGATTTAGTATTCATTAATAGATTTTATCATAAAATTATTTAATGTCTAAATATTTTTTAAAATTGCTATTTGATATGTTGTTATGATCTGATATTTATTATAATTTATAACACAGTGGGAATTTATTTAAATTATTAATTAATAGAGGTTTTATATGGAATATAAAAAAATAAGAATTAATTTAAACCTAGTAAGAAAAAGTGGTATTTTGCTTAACATAAGCTCTTTACCATCTAAATATGGCATTGGGGATTTAGGCAAAGGAGCTTATAAATTTATAGATTTTTTGTTTGCATCTTCTCAAAGTTATTGGCAAATGTATGCTTATTCTCCTATTGATTTTACAAGGTCTCCCCCTTATTCAATTTTTTCGGCTTTTGCTGGTAATGTTTATTATATTGATTTAGAAGTCCTTGACAAATTTATAGATTCAGATTTAAGCCTTTTAAAGGAAAATGAAACCAGGTATTCTAATTTAAAAAAATTAAGTTTTAAAGATAAATTTCTTAAAGAAGCTGCTTTAAATTTTATTAATAGAGCTTCGACTGATGAGGTTAGAAGCTTTGAGAAATTTAAAAAAAATTCTTCTTATTGGCTTTTAGATTTTGCAAGTTTTATTGCATTTAAAGAATATTTTGCTAAAGAATCAAAGAATACTTTTAATGTTCTTTTTAATAGAGGAATTCTTAAAAGAAATGAAAAAGATTTATTTAAATTGAGAAATATCCTTTCAAAAGAGATTAAAGTGCAAGAGGTGTTGCAGTATTTCTTTTTTTCACAGTTTCAAGCTTTAAAGCGCTATGCAAATGATAAGGGGATTGAGCTAGTAATGAATATGCCTTTTTTTATGGCATATGATTCTGCTGATGTTTGGGCACACCAAAAATATTTTAAGCTAAGATTTGATGCAAGTAAAGATAAGGTTGCAGGAATTTCTCCAGATCATTTTTTAGAACAAGAACAAGCTTGGGATAACCCGGCTTATAGTTGGAATGTTTTAAAGAAATTTAAGTATGAATGGTGGGCAAAAAGGATTGGAATTTTAAAAAGGTATGCAGATATAATTAAAATTGATCACTTCAGAGGTTTTGTTTCTACTTGGGAAGTTAGTGCGGGTGAAACTTATGCTTTGAATGGGTTGTGGGTAAAGTCACCAGGACGAGATTTTTTCAATTTTATTTTAAATGAAATTAAAGATTTAAAAATTTGGGTTGAAGATTTTGAAAATGATCTTGAAGATGTTTCAAGGCTAAGAGATTTTTTTAATTTTCCAGGAATGAAAATAATGAAGCTCGCCTTTGATTTTGATTCAGGTAATCAAAATCTTCCTCATAATTATATTAAGAATTGTATAGTTTACACAGGAATTAGCGATAATGATACGATACTAAAATTTGTTGATTCTTTAGATGATTTGCATAAAAAGTATATTTTTGATTATTTAAATACAAATGAGGATTTTGTTGTTTGGGACGTTATAAGAAGTGCCATGGGCAGTGTTTCTGATAACGTAATAGTTCCAATGCAAGACTATATTAATTTGGGAGATAGATTTAGGTCAAATATCCCTAAAAGTACTTTAGATAATTGTATTTTTAGATTGCTAGAAAGTGATTTAGACACTGATTTGAGTCAAAATATAAGTTTTATTACAAGGCTTTATGGCAGGGCTTGAAATTTTAAAAAGTAAAGTTGTTATAAAATCTAAGTATTTTTGAATTTAATTGAGATCCAATTGTTCAAATAAAAATCACCGTTATTTAATATTTTTTGATTTGCAAGTATCATGTATTAATGTATATGAAAGTTTTTGTCTATTGGGTAGTTATTTTCTTATTTTTTGTTTTTAAAGTTTTTAGTATATATTCATTGACTGATGAAGAATTTTTTAAAAAATATAGTTTATTGTTTGTTCATAAAGGTTTTTTAAGTAAGAATGTTAATGGGAAAATAACCAAAGTTCAAGTTAATGGGGTAAGCTCTAGGTGGATTTACCCTTTTCACAAGCTTGTTCCTAGTAGAATTACTTCTATTTATGAAGATGTTTATTCTTCAATTTCATTTTTGACTACAAGTAACAATCTTTACGTTTCTTATGATAATTCAAAAAATTTTAGAAAATTAGTGGGAATTGATAAATTTAATAGCAGTGCATATATTACATCGAGTGCCTTTTCTCAAGATGAGTATAAGCGTATTGCCGTTGGAACTTCGATTCATGGCATTTATCTTAGTGTTAATGGAGCTATTAGTTTTAAGAATTTGAATCGTTTAATTCCACAGATTTATTTGGGTGCAGGGTATTACGATATTATTAGTGCTATTGAATTTTCAAAAGAAGAGATAAATAATTTATATTTTTCTTCTGGAGTTTATGGAGATATTTTTTTAATTAGTCAGAAAAGTGGATTTATTAAAAAAATTTCTTTTCCCTTTAAAAAGCAAATAATACGTATTTTAGACTTATCTAGCAAGAATGTAGAAAAAATTTTAGTCAGAACATATGACAATCATTTTTATTCTTATATTAATGGTCAATGGGTATTTATTGGAAAATTATCTTTGCAGGATCAGGACTTTTTTGAAAAATCACAAAGGATGCAGCTTGCTAAAAATAAAGGGTCTATTTATTTAACAGCATATACATTGCGCAATAAAAGGGCAGTTGATGAAAGATTTAAATTTATTAAAGATTCAGGTATGAACGCTGTTGTAATTGATTTTAAAGATGATAATGGTAATTTGACTTATTCTAGCAAACTTTCTTTGCCCAATAAGTTAAGTTCTGTTAAAAATTTGATTGATGTTCCTTATATTCTTAAAAAAGCCAAAGAGCTTGGAATTTATATTATTGCTAGGTGTGTTGTATTTAAAGATACAAAATTGTATTACTATGATAATTTTAAGTATGCTCTTTGGAATAAAAAAACCAATAAACCCTGGGCTCATGTTATTAAAAAAGTTGATTCTAGTGGTCTTGTGAAATATGTGCAAGTAGAGCATTGGGTAGATATTTTTTCCCCTACTACTTGGGAGTATAATATTTCTATTGCAAAAGAAATTCAATCTTTTGGAGTTGACGAGATACAATTTGATTATATTAGATTTCCATCAGATGGGCCCGTGTCTTTTGCAATCTCAAGAATGAATAAGTATGAGATGCAACCTGTTGATGCTCTTGAATCTTTTTTGATTATGGCAAGAAAGCAGCTTTATGTTCCCATTTCTGTCGATATTTATGGATATAATGGCTGGTTTCCTACTAATAGTATTGGGCAAAATATTTCAATGTTAGCAGATTATGTTGACGTTATATCTCCTATGTTTTATCCTTCGCATTATACTGATGATTTTTTGCCAAGCAATTTTTATTATACAAAAAGAGCTTATAGGATTTATAAAGAGGGAAGTGATAGAGCGCTTACTTTTTCTTTAGGTCGGGTTGTTATTAGATCTTATGTTCAAGCTTTTTTATTGGGAAAAGAAAGATTGATAAATGAAGAGATTTATTTAAAGTATTTAAAGTTTCAGCTTAAAGGAATCAAAGAGTCATTTGGTAGTGGTTTTAGTCTTTGGAATGCATCTAACGTTTATTATATGATTAAAGGTAGTTTAAAAGAATATTTAGATTCTTTTTAATTGTTGTTTCTGATATAGGAGATTATTCATTTGGAACATTTAATTCAATTTTTTTACGTAGGATTTGGGATTTTTTTATTGTATCTTGGTGGTGATTTACTTTTGAAAAGTTCAGTTGGCATTGCTACTTATTTAAAAGTTCCAACACTTTTAATAGGAGTTACAATAGTATCTTTTTCAACAAGTGCCCCAGAGCTTTTTACAAGTTTGGTGGCGGCTTTTAAGGGTAAAAATGAAATTGTTGTTTCTAATGTTATTGGTAGCAATATTATTAATATGTTGCTTGCTTTGCCTTTAGCAGGATTTTTTTTAAAGATTAAGGCAGATTTTAAAAGACTTAAGCTTTCTTTTATGTTTCTGTTTTTATTAATGTTTCTTCTTTTGTTGCTTTCATTTGATTTTAGATCTTACTCTTTTTTTGTAAGACCTTACGATCGTTTTAGCTCATTTAGTATCTTAATTTTGTTTTTATCCTATCTTTTACTTTTTTATAAAGAAGAAAAATTGTATGCCAGCTTGGAAAGTTCTTTTCAAGAAGGTGTAAGTAATTTAAATCAGAGTTTTAACTTTATATTTTTTAATTTGTTAAGTTTTGTCATTAGTATGTATTTTCTTTATTTGGGATCGAAATTATTGGTAGATGGAGCTCTCTACATTGCCAACAATGTTTTTAATGTTAGTGAAAAGTTGATTGGAATTATACTTGTAGCTTTTGGGACAAGTGTTCCTGAGCTTGTTGTATCTCTTTTTGCAATAATTAGAAAAGAATCAGATATTGCATTTGGTAACATTATTGGTAGTAATATTTTTAATATCGGTTTTATTTTAGCTAGTAGTAGTTTTTTCAGACCTATCTTGTTGCAAGATATTTATATTTTAGATTTTGGTATAATGGTATTTATAACTTTAGTTTTATTTTTAGTGGTTAAATTTAAAGGAGTTTTTAGTAGAGGCATTTCTATAATTTTTTTACTTTTATATTTTTTATATAACTTAATGTTATTTAACTTTTATTGATTATTTGATCTTGATTTTGATTTGTTAATATATTTTTAATGTAATATGTTTTATTATTTAAATGTAATGTAAGGAACAATATGAAAAAATTACCAGAAATTTTTTATATGAGTAGCAAAGAAATAGATATTTTGATTTCTCAACTAGGAATATCTTCGGATATCCAAAAAATAATTTTGAAAACTATTCTGTCTTATAAAAAGGAAGCTGTAGATTATTCTTCTTTTATAGAAGAGCATTCTGTAAGAATACGAGGTTTAAAAGGGGAGCTTGATTTTTTATTTCGCAAACTTTATGAAGTTAAAAGAGGAATAATTACCAATAGAATATCAATTGATGGAGAATTTTTGCCAGACAGTATAATTTTGACCGACGAGGCCAGTTATGATTTTTATTATTATTCTATTGATGATTTGTTTTTGAAAACTTATATAGGAATAGAGCTTTTTAGTTCTTTGCTTACTGTTAAGAATGTAGAATCTAGTTTGTTGGTTTTTCAGAATGAATTTATAACTATTGTAGATTCAGATATTAACTATAAATTTTTTGAAACAAAATCACAATTGAAAGAAATATTAGTTTGGAAATCTTTGATAATTCCATCTAGCAGGGCTTTATATTTTATTGAGTTTGTTAAAAAAATATTTTTTAATATTGCTTCTAATAATATTGTAAAAGATGTTTTCGTTAGAATAAAAGGATTAAAGCTTATTGATTATGAGAAGATTTTAGAAGAGGGCAAGAATATTATTGGTGCTATTTCCAAGATTCTCTTTGGCATAATTGAAATCAAGGATGAAGTTCTTGGAAAGAAAGGAATTACTTTCTCAAAAAATTATTTTGTTTTTTTGGAGTTTCTTAATCTTTTTATTAAAAATGAAAAAGACTTAGAAGAGCTTAAGGCTATAGAGGCTATTAAAATTGATGAATCTTTAAAAGCTATTGAAAAGACTTTAGAGTTTAAAAAAGGTTCAATTGATACAGAAGAGTTTTTGGGAATTTTAAAAGTTTATTCTGAAGGGCTAAACGATCCCAAAAATTTTTTGTTAGTTGCTAATATGTACTTTTTTGAATCTAAAATTAATGATATTTTGCCCAAAATATTTCAAGTAAAAGAAAATTTTTATTTGTACAAACCTTTTGCATATGAGTTTTTTCTAGAAGAATATGAAAAGGTTTTACTATTTCTTAATAGTGAATTGAAGGCTAGTATATTTAAAATTCTTAATTTTGGAGATGACTCTTCTTCTATTTTCACAGAAGAAGGTTTAGAAGAAGTTCTAAGTAGATTAATATCTAAATATATTATGAATGAGTATTGCTTAAAAAATAAAGTTAAGTTTCTTGACCTTATTGTTTCTCATTACAGGAGAATTTGTAAAACCCAAAGTGTTCAGGTTCATCTTAAAGATTTGATTAAAGCTGAAGCGGCGAAATATTTTAAGAATAGTAATGAACTTTTGCCCTTATATAAAATATATAAACTTGATTTGTATTCTATTTTAAATGCTGCTTATAAAGATTTAAGTTTGTTTAGAAGGATCATTTTGTTTTTGACAGGCAAGCATCAAAGCTATAAAGAGGCTTTGTCTAGATTAGATTTTAGAGCTGGTTTGAATAAAAGCGGAAGTGGACTTTTTGATTCAAATGAAAGAGTTAAAAGACAATTAGAAAAAATTAGAAAACAAAGAGAGGAAATAAAAGAGAAAGTTAGAAATTCTTTCCCCAAAAAGGGCACAGCCCCTAAGCAAGCAGCAAACAAGAGCTATACAAAACAAGAACAAGATGAAGCTTGGATCAAATTTAGTGATAGGATACAAAAAAAATAGCGTTATAACCAAGGAGATTTATTTGTTAAAATAAATCCCTTGGCTTTCTTGCTGTGTTTTTTGAAGTTTGACATTCTGCATAATGCTTTATTTTTCCATTTTCAAATTTTGATTTCATTATAATTTTCCCTCCCCATCGACTTATTAGTTCTTTTGAGCCCACTCTTTGAGCGTTTTTAGAAATTTTAGCCATTTTAAAGCTCCTTTTGATAGATTTATTGTATAATAAAATCTATCAAAATAGGATTGATTTATCAAGGAATTTATTCATGTTGCTTATAATATTTTTTATTAGTGCTCCTCTTTTTTCGAAAGAAGTTTACTATAGGTTTGCAGATTATTCTGTTAATTACAGTATAGTGGGTAAATATGAAATTACAAAAGAAGAGGCTGAGGAAGAGTACGGATATAAATTTACTTATGATCGCAATAATAATCTTATTTTAGTTAATTATATTGGCAAGTTCAGTATTTTAATGCCTTCTTTTTTTAATACAAGCCAAATTAAAATAGAAAGGTTCAAGCTCAGTGAAAAGCGCATATTTTTAAATAGGGGACTTGCTTTTAAAAATAATAATGGTGTTTATATTGAACATATAGAATATATGAGTGATGGTAGAATTAAAAATATTTTTAATTATAATAAATCTAATGAAATGGTTAGAGATAAATATGATGTTTCTTATTACCATTTTTTATACGACAATGAGAGAGAGTTTAGCGTTTACAGATTTAATGAATCAGGGATTCAAATCAAAGATTTAAATAATGTGTATTTTACAAAGATCAGCTATGATCATACCAAATTTGTTAAAACGGTTTTGTATTACGATGAAAATGGTTATATTGTAAGATCAAAAAATGGTACTTGTGGGTTTAGATTAACTTATGATGCCAATCATAATCTTATTAAAGAGGAATATCTTGATAAATCGGCACAGCCCGTTTCAAATCCATTTTCTGTAGCTACTAAAATATATCATTATGATGTTGATGGAAAAGTTATTGAGATTTTAAATTATGATATTAATAATAATTTAACTCCTGATGAAAATAATGTGGCAATTTATCGTTATGAATATTATTTTAAAGAGAAAGATTGCTATTACAAGGAATATAATTATGACAATAATAATAATTTAACAATCAGTCAAAATGGGTATGCCATGAAGAAGACTATTTTTTATATCCAAAATAATGAAAAAAGGATAATAAACTATAGTAATAAGATCAATAAAAACTATAATAGAGATATTCCAACTGTTTATGAGGAAAAATATGAAATAATGAATAATTTTAAAGGCATTGCTATTTATAGTTATAAATATGATGATTATTTTTATCTAATAGAAAATATTTTTTTTGATAAAAATTTTAATTTAATAACTGATGCTAAAGGTGTGATGATTTACAGATACTCTTATGACAAAGAAGGATTTTTGATTGCTCAAGAACATTTTGGTGGGGATTTTGTCAATCCAATAGATAATTTTGAAGGAATTTCAAAGTATAAATTTGGCTACGATTCTAATGGCAATATGATTTCAAAGAAAAATTATTCTAAAGATGGGGTTTTGGTTGCTGATTGTAATTTTGTTTTTGAGTATTTATATGAATATGATAAACAAAATAGGCTTATTTCTCAAAAAAATTTTGGAAGCTTGGGGCAATTGCAAGATGATATTCGTGGAGTTAGTGTTTATAAATATGAATACAATAAATTTGGGAAAATATTAAAGCAGTCAAATCATGGTCCGGATTTGAGATTAAGAGATGATGTTGGGGGATTTTCAATTTATAAGTGGATTTATGATTCTAGAGGCAATTTAATAGATTTTCAAAAATTTGATTCTTTAGGAAACTTAATTTAAGTATTTTTTTTTCTCGTATTTGCCTATATTACATAGTAATTCATAATGACTTCTTTTAGAAAATTTACTCATTTCATCTATACTTAATTTTTCTGATACAATTTCTACTTTTGAGCCCGTTTTAACTTTTAGGTTTTTAGGAATTTCTACTATTGTTAGATTCATGCAAACTTTTCCTCTTATTTTGCATTTTTTATTGTTTATTAAAAAATAATAATCATTACTTATATTTTGAGGTATTCCATCAAAATATCCGATTGGAATAATTCCTATTTTCATATCTTCTTTGGCTTGAAATAAACCAGAATATGAAATTTTTTCACCCTTTTTTACATTTTTGATAAATATTACTTTTGAAAATAAATTTAATACGGGCTTAAAATTTGAAATGGGTTTTTTGTTTTTTAGTGGTTGACAGTACCCGTAAAGAATAAGTCCCGGTCTTACCATATTAAATTGTGAACTTAGTTTGTAGTTGATAATGTGTCCCGAATTAGAAATATGGACAAATTTGGGATGAATGTTTTTTTGTTTTAGTGTTTTTAAAAAAAATAAAAATTGCTCTATTTGTTTTTGCGTAGTTTTATAGTTTTCTGTTGATGGGAGATGTGAGCAGACCCCTTCTAGTTCTAAAAATTTTGAATTTTGAATATATGTGGCTATTTCAAGGGCGTCATCTATTTTTATTCCATATCTATTCATTCCAATATCAATTTTTAAGTGGACTTTTATTTTATTTTTTTGCAATGCGCATTCTTTTTCTATTAAAAAAAGATATTCAAAATCAGCAATAAGTGGTACTAACTCAAGTTTAATCAAATTTTTAATTTCTTTTTTATCCACTTTAATGTACATCAATATTTTTATATTTTTATCAATTTTTTTAAGTGTTTTAGCATCTTCAATATTAGAAAGTCCAAAATAATTTATTTTTTTTGATTTTAAAAATTTAAAGACGTTTATAAGCCCGTGACCATATGCATCACCTTTTAAGGTGGCCACTATTTCTTTTTCGCCAATTTTATTTTTAATTAAATTTAAGTTATGCTCTAAATTATTTAAATTTATTATTATTGCTTTGTTACTACCCATTGTTTTATTATTATAAATTTATCTCTCTTAGAAAAGTAAAAATCTTTTTTCTATTAATTTGTAATTTATTCTATACGGGTATTGAAAATTTTTTTATTTGGTTGCTTTTAAAATGCAATCTCAGTTTTTTTTGAAAATCATTATATATTTTGGGGTTAATTCTAATTTCATATTTTTTAGTTTCTTTGTTTATATTATTTTCTATTGTTATTGCTGCTAAAATATAATACCAATTGTTATCTTTGTAATATTCTGCAATTGTTTCTGAAAGAGATTCAGGTTTTAATGTGCCAAATGAGTAAGCGTCTTTTGCAAGCTCTTTTTTTGATTGCTGTTTTCCACTAGTAAGACTACTTAGTCGATTAATAAAATTGCCTTTATCTGGACTTAAAAATTCTAATTTTGTGATTTTGTATTTCTTGGAAGCTTCTTTTGATAGGTCAAATGAAATAATAGCAGAAGATCCAATTTTTGAAAATACATTTATAAATGAATAACTAATTCCATCAAGCTCTTTTATCAGGTTTCCATTCAAATCTACTAATTCCATGTAGGGTTGACTAATGGCGACATCAACAGATATAAGTAAAAAACTTTGTTTTAGTTTTTTAATTTTTATTTTGATATTTTCTTTTACAACATAATTTTCATTTTCGAAGACATTAATTTCGTTTTCAGAGAAGCTATTTTTAGCTAGAGAAATAATTATCACAGTTAAAATAAATTTTTTAATGTTCATAAATTTCCTTTTGTTTGTATTTATATGCCTTCAAATAAATCTCCATTTTTGTCTTTTAATGTAGAATTTTCTTTTAGCACTTCTTTTAAAAATTCAATAATTAATTTTGAATTGAGAGAAATTTTATGAACTTTAGTTTCTTGAGTAAGTTTATTTTTGACAGTTAAATTTGCAAGCATATAATTCCATTGTCCATTTTTATATGTTAATTTAAAAGCATTTTTAATCTCACCGCTCATCAATAGTCCAAATGGGTATGCAGTAACATATCCTTCTTCTTGCGAATTTTCAACAGCTATAAGAGAATTTTTAAGCTTTAGGGTAGAGCCAGCTGTTACGAATTTAATATCTTCAATTTCATATTCTTCATCTCCATTGTTAGTTGTTTCAAAAAGTATTAATAGTGTTGTGAAGTAACTGTATTCACCATCCATTTTTATAGGAGATAACATATAAGAATATCCGAATTTATTTTTAAATTCAGGTATTTCTTTTCCATATTCGTCTAAGATTTTCATTGCCTTTGTTTTTATCCAAGTTACTTCATGACTACTATTTATGATTGGCAATTTTTTATTTGAAATTTTGCCTGATATTAAATGTAATTTTTTATCGCTTATTGGCTTGCCAGCACTGCTTTCTTGCTGTACAGATACAGATTGTAATTTTTCATTGCTTATTGGTTTGCTATCACTGCTTTCTTGCTGCACAGACACAGATTGTAATTTTTCATCGCTTATTGGTTTGCCAGTATTGCTGTCTTGATGCACAGACTGTGGTTTTTTATAAAAAGCGCAACTCAGCATTAACATAGGCAGTATTATTAGTTTCAAATTTTTATATGTTCTAAATATAATCATATCTTCTTCCTTTATACCATTTAAGCCCTTGGGGGCAGTAATTAAAATTTACATTAAATTATAGTAATAATATAGAATGCTTATGTCAAAGTCAAGTTGCTTTTGGTGGTTTTATTAACAATTGCATCTTTATTTTTAATCTTTCAATGTCTTTTACAATAAAGGTATTTCTGCTGCTAAAAAATGAATTATTCCTATAATGATTGATATAATGCCAATTAGCTGCTGATTGCTTTCAAGTATTGATTTAAATTTCCCATATTTTATATTATTTTGAACCTCTGTAGGTAATTTTTGTTTTAAAAATAAAATAAATCCAATTAAAAATAAACTTATAGCTGGAATCAAATTTCCAATTATTGGCAATTTATAGGGTTTGATTATTTCAAGGGCGCTGGTTATTAAAAATAATAATCCAAAAATGCTTTTTACCTTTTTGTTATCGTTTATTAAATTTACAAAATCTTCAAAAATTTTGAAAAAGCTTGTTCTTTCTATTAATATTGGAAATGCAAGTATTATTCCCCCCAAGATGTTAAGCGAAACAGACATGAAGTATATTTGTATCATATTTTATCCTTTAGGTTTTATTCTTTTACTATAAAAGACATTATTATTATTGCCATTACTTTTTAATATTATACTTAATAAACTTTCATTTTGATAGATTATATTAGCATATGTTGTAAAGTTTTTACTGTCTATATAAATCATATTACTTTCAATTAATCTGCTGTCTAGATAAATATCTAGCTTGGCTTTTCCTAAGTTGGATTGTTTTTTTGTTTTTATGTTTATTTTTAGTGATAATTTGTTTTTGTATTGCGTGTAGCTTATTATCATCTCAATATTATTTTTGCTATTTTCGTGATTTTGAATTCTGGGAATTAATAAAATTTTAAAAAATAAAAGAATTACAATAAAGATTACTCCAGTAATGATATGTTTTTTCAATTTTTTTTGGTATTCGATTTCTGTTTGTTGATTGCAATTAATCTTTTTCATTGTATTTGCAAATTCAACCCTCTTATAATTATAATTTTAATAATTCATTTAAATTCCACCAGTAAACGCTAACACCAGTTTTTCCGCCATAAAGTATACTAAGTATTCCATCTTTAGATAAGCTCTCAGAAAGAAACATTAAATCTGGAGGCTCAATTAAAGCTATTTGTCCTTTAATTGAGCCTTTGTTGTCTAATTTCCATATTAAATTGTTAGATAAATTTTTCATATTGGTAGATGCTATTATTTTGTCTTTTTGTATTTTTATAATGTTTATGAAGCTTTCTTGTTTATCACCCAGTAGGTTTTTAGGAAGAGCAATTTTATTTATCATTTCTAATTCTTTGTTTTTTTTCAAACTCATTTTATAGATATATTGATCTTTAATTTTAATTCCAAGATCGTTTATATTTTCATTGTCACCAATGTTTTCATAGCAAGTTGTTTTTACATAAAGAGTTTTTTTGTTAACTTCAAAAAAAACCTTGTCTATTGTAATGTTATATTTTTTCTTTTGATTGTTTATTGTTTTTAGCAGGTTTTTGTTGACGTAAATTTTGTAAAGCGGGGAAAATTCTTTATTGTAAGAATATATTATATATCCTTCGCTATATATTGATATTATAGCAATGTTCCCATTTTCATCAACATTAACATCATAAATTTGTGGGAATGGTGTTCCGTTTAAACCTTCTTGACCTAAAATTTCTACAGACGAGTTTTTGTTTAGTATTAGTATTCTCATGAAGTAGGCAATATTCTCTTTTTGGTCGAATTTTGATTTTTTATTATTTAGTTTGTCTGCGACAATAATAAAATCTTTTAGTGGGTATATTGCTTGAATTCCTTCAAAATCTATTTTTGTTATTTTTAAATCGGAGTTTGTATTAAATATTCCATTTTGATATGTTTGTATTAGTTTTCCGTAAGAGTTGAAAATCATTAATTTATTTGTTTTTATTTCTGCAATGTACACTAGCCCGTTATATGTCTTGATATCAAATTTTGAATTTGTAAATTTGTTATTCAGAGGCATTATTGCGCCAGGAAGTGTTCCAAATGGTATTTTGAATTGTTCTTCTCCTAGTTCGTTTAAAGTTTTAGTATTGCATGATATAATTGTAAAAAACAGGCTTAATATAAGAGCTTTATAGTGTTTTTTCATATTTTTATATTATTATTTAAAATGACTTTAAGTCAATTATTTAGGAGAATTAATACCTATCATGTTAAAAGCAGTACTTGAGACAGCTATTGGCTCAAAAAGTAAAAGAGATTTAAAAGATTATCTTCCAACTTTAAGAAATATTAATAAGCTTGAGCGCTGGGCGTTATTGTTGGCGGATGAAGATTTCTCAAAGGAGACAGAAAAGCTTAAAGATGAATTAAAATCGGGCAATTCTTTAGAGAATATTTTAGAGCGAGCGTTTACTCTATCTAGAGAAGCTGCTAGAAGGCGTCTTAAAGAGAGACCTTATGATGTGCAAATCATTGCGGGACTTGCTCTTCACAAAGGCAAAATAATAGAGATGAAAACAGGTGAAGGGAAAACTCTTTCCTCAGTTCAAGCAGCTTATTTAAATAGTTTAACGGGAGATGGGGTTATTATTGTTACTGTTAATGACTATCTTGCAGAGCGTGATTCCAATTGGATGAAGCCGGTTTTTGATCTTTTGGGTGTTAGCGTGGGGGTTGTTTTATCTAACATGGATTATGAACTAAGAAAGGCTCAGTATGCTAAAGATATTACTTATGTAACAAATAATGAGCTTGGATTTGATTATCTAAGAGATAATATGCGGTATGACATGAATGAAAAATCCTTAAGAAAGTTTAATTATTGTATTATTGATGAAATTGATTCTATTTTGATCGATGAGGCAAGAACCCCATTGATTATTTCAGGGCCTACTGAAGGCAACACCAATGCTTATCTTGAAGTTAATTCTCTTGTATCTTTTTTAAAGGAATGCTCCAAGGATCCCAAAACAGGTGATTATCCTTTAGAAATAGATGACCTTGATGGTGATTACACTGTTGATGAGAAATCCAAAAGAGTTTCTTTTACTGCCAAAGGGCTTAATAATCTTGAACAGCTTTTAGTTTCTAAGGGCATTATTAGTGGGTCTATGTATACTGATTTAAATTTTAATTATGTTCATTACATGACTCAAGCCTTAAAAGCGCATTTGCTTTTTTTAAAAAATAGGGAATATATTGTTGGTGATTCTGGGGTTGAGATTGTAGATGAATTTACCGGGAGAGTTTTAACAGGGAGAAGATATTCGGATGGACTTCATCAGGCTATTGAGGCTAAAGAAGGTGTTAAAGTTGCTAGTGAAAATAAGACTATGGCAACTATTACTTTTCAAAATCTATTTAGAATGTTTGATAAAATTTCTGGTATGACAGGTACAGCTGATACAGAAGCTAAGGAATTCCACAAAATATATAATCTTGATGTAGTTGTAGTTCCAACAAATAGATTGTTAGCGCGAATAGATGAAGATGATACTATTTATTATACGGAAGAATTTAAATTTAATGCTATTACAGATGAGGTTTATAAAACCTACAAAAAGGGGCAACCGGTCTTAGTGGGAACTGTTTCTATTGAAAAATCTGAGATTTTATCAACCATGTTTAAAAGTAAAGGCATTAAGCATGAAGTTCTTAATGCAAAAAATCATTCTCGAGAAGCATTTATTATTGCTGAAGCTGGAGCAAAACATGCAGTTACAATAGCAACAAATATGGCTGGTCGTGGTACGGATATTAAACTTGGGGGAAATATTGAACACAGAGTTAGAAAAAAAATTGGAACTAATGTAAGCCTTGAAGAATTTCAAGAGGCTGTTAAAAATGAGAGAGAGAATTACCTAAAAGATTATAATGAGGTTAAAAGTCTTGGTGGGCTTTATGTTATTGGTAGTGAGCGTCATGAATCAAGGCGAATAGATAATCAGCTTCGTGGGCGTAGTGGAAGGCAAGGTGACCCTGGGCGCTCAAGATTTTATGTGTCGCTTGAGGACGATTTAATGCGTCTTTTTGCTGGGGATAATCTAAGATCATTAATGGGTAAGCTTGGAATGGCAACAGGAGAGCCTATTACACATTCTCTTTTAACTAAATCTTTAATTAATGCTCAAAAACGAGTAGAAGACAGAAATTTTGAAATTAGAAAGCATTTGTTAGAGTATGATGATGTTATTACAAAACAAAGAGATTTTATTTATGCTCAGAGAAACTCTATTCTTGAAGATACAGCTATTAAGGATCGTATTCTTGTTGCTTTAGAAGAATATCTTAGTTTTTTACTTGAAGGGACAAAAAGTAGTGCAGTTTCAAATGTTTTTTTAAATGAAGTAAATTCAATTTTTGCTTATATGCTTGAGAGCCTTGGCTCTATTGAAAATATTAATTCTCTTGATTTAAAGGCCAAGCTAATGCAAATAGCAAGAGCAAATTTAGATGAAAAGGAAAATTTGATTGGTAGAGATCTTTTTAATGGATTTTTAAGATATGAATATTTGAAAAATATTGATTTTAAATTTCAAGAACATCTTGCAAATTTAGACTCCTTAAGAGAGGCTGTTTATTTAAGGTCTTATGCTAATAAAAATCCAATTACAGAATACAAAGAAGAGGGATTTTCAATATTTAGCGAGCTTATTAAAGACATTAAAGTTTCTACCATAAGGCGTGTTCTTCAGTTAAAATTGGATAGCAATTCTTCTGATTTTAAGTCAACAAAGAAATCTAGGAATGTTAAACCAATTCATAAAGGACTTTCTGGGATTGTTATTAATGAGAGCAAAAGCGTTTCTAATGTTCAAGTGGTTAGAAGTTCTCCTAAAATAGGTAGAAATGAGCCTTGTTATTGTGGAAGTGGGAAAAAATATAAAAATTGTCACGGCAAAAGTTAAAACAGGAGGTTTTTATGTTTAAGCTGCCAGAACTTGGTTATGATTATGATGCTGTTGAGCCTTATATTGATGCTAAAACTATGGAAATTCATCATGGCAAGCATCATAATGGTTTTGTAATGAATTTGAATTCCATTTTGGAAAAAATGGGAAAAATTCATTTAACAGATGTGTCAAGCATATTAAAAAATATTCATGATTTTCCAGAAGAATTTCAAACCTTAATAAGAAATAATGCTGGGGGTTATTCTAATCATACTTTATATTTTAGAACTTTAAGGCCAGGAAACAAAGATAATCTTTTTAAAAAGTTTAAAGACGATATTAATATAGCTTTTGGAAGTCTAGATGTTCTTAAGGCTAATTTGAAAGATACTGCGATGAAAATTTTTGGAAGTGGTTGGGCGTGGTTAGTATTGTGTCCTGAGAGTGGACTTAAAGTGATTCCAATGCCTAATCAGGACAGTCCTTTAATGAATTCTTATAAACCAATTTTAGGTATTGATGTTTGGGAACATGCCTATTATCTTAAATATCAAAATAGAAGAATTGAATATGTTGATGCATTTTTAAAGGCTTTAAATTGGGAAGAAGTTTCAAAAATTTACAATGAAGCTAACAATTAATCTTTAATCTTATAAAGATTTTCAATTTTAGATTTAGCATTTTACTTTAAAATTTTAAGTAATTTATTTTAAGTCATTATTAAAGTTTTCTCTTTCTATGTCATTGAAGTATTCTACTGTTCCGATTTTTAATTCGTAAGTTGCATCTTTGTCAGATATTATGATTGCATTTTTATGCAATTGAAGTGCACTAATTGTCCACATATGATTAATGCCTTTTTCAATAGCGTGCTTTAATGCTCTTGCTTTGCTATGTCCGTTTACTATTATTAAGATTTCTTGTGAATCCATAATTGTTCCAACTCCAACAGTTAGGGCGCTTTTGGGAACTTTATTCAGATTGCCTTCAAAAAATCTTGAATTAGCTATTATTGTATCTTGGGTTAGAGTTTTAATTCTTGTTCTTGATGTTAAGGAGGAGCCTGGTTCGTTAAAGGCAATGTGACCATCAGGTCCGATTCCACCTACAAAAAGCATGATTCCTCCGAGAGATTTGATTTTCTTTTCATACTCTTCACATTCTTTTTCAAGATTTAAAGCATTTCCGTTTAGTATATTTATGTTTTCTTTTTTAATATCAATGTGAGAAAAAAAATTTTTCCACATAAATGAATGGTAACTTTGAGGATGATTTTTTTCAATTCCTATGTATTCATCCATGTTAAAAGTTATGACATTTTGAAATGAAATTTTTTTGTTTTTATTTAATTCAATTAGATTTTTATACATACCAATTGGAGAGCTTCCTGTTGGAAGTCCAAGGATAAATGGCTTTTCTTTTGTTGGAGAAAATTCTTTAATTTTTTGTGCTACGTAATTGGCTGCCCACTTTGATATGTCTTCATATGTAGGCCTGACTATTAATCTCATTGCTATCTCCTTAAAATGAATTAAAGTTATAGATTGTTAAAAATTATATTAGATTCTATCATTGTTAACTTTAGATTAAAATCTTTATCTAAGACATTGATGCTTGCGTCATATCCGTGACATATTAACCCTTTTTTATCAATATTTAGGATTCTTGTTGGATTGTAGGAGCTTGCTTGAACAGCATCGCTTAAACTATATCCAAATTCTACTAAATTTTTAAGACCTTGTATCATTGTGAGTGTTGATCCAGCTATTGTGTTGCTTTTCACGCTATGAAATAATCCATCTTCTGCAATATAAACTTCTTCTCCGTTTGCAATTAGTTTCCCGCAAGTTTGACAATTTGGAGTAAGCCCATCAGTTACAAGAACTATTTTGCTTATATCTTTAAGCTTTCTAAGCATTAAAACTAATTTTGGGTGTATATGGTGGCCATCTGCAATAACTTCACAAGAAACATCGCCGTGTATTAACACTGCTCCTATTGCATTTGGATTTCTGTGATCAAGTTTTGACATTGCGTTGAAAAAATGGGTTGTGTGAAGTATTCCAACTTGAAATCCTTCTATCATATTTTCATATGTTGCATTTGTATGTCCTGCTTGAAGGTTGATATTGTTTTCAAGGCAAAATATTGCAAGCTCTCTCATGCCTTTAAGCTCAGGAGCAACAGTCATTGTACTTATATGTGTTTTTCTTTTGCCGTTTGATCCTGTAAATACTCCACCAGCTGCATCTATTAATTTTTGCATAACCTCAATACTAGGTTCATGAAGATGGGAAACAGGATGTGCTCCCTTTTTTTCAGGAGAAAAAAAGGGTCCTTCAAGGTGAAGTCCTAGAATTTTAGCTCCCTTTTCTTTACCAATTGCTGCTGTGCAAGCTTTTATTGTTTCAATCATTTCATCTATTGGCCTAGGATAAAGAGTTGGTAAAAATCCTACTACTCCGTATTGTGCTAAATGTTCTGACATTTTAAGTATTGATTCTGTTGAGCACTGGTCTGTCCCATGACCGTGAAATCCATGAATATGATTATCGTAAAGACCGGGAGTTATATAATTGCCTTTTGTGTCAATCATTTGGTATTCTTCGAGATCCATTTTTTTAAGTCTATCAGACGTTACAATATCAAAAATTTTATTATCTTTAATTAGAACCGCTGAATTATCTATTTTATCATTTCCAGTTAAAACGGATTTTGAGTTGAATAAGCAAAAATTTGGCATTTTTATGCTCCTTTTAATTTATTTTACTATAAACATTAATTTTTTTTAAAGTTTTTATTTTTTATATTTTTTTATTTTAAAGTGTTTGGATACTTGAATTTTATGTTTTCTATTTATTGTATATTATATTTTATTTTCAATTTTATTAATGATATAATTTACCCCGGAGGGCATTATTTTGGCATCGGGATTTTTTGTTCCTGGACTTGAGAGCAAATACAATACTAAAGAAATTCGTGAATCCATGCTTAAGTCCGATAAAGCTAAAATTGATTCTTCTTTTAAGAAACTCGAATCTTTAGAGCAAGAGAAAAGTGCTTGGCAGTTAATTAATAGAAAAATCTCTACATTAAATTCTCTTGCAAAGGAACTTACATCGCTTAACAGTCCTTTTAATCTAATGTCAGGAAATTCTAGTAATAGCGAAATTTTAACCTTGTCTACTAGATATGGATCTAAAAATGAAGCTCATAAATTAATTGTTGATAAAATAGCATCAGCTGATGTATTTTTGTCTTCAAATTTTGATCCTAAAAAAATAACAATTCCAGAGGGAGATTATATATTTTTAGTTGGCAAGAAAGAAATTAATGTAAAAAGTAATGGTAGCATTGATTTGCTTGTTAGGGATATTAATAACAAGGGGAAGGGTTTTTTGTCTGCAAAATTAGTAAAAAGCGATAAAAATGGAAATAGTCGTTTTGTTTTGCAATCCTTAAAGGAAGGTAAAGAAAATAAACTTGTTATTAAAGGGGAAGGCTTGTCTTTTGCTAAGCAAATTGGAATTTTAAGTGAACTTAAAACCAATTTTAATCCCAATCTTTCAGATATTGTTGTAAATCAATCCAGTAGTAACAATAGACTTGCCTTTGAGAATAATAACCTTGTTTTAAATCCGCTTTCAGAAGTATCAATTGAAATTCCTGAAGACATTAAAATTACATCTAGGAGTAAAATTAAATTTGAAGTTAAATATTTTGATACGGGATTAGAAGAGCCTGATAGTAAGATTGTTTTTAATCCCGGAGGGGCTACATTTAAGGATGCAAAAGTTGAGAGCGAAGATAGTGTAGTTGATCTTGGGTCTGATTTAAAAACTCCTTTGGGGAAACAATATATTCAAATGAATATGGTTAAGATATGCAGCAAAGAGGGTTCTTTGGAGCTTCCTTTAATAAATATTTCAAATAATTTTGAAGAAGTTGAATTTGATGTTGGGTCTCTTTCTAATCTTGAAGAAATAAATATTGAAAATAAGGCAAATAATAAGGTAATTGTGATTAGCAATGTTGAAATTTTTGATCCAAAAAATAGAGATGGTCATTTGCCAATAAATGCTAAAAGTTTTGCTGAGAATGCGAAAATTAAATTTGATGGAGTAGATGTTGAGAGGGATTCAAATGTTATAAATGATTTAGTTCCAAATGTGACATTAAGTTTAAAAAAAGCTTCAAGTGATATAGTTGAGGCTAAAATTGAGCCCGATTATGAGGGGATTAAGAGGGTTCTTTTGGATTTTATTGGTGCTTATAATGAGGTTCTTGCTGAGATTAATATTGCAAGCTCCAATGAAGATCAGTCTAATAATCAAAAGTCTAATATAGTTGAAGAGCTTACTTATCTTAGTGATTCCCAAAAAGAAGAGGCTTATAAAAATTTAGGTATTCTGAGATCTGAATTTTTATTAAAGAATCTTAAGTCCAGACTAGAATCAATAATTTTTAAACCCTATGTTACTAGTGATCCCAATTTTTCAATAATTAATCAGATGGGAGTGTTTACTAATTCAATTTCTTCTTCTGGTGGACTTTCTAGATATTTAAGACTTGATGAGAAAAAGTTTGATGAATCAATTCGCAATAACATTGATAATGTTAGAGAACTTTTTTTATTTGACCTTAATGGTGATAGAGTATATGATAATGGAATTGCGAAAATGCTAGGAGATTGTTTGACGCCTCTTGTGGCTTCCGGAGGAGTTATTTATAATAAAATAAAAAATTACGACTTAAAAATTTTTAATCAAAAAAATAAAGTTGAAGATTATAAAAAGAAGTACGAAGACAGAGAGAGAAAGGTGGAAGGTGAACTTAATACGTTGGATTTTACCGTTAAGCGCATGAAAGATCAAGAAAACACATTAAGGGCTTTTGATTTTAATCAAAGAAATAAATAGTACCAATTATTTTTAATGCTATTGTTGTTTGCGTTTCTTTTTTTTAAATTTTTGTGCTATTCTTTTTAACAGGCAAAAGGATTTGCCAAAAATAAATAACTAAATTTTATCATGGAGGAATGATATATGATTATAAATCATAATACATCAGCTATTAATGCTTCAAGAAATAATGGTATTAATGCTGCTAATCTTAGTAAAACTCAAGAAAAGCTTTCTAGTGGGTACAGAATTAATCGAGCTTCTGATGATGCTGCTGGCATGGGAGTTTCTGGCAAGATTAATGCTCAAATAAGAGGTTTGTCACAAGCTTCTAGAAATACTTCAAAGGCTATCAATTTTATTCAGACAACAGAAGGAAATTTGAATGAGGTGGAGAAGGTCTTAGTAAGAATGAAAGAATTGGCAGTTCAATCAGGTAACGGTACATATTCAGATGCAGACAGAGGTTCTATACAAATTGAAATAGAGCAACTTACAGACGAAATTAACAGAATTGCTGATCAAGCTCAATATAACCAAATGCACATGCTATCAAATAAATCTGCTTCTCAAAATGTAAGGGCAGCGGAAGAACTTGGAATGCAACCTGCAAAAATTAACACACCAGCATCACTTTCAGGATCTCAAGCTTCTTGGACCCTAAGAGTTCATGTTGGAGCAAACCAAGATGAAGCTATTGCTGTAAATATTTATGCAGCTAATGTAGCAAATCTTTTCTCTGGTGAGGGAGCTCAAACTGCTCAGGCCGCACCTGTTCAAGAGGGTATTCAACAGGAAGGAGCTCAACAGCCAGCACCTGCTACAGCACCTTCTCAAGGCGGAGTTAATTCTCCTGTTAATGTTACAACTACAGTTGATGCTAATACATCACTTGCTAAAATAGAAAATGCTATTAGAATGGTAAGTGATCAAAGAGCGAATTTAGGTGCTTTCCAAAATAGACTTGAATCTATAAAGAATAGTACTGAGTATGCAATTGAAAATCTAAAAGCATCTTATGCTCAAATAAAAGATGCCACAATGACAGATGAGGTTGTAGCAGCTACAACTAATAGTATTTTAACGCAATCTGCAATGGCAATGATTGCGCAGGCTAATCAAGTGCCCCAATATGTTTTGTCATTGCTTAGATAAAATTCTAATTTAATTGGTACAAATTATTAACAAAAGATCCTTCAAGGGGGTCTTTTGTTTTTTTATTTCGGATCGGCAAAATTTAATAATTTTAGTATAATTTATAGTGATGTGTTATGAAGTATAATGCAGGCTTATTGAGGAGTTTGCTTTGAGTGGGGTTGCTGTTAAAATTAAAGATTGTTATAAAGTATTTTCGTATTATGTTGACAAGAAGCAGATAAGTCGGGCTATAAAAGATTATGAAGATGGCAAAGATAGAATGCAAATCTACAAAGAATCTTCTATTTTTATTGCAAATGCCAATGTTAATCTGGATGTTTATGAAAATGAAATTTTGGTTATTATGGGTATGTCAGGCTGTGGCAAGTCTACTTTAGTCAGATGTTTAAATGGTATTTATAAAATAGATTCAGGATCTATTTTGGTAAATAATATGGAAATGAATGCTATAAATCGCAAAGATCTTTCTAATTTAAGAAAAGATAAATTTGCAATGGTTTTTCAAAACTTTGGACTTTTCCCTCATATGAATGTATTGAGAAACGTCACTTATGGACTTGAAGTCAAACATATTCCCAGGAAGATCAGAGAAGAGCGTGCTATTGAGGTGTTAAATCTTGTAGGGCTTGAAGATTCAAAATATAAGTATATTAATGAACTTTCTGGAGGAATGAAGCAAAGAGTTGGAATAGCAAGAGCATTAGTGGTTAATCCAGATATTCTTTTAATGGATGAAGCTTTTTCGGCACTTGATCCTTTAATTAAAGGAGAAATGCAGGAAGAACTTTTAAGGTTGGTAGCTAAACTTAAAAAAACAGTTGTGTTTATTACTCATGATTTGAATGAAGCTTTTAAATTAGGACATAGAATTGCTTTTATGAAAGATGGAAAAATTATTCAAGTTGGCAAACCTTTGGAAATTTTAGCTAATCCTAGCACCGATTTTATATCTGATTTTATTAAAAATTTGCCTGTTTTAAATATTTTAAAAATAAAAGATATTTTAAAAGATGATTTTGATTTAAATTCTAGTAGTGACAGTGGTTTGAATTTTATTATTAAATGTCAAGGTGAAAATTTTAGTTTGTATGACAAGGTTCTTAATAAAAGATATGATAATCTTGTGTCTTTGAATTTAGACCTAAATGATGAGATAAAAAAAATTGTTAAATATTTAAATAAGCAAGATTATTTAATAATAAAAGAAAAAGGAACTATTGTTGGATATATTAGTTTAAATGAAATCTCTTATTTATTATCAAGATAGGAATTTATGAATAAAGATTTTTTTATATTAAAAATAGATAATTTTTTTGATTTCTTGGTTGATAATTTTTCAATTTCTGATGGGGTAGGTTTTTCTAAAAATATAATTTTTTTATATGAAAATTTAAAAAATTTATTTCTTTTTGTTAATCCACTTATTTTTATTTTTACTGCATGCTTACTAAGTTTTGTTTTCTTAAAAAAGAGATTAATATTTTTAATTTTGCCCGGATTCTTCTTTATTTTATATTTTAATCTTTGGGAAGCTTCAATGGATACAATAGCTATTATATTTGTTTCTGTGTTAGTTTCTGTTATTTTGGGAATTCCTATAGGTATTTTGGGGGGATATTTCCCTAGGTTTTATGTTTTTTTAAAACCCATTTTAGATTTAATGCAGGCTATGCCCCCTTTTATTTACTTGATTCCTGCTATTCCTTTTTTTGGAATGGGCACAGCTTCAGCTATTTTTGCTACAATAGTTTTTGCTATGCCTCCTGTTATTAGATATACAAGGCTTGGAATTGTTCAAGTTTCAGATGAAGTAATAGAGGCCGCTAAGTCCTTTGGTAGTAGTAATTTGCGTATTCTTTTTCAAGTTCAGCTTCCTCTTTCTCTTCAGAGTATAATTGAAGGTATTAATCAGTCAATAATGATGGCGATATCTATGATAGTAATTGCTGCAATGGTTGGATCGTCTGGTTTGGGCAGAACTGTGATTTATTCTATAGAAAGATTAAATTTTGGTGAGGGTTTGATATCTGGATTAGCGGTTGTTATTATAGCTATTATTTTAGATAGAATTATGCAATCTATCTTTATTAAATTTAGTTATTTAAACACAGATTATTATGGTGGAAAGAGGGAAAATAAATTTAAAAGATTTTTAGAAATGTATAATAAATAAACGGAGATCATTTTATGAATTTATATATAAATTATTTATTGAGTTTTGTATTTTGAGATTACTTTATGAAAAGGAGATTTTTGTATGAAATTTATATATAAATTATTAATTTTTGTTTTTATTTTTCTTACTTTTTTGTCTTGTGATGAAAAAAAGAGTTCAAAGAATTTGAAATCGGTAAAAATTGGATATGTGAATTGGGGCGGAGAAACAGCAGCTACAAATGTATTGAAGGTTGTTTTTGAGAAAATGGGCTACAATGCAGAAATATTTTCAGTCACTACGTCCATAATGTATCAATACTTGGCATCTGGAAAGGTAGATGGTACGGTATCCTCTTGGGTTCCTACAGCCGATAAATTTTATTATGAAAAACTGAAAACAAGATTTGTTGATCTTGGTGCAAATTATGAAGGAACCATTCAGGGTTTCGTGGTGCCAAGTTATGTTCCAATTTCTAGCATTAGTGAGCTTAAGGGTAAAGGCGCTAAATTTAAAAATAAAATGATTGGCATAGATGCTGGTGCGGGAACTCAAATTGTTACGGAACAAGCGCTTGATTATTATGGATTAAGTAAAGAGTATGAACTAGTTCCTTCAAGTGAGAGTGTTATGCTTGCAAGTTTGGATTCTTCAATAAAGAGAAACGAGTGGATTTTGGTTCCTTTGTGGAAGCCCCATTGGGCTTTTTCTAGGTATGATATTAAATTTCTTGATGATCCCGATTTAATTATGGGGGGGGGTGAGAGTGTGCATACTCTTGTTAGGCTTGGTCTTGAAAATGATGATTTTGATGCATATTATGTTTTTGATCATTTTTACTGGAGTGATAATTTAATATTACCCTTAATGGATAGAAATGATAAAGAGCCAGGCAAAGAATACCGCAATGCAGTTGAATTTGTTGAAAAGAATAAAGAAGTTGTAAAGACGTGGGTTCCAGAAAAATATAAAACTTTATTTGATTAATCTTTTTTTAAATTCTTTTAAAGATTTTAAAATAGGGTTGTATTTGGGAATAAGATCGTTACCTCCTTTGAATAAGGCATTACATCTTATTATTCTTAGTGTCATTAATATCAAGGCCGTTAAAAAATTGTATTTTTTAAAGCATTCAATTGAATATTTTGAGCAAGTAGGTTTGTATATGCATTGTATTCCAAATATTTTAGAGAAAGTATTTTGGTAAATTTTTATTAAAAAAATAAAAGTATAATTTAGAATAAATAAAATTTTGAAAATGTTCATACTTAGAATTGTATTATAATATAATAGTTAATCAAATAAATTGAAAATTTTATAATTTTAAAGTTTTGATTTTTATTATAAAAGGGGGCTTCAAATTAAAAAAATTTTTTTAATTTTTATGACCGTTTCTTTTTCTTTTGCTGAAATTATTCAAATATCACCCAAACAAGCTGTGGATATGGCCTTAGAAAATAGCTTGGATTCAAAAAATGCTCTTTATAAAGAAAATATAAAAAAACTTTATAAAAATAATGCATGGAATGTTTTTGTTCCAAATGTTAACCTTAGTTCTACGCTTAGTAGAAATTCTTCTGTCTTGAGTGAGCTTGAAAGAGATTATTGGGGTTTTGGGTTTGGTGTTGGGATTAGTCTTTCTTTGTCCCCTTCTGTTTTAAAGAGAATGCAACTTGTTATGTTAGAGTATGAAAGTGCAAAAATAGAAAGGGAAAGCGCTGTTCGTAATATCAAGCTAAATGTTCTTAAGTCTTACAATCAATTGATAGCTTTAAAGAGCACTTTGAAGGTTTTTGAGAGTCAAATACAGAATAATAAACTTAAATTTGAACAAGCTAGAATTGCTTATAATAATGGGCTAATATCAGAAATAGATTTCCTTGATGCGCAGCTTAAGTATAAAAAATCTCAACCAGATTTGGATGGCCAGATTATTAATTTTGAAAAATCAAAGGAAATTTTCAAATTATTAATAGGATTAGATCCGGATCAAGATTTTGAAATTATTGGAGAATTGCCAGATGAAACAATGGATTTTTCTTTATTTAATGAGGAATTAAATTTTAATGAATCATTAGAGATTAAGGATTTGAATATGCGCTTAAAAATGACAGAGCAGCTTATTGGTTCGCTTTGGCTAGATACTTATTTGCCTAGTCTTTCTTTGTCATTTTCTTATTCTCCTTATAAATCATTTCATGAAAATTCTAAAGGTTTTTCAACTGGATTTGTAGCATCCTTTAGTTTAAATTATGGCTTAACTGAAATGTTTCCATTTTCAAAAAGTTTTACAAAAATACAGGATAACAACTATCAGCTAAAAATACTACAAAACAATATTGAAGGTAAAATTAGAAATTTAAAATCTAGTATTGTGCAAAAAAGAAAGGATATTAGAAGATATAAAGCTATTCTTGATGCTTCTAAAATTAATGTAGAATTAGCAACTAAAAATTATCAAATGGCATTTAATGCTTTTAATTCTGGGGTCATGGATCTTTCTAAATTGAATGATATTGAACTTGTTTATAAGCAGAGCGATTTGAAGTTTATTGAAGATAAATTAAATTATGCCAATTCTATACTTGAATATAAAAATTTAATAAATTCATTAGACTAAGAGGTATTTTGATGGATTTGATTTTTAATGTTAACTTTTATTTAAAAAAATATTTTTTAATTTTATTCTTAGTCTTAGTTGCTTGTGCGAGTAAGAACAAGTTAAATGACGAAAAGATTAATGAGGAGAAAGAAAGCTCCTATAGATTTCCAGTAATTGCTATGAAAGTTAAAAGGGGAATCTTGAGTGATTATTTGTCTTTAAATGGAGATGTAGATACAAAAATTAAGGCAGGTATTTTCCCGGATGCTGTGGGCAAAATAACTTCTTTGGGAATAAAACTTGGGGCTTATGTTCAAAAAGGACAAATAGTTGCAACTCTTGATCCTTCAAGGCCTGGTTCTGTGTATTTGAAAAGTCCTGTAAGAGCGCCAATCTCAGGATATATTTTAAATATTACAAAAAAAATTGGTGAAACAGTTAATCCTCAGTCCAACATAGCGGTAGTGGGGAGGATAGATACAAAGCAAATTTTAACTTATGTGTCTGAGAAATACATTTCAAATATTAAAGTTGGAAATGATGCTATTATTGAAGTTGGAGCTTATCCTAATGAAAAGTTTAAAGCTAAAGTTTCAGAAATATCTCCTATTTTAGATTCTAAAAGTCGAACTATTGAAGTATATCTTACGCCTATTGGCAGTAATTCAGATAAACTGATTATTGGTATGTTTTCTAAAATTAAACTTATTACTAAGCGATTTAGAGATGTAATTAAGATTCCAAGAGAGGCTGTTGTTGAGAGAGAGGGCAATAAATTTATATTTAAGCTTGATTTAGAGAGCAAAAGTGTTCAAATGTTGCCCATTACAGTGCTTTTTGAAATAGATAACATTGTGGCTCTTTCGGGCGATGTTGAAGAGAATGATTTAATTGTAGTAGAAGGTATGTCTGCTCTTTCTAATGGAACTCTAATAAATTTGGTAGATACCAAAGAGGGTCTTCCAGTTGAAAGCAATATTTAATTTATTGGGAGATGTTTTATGTTGGTGAAGAGAATAGTTAGCAAACCAATAACAATGTTGATTTTATTTTCATTGCTATTGATGATAAGTTTATATACCTTTTCAAGATTAAAAATAGACCTTTTGCCGGGAATTGATATTCCCCAAATAAGCATTCACACTGTTTATCCTGGTGCTTCTCCTAGAGAAGTTGAGGAGAGTGTTTCTAGAGTCCTTGAAAGTGGCTTGAGTTCGGTAAAGAATTTAAAAAATATATATAGCGTTTCTTCCAAAGAAAGTAGCACTGTTTCACTTGAATTTTATCATGGAACCGATTTAGATTTGGTTTTAAATGAAATTCGAGATGCTCTTGAATTGGTAAAATCTTCATTGCCTAGTAAATCACATACCCCTAGAATTTTTAGATACAATCTTAAAAATATTCCTGTAATGGAAATTGTTATTAATTCTGTAAGGCCAGTTTCTGAGCTTAAAAGATATGCTGATGAAATCATTAAACCTGTTCTTGAAAGGCTTGATGGAGTTGCAATTGTTACTGTTAATGGTGGAAGTAAAAAGCGTGTTTTAATTGAAGTTTCTCAAAATAGATTGGAGTCTTATGGGCTTTCTTTGTCAAGAATATCTTCGATTATAGCATCTCAAAATTTGGAACTTTCAGCTGGCAATATATTGGAGAACAACCTGGAATATTTAGTTGAAGTTTCTGGAAAATTTAAATCAATTGAAGAGATAGGTAATGTAGTCATAGCTTATAAGATGCCCGACATTTCTTCTGGTATGAATTCATCTCCTATTGAGATAAAACTCAAAGATATTGCTAATATTAAAACCGATTTTGAAGATTTATCAGAATATGTTGAGTATAATGGGTTGCCTTCAATTTCTTTGTCGGTTCAAAAACGTAGTGATGCCAATTCTATTGCAGTTTCTAATGTTGTTATGAATGAAATAGAAAAATTGAAATTATCTATGCCTAAAGATATGAAATTGGAGATTGCCTCTGATAGCACTAATTTTATTAAAGCATCTATTTCAACAGTTGTAAATTCAGCCTACTTTGGGGCCATGCTTGCAATATTTGTTATTTTTTTCTTTTTAAGAAGCTTTAGGGCTACAATAATTATTGGAATTTCTATTCCAATAGCAATTATTTTGACTTTTTGTTTAATGTATTTTGTAAATATTTCCCTTAATATTATGAGTCTTGCAGGTCTTGCACTTGGGATTGGAATGGTTGTTGACTGTTCAATTGTTGTAATTGACAATATATACAAATATAGGCAAAAAGGAGCAAAGCTTATTTCATCTTCTATTCTTGGAGCTCAAGAGATGATGCTGCCTATTACATCTTCAACTTTTACTTCTATTTGTGTTTTTGGTCCATTTCTTATTTTCAAATCAGAGCTTGGGGTATATGGAGATTTTTTTAAAGACTTTACATTTACTATTGTTATTTCCTTATGTGTTTCTCTTTTGGTTGCGATTTTTTTGGTTCCTGTTTTATCAAGCCATTATGTTGGTTTATACACAAGTTTCCAAAAAAATATTAAGAATACTTCTATTAGGAAAATTGATGCTTTTTTTGCTAGTATTTATTATTTTTTAGAATTTTTGTATATCAATTTATTAAATGTAGTTTTAAATCACAAATTGATTTTTGGATTGATTGTTTTTTTTAGTTTTATTGGTAGCTTGCTTTTAGGATTATTGCTAGATGTGAGGGCTTTTGTTAGAGGCAAAGAGAACTCAATTACTATTAATTTAAATTTTCCCCATAAAGCTAATTTAGAATATGCAAAATTTTATTCTAATAGATTTTTAGAAATTGTAAAAAGTGAGGCCAAAGGATATAAAAACATTATTGCTACTTTGCATGCTGATAAAATAATTTTCAACGTATTGTTTCCTCTCAGGGAAGAATCAAGAGATAAGTTAACCCAAAGCATAGATTACGATGCTATTAAATACAAAATTATGAATCGTATTGGGAATCTTTATCCTGAATTTAATATTGAGCCTTCCAGTGGTAATGCTTCAGGTGGTGGAGATTCTATTAAAATTAAAATTTCAGCCAATGATTTTGAATATATAAAAGACTACGGAAAAATTTTAGTTTCCATGTTAAAAAAGGAAATTCCTGAACTTGTGAATCCAAGGCTTAGCATAAGTGATTTACAGCTTCAAATTGGTGTTGAGATAGACAGAGCGTTAGCTTATAGCTATGGCATTGATATGAATACCATTTTAAATGAGTTAAAGGCCAATATTAATGGTGTTGTTGCTGGGCAATATGTAGAGAATGGGCTTAATTATGATATTGTTCTTAAACTTGATAGAATGGATGTTAAAAATTTAAAAGATTTAGAAAAAATATTTATTACAAATTCATCTGGAGTTAAAATTCCTTTTTCATCAATAGCCACCTTTGAAAAAACTAATAAAGCCGAATCTATTTACAGAGAAAATCAAGCTTTAACTATTTATCTTAATGCAGATATTTCTCCAAATGAGAATTTAACCCAAGTAACTGCAAAAGTTGTAGATTTTATTAATAATAAGGTGCCTCATAAAGAAGGCATAGCGCTTAAGGTTGAAGGAGAATATAATGAATTTTCAAATATTATGAATCAGTTTAAAATAATCATTATGATGGCTATTATTGTTGTGTTTGGAATTATGGCTTCTCAATTTGAATCTTTTTTAAAACCCTTTATTATTATTTTTACAATTCCTTTAACAGCAATAGGGGTTGTACTTATACATTTTCTTGCAGGAGAAAAACTTTCTATTTTTGCTGCAATCGGGATGCTTATGCTTGTTGGTGTTGTGGTAAATACGGGAATTGTTCTTGTAGACTATACTGGTTTATTGATCAAGAGGGGTTTTGGTTTAAGAGAGGCAATTATTGAATCTTGTCGTTCAAGGCTTAGGCCAATTTTGATGTCTTCTTTGACTTCAATAATAGGGCTTATTCCAATGGCATTTTCTAGTGGAAGCGGAAATGAACTTCTAAAGCCAATTGCATTTACTTTTATTGGTGGAATGACAGCTAGTACATTTCTTACTTTATTTTTTATTCCCATGCTTTTTGAAATTTTTTCCAACATTGTTTCAAGTTTCAAATCTAGGTTAAGAAAAGTGCCGTCCAATATGGATGTTGAAAAATCATTCAAAATTAATAATTCAGCTAAAAGTGGTTATAATAATTTATTTGAAGAAGATAGGGAGTGATATGACTAAATTTTATGAGTATAGGATTGAAATAGTTTCTAATTTGTCTTTAGAGCTTGATGTTTTTGAATGTATAGAAAAAATAGAACAAGAGTTAGGAGAACCTATATATTATTCTAAGATAGGAAATGTTTATGGAAAAGGCAAAAAGGGAGAAAAGCATGGTGATGGCGTTTGGCCTGAGGAAAATTTTATTTTGATTATTTATACATCCAATCAATCTATTGTTAATCGATTAAAGGATATTGTAGATGATTTGGATCGTTCTTACCCCACAGAAGGGATTAATTTTTTTGTTTTGAAAAATTAATGATCAGATTTATGTTGATGGGTTGGGTCTGTGGGCATTTTGTTTTGAATGATAAACAAGGATAAATATTTATTACAAAATAAATTTTATCATGTTATTTAATAGTTACAAAGATTTTTTCTTTTTATTCTTTTATTAAGGCTGGGGGTAATGTATTTTACAAGCTTATTTATAAAATTCAATTAAAATCAGATAAATATGGTTTTAAAGACTGTAAAAATTGTATTTTTTGTATTTCTGAAGAAAAAATAAGGAGATTTTTTAGAAAAAGTGACTGATTATTTTAAAGGTAATAAAATAGGTCCTAAACACTGTTTTTATATTTGTGAAAATAATTGTACAATATTTGATGTTTTAGGTTTTTTAAAAAATATTACTTGTTTAAATATTAAAATTAAAATTTACTTTTAGATTTTCAATTATTTTTTTTATTAAATATTTTTTTAAAAATTTTGTTTTAATTTTTTAGGTTTTTATTTTCATTGGCTTTCTGTGTGTTTGTTGCAGTAGGAGGCTTTATAAATAATCTTTATGAATTTATGTTTAATAATGGTATAATAAACCATGTTAACTTTGTTAAAAGGGGGATTGTATGTCAATAGCAAAGGCATTCTTTGAGGTGGCTGATCAACAAAAAGATAAAATTGCTCAAATATATAAAGTTTGCAATGGATATGCTCATGTTACTTATGGCGACTTAAAAAACAATGTTTTAAAGCTTGCTTCCTTTTTAAAGTCAATCAATGTTAAGCATCAAGATAAAATATTTATTTGCTCTGAGAATAGGGCTGAGTGGACCGTGATAGATTTTGCAATTTTATCATTGGGTGCCGTTGATATCCCAAAGGGCTCTGATGTCACTCTTTTTGAAGCTGAGATTATTTTTAATTCCGTTCTTCCAAGTGTGGTTATTTTAGAAAATTTAAATCTTCTTGATATGTTTGTTCAAATTAAATTTACAGTAAAGCCAATATTTATTATTATTGAAAATTTAAACCAAGAAGATAAATTAAGATATAGTGATTTTGAAATTTATACTTATAGCGATTGTATTTCATTTGGAGACAACTTAAGAAAAGATTCAGAAATTATTGAGATTGCGGGTAAAGTTGATTCTAATGATATGGCAACAATAATATATACTTCTGGAACAACAGGTCATCCAAAGGGGGTAATGCTCAGCCATGCTAACTTACTTTATCAGGTTTCTAGTTTTAGTTTAATGGTTGATACGCAAGTGGGACAAGTATTTATGTGTATTTTACCAATTTGGCATTCCTTTCAAAGATCTTTTTCTTACAATATTTTTCTTAAGGGTATGACTTGTTTGTTTTCTACCATTGTTCCAAGGGCAATGCTTGATGATATTAAAAATATTAATCCTCATTATATTGCGGCTGTTCCTAGGCTTTGGATTGCAATAAGACAAAATATTTACAAAGAAGTTTCTAAGAAGCCGTTTATTTCTAGAATGATTTTTCATTTTTTTGTAAAATCGGCATTTCTTAGTGATATTTGCTATAGGGCAGCAATGGGGCTTTATCCGGACAATGGGTTTAGTTTATTTTTTCCTATAAAGAAAATTTTAGGAATATTTGGATTAATCTGCTTATTCCCTTTTAAGATTTTGGGGAATACTTTAATTTTTAATAAAATAAATAAGATTTTGGGCAATAATTTTGTTGTTGGAATTACTGGTGGTGGGAGTATGCCGGTGTCTGCTGCTAGATTTTTTAATTCAATTGGCATTGAACTTGCCAATGCTTATGGATTGACAGAAACTTCACCTGGAGTGGCTTCTAATAAGCATAAAAAAGTGATTATTGGAACTTGTGGTAAAATTTTACCTGGTACTGTTGCTGAGATCAGAGATGCTGATGGAAATAGACTTAAAAAGCCTGGGAAGGGAATTTTGTTTGTAAAAGGGCCTCAGGTAATGCTTGGATATTACAAGGATAAAGAAGCAACTTGTAGGATTATTGGTTCTGATGGGTTTTTAAACACGGGTGACATTGCAAAATTATCTAAGGATAATGTTGTTCAAATTATTGGTCGAGAAAAAGATACAATTGTTTTGAATAATGGAGAGAATGTTGAGCCTGCTCCAATTGAGGTTAAGCTTGAAGAATCAGTATTAATAGAAAAGGCGGTTGTTGTAGGGCAAGATCAAAAATTCTTAGGCGCTCTTATTCTTCCAAATTTTGAAGAAATAAATAAATATTTAGAAAGTATTGGGCAAAAAATTTTTGATGCTAATAATAGACATCAAATTATTGCAAATAATATTGTTCTTAAGGCCATAAATGATGAAATAAAAAAATTAATTAATAAAGCTAATGGATTTAAGCCTTTTGAGCAGATATTGAAGTTTGCTCTTTTAGAAAAACCATTTGAAGTTGGTAAAGAAATGTCGATTAAAATGGACATTAAGCGAAGCTATATTTTAAATTTTTATAAAAATGAAATTAAAAATTTATTTATTTAATTAACCCCAATTATTTCAAATACAGTTCAAGCTCTGCTATGTCTTCCAATTTTGTATTGGGGGATATGCTTTGCTTGTAAACAAAACCTTCGCCGTGTATTTTTATTTTCATAGTATTTTTATAATATTTTAGTATGTCTATTGCTTCTCTTTTGGAAAGGTTGATAAAATTTGGCAAGTATGTTTTGTTTTTATAATTAGTGTTAGTTTTGGGTATTTTGATTTTTGATGGCATTTTAATTTTTTTATATGCGATTGTATTTTGTTGGTGCTCAATAAATTCTATTATTTCTTTTGCCATTGGGGCTGCTATTCTTGTTCCGTATATTATTTTTTTGGGATATCTGTATACAATATAAATAATATATTTTGGTTGCTCTGTGGGGTATATTGCCAATATAGAGGATGTATAGTCTTCTTCTGAGTATTTGCCTGTTTTTTTGTCAATAGCTTGGGATGTTCCGCTTTTTGCAGAAATGTCAAGATTTTTAATTTTAAGATTTGGAATTCCACCTTTGTTTACAACTTCTTTCATCATTTTTAAAACTTTTTGTGCTGAACTTTTGGATATTACTTTTCTTATTTCTTCTTTGTCAAATTCTTTAATATTTTCTCCTTTATCGTTGCTTATTTTTTTTATTATTCTAGGTTTTAACATTATTCCATTATTGCCTAGTGTGCTTGCAGCTTGTAATATTTGAACCGCTGACACTCCTATTTCTTGTCCAAATCCAATTGTAGCTTTACTTCGTCCTGACCATTTTGAATAATGATTTAACAGTCCTTTTGTTTCTCCGGGAAATGGAAATCCAACTTTTTCCCCAAATCCAAAATCTAAAAGTTTTTTGTAAAAATATTCATTGCTAACTTTTTCAGTAATGTAAGCTATTCCAACATTTGATGAATAAATTAAAATCTCTGTAGAGTCGATATATTTATAGGGAGGATTTAATGTTTTGATTGTAATTTTTTCTCCTGATGGGAATTGTTTTTGATATATTCCATTGTCTAAAAATTTTTCTTCTAAACTTAATTTTCCACTTTCTAATATTATTGCAACTGTAAAAATTTTATTAATGCTTCCAGGCTCATAGGTTAGAGATGAAGAAAGGTTTTTTCGTATTTCTTCAGGATATTCAGAATAAAAGTTTGCATCATATTGGGGAAATTGAACCATGGACAATATTTCTCCATTTTGGGAGTTCATTACTAAAGTAATTAAACTTTCAGGATTATTTTCTTTAAAGTATTTTTTAGCTATTTTGCTAACACCTTGTTGTATATCCATGTCTATTGTTAAGTAGATGTTGTTTGTTTCTAACTCTTGATTTAAAAATTGTTGTTTTGTTTTATCTTTTGCTAATATGCTATTTAGAGAAAATTCAATGCCTTCAAGGCCAAGATTATCTGTTCCTACAAAACCGGTAATATTGCTTGTGATATGTCTAAAGGGATAAATTCTTGTATAATCAGGATATAAAGCAATGTTTGAAAGTCTACCTTCAGCTTGGATTCTTTTTATTAAATCTGATTCTTCTCTTTTTATTTTTCTTTTTATATATAAAAATCCTTTTTTGGAAGAAAGCTTTTCTTTTAAAATTCTTGAATCAATTTGAAGTATTGCGCCAAGAGTTTCAGATGTGCTTATAATATTTTCTATTTTTTGAGGATTTGTTCCGATTGAGTAGGACTTTGAAGAGAATGCTATTGGTTTGCCATTTCTATCATAAATTATTCCTCTTTTGGCAATATCATTTGACTTTAAAGGTATTATGTTGTCTGGGCTGTTATTTAAAACCATTAGTGTGAAATATTTGTAAATAGTTAACAAAGTTATGCCTAAGAAAATTGTTAATATTGTTTTTATTCGATAATTGTTATTAAGCATTCTTTTGGCCATGAATTTTGGACCTCTTAAATTATTTTATGACTATATGAAATAAAAAATTATTCATTTTTTTTTGCTTCTATATTATTATATGTTATTATATTCTGAAAAAGTAAATTACTAGATAGCAGAGGGTATAATATAATGGATATTAAAACTTTAAAAGGCTTTAAAGATTATTTACCTAAGGATTCTTTGATTCGAATTCATATTGTTAGACAGATCTTTAGCGTTCTTAATTCTTATAATTTTAACTTGATAGATACTCCAGTTCTTGAATATTCAGATTTGCTTTTAAAAAAGAGTGGGGATGAGACTGAAAAGCAAATTTATAGGTTCAAGGATAATGGAGGCAGAGATGTTTCCATGCGATTTGATCTAACTGTTCCTTTTGCCAGATTTGTTGCTACAAATATTTCTGCTTTAAAATTTCCTTTCAGACGTTCTCAATTTGGAAAGGTTTTCAGAGGAGAAAATTCTCAAAAGGGTAGATACAGAGAATTTATGCAATTCGATTTTGATATAGTTGGAGAGGACAGTTTTAGAGGTGATGCCGAGATTCTTTCTGTTGTATATTATGGACTTGAAGAGATTTTTTTGAATTTTATAGAAGGCATTAATAAAAAATTTATTATCCATTATTCCCATCTTGGTATATTGAATTCGTTTTTTGAAAAATTAGGACTTAAAGAAAAATCTATTTTTATTTTAAGAAATATTGATAAAATAGATAAAATAGGAATTGATAAGGTTAAAGAAGCGTTACTTCTTGAGATTGAAAAAGAAGCAGTAGATTCAATCTTAAGTTTAGTAAGCTTGCAAGGTGCTTTTAAAGACAAAATACAAGCTTTAAAGAGTATTTTAGGTGATAATGAGTCTATCAAGAGGGTAGAAGATGTTTTTCAGCATCTTAGTTTATTAAAAATTCAAGATTCTTTTAACTTAAATCTTAAAATATCGCGTGGACTTGATTATTATACGGGAATTGTTTTTGAATCCGAGGTATTTGGCAGTAATATGGGTAGTGTTTGTAGTGGAGGAAGATATGATAATTTGGTTTCTTCGTTCTCAAGCTCTATTCAAAAAGTTTCAGGAGTTGGGGGATCTTTTGGTGTTGACAGAATAAAGGATATAATTGATCTTGAAAAGTTTAGTTATATTAAAATATTTGTCACTAAAGCTAGATCTAAGGTTTTGATTGTAAATTTAGATATTGCTTTGCAAAATTATTATTATGAACTTGCTACTAGGTTTAGAAATCATGATTATTCTAAGGTTAAAAATATTTCTTGTGAAGTTTATTTTAAAAATAAAAATGGTAAAAATATTAAAGAACAAATAGAATACGCTTTAAGCAAAGAAATAAGATTTTTAATTTTTGTTGGTCAAGAAGAATATAAAGAAAATAAAATGAAAGTAAGAGATTTGACAAAGAAAGAAGAGTTATTGCTTTCTTTTGAAGAATCAATAAATCTTATCAAATGTAATGAAAAGTTGCTGTGCACTCCTTTTTAATCTTAAATGTTAATTATTTTTTAAAATTTTGGTAAAGATATAAGGATCAATTTGCATTTTTATCTATTTTTCTAATTGTTATTGCATTTAAGGTAAGTTTGTTCTTTTTGTATTCTATTTGTCCAAGTATTTCAACATTATCTTTAAAGTCGATATCAATATCAAAAGTTGTTTTTGTTGGGATAATTCCGGAGAGTACATTTTTATTGTATCCCACATAAAAGTCGAATTGAATTATGTTATCTTTTTTTTCGATATTATTCACTACTCCTTCCCATTTTACATACACATTTGAATATATTGATGGATCTTTTTTAATATCTTTTAGGTTTAGATGTTCATTAAAGCTAATGAAATCTGGTCTTGAGATAAAACTTGCAAGATTTTTGGCTTTTAGTTTTATTGATTCTGATGCATTTGAATTTAATATTTTATTTATTTCTACTCTTGCAAGATTATCTTTTCCCTTTTTTAAATAAATTTTGATTTTTTCGAAAGAATTTTTAATTTCGTCGCTGGTTAGTATTAATATGAATTGGCCTTCTTCATTTTTTATTTTTTCTTTGTTATTTATTTTAATGTCATCAATGTAAGCAGCAATATTATTTAAATTTTTAGTTATTTCTGCTTTTAGATTTGCAGATGTTGTTGTTTTTTGTTCATAAAAAATAAAATAGATTGCTAACATCGAAATAAATACAATTCCCCCTATAATAATTATTATGATTAATTTTGTTGAATTTTTATCGGGTATTGCTTTAATTGTTGGAAACAATTTTTCATATGGGTTGCTATTTTTAAAAAAGGCAGAACCTTTGATGGGATTTTTTCGAATAATTTCAAGAGACAGTTCTGATCGATTTACTTCTTGATTTTCTTCTATCATTTTAAGCCATATCTGAATGGCTTTTTCTTCTTTGCCTTGGCTTACTAAAAGTATAGCAATAGCCTGTTTTATATTTGATTCGTTTGGGTTTAAAGTGTAAGCTTTTTTAAGATATGTTTGCGCATTGCCAAGGTTTCCAATACGAAGATAAGACATTCCCAAAACATAGTGATATAAATAGTAATTTTTGAATAAAAAAATTTCTTTTTCTAGGAGTTTTATTGCTTGTGAATATTTTTTTGAATTATAGTAATAAATAGACTTATTGATAATTTTATTAGTTTCCATATAGCTAGAAGTTGACCCCACAATTTTCTTTTTAATATTATAATATAAGATTTTATTTTAAAAGAATAATAAATGAAATATTGTTATTTTGCCCTAATTTCTTGTTTGACTAAAAGTTAATAAATGGTATAATTATATAAAGTGTAAGGGGGGTTTGTATATATTGTTTAAAATGGTGGGGATGTGTCATCAGAGAGAATCGTTGAATTGATCAAAGAGATTTATTTAGATTTTAGAAAAGGCAATTTCAAAGAAGCTTTAGTAAAGTCTGAGGAGGCTCATTCTCTTGATTTTGATAATATTGAAATTCTAACAGCTTTGAAAAGTTCTGTGTATTGGAATGGTCAAGTTGAAAGCCTTGATAGAATAGGGCAAGATTATGAAAAGGCAGAATTTTTAATAAGAGAGTGGAATAATTTTGCAGGACGATATTTGAAAAAGATGGGTTGTAATTTTTTGCAAGGTCGCAATTCTATAAAATATTTTGTGTTTCAGACCTGTCTTTATATATATAAAAATATATACAAAATGCATCCGGAAAATTTGGATCTTTTAATAAAAATTGCGAAGTCTTATAAGGGCATGGGAAATTATGAGAGAGCAATTAATGTTTTTTTGCAAATATTAGGAGATTTTAAAGATAAGTCAGATGTAGTTGCAGAGCTTGCTGATTCTTATGCGTTGGTTGATGAAATCAAAGAAGCCAAAGTTTTATTCAGAGAGGCTTTTTTTATTAATCCCCAAAAGATAGATATATATTCTCTTGAGTCTGATATGATTTTAAGATTAATAGATCTTATTAAGTCTGACAGAAATATTTCAGATGATCTTATAAAAGAATGGATTCCTGTTTATGGATCTCTTAATGGCGTTTTTAATATTAAAAGAGAGTTAAGGCCTATAGAGCTTGGACAGCTAAAGCAGTCTGTTTACAGTTTGCGCAATGAACTTAAAGAAAAGTCTTATAGATCAATAAATGAAAGCATATTGTTACCAAGGCTTATTAATAAATATTTTTGGCTTATTGATCATTATGTAAGGATAAAAGAAGATAGAGCACGTATTGATGAGATTTTGTTATACATAAAAGAAATAGACCCAGGTATTTATCAGCAGTATGTAAATTAGTTGCTTGATGTAAAAAATCGATATTAGGAGAGTTTAATGTCTAATATTACTACCATAGAGAAATTAGATAGTATTTTACAAGAAGATAAGTGGACAAGAATAGTTGTTAATAATTATTCTCTTGCCAAAATAAAAGAATTAGATGATTTGATAGATAATATAATTGATGAGGGGTTAACAGAGGATGTGCTTGATATTTGTAGCAGGCATTTAAAGGATGTTAAAAAAAGCATAGCAGGTCTTTATATTTCTGGAATGCTTATATATAGCAGGCGACCTTTAAATGATATGAATTTGCTTGCCGTTATTGATTTGTTTTCTCAAAATTTAAAATGGGTTCTTGTTGAGCATATATGCAATGAAATGCTTTTAATTTCTGAGAATAAGCACGCTCTTTATACTCTTGCAAAGATATATGCTCAGAACAATGAAAATGATAAGCTTCCAAGCATTTGGACTAGAATTGTTGAAGCAGATGTTGATGACACTGTATTTGTTAGACAACTTGCTACTTATTATGAAACTATTGATTTGCAAAAATCAATTTTCTATTTTAGAAAAGCTATTTATCGTTTTATTGATAAAAAACAAATGTCGGGAATCAGAGAAGTATGGGCTAAGCTTATTTATTATGTTTCAGATGATTTTGATTCTTTTTTGCTTATTTTGCAAAAAATTGAAAAAGATCTTGGATTTAAAAAGGCCATAGTTCTTTATGAGGATTTATTTGATCATTATTCTTTGACTGATAATGTTGATGAGACAATAGAAATTTTAAAAGGTATTTTAAAGCTTGATAACAAAAATCATAAGGCAAGAGAAAATTTAGTTAAATTTTTAAGAGAAAGGTATAAAGATGTTAAAAATATTGAGGATTATCTTGTAAAGTCTGATATTGAAAACTTAGATAAAAATTTTGTTGATGTATATTCAGACTTTGAAAAATATTTGTTTTTTGCAAAGGGCAATTTTGTTTATCATCAGACTTGGTCTGTTGGGATAGTAAGAGATGTAAATGATAATGGCATTACGGTTGATTTTGTTTCCAAAAGAGGTCATTTTATTGGTTTTGATATGGCTATGTCTGCTTTGTCTCCCCTTAGCAGAGAGGATATTAGAGTATTAAAGGCTGTAACGCCTAAAGAGGAGCTTGCAGATAGAGTAAAAAAAGATATTGAGTGGGCTATAAAGGTTATCATAAAAAGCTATAAAGCTATTGATTTAAAGGGGATAAAAAAAGAGCTTGTGCCAAGCTTGATGACTCAAAGTTCGTGGAATTCATGGAGTTTGAAAGCAAAGCAGATTTTAAAAGATAATCCCCATTTTGTTATGGATTCTGGCAAGCTTGATTGTTATGTATATAATGAGAGATCTTCCAATTTGAATGAAAAAATGTATGATAAATTTAAGATTGAAAAAGATTTTTATAAAAGATACGAGATATTTATAAACTATTGTAACGTTAAGGGAATTGTTAAGGATTTGCATATTGAAGAAGAGATGCTTAGTTATTTTTTAATTTACGTTAACAATTTTACAAAAGTTGATCATCATGTTATAAGCTCTTATGTTATTCTTAAATCTTTAGGTAATTTTTCTGCAGAATTGTCATCAAAAGTTAATATAGAAAAAGATGTTAATTTGGAATCTCTTTTAAAAGAGTACCCAAAAGGAATAGTGGATCTTTTTGATTCAATTTTGAATGCAGAAATCAAAAAAGAATTAGTTGTTTTAATTAAAAAAGAACTTAGTAATTGGATTTTGTATTACAAAGAACTTTTCCCTCATTCTGTTAATAAGAGACTTATTGAATCGCTTTACAAAGAAGATCCCAGAGAAGTGGAAAAATTATTTAATTATGTTATAAAAAATTATAAGATCTATAAGGATGCTTATATTTGGATTTTAAAGCATTGTAAAACTTATTCTATAGAGCTGAGCTATTCGGATTCAGATCTTTTATCTAATTTGATTAAAATTTTAACAGATAGTGTTATCAAAATTAATAATAAAAATAATTCTGTTGCAAGCAAAAGAATTTATAAGATGGTAATTAATCTTTTAGTTAAAGATGGGTATCTTAAATCGGTCTTAGAGGTCGTTAGAGATGAAGAACTTGCAAAAAGAGTTTATATGACTTGTTTTTATGTAAAAGATTTTCCTCCAAAGGATCTTTTACAGATTAAATCTATAATAAGGCAATTGTTTGATTCGGTTGAGTTTGAAGATGAAAAAATTCAGCTTGCAGGCGAGAGGATGGAAATTGGATTTTTAACTATATTAAGTTCTTTGAACAAAAAGCAAAAAGAGCTTAAACATTTAAAGGAAGTTGAAATTCCAGAAAATTCAAAAGAAATTGGAAAGGCTCGTGAACTTGGTGATTTAAAAGAAAATGCCGAATATCACTCTGCTAAGGAAAAACAACAGTTTTTGACGAAAAGATTAAACTCCTTAATGTTGGAAATAGAGAATGCAAAAGTTATAGATACTAAGGATCTTCAAAGTTCTGTTGTTGGTTTTGGGACTAGGGTTGTCATTTTAAATGAAACTACAGGTAAAGATGAATCTTATTTAATACTTGGACCTTGGGAATCAAACCCTGATGAAGGCATTATTTCATATAAATCACCTTTTGGAGAAAATTTGCTTGATTCTAAAGAAGGGGATAGTCTTAATTTTGTTATAAATAATACTAATTTTAGATATTTTGTAAAGAAAATAGAACCCATAAAATTTAGCTAGGAAAAATTTTAGAATGTCAAAGTTAAAGGGGAAAAGAGAAAAAACTGTTTTTGCCATAGAAAGAGCAAGTAAAGAGGAAGCTATTGAGCTTGCAAGAGTTCAAATAGAAAAAGCTTTTGGAAAGGGAAGCCTTATTAAGATGGGAGAATTTCCCGTTGGAAAGGGTATAAAAAGTATGTCGAGTGGGGATCTATTGTATTAGATGAGGCTCTTGGTATTGGTGGATATCCTAAGGGTCGCATAATAGAAATTTTTGGCCCCGAGTCGTCTGGCAAGACTACTTTAACCCTTCAAGCGATTGCTGAGGTGCAAAAAGAAGGCGGTATAGCTGCTTTTATTGATGCTGAGCATGCTCTTGATCCTGTTTATGCGAAAGCTTTGGGAGTGAATGTTGCAGAACTTTGGCTTAGTCAGCCTGATACTGAAGAGCAAGCCCTTGAGATTGCTGAGCATTTAATAAGAAGTGGTGGTGTTGATTTGATTGTAGTTGATTCTGTAGCAGCTTTAACTCTCAAATTAGAAATAGATGGAGAAATGGGGGGTTCTCAGATTGGTCTTCAGGCGAGGTTAATGAGCAAAGCTCTTAGAAAGATTACTGGTATACTTTCTAAATCCAATACTTGCATTATGTTTATTAATCAAATAAGGATGAGGATTGGTGTTATGTTCGGCAATCCTGAGACCACTACTGGTGGGAATGCTTTAAAGTTTTATTCATCTCTTATACTTGAGGTTCGAAAGATCGAACAAGTAATCAGGTCAGGCCCAAGTGATGATGTTATTGGCAATAGAATTAGAGTTAAGATTGTTAAGAATAAGGTTGCTCCACCTTTTCGTAAAGTAGAATTGATAATTTATTTTGGAAAAGGTATTTCAAGAGAAGCTGGTATTTTAGATGCTGCTATTAAGCATAATTTAATACAAAAAACAGGCTCTTGGTATTCATTAGGAGATACTAAGTTGGGACAAGGAAAAGAAAGTGTTATTGAGCATCTTACTAAAGAAGTAGAGCTTGCAAATGATTTGGATAAGAGACTTAGAAAAATGATTTTTAATAATTTTGATCAAGAGGATGGTAATTTTATTGAATTTAAAGAAGATGAATCTGAGTAATATGGAAAGTTTAAATGTCTGAATTAGATAGTTATTCTATCAGCCTTGATAATTTTACTGGTGGAATAGAGCTTTTTTTTGAATATGTTAGTATGAATAGGTATGTTCTGAAAACTTTGAGTTTAAATCAAATAATTGAGGAATTTATAGGTGTTTCGGGTGACCTTAATATAAGCGTTAGGGGATTGATCGATTTTTTTTATCTTGCTAATAATTTGTTTTATTGGAAAACTCAAATTTTATTTCCACTGAAGCTTGAATACAAGGATAAAGCTGAACGCAAAGTTGTGGAAAAATTAATATCTTATAGTAAAAATAAGGAAAATAAAAAATTACAATTAAATCAAACAAAAAATTTTAAATTCTATGACTCAAAAATGATTGAAGAGTTTATATTTGGTGATAGTGATAATTTTGTTAAAAATATTAATGCTAGTGTTAATGATAATAATAAAAAGAAAGATTTAAATAGAAAATCTGGTGCATTGAAGAAAAAAGTTATTAATAAAAATTTTTTGTGTGATGGAAAATTTAAGGCTGTTTGCAATAAATACGAATTGAAAATTTTTGAGAAGAAGATGAAAATTATTTCTATTTTAAATAAAGAGAGTAGTGTAATTTTTGATTCTCTTTTGGATTTTAATGCCGATAATTATTCTTTTGAGAGATTTTCTTATTTTTTAGTATCTCTTGAGTGCAAAATGCTTAATATTGTAAATTTGGGATATTTGAATAATAAATTAGTATTGTATCGAGGTTGTAAAATTAATGATTGCACTTAAAGCCCCTAGAGTTCATGTTTTTTTAGCTGAAAAGGGAGTAGGGTCAAGAAGATTTTGCGAGGAATTGATAAGAAAGAAGCTTGTAAGAGTTAATAACACTATTGCTAAACTCGGGGATAAAGTAACTTTAGGAGATAAAATAATTTATAAAAAACAAATTTTTGTTTTTAAAGATTTTCAAAGTAATAATAGAATTTATCTGGCTCTTAACAAGCCTAGAAATTATTTGTGTTCCAATTTTGATGCTAATGGAAGAAAGCTAGCAATATCTTTAGTTCAGCCGTTATTTAAAGAACGTGTTTTTTCAATTGGTAGACTTGATTTTAAAAGCTCTGGGCTTTTATTATTTACTAATGATGGTAAATTTGCAAACGATATTATTCATCCAAGGCAAAAAGTTGAAAGAGAATATATTATTGAATCAAAAAAAGATATTGATGAAAATTTGCTTATTTCTTTTAAATTGGGTATAAAGGTAGAAAAAGAATTTTTTAAGTTAAAATCTTATGAAATTTTAAATAAAAATTCTGCTAGATTAATTTTAGATGAAGGTAAAAATAGAGAGATAAGAAAAGTGTTTTTGAGCAAAAATATTTTTTTAAAAAAAATTCATAGAATTAGAATTGGTAATATTAATTTGGATAGCTTAAAGGAAGGCCAAGTAAAAATTATTTCTTTGTCTAAAATAAATAGTTTGAAATCTAGGCTGGAGAAATTAAATGATAATAGCAATTGATGGACCTTCAGCATCAGGAAAAAGCTCAATTGCAAGAGAGCTCGGTGTAAGGCTGAATTATAAATTTATCAGCTCTGGACATCTTTATAGGATAATAACTTTAATTGCTCAAAGATCTAATATAAGTAGCAGTGATTTTATTAGTGAGGATAGGCTTTTAAGTTTGATTCTTGAGAATGATATAAGTTTTAATAATTTCAGCTTTTTGCTTAATGGAGAGAATGTTGAAAATCAAATTTTAAATAATAAGATTGATTTTCAAGTTTCTTTTTATTCTTCTTATGTTGGAATAAGAAACATTGTGAATAAAAAGCTAAGAGAGGTTGTTAAATTTAGCGATGATAATTATATAATAGAAGGTAGAGATATTGCTACTGTAGTTTTTCCAGAATCTGAATTTAAAATATATCTTGATGCTTCTGTTAAAGTTCGAGCTTTGAGGCGATATAAACAAAGAAATGGGAATGAGACTTTAGAAGAATTAGAAGGTACTCTTAAAAGAAGAGATAATGTTGACAAGAAAAAACAATATGGTAAGTTAAAATTATCAAAAGGGGTTTTTTACCTTGATACAAGCTACAAAGGATTAGACGATGTGTGTAATATTATAATAGAAAAGTTTAATTTGAAAAAAGTAAGAGAGAGGTGAGAATGGAAAATCAAAAAGATTTACAAGAAAATTATTTGAAAGTGCTTGAAAGAGTAGAACTTGGAAGTCGTGTTTCTGGGACGGTTGTTAACATTATGAAGGATTATGTTCTAGTAGATATTGGTTATAAATCGGAGGGTTTTATCAAGATTGAGGAATTTGAAAATGTTCCCAAAGTTGGTGATAAACTTGAAGCAATTGTTGTAAGAATAGGTGGAGAATTAGGTCTTATTTTAAGTGTTGAAAAGCTTGATTCTTTAGATTTTCAAGATAAGGTATATGAATATATTCAAAGTAAAAAAATAATTAAAGGCAAAGTGTTGGTTGAACTTTCAAATGGTTATAAGATTCAAATTAATGAAAATGTTTCTGGCTTTATGCCTTTTTATTTAAGCTCTAAATCTAAGGATGAGAAATTAAAAAGAGGGTCTGTTGTTGAATTTTATATACTTGAAGCAAGCGAAACGGACGGTTTGAGACTTATTCTTGATAGGCGTACTTTAGAAAAAGAAAGAGATTTTGCTAAGAGAATAGAGCTAGTAAGTTCTTACAATGAAGAAGATGTGGTTGATGGCGTGGTTGAGCGTATTACAGAATATGGTGCGATTGTAAAGATTAAAAATTTTGTCACAGGGATTTTGCATAAAAGAAATATTTCTTTTAATCAGGTTGAAAATGTTGAAGATTTTGTTAGACTTGGTGATAAGTTAAAGTTGAAAATTATTAAGATAAATCCACAAACAGGTAAAATGGAATTGTCCCTTAAGGCCTTAAAAGCAAATCCTTGGGATTCTGTAGATGTTAAATATAAAATTGATAGCATTGTAAAAGGGAAGGTTGTAAAAATTTTGCCCTTTGGAGCTGTTATTGAGCTTGACAGCGAATTGTCGGGATTTTTACATATTAGTAATTTTTCCTGGATAAGAGTAGTAAAAAGTCCTCAGGAGTTAATAAAACTTGGCCAGCTTATAGAAGTTAAGGTTTTAGAGATAGATAAAGAAAATCAAAAAATATCGTTAGGTATTAAACAAATAAATGAGAATCCTTGGGAAAGATTGCCCGAAAAGTATCCTATTGGGAGAGTTGTTCAAGGAGTTGTTACCAATATTACAAAAACAGGTGCTTTTGTAAATATTGAAGAGGGTATAGATGCTTATGTTAGTAAGTTTGATATTTCTTGGCTTGAGGAGATTGATCCTGAAGAATATTTCAAGATAGGTGATTTAGTGAATGGGAAAGTGCTTGAGGTTGATAAGCGAAAGAGAAATGTTAGATTAGGAATTAAGCAACTAGAAGAGAGTCCTTGGGAAGATTTTTCTAAAAGTTATAAAAAAGGTGATACTATTGAGGTTGAGATTGTAGAGAAAAAATCAAAAGGCTTCCAAGTAAGAGTTTATAATAAGATAATGGGATTTATTAGTAAAATTCAACTAGGGGATACAAAAGAATCTAGTTTGGAAACTTTCGAAAAATTGGGCGTTGGGAACAAGCTTAAGGTGGTAATAACAAGTATTGATTCTAAAGACAAATCAGTACTGCTTTCTTATAGGGAGTATGAAAATCAAAGATCAAGAGAAGAAATTTCTTCTTATTTATTTAAGGGCAATGATGAGGAGTCTTATAAGCCATTTGAAAATTTGTTAAAGAGGGATGAATGATGGCTAGGAATAATCTTTTAGTTTTCTTTATTGCTATTATTTTTGTGGTTGTATCTATTATTGCTGTTTTTTATAATTCTTTAGGCAAAGATTATGTAAAGAGTGGTGGGGAAATAGTAGAAAATCTTGAAAAAGATTTAAGTGATTATTTAAAAGAAAATGATACCAAAGAGAGAGAAAAAATATTTATTAGGATAAAAGAACTTATTTCAAAGGAAAAAGAAATTTCATCTTATTTTATTTCAAGATTCTATTTGGCCAGAGCTGTTTATTTTCAAAGTCAGGCACAGTATGATGAGGCTATTAAAGATTTAGAGATTGTTATTAAGGCAAAAGGCATTGAAAGTGAAATTGCTTTTCTTAATAAAGCCGCAGTTTACGAAAAAATGGGATTAAAAGAAGATGCTTTGTTAGTTTATGAAGATCTTATCAATAGTACTAGTTTGGACTTTTTAAAGGTAAGAGCTCTTTTGAGTAAGGCAATATTGATTGAAGAAAAAGATAAGGATATTGCTGTTAAAGTATATGAAGAGATTGTTAAGTTTCCGTATGAAAATAATTTATATATAAATATAGCAAATAATAAAATTTTAGAACTTAAGCAAAATTAATTTGTATTTTTTGGGGGAGGTTTTATAATAAATAATATTTTATATTTTGTATTTTTTGTGGGATTTTTCGGATGTGGTCTTGATAATATTTTGATACTTCCTTCACCAGAAAAGGTTGATAATCGAATTTCAAGAGATTCTGTAGCTTTTTTTTTACCAGCAGGTTATTTTTTAAATCAAGTAGCTAGTAAATTAAGAGGTTTTGATATATATTACAAGTTTTATCCGGAAGGTGCCAATTATCACATAAGTAGTTTCCAAAAAAGCGTAGAGAGAGATTTTGAAGCCTTGAAAGGTGTTTTTGACAATGTTCGTGAATTTAATAATAGAGGGTTTTATAAAATAAATTTGAGTTCTACTGTTTATTCAGGTAAACCTGTTTTTAAATTGAATAAAGAATGGGTAGATAGCAAATTGCCTTTATATTTTGAAATAAATTTTGGAGAATTGAGAAAGGATGTTCCTGGTGAGGCTTTCATTACCGTGAGAAGTGGAAATACCCCTTCATCTGTTCTTCTTGAGAAGAAAAATATATATAGATCCCATATTGACAAAGGAGAATATATGGGTTTTTCAAAATCTCTTAAAAAGTCTAATTTTTTAGATAAAGAGAAAAGGCCAATTGATTTAAAACATATAAATGATGATTTTTTTACAAAAGATATTGCCCCTAAGTATAATTTAGCAATTTTTGTTATGGGTGTCGGCAGCATTGTTGATGATGCTTATAGCGTTCTTATTAATCTTGGGGATTTGTCGGGATTTAGTTTATCTAATTAGTCCTTTTTAAGGGGGGAGCATGATAGTATTTTTTTCTCATTTGATTTTAACAAACATTGTTATTTCTTTTTTAGTAAGCTTTTTTGTTATATTTTTAAATATATTGAATTTTAGATTTTTAGTAGTTTATTTAATAAGCTTTTTAGGTGGAATTGTATTTCTGTTTTTTATCCCCTTTTTTTATTCTGATTATTATGAAAGGGAAATAGATTTTGTTCTTTATTTGTTGCCTATTTTGGGATCAGTTATTTTAATAGGTTTGATTAAATTCTCTGAAAGAAATAAGAACGATTTGTAAAAGAATAATTTTTTAAAGAGTTGTATGTTTAATATTTTTTATTAATATTATTTGTTGATAAGTTTATTAAAGAGAATGGTGTTTATTTTCAGTGAGATGGACTTATTAATTGGATTGTTTTATTATATATTATATTCTTATGAAAGAGAGGATAATTTCCGCTGTGTGTTTTCATAGTGAGTAAAAGAGAAGGATAATAGGAGGTTGATTTGGCAATTGTTACGATGAAGAGCCTGTTGGAGGCTGGAGTTCATTTTGGCCATCAAGTAAAAAGACTTGATCCCAGAATGAAAAGATTTATTTTTTCTGAGAGAAATGAGATACATATTTTAGATCTTCAAAAGACTTTGCAGGGAATTAAAGATTCTTACGAGCTTGTTCAAAGGGTAATAAAAGATGGTAAAAAGGTGCTTTTTGTTGGAACCAAAAAGCAAGCTAGTGAGATAATAGAACAAGAGGCAAGAAGAAGTGATATGCCATATGTAAGCAGTAGGTGGCTTGGGGGTATGCTTTCTAATTTTAATACGATTAGAAAATCTGTTCAAAAATTAAAAAAGCTAGAAAAGATGGAAGTTGATGGAACTTTTGATATGATAAGCAAAAAAGAGATTTCACAACTTAATCGCGAAAAGTCAAAATTAGCTAAAAATTTAACAGGTATCAAGGACATGGAAACACTTCCTGGTGCTATTTTTATCATTGACCCTAAGCGAGAGCAGATAGCTATTAATGAGGCTAGAAAATTAAAAATTCCCATTATTTCTGTGGTTGATACGAATTGTAATCCAGATGTTATTGATTGTCCAATTCCTGGTAATGATGATGCGATTCGTTCTGTTGCTTTGTTTACCAAAATAATATCTGATGCTATTTTGGAAAGTGATAAAGAGGTTGGTATTCAAATAATTGAGAATTTAAACGAAGAAGATTTGATGAAAGAAATTGAAATTAAAAATGATAAAAGTGACTCTATTGAAGAAAGGGGAGAGTAATTTATGAGCATTATTAGTCCTCAAGATGTAAAAAAACTTCGAGAAGAAACCAATGCTGGTTTTGGAGATTGTAAAAAAGCTTTATCCGCTGCTGGTGGAGACTTTGAATTGGCTAAAAAAAAGCTTAGAGAAATGGGAATCGCATCTGCTGAGAAAAGATTTGACCGAGATGCAAGAGAAGGTAGAGTATTTTCATATTCAAACAATATTTATGCTGGGCTTTTGCTTATTTCTTGTGAAACAGACTTTGTTGCTTTAAATCATGATTTTGTTAATTTTGGCAATTCTTTGATTAAGGAATTAGTAGAAAGCGGAAGTGATTCTTTAACCACTTCTCAAGAGTTAGAGCTTAAAAATTTAGCAGCTACAATAAAAGAGAATATTCAGGTTAAAAAAATTTTTATTACTAAAATTCAATCTAATGAGTTTGTAAAAATTTATTTGCATGGTGAACAATCTAAAATAGGTGTTTTAATTAAATTAAAAGTAGATGATTTTTCTAAAACCGAAGATAAAATGTTTCAAAATTTTGCTATGGATTTAGCTTTGCATGTGGCCGCTTTTGCTCCTGTTTATTTGAGAAATGATGATGTTTGTCCAAATTATATTAAAGAGCAAGAAGAGATATTTACCAAACAATTAGAATCTAGTGGTAAGTCAGAAAGCATAATCAACGGTATAGTTGCAGGAAAAATAAAAAAACATCTTGCTGAAATTTCTCTTCTTGAACAAAGTTTTGTAAAGAATGATAAAATCACTGTAAGGGGAATGCTTGATGAGATTTCAAAAGCAATTTCAAGCGAGATAGAAGTAGTTGAGTTTAAATATTTAAGAGTAGGGTAGATAATGTACTTTTTATCAGCAAGGAGGAGTTTATATGGAAGATTATAAGGCTTTTCTAGATGAAAAGATGAGTAAGGTTCTTTTATCACTTGGCAATGAATATAAAACGTTAAGAACAGGGAGAATTAGTAGTAATATTTTTGATAAAGTCTTTATTCAGTACCATGGCCAGAGAATACCCATAACTCAAGTGTCAAGTATTAGAATTCCTGAAGCAAGGCTTGTTGTTATTCAACCTTGGGATAAAAGCATCTTAAATAAGATAGAACAGGCTATACTTAATTCTGATCTTTCTATGAACCCTTCAAGTGATGGTTCGGTTATTAGAATTAAGGTTCCAGCGTTAACTAGTGAAAGGCGACAAGACATTGTAAAGCATGCTAAAAAAATAGCAGAAGAGCATAAAATTTCAACTAGAAATATACGACAAGATTTAAACAATAAGGTTAAAAAGCAAGAAAAAGAATCGAAGATTACAGAGGACAGTTTAAAAAGAATTTTAGATGATATTCAGAAATCTACAGACATTTATATTAAAAAAATAGATTCTATTTTAGAATCTAAAATTCAAGAAATAATGGAAGCTTAAATTCATGAATAAGGGTTCTCTTCCAAGTCATGTTGGAATTATTATGGATGGCAATAGAAGATGGGCTTTAAGTAAAGGATTGTCTTCTTTGGAAGGTTATAAAGAGGGTCTTGAAAGAGCAAAAGAAATAGTTAAGCATTCTTTAAGGGTAGGTATAAAATATTTATCCTTTTATGTATTTTCTACTGAAAATTGGAAAAGGGATGTTTGTGAGATAGAAAATTTAATGTTTTTAATTGCTAACTATTTGAGAGCCGAATTTGATTTTTATAAAAAAAATGGAATAAAAATAATAGTTTCAGGGGATGTTGAGTCTTTAAGCGAAGAAGTAAAAAGTTCTATAAAAGATTCTATTAACTTTTCTAAAAATTTCAACAACCTTATTTTAAATTTGGCAATCAATTATGGGGGTCGTGATGAAATACTTAGAGCTGTTAAAAAATTTGTTTCAAGTGATTTTGATTTAGAATCTTTGAATGAGAATATTTTTTCCAAGTTTTTAGACAATCCAGAACTGCCTGACCTTGATCTTTTAGTACGTACAGGCGGAAATATTAGAATAAGTAATTTTTTCTTATGGAGGATTGCTTACTCTGAATTAATTTTTTCAGATGTTTTGTGGCCTGAATATTGTAACAATAGATATAGTAAGGATTTGGAATGTTTCCAATGTAGAAGAAGAAATTTTGGGAGATGATTTGTTGAGTAAGTTTAAGAGATTTGCCTTTTTTGCAAGGTTGGGAACATTTCTATTTTTCGTTCCTTTGATTTTATTTTTAATATTTTTAGATTTTAAAAATTATTTATTTCTTAATATTTTAATTTTTATATTTAGTGGCTTTGCGGCAAAAGAAGTTAATGATTTATTAAAATTAAAATTCAAATCTTCAGGACTTTCAAGTATATTATCTTTTTTTTTAGGGTTTATTCCTCCAATTTTAACATATATTCATTTTAATGTTTTTTATTTAGGCATGAATGTAATATATTATTTGGCTATAGCGTTAGTTTTTAGTAACTGGATTGTTGATTTGGTGTTTATTAAAGAGCATGAGATTGGAAATTTTTTGTTTCAAGCAACGTCAATACTTTTTATACTTATATATCCTGGGGCATTAATGTCTTTTACGGTTTCTATTACAACTTTACCCAAGGCACCATTTTTAATGTTAATACTTTTTGCCATGGTAAGTGGAAACGATACTTTTGCATATCTTTTTGGTTATTTTTTAGGGAAAAACAGTTATCGTCCCACTATTATTAGTCCAAATAAAACATTAATGGGTTTTTTTGGGGGCATTTTGTTTTCTGTGGTTACTGCTATATTTGCGGTATTTTTTAGATTAATAAATTTAAGCTATGGAGAATCTATCATTTTAGGTATTTTGATTGGAGTTTTTACCATTATTGGCGACTTGTTTGAATCTGGATTAAAGCGAAGTGCTGGAGTAAAAGATTCTGGGAAAATCGTTCCTGGTAGAGGTGGGGCTCTTGATTCGATTGACTCTTTTCTTTTGACAGGCCCGATATTTTATTTATACCTATCTTAGTGATTTTTGGAGGAAATTATGTATATTCTTGTTAGCGTGCTTGCTCTTGGTTTTATAATATTTATTCATGAGCTAGGGCACTTTTTATTTGCTAAGCTTTTTAAAGTTAAGGTTGAAGTTTTTTCTGTGGGCATAGGTCCTAGTATATTAAAGTTTAAAATTAATAACACTGAGTATAGACTTTCTCCAATTCTTCTAGGAGGATATTGTAAGCTTAAGGGATTTGATCATTTAGAAAAAGAGCTTAAGGCAAATAAAGAATTAGAAGCAGATAAAGATTCTTTGTTTGGAATTTCACACTTTAAAAAAATTTTAATATATTTTGCAGGCCCTTTGTTTAATTTGATTTTTTCATTTGTTGTTTTCATTTTTGTAAGTATGTCGGGTGTTATATATTTGGATTATTCTTCAAGGGTTAGTATTTTAAATAAAAATTCTTTTTTAAAAGATAAATTTAGAGACGGTGATGTTATATTAAAGGTTAATAATAAAAAAATTGAATATTTTTCTGATTTAGGAAGAGTTATTCCCGAGGAAAAATCTACAGTTACGTTTGATGTTTTAAGGGAAAAAGAAAATATTACTTTTAAAGAGACTGTTAGTTTGCAAGATTTTTTAAAAGAAATTGGTCCTTGGGTTGATCTTGTGATAGCGGATGTGGTTTTAAATTCGCCTGCTAATATTGCAGGAATGAAACCGGGTGATGAGATAGTTAGCATTGATAATATTCTTTTGAAAAATAAAAGAGATTTAGATGATTTTCTTAAGAATTTAAATTCGGATGTTGTGGAGATTAAGTTTTCTAGAAATGGCGAGATTTTTTCTTCAAAATTAGTATTTCATGATAAAAATAAAATGATTGGTGTATATTTTTCACCGTCTTTTAAAAGACTGGTTAAAGCAGAAAATATTTCAAGTGCCATTAAAAGTTCTTTTTTTAAGGTTGTAAATGCTTTGCAAGACATTTTGTATTCTATTTTTTTATTAATAACAAATTTTTTAAATACTTCTAAGAGTGTATCAGGCCCTGTTGGAATTGTAGGCATTCTCTCTTCATCATATTCTTTAGGGCTATTGTATTGGATTAATAGCATTTCTTTCTTAAGTTTAATTCTTGCTGGTATGAATCTATTTTTTATTGTAATACCTATTTTTGATGGAGGACAGATTTTTATCAGCTTTATTGAACTTTTGCGTGGAAAAAGATTTAAGGCTAAAACCATTTATTCTTTTTATAGCGTTGGTATTTTTTTGGGACTGTTTCTTTTTGGCTTAGGCCTTTTTAATGACTTGAAAGGTCTTTTAAATATATTTTAATTAAAAATTAGAAATGTATTTTAGCATAAGCCAAAAGTGAGATGCTGATGCAATTATTATTAATATATGAAATATATCATGCATTTTCATGTTAATTGCTGGATTGAATTTTTTGCTTAATGCGTATACTATTGCACCTATTGTATATACGATTCCACCAAAAACTAGCCAAAAAAATCCTTTTCCGTTGAGTGCTTGATAAATGGGCTTAATTTTAAAAATGATAATCCACCCCATAATTATAAATATGGATCCATTAAACCATCCAGGGCTATTTGTAAATATTATTTTAAAAATAATGCCAAGTATAGCCAGGCTCCACACTATGCATAAGATTATTATTCCCGATTTGTCTGGCATAAGGATTGCACATGCAGGAGTATATGTTCCTGCTATTAGGATAAATATGGAAATATGATCAAATTTTCTAAATATTTTTTTTATTTTACTTCCTTTTGGGAATATGTGGTAAAGAGTGCTCATTACATATAATAGGGTCATTGAACATCCGTAAATAAAAAATACAAGTGCGTGTAAATCTTTTTTTTTAAGAGTAGATATTGTAATAAGAATTGTTGTTCCAATGATAGACAAAACGATTCCAAAAAGATGCGATATTGAACTAAAAAGCTCATTTTTTGGTATTTTGCTTGTATTAACATCGCTTAACGAATAATTTTTAAGTTTGTTTTCTCTGGGCACAACCTTACCTCCGTTTTTTATCATTTATTTATAAAAAATATATAATACATTACTTTAATTGTAAGTTTTTCTCAAGATCAAATTAAATTTTATTTGACTTGTCTAATGTTAATATTATTAGCAGGCTTGTTTGATGAGTAAAGTTTTTTTTTGTAAAAAAAGCTTTATAATAAATAGTGTTTGCTGAAATTTAGCATTGGAGAGGCTTAGCATGATTAATTTTATTAAAATAATTGACTTTGCAAGTTTGCAAAAATTTTCTAAAGCACTACGAGTGCCTATTTCTATTCTACCAGTTTCATGCTTATTGATTGGTATTGGATCTGTGTTTTCAAATTCTTCTAGTATTGTTTATGTTGACAAAATTTTTATTCTAAATGTTTTGGGCTTAATGAAGGCTATAGGTAATGCTATTCTTCTCAATATGCCTTTAATTTTTTCTATTGGAATTTCTATTGGAATTGCAAGAATGGGGCAGGGGACAGCGGCTTTAGGAGGCCTTATTGGTTATTTAACATTTAATATTACTGAAAATTATTTTATTGAAACTTTCTCAGGGCTTGTTGAAGCAGAGGCAATGTCTTCTGTGGGGCGTATAAATTTTTTTGGTGTTCAAACTTTAAATACGGGAATTGCAGGTTCTTTAGCGGTAGGTCTTGTAGTTGGCTATTTACATAACAAATTTTATAATATTAAACTGCCCAAGCCTTTTGTTTTTTTTTCTGAGTGTCATTTTGTGCCTATAGTAATAATTTTACCTTTTTGTGTTGTTTTGGCGATATTTTTTTGTTTAATTTGGTCAACTTTTGACAAGTTAATTGCATCTTTAGGTGTGTTTGTTTTTAAGTTTGAATATTTTGGTAGTTTTCTTTACGGATTTTTAAATAGACTTTTATTGCCTTTGGGGTTGCATTCTATTTTATCTTTTCCTTTTGAGTTTACTTCTTTGGGAGGGGTGGAGATTGTTAATGGCAATACTGTTAGAGGTCTTAAGAATATATTTTATGCTCAGCTATTAGACCCATCACTTAGTAAATTTTCATCAGGTTTTGCTAAGATTAGCAGTGGATTTTATCTCTCTATTATGTTTGGACTGCCTGGAGCAGCATTGGGGGTTTACAAGGGTATTGTTCATGACGATAAAAAAAAGGTTGCAGCGCTTCTTTTATCTGGAGCTTTGACAGCTTTTTTAACAGGAATAACTGAGCCTTTAGAATTTTTATTTATTTTTACAGCACCTTTGCTTTATTTTGTTCATGCCACTTATTCGGGATTTGCATTGTTGCTTGCTAATTTTTTTGATGTTACGATTGGCGATACCTTTTCTACTGGATTTTTGGATTTTTTTATGTTTGGAATACTTCAAGGAAATTCTAAGACAAATTGGATTGTTGTAGTGCCTTTGGGGGCAATATTTTTTGTTCTTTATTATTTTACTTTTAGTTGGCTTTATAGATATTTTGATTTTCAGATATTTGTTACAGACGATCCATTTTTTGAAGGTCAAGAAGGGAAACTAGAGAGTCTTGGGATTGCGCATCTTTTAATTCAGGGTCTTGGTGGATTTGATAATATTACAAAAATTGATGTTTGTTCTGCAAGATTGCATGTAGATGTTATTAATACTGAGCTTGTTGATAATGATTTGCTTAAAGAGGCTGGAGTTCTTAAAATAGGGTTTATTAATGGCAAGGTTCAGCTTTTTTATGGGTCAAATGTTTATTATATTAAAAGGGCTATTGATACCTATTCTCCCAAGAGTCTTTTTGAAGCTAGTGTTATGGTTGCAGTTGATAATGTAAAAAAAGGACTTAAGACTTATATTGAAATGAAAGAAGATAAAAAACTTGAAAAGCAAGGTAAATCGGGGAAAACCTATAAACTTAGCGAATTAGAAGAAGATTAAGGGTTAAGATTATTGTTTGGTTACATTTTATATGTTATAAAAAGTTTTTATTGTTGAAAAAAATTAGTCTCTTTTATATACTAACTAAGTAACCTTTGTTGCATATTTTGCAATGCGATAGACCATAAGGAGTTTTAGTAATGATTAAAAAGTATGAGGCATGTTTTTTGTTTAGAAGCGAGGAAATTGAATATAAAGGTTCTTTAGAAGAGGTTAAAAAATCTTTAGAATTTTTTGGTGCAACTGAGATTGTTAGTAATTTTATTGGAGAGAGGGCTCTAGAGTATTCCATCAAAAAGCAGGCTAGAGGTCGTTATGAAATAATAGAGTTTAGTATGGAAGGTAATAATTTAAAAGAGCTTGAATCAAGGCTTAAGCTAATTAAAAACTTGCTTAGGTATATGATTTTGGTTAAAATAGTTAGAAAGATCAATACTAAAAAAATCAAAAGAAGAAATTTTAGAGAATTTAGGGACAATAGTGACAAAGATAGTCTCAAGGTTGCCTCTAAAGTTGAAGCAACAGGTTCTGAAAGCACAAATGTTCAGGAAAAATAAGAGGGTTTTGTTGAATGGCTGATATTAATTCATTAGTATTGTCTGGTAGGCTTACAAGAGATTCTGAGCTTTCTTATACAGAAAGTGGTATGGCTGTTCTTAGGTTTTCTATAGCTAATAATAGAAGGATGAAGAAAAATGATGAATGGATTGATTATCCGCAATATTTTGATTGTGTTATTTTTTCCAAAAGAGCCGAAAGTCTCAACGATTATTTAAAAAAGGGCAAACAAGTTGTGGTAAGTGGATCTCTTAAATATGAAAGCTGGCAAGATAGGAATACAGGTGATAAGAGGAGTAAGGTAAATATATTTGTAGATAATTTGCAAATGTTTAGTTCAGGTTCTAATACTATTCAAATGCAAGATTCAGATGTTAATAGCATTATAAATCATAAAAAAGAAGATATAGTTAAGGATATTGATATTATTGATGATGAATTTAGTGAAGATATACCTTTTTAATGGAGTTTAATTTTATGTATAAAGATAGAGATACAAATCAAAGAGATTCAAGGTTTGAAAATCAGCAAGATGGTTTTAAGAAAAATTCAAATTTCAGATTTTTTAAGAGAAAGTCATGTAAATTTTGTGATTCTGGCAAGCATCCTGATTATAAGGATTTTGATTTTCTTAAAAAGTTTATTACCGAGCAAGGTAAAATTTTGCCCAAAAGAATTACTGGAACTTCTGCTAAGCATCAAAGGCGCTTGGCATTAGAAATTAAACGAGCAAGATATATGGCTTTGTTGCCTTTTGTAAAAAAATAATTATTTGGGGGGTAATTGTGAAAGTGATTTTAAAGGAAGATTTTATTAATCTTGGAAAAGAAGGAGATACTGTAGAGGTAAAAGATGGATTTGCTAGAAACTATTTACTACCCAAAGGTTTTGCAGTTTTTTCAAATAAACATAATATTGAAATTTTTAATCAAAAAAGAAGATCAATATTAAAAAAGCAAGAAACAAAAAAACAAATGGCTAACGATCTGAAATCTAAGCTTGATCTTGTTAAATTAGAATTTTTCATGAAATCTAATGATTCTGGCAAGTTGTTTCATAGCATTAATAGCTTAAATATTGCTGATGAACTTTTAAAACTTGGTTTTGATATAGAGAGAAGAAAAATAGATATACATCATGGAACTTTAAAGACTTTTGGAACTTATGATGTGACAATTAAGCTTTATGAAGGTATTAGCTCTATTATTAAAGTAGAGATAAAAAAAGAAAAAAAGCAAGGGGATAAAAAGTCTTTAAGTAAAAAGTTGAATAGAGCGGATGAGTAAGCTGAAAGAGCAGGAGTGTAGTTTGTGGCTTTAGCAGCTTTTTCGAATTCTGCACTTCTTTTTAATGATGGTGCAGAAAAAGCAGTAATTTCTAGTATATTTTATAATTCAGATAAAATAGAGCAGATTGTTTTTCATGTAAGAGCTGATGATTTTTATAATGAAACTCACAAGTTGATTTTCAAAGCAATGGTTTCGCTTTATGAAAAAAGGGAAAATATTGATCCTATTACTGTTTTTGAAGAAGTATCTAAGCATGTTTCAAAAACACAGCTTTTGATTAAAAAAGATTTAATCAATTTGCCAGACTATTTAGATTCACTTTCAGTTTATTTGCCAACAGATAGAACCATAAATGTTTATGCTAAAATTGTAAAAGAACAGAGTGTTCGTAGAAGCATTTTAAATGTTTCTAAAGAACTTAATGACTATATAAATGATTCTACAAAATCTATTAATGAGATTGTTGAAGAATCTCAACAAAAGATTCTTTCAATTGAATTAGATTATTCTAGTAAAAATCTATATCATGCTAAAGTTATTGCAGAACGTGTTCATAATGAGATATATGAGCGCAGTATGAAGAAAAAAGAATCAAACTTCGGAATTCCAAGTGGCTTTAGAAAGGTCGATTCTCTTATTGGGGGATTTAGAAACAGTGATTTTATTATAGTTGGTGCTCGTCCTAGCATCGGTAAAACGGCATTTGCTTTAAATATTGCTTCTGCTATAGCATTAAGAAAAGAAGAAAAGAAAAAAGTAGGATTTTTTTCTCTTGAAATGACAGCAGATGCTTTAATAAAAAGAATAATTTCTTCTCAATCTTGTATTGATAGCTTTAAAGTTCAAAATAGCATTTTATCTGGACAAGAGATAAAATCATTAAATGATATTGTAAATGAGATTAGTGATTCTGAGCTTTATATTGAAGATACTCCCAATATTAGTTTGCTAACTTTAGCAACTCAAGCTAGAAAACTTAAGCGATTTTATGGTATAGATATAATATTTGTTGATTATATCAGTCTGATTTCTTTTGAAACAAAAAATCTTCCAAGGCATGAACAAGTTGCTTCGATTAGTAAATCTCTCAAAGAGCTTGCTAGAGAGCTTGAGATTCCTATTGTTGCATTATCTCAGCTTACAAGAGATACAGAAGGGCGTGAGCCCAATCTTGCTAGTCTAAGGGAATCAGGAGCATTAGAGCAAGATGCCGATATTGTAATTTTACTTCACAGGGATAAGGATTTTAAATTTGAGTCTTCTGATGAGATAGAACCAATAGAAACTAAGGTTATTGTAGCAAAACATAGAAATGGGCCTACAGGTAGGGCAGATATATTATTTTTGCCACATATTACTAAGTTTGTTAACAAAGATCATCAGTATTAGGCTATTTAACAACTATTCCAATTCCCAAATAATTAAAGTTAATAGAATGTTTTTCCAATGTTTTTTCATCTAAGTTATAAGCTAAAGGAATGTAACTGACTTTTGAATATATTTTGAAAATATACTCGGTGTTGCGGTATTTTAGTATTTTGAACAAAAATCCTAATTCATTTTCAATTCCCGCCTGAAGAATGTTTTTTATTCTTATTGGTCTGAAGATGCTTTTAATATCTTGGTTATTTTGATTGTAGGCAAAAAATAATCCCGAAATTAGGTAAGGATTGAATGTTTTTTGTGGTAAAAATTCATACATGATGCCTGATGATAACTGATTTGTAAAGCTATTAGTTTCATTATAATTAGTGTAATAATTTGTTGATATTGAAAAGTAATGACTGATGTTTTCATTTATTTTATAAAATAATGAATTTCTTATTTTTAATGGGATCATAATGTCAAATCCAAAGTAAAAATTATTGCTTAAAACATTAAATTCATTATTTGATTTTGATATTTTTTTGTATTCTTCAGGTGTAATGATTATTCCAAATCCCCCAACGCTTAAGAAATTTTCTTTGGTTGAAAAATTTTTAATGTTTAAATTATTAGTTATGAAAAAGTTTTTAGAGTAAAACTGATAATTTATTCCAATTCCTGTTTCTGCTTCTTGTATTTTTGAATATGTTTTAAGGCTTTTGATTTGATTTTGAATTTGGGAGTAAAGTTTTATATTAAGTCCAATATTTTTATTTTTTAAGGTAATTCCAATACTGTTTTTGATAAAATAATCTGCAAAATAAGATAAGTCCATATAATTTTCTAAATTTAAAAAATTCATGTAAGAGTAATTTAAAGCAAAGCTTAAAAATCCTCTGTAATTATAGTTATCGTAACTTTTTATACTTGGAATTGGGCGATGTTGATTTAAAATGAGGTGAATTATGCTTTGCATCAAATGTCCACCCCAGTCTCCAAATAATAAGTTTTTAATTCCAATTCCCAAATCTATTTCACCAAAATTTTTTCCGTTAATTAGTAATAAGATTGGAAAATAATACATGAAGCCTATTTCAATTAAGTCTGTTCTACTAATTAAAGATTTCGGTGAGTCTTTATAACCCCTATAGGTTAACATATGTGCTTCTAGATTTATTATAAAATTGTATTTTGAAGCATAGGTAAAAATTAGAGAACCACTTCTTAAGTCATCAAAAAAATCGCTTAATGAAAACCCGAATCCATCATTTAGCATTTCAAAATAATATTTGTCAATACCTTCATTTTTATATTGGATTGCGTAGTTATAAGAATAAACTTTTAAAGTAGAAATTATAAATATTATTAAAAATATTTTTTTAAACCGCACTTTTAAATTATAGCACTTTAGTTTGTTTATTAAATAATTCAGGTTAAATAGTTTATTTTTATTAAATAAGCTTAGTTTTTATATGATCTATTGTATTGTATAATTCAATAAGTTTACTAAGACTTTAGGAGTAATTGTGATAAAAAAGGTGGCTATTATTGATGGGCTTAGAACTCCCAATTTCAAGTTTGGAGGTTCTTTTAGGGGTTTGAATATTATTGATGAATCTTCAAAAGTTGTTAAAGCTTTGCTTGGAAGAAATAAGTTATGCAAAGTGGATGAGGTTATTGTTGGCAATGTAATATCTGCAGGACTTGGTCAAAATATTGCAAGGCAAATTGCTTTAAAGTCTAACTTGGGTGACACTGTGCCTGCATTTAGCGTTAATAAAGTTTGTGGTTCTGGTCTTAAGGCCTTGGAGCTTGCATTTAATTCTATTACTTTTGGAGACAATGATATTGTTTTAGCTGGAGGAGTGGAAGATCTAACCAATTCTCCTTATTTATTACCTAGAAAGATTAGATTTGATGGTCTTAAATTTGGTAATTTTGGAATTGAAGATTCAATCCAAAAAGACGCCTTAATAGATTCTCTGAATTTTATTTCCATGGGTCTTACGGCTGAAAATCTTTCAGAAAAGTATAGAATAACAAGAGAAATGCAAGATGAATTTGCATACAATTCTCATGTAAAGGCATTAAAGGCAAGAGAACTTGGATATTTTGAGGATGAAATTTATCCTCTGACTGTTTTTGATAAAAAGGCTAATTCTAACAGGATTGTTTCAAGTGATGAGGAAATAAGAGAGAATTTAACCTTAGATAAGCTAGCATCTCTTAATCCTGTTTTTAAGGAATCAGGCACAGTAACTGCCGGGAATTCCTCTAGTTTAAATGATGGTGCTTGTTTTTTAATTTTAGCAAGTGAGGAAAGAGTAAAAAGCTTAGGTGTAAGTCCATTAGCTTATATTGGGGGATTTAAAAGCGTGGGGCTTGATCCACTTTATATGGGTTTTGGAGCCTATATGGCCATTGAAGGTATTATTAGTAAATTAAGTTTAAATCCTAGTGAAATAGATTTGATTGAGATAAATGAGGCATTTGCGGCTCAAGCATTAAGTATTGAAAAGGCCTTGTTTAAAAAATACAATATAAGTAGCGATATTATTAATGTAAATGGTGGTGCTATTGCTTTGGGGCATCCGTTTGCAGTTAGTGGTTCAAGAATTTTATTGACACTTTCTCGCTCTATGAAAATGAAAAATAAAGCAAAAGGAATAGTATCTATTTGTATTGGCGGCGGACAGGGAATTTCTAGTTTTTTGTATAGATAAAAATGTTTTATTAACTAGATTTAAATGTAAAATTTTGTTAAATTAGTGGGTGAGTGATTCTTTAATAAGAGGTTATGTTATGAAGAATTTTTTATTTTGGGTAATGTTGGGAACTGTAGGGATTAATAACTCTTTTGCTCAAAATACTCCTGTTGCTATTATTAATTTATACAAGAATGAAATTATTACTAAAACCGGTTTTGATTCTAAGGTTGATATATTTAAAAAGACTCAAGGCAGAGACTTGACTGATGCTGAGAAAAAGCAAGTTTTGCAAGTTTTAATAGCAGATGTTCTTTTTAGCCAAGAGGCTTCAAAACAAGGAATTAAAATTTCAGATGATGAGGTTATGCAAACAATTAGGACCCAATTTGGACTTGTAAATTTTACTGATGAGCAAATCAAGCAGATGATAGAAAAACAAGGTACAAATTGGAGCGAGCTTTTGTCTTCAATGAAAAGGTCTCTGTCTTCTCAAAAGCTTGTTTTAAAGCAAGCTCAGCCCAAGTTTTCTGAAATTAAAACTCCTAGCGAGAAAGAAATTGTTGAGTACTACGAGGCCAATAAAACTAAATTTGTAAATCCTGATATTTCAAGAGTTAGTCATATATTTTTTTCTACTAAAGATAAAAAAAGATCAGATGTTTTAGATCAAGCAAAAAATATTTCAAGCCAAATAAGATCAAAAAAAATTACTTTTGAAGAAGCTGTAAGAAAATATTCAAATGACGAGTCTTCTAAGGCTAAAAATGGTGATCTTGGGTTTTTATCAAGGGGTGATCAAAATGCTCAAAATCTTCTTGGAGCTGATTTTGTGAAGGAGGTTTTTAATTTTAATAAGGGTGATATATCTTCTCCTATTGCTTCAAAGGAAGGGTTTCATATTATTAAAGTTACAGAAAAATATGCTCAGAAATTTTTAGGCTTGAATGATAAAGTGTCTCCTACTGCAGATTTGATTGTCAAAGATGCAATAAGAAATAATATGATTAATGTTCAACAACAGCAAATTGTTGTTCGAGTGCAGCAAGATATGTATGGTAAGCTTAACAAGTCTGCAAATATACAAATCTTGGATTCTAGTCTGAAATAAAATTATCTTTATTTATATAATTTTATTATGGATTTAATGCACGAAGTTAGAGTTTTGGCTTTTCAAAAAATTTATAGCATTGATATTAATCAAAGTGCAATGGACGATATTTTTGATATTTTTAATATTGAAGATAAAGGATTAGATGTAGAAAATGAATCTATTAAGTCGTTTTATTCTGCTTTAGTAAATGGTACTTTTAATAATTTAGAGCATATTGATAGCTTGATTAGAGATATTTCTTTGAATTGGTCTTTAGATCGCATGGATAAGGTTGATCTTGCAATACTTAGGATGGGCGTTTATTCTTTGAAGTTCCAAAATTTTGAAAATTCAAAACGTGCTGTAATTGATGAGGCAATTTTGATTGCCAAAAAATATGGCAGTAAAAATTCTTACAAGTTTATAAATGGTATACTTGATGCTTTACTTAAAAATATGGAGAGTTGTATTGAGAAAAAATAAAACTTTATTGTTCATTTCATTATTTTTATTATTGGTGTTTTTAGGGGGTTTTTATTTTTATTTCGATCCCAATATTTTATATTTTTTAAGAGGGGAGAAAGATTTTGGCAAACTTATTATGGGAATTGATTTTTATATTGATAAAAAAAAATTTTCTGATGCTAAAAAAGCAATGCTATTTTCATCATATTATGCTAATACTGAATTTAAATGGCTAGCCCTTGCTAAAAGAGCTAAACTTTGGGCTTTAAATACAGGTGATTATCATCTTATGGGTGAGATAGTAGATCTTGGCGTTAAAGTTTTGCCGGGGAATTTGAAATTAAGAGCCTTAGAAGTTTATTCTAAGCTTAAAATTGGGCTTTTAAAAGACGCCTATAGAATTGCAAATCAATATCTTTTAAATAGCGAAGAGTATCAAGGTCTTTATGATGAAGTTTTTATTAAGAACTTAAGTGCAGATAATGGGTTTTTGGATTTTAACAGATTTATTGATAAAATCTATAAAGAAAAGGATGTTCGTATTTTTGAAGAGATAGGTCTAAATCTAAAAAATAATGCATTTTTAGTAAATGCAATGCTTTTGTATATAGAGAAAAAAAACATAGATGCTGCTAAGCGTATACTTTTTAAAATTAAAGAAGATAAAAATTTTTTAAAAGAGCTTGCATATATTTCATATAATCTTAATGATTTAGATTTTACAATTTCCAATCTTAAGTCCATTAAAAATGAAGAAGATCCCACCTTGCTTTTTTTGCTTGCTGATGCTTATTTTAAAAAAGGAGATATTAAGAATGCTAAGAATGAATATTTAAAGCTTTATACAAGATTTCCTGATTACAATGTTCTTGTTTATTTAAATCTTGCACTCATAGCTAATAGTGAGAATGATTATAAAAGATCAATTTCTTATTTAAATAAGGCTAATGAGATGTTTAAAGATAATAAGATAATAAGTTATTATTTAGCAAACATATACTTTAGAATTAAAAATTATTCCAAGGCTAATGAAATTATAGCTAATTATAAGGAAGATCCGTTATTTTTTAAACTTTATTTTGCATTAAATTATGCAAATTCTAAGTATGAGGCAAAAAAATCTTATTTGTGGCGACTATTTTATAAGACTGAGTACAATTCGAGTATTGCTCAATTCTTGGTTTGGAATTTACTGCTTTATTCAGATTTAAAGGACTTAGATTTATTTTTTAGAATTTATACTTTTACTGAAAATAAACAAGATTGGTATGATTTTTATAAATTTTATTATTATTTCCTTAAAAGAGATTTTATTAGTGCAAAAAAGATAATTTTTGACAATGAATCTCAAAAATATATGTTTGGAATTTATTATAATCTTGGAGTTTTGAGCTTTTCTGAAAAAGACTATAAAGAAGCGGAAAGATATTTTAATAAAGGAATATCTTTATTGCCTAGTAGTTTTTACGATAAAGATTTTAGCACTAACTATGAACGTGAGCTTGTATCAAAGATCTACTTAAAACAAGGAATTAATTATCTTTATTTGGGAAAAATGGAAAAAGGCAAAGAGTCTATTTTGGCTTCTTATTCTTTTTATGAAACTGATGAAGGAAGGCTTTATAAAAATATGATAGATACACTTAGAGAAAGGAAGTTGAATTTTGACTAAACTAAGATTGAAATCTAAAGATGAGATTAAAAAAATAAAAGCTTCAGCAAGTTTGTTAGCGCTTACTTTGTTGGAAGTCGAGAGAAATATTGTTCCTGGTATTAGCACCAAGGAGCTTGATTTGATAGCCTATGATTTTATTATTAAAAATGGAGCTAAGTCTGCTTTTAAGGGATATCGTGGGTTTAAGGGCACTATTTGTGCATCTGTTAATGAAGAGGTTATTCACGGCATTCCCGGAAAAAGAAAATTAGCGGATGGGGATATTGTTAGTATTGATTGTGGTGTTATTCTTGATGGGTTTTATAGTGACATGGCAAAAACTTTTAAAGTGGGGAATGTGGATTCTAGTATCTATAAACTTTTAGAAGTTACAAATGCCTCTCTTTACAAAGGTATTGCTGAGATGAAAGTTGGAAATAGAATTTTAAATATATCAAAGGCAATAGAAGATTATATAAAACCGTTTGGTTTTGGAATAGTTAGAGAATATACAGGCCACGGTGTTGGATTTGAACTTCATGAAGAACCAAGTGTTCCAAATTATTATGCTCCTTTTTTTAAAAATATTAGAATTCAAGAAGGTATGGTTTTGGCTATTGAGCCTATGGTAAACTTAAAGGGGCACAAGGTTTCAATAAAAAGTGATGGTTGGACTGTTTTTGCATCTGATCTTAGTTATTCTGCCCATTTTGAACATACTGTTGCTGTTGTTGATGGATTGCCTTTAATTTTAAGTGAAGTTTAAATTTTAAATTAATCAAATATTTAAATATTTTTTATAAAAATTGAGTAATTATGTGGAGGTTATAAAAGTGGAAAAAAAGTTTTTTTCTGGATTTCTTCTTAGTTTTTTGGCTTTGGGTATTGGGTTTTTTATTGGGATGCATTATTTAGATTCTAATAGAAGCAACATTGTTTTTGCGGAAGAAAAGGACAATACCGTACGAGCTTTGCAAGATTCTTTTAGGGAGGTTTCTAAGAAAATTTTACCGTCATCTGTGGAAGTTCATGCAACAGGGGTAATCAAGCAGAGTTTTCCTATTCCATTTTTCTTTTTTGATATGCCAGAATTTGATTCTGAGAGAAAAAGTAATTGGGCAGGGTCTGGAGTAATAATTGGTAGAGATTCTAAAAAAAAATCATTATTTTATGTGGTTACAAATAGCCATGTGGTAGATAAGGCAACTGAACTTGAAGTTGTGTCTTATGATAAAAAAAAGCATAAGGCTAAGCTAATTGGCAAAGATGAAAAAAAAGATATTGCTCTGATTAGCTTTGAAAGTGATGATGCAACTATTAGAGTAGCTGATCTTGGAGATAGTGATAAGCTTGAAATAGGTGATTGGGTTATGGCAGTAGGCAGTCCTTTTCAATTTAGCTTTACAGTTACAGCAGGTATTGTGAGTGGATTACAGCGTTCTGCAAATCCTAATTTGCAATCAAGGAATTTGTTTATTCAAACCGATGCTGCAATTAACAGGGGTAATTCAGGTGGCCCTCTTGTGAATATAAAAGGTGAGGTTATTGGAATTAATGCTTGGATAGCTTCAAATTCTGGTGGAAATATTGGGCTAGGCTTTGCAATTCCTGTTAACAATATTAAAAGCACTGTAGATTTTTTCCTTAAAGGTAAAAAAATTGAATCTGCTTGGCTTGGAATTTCTTTTTATCCGTTAAAGACAAGAGACTCTGAAGTGTTAAAAAGCTTGGGGGTTGAAAGTAATGATGTTTCAGCTGCAATTATTGCCTCTCTTTATCCGGGTTCACCTGCTGTTAAGTCAGGGCTTAGAGCAGGGGATATTATTATGAAGGTTAATGGGGTTTCTATGAGCGTTTTTCAAGATGTTACATCATATATTAGTGATTTTTATGCTGGTGAGAAAGTAAATGTAGAAATCTTAAGAGGCAATGTCAAAAAAAATATTGAGATTGTTCTTGCTGTTAGACCTAAGGATAAAGAGCTTTCTTTGTCAAAGATGTTTCCAGGTTTTGTTGTGTATCCATTAGTTGATGATATTAAAGCTCAGCTTAATTTAAGGAATTGGATTAAAGGTGTTGTTGTTGATTATATTGATAAAAATTTAGCATCAAGTATTAAGATGAAGTCAGGAGATGTAATTCTTTCTGTAAATTCAAAAAGTGTTTCTAATTTAAGAGAATTTTATGATGCTCTTGAGGTTGGAAAAAATACTTATAAAATTTTAAGAGGAAACGATTCTTTTAAAATTTCATTTTAGTAAATTTTAGTTTTGGGTTAAGAGTTAATCTTAGCCCTTTTTTGTTTTATATATAATTGTAAAGCTTTTAGTCTGTAATGTTTTTATTTTATGTAAATATTTGTGTGTTAGTTTGCAAGTGAAATGTTTTGATCAAATAAATTTTATTGTTATTAGAAAAGAATAAAAGGAATAAATTTGAATTATGAAAAAATATGTTTCTTATGAAGAGATAAGAATTAATGGATTTAAGCTTGCTTATAAAATTTATAAAGATGGATTTATTCCAGATATTATGTATGTCTCTTTGAGAGGAGGAGCCTATCTTGGCAATATTATTAGCGAATTTTTTAAATTTGTAAAAGTAGATAAACCTCTTTTATATGCTGCTGTTGTTGCTAGATCTTATGATATTTTAAATGAGCAAAAAAAGATAATGATAGATGGTTGGACTTATGATCCAAAATATTTAAGGGCAGGCGATAAAGTGCTATTTGTTGATGACATTTTTGATACAGGTCGTACTATTGTTTATTTGAGAAATGAAGTTTTAAAAAAAGGTATAGAGAGTAAAAATGTTAAAATAGCAGTTTATGATTATAAGGATCATGGATTCTCAGATTATATTCCTGATTATTATGTTAATAAATATTCTAACCAAAAGGAATTAAATACTTGGGTTCATTATGGAAATCATGAGCTGGTAGGATTAAATGAAAGTGAATATAAGAATAGTTTTAAATACATAGATGATGAACTTGATGAGATTTTAAAATTTTTGGCAAAAAATAAATCTTAATTATTGTTCTCTATATATTCCATTAAAGTATATCCCTTTGTTTTTAGCATTTTAATTATTATTCCTAGATTATCTTTTAATATTGGGCCGATTAGCATATGAGTTTTTTCGGTTTTAACTGGAAATTTATTGGCATTTTTAATTTCTTGAAAGTTATCACCTTTATAGTTAGGATAAACTTTAACATAACTAGTTGTTGTAAAATTTTCGTTATTTTTAGTTTTTTGATTGATCTTATTGCCTAAATTTTTGTTGGGGTAATTAATTTTTTTTGATTTTTGTATGTATATATTGGAATTTATATTTTTTTCATTGTTTGTATCTCTTTTGAAAATTGATTCTTTTTCGGTGTTTTTGCTGCTTGGATTTGAATCGTAAGTCTTAGATTTTTTTTTTATTTTTGTTTCTACGTTTGAAAATAATTCCAATTTATTGTTTAATTTTTCATCTTTTACTGAAAATAATCTTGTTGCAAAAAGAAAGAGTAGCATTAACTTATAAAATTTTATTAATTTCATCTTTTTATTTCCTTTTTTTGATTAAAAATAAAGATTTTTAGGAGTTCTTGGGAATGGTATTGAATCTCTTATATTAGATATTCCTGTTGAGTATTGGACCAATCTTTCAAGGCCAAGTCCAAATCCAGAATGAGGAACCGAGCCAAATCTTCTTAAATCAAGATACCAGTTTAGATTTTCAATGTTTAGGTTTAATTCTTTTATTCTATTTTCTAATTTTTGCAGGTCATCTTCTCTTTCGCTTCCTCCCACAATTTCTCCAATTTTTGGAACAAGTATGTCCATTGCCTTAACGGTTTTATTATCTTTATTTGCTTTCATGTAAAATGCTTTGAAATTTTTTGGATAATCAACGACCACTACCGGTTTTTTAAAGGTCTTTTCTGTTAGGTATCTTTCGTGATCTGTTTGAAGGTCTATTCCCCAGTAAGGTTTTATTTCAAAATTTTTTTTTGAGTTTTCAAGAATTTCAATTGCTTTAGTATAGGTAATAACCTCAAAATTTGAATTTATTACATTTTCTAGTTTTTTGATCAGACCTTTTTCAATGTAATTTTCTAAAAAATCCATATCTTGTGAGCATTCGTTTAAAATTGAACTTAAAAGATATTTCAAGAGATCTTCTGCTAGGGCAATATTGTCGTTAAGCTTATAAAAAGCCATTTCTGGTTCTATCATCCAAAATTCTGAAGCGTGGCGTGCGGTGTTAGAATTTTCTGCTCTAAATGTTGGGCCGAATGTATATATTTTGGATAAAGCCATTGCATATGCTTCTCCATGCAATTGGCCAGTGACAGAGAGAAAAGCTTCTTTTCCAAAAAAATCGTCTTTAAAATCGATATTGTCAAGAGCATTGTTTGGTTTATTGAATTTTAGTGTGGAAACTCTAAACATTTCTCCAGCACCTTCTCCATCATTTGATGTAATTATTGGCGTATTAATATAAAAGAAACCATTTTTTTGGAAATATTCATGGATTTTGTATGAAATTTTATTTTTTACCCTAGCAATAGCTCCAAATGTGTTGGTTCGTATTCTTAAATGAGGTATTTCTCTTAAAAATTCAAAAGAATGTCTTTTCTTTTGCAATGGGTAAGTTTCTGGGTTTGTTTCTCCGATTACATTAAAACTATGTGTTTTTATTTCGTAATTTTGCCCTTTTGCGGGACTTTCTACTAATAGGCCCGTTAATGATATACTTGCTCCTGTTGTTAATTTTTTTAGATCTTTTTCACTAAATTGATTTTCTTCTTCGTTTATTACAGCTTGAATTCCCTTAAGCGTTGACCCATCATTAATTTCTATAAATCCAATCTTGCCATTGCTTCTTTTGGTTCTAATCCAGCCGTTTATTGTAACATTGTTGTTTAAAATTGGTTTTTTTAAAATATCTTTAATGCTTGCAAACATTTTATTTATCATCCTAAATACTTATTAATATTGCTAAATTAATTTTATTATAGCTTAAAAATTTTTTTTAAAAAAACATTTAACAATTTTTATTATTTTAATTCTTGATATTAACTTTATTAATATTTATACTTTATCTTTTAGAGGTGATTATTATTTTGTAATGAAAAATTTCAAAGAAGTAATAATTATTTTTGATTCAGGAATAGGAGGGCTTTCTTATTTTGAATATATTAAAAGTAGAATAGGGAGATGCCAATATGTTTATGTTGCCGATAATAAAAATTTCCCTTATGGAGAAAAAAGTCCCGAATATCTTTTAGAGGCAGTTTTATTTTTGATTGATAAACTTAAAAAAATTTATAGTATTGGCGCATTGGTTTTGGCTTGTAATACAATTTCTGTTAATGTATACAATAAATTAAATTTTGTTTTTCCACTAGTCTATACTTTACCAGAGGTAAGTTCAGTTCCAGATCTTTCTTTAAAAAGAGTTCTTTTGATTGCAACAAATACTACTATTAAAAGCAAATTTGTTAAAGATCAAGTAAATATACATAGTGATTTGATTGTAAAATCTGCTGGGGAGCTTGTTAATTTTGTTGAATATGGAGAGAAGTACAGAAAAGATGCCCTTAGATGTTTAGAAGCTTTGAAATTTGAAGTTGTAGATACTGATAGAGAAATTGTTTTTCTTGGATGCACGCATTATTTGCATCTTAAGGCAATGATAGAAGATTTTTTGAAAATTCCTGTTTATGAGAATCGTGAATTGGTGTTGCAAAATCTTATTAGATCAATGAATTTTCCAGAACATAAAGGTAATTATTATAAAAATGATTTTGATTTTGTAGATGAATTTTATTTGACCGGAAATAAAAATTTGACTTTTTATCAAAATTTTTGTAAAAAATATAATCTCCGCTTTAAAGGAATGATAGTTTGAATTATCTTGAATTTGAAGTTATTTGGGGAGTTAATAATATATATTCTATTTTAGAGCTTAACAGCAAGTTAATTTATGAAGGAATTTTCAAGGGCAAGGTATTAGAAACAGGTTTTAAGGAGTACAGTCCTTTAGTTCCGGGGGATATAGTCTTAGGGTATATTTATGGATCTCGCAAAGTGTATATTGATAAGCGATTAAATAGAAGAAATATTCTTTGGCGTTATAACAAGAAAGCAGATCTTAGGCAAACAATTGTTTCTAATATTGATAATGTTTTGATTGTAAGTTCTGCTAATTTTCCTGAGATGAAAAATTTTTTTATTGATAGAGTTCTTATTGTTGCAGAAGAACAAAATATTGTTCCTATTATTGTGATTAATAAAATTGACAAAGGAATAAGCCAAAGAGCACAAGAATTTTCTGAAATTTATGAAAATCTAGGATACAAGGTTTTAAAAACTTCTGTTAAAACTTTTGAGGGTATTGAAGAAGTAAAAGAGGTTTTGAAAAATACAAGAACTTCTTTTATTGGTCAGTCTGGTGTTGGTAAGTCTTCTTTGATAAATTTGATTGATTCAAGAGCTTCTCAATCTGTAAATGAAATTTCACACAAGTATTCTAGAGGAAAACATACTACCGTTTATTCAATATCATTTCATTCTGAGAGCGGAATAATAGTTGATACTCCAGGAATAAAGGAGTTTGGAATTGAAACATTGCCCTTTGAGAGTCTTAAGTATTATTTTAAAGAGTTTGAAAACTTTGCTAGTTTTTGTAAATATAAATCCTGTTTGCATGTTAGCGAACCTTGTTGTTTTGTTACAAGTTCTTTAGGCAATGGGATTTCTAAATTTAGATATGAAAGCTATTTGAAGATTTTGTCAGAGCTTAAAAATTATAAAAATTATGCAGGATGAACAAGATAAATATTTGAAAAATATTGATTTTTATGAAATTTTATCTTTAGTATCCAAATACGTTTCTAATCCAGACACTGTTGATTTACTAAGTAGTCAGAAAATATTAAAAACAAGAGAAAGTTTAGAAAAACTGTTTTCTTTTGTAAGTCTGATTAGGATGCTTTTTGAAAATTACAAAGGATATCCAAACTCTTTTATAAATAGTTTAAAATATCCTATTTCATTATTATCAAAAGAAAATTCAAGAGTTTCTATTGAAAATTTAAGAGATATTGCAGTGTTTTTAGATGAGATTTTAAGAATAAATTTATTCTTGAATAAGAATAGTGATATCACGCATCTTGATGTTCAGATTTTATCTGATTTATTATTTTTAAGCCCAGAGCTAAAAAATTTACTTAATGAATTGAAAGAGCATATAGACGTTGATGCTCTTGAATTGAGAAGTGGTGTTGTAAAAGAATATGATTCGATTGAATTTGAAATTAAAAATTTAAATAGACGAGTTGAAAATCAGATAAAAAAAATAATTAGTTTGAACGCAGAATATTTGACTTCTAGTTCTGTTTATTATAAATCGAATAAATATACCCTTGCTCTTAAGTCTAATTTTAAAGGTAAAATTAAGGGTAATATTATTTCTATTTCGTCATCAGGTGAAACATATTATATTGAACCAAGTGATATTGTAAATGATAACAATAGATTAAATTATTTGAGTTTAGAAAGAGAGAGAATAATTTTAAAAATTTTACGAAATCTTTCTGCTAAAGTTCATAGCAACATTGTTATTTTAGATAATCTTTATAATAATTTTTTGTATTATGATTCTTTAAAAGCACGAGCGATTTATGGAATTAAAACTAAAGGGACATTTCCCGAAATTTCAAATGTATTAAATATTTTTGATGCACATCATCCTTTATTAAAGGATCCAAAGGCAATAACTTTTACTCCTGCTGAGAATCGTATTGTAATTATTACTGGTCCTAATGCTGGTGGGAAAACGGTAACTTTAAAGACAGTTGGACTACTTAGTGCAATGTTTCAATTTGGGATTCCTATTGTTGTTGGCGAGTCTAGCACTTTTAAAATTTTTGATAATATTTTTATTGACATTGGTGATGAGCAGTCAATCTCTAATTCTCTTTCAACTTTTTCAAGCCATATGAGTAATGTTTCTTATATTTTAAAACATACTACAAAAAATAGCCTTGTAATATTTGATGAATTTTGCTCAGGGACAGACATTGATCAAGGGCAGGCGCTTGCTATTTCAATTCTTGAATATTTAATCAATATTAATTCTTATGTTTTAATATCAACGCATTATAATGCTCTTAAATATTTTGCATATACCCATGAAGGCGTTGTTAATGCTTCTATGCGGATGGATTTAGAGACGATGCAGCCTAATTATAATTTAATTTTTTCCATTCCTGGTGAAAGCTATGCGTTTAATGTTGCTAGTAGGGCTTTGATTGACAGAAATATAGTAATTCGTGCTAATGAAATTTATTCATCTCAAAAAACAGAAATTAATGAAATTTTAGAAAAATTAATAGAAAAAGAAAAGGATTTACTTTCAATTAAAGAAAGTATGGATAAGAAATTAATTCAAATAGAATTGCAAGAAAAAGAGTTAGAAAATTTTTATCAAGATCTTCTATTAAAGGAAAAAAATATTGAGAAAGAGCTTTTAAATGAGCAGAATGAATTTTTGAAAAATTCAAGAAAAGTTTTAGAAAATTTGGTTAGAGAAATAAAAGAGGGCAATATTAATGTTGCGAAGAATAAAGCTTTTATATCAGATTTGGAAAAAAATGTAAACCTCAAGTTAAATAAAGTAAATTCTCTTAACAATAAGAAAAATATGGTTGTAGATTTTAAAATAGGAGATAGAGTTAAAATATTAAATTCTAATACAAAAGGAAAAATAGTCGGTATCTCAAAAAAGAAGGTCACGGTTAATGTGGGTGCTTTTAATGTTAGTGTTTCTAGTTCAGAGATATCTTTGGAAAACTTTAAAGAAAAAAAAGAGGATGGCAAAAATTTTAATTTTTCAATTGATTATAATAAGGAAAATTTATTAAGTTTTGCCATTGATATTAGGGGTATGAGGTCTGTTGATGCTCTAGACTTTTTGAATAAGAAAATAGATAATATTATATTAAATGGCATTAATAAATTTGAGATTATTCATGGAAAAGGGGAGGGCCATCTTATGAGAGAAGTTCACAATTTACTAAAAGAATTGAAGTTTATTAGAAAATATTATTTTGCTCATCCTAGTGATGGTGGGTCTGGGAAGACTATAGTTGAGATTTAGTTTAAGTGAATATATCAAAATTTAATGAATTTGAAAATGTATTATTTCATATTTGTCTTGATGTTGATTTTGTGCTTGAGAATGAATTTGGTAATTCTTATGATATTCACCCCAATAGACCTTTTAGGGGTAAGGCTGCAAATGGTCTTTTAGATGGTCTTTTTAGCGTTACAACGACTTTTACGTCAGGCTATGGATCTAAGTTTGGAAGAGGTTATTTGATTATTATTGAGGTATTAACTTTAAATTTTGTTGATGATGAATTTTGGGATAAGATAAATAAAAGGGGTATTGAAATCTTCAGAGAAGGGCTTAAAAATAAATTTCCAAGCAAAAATCTTGATATAGTGCTTGATGGCAATGTTTATAAAATTATTGGGCCAATTTTTTAATGTTTGATAAGGAGTTTTAATGCAATTTGAGGTAAAGGATCTGATAAATAAAATTAAAAAAGATGGGCTTGAAGAAGCCGAGAGAGTATCTAATGATATTATTTTGAAGGCTAAAAGAGAGGCAGAAGAAATAATTGTTAAAGCGGAAGAAGCTGCTAGAGCATTAAAGGCAAAATCAGAAAAAGAAGCTAATGATTATAAATGTCATGCCCTTGAAGCTTCTCGTCAGGCAATAAGAGATTTAATTATTGGCGTTGAAAAGAATCTCAAATCTCTTTTTGAAAATGCTTTAAAAGATAATGTGGCGGAAGTTTTTAGTGATAATAATTTTTTGGCAGAGCTTATAATTAAAATAACGGATTCATGGGCTAAGGGAGAAAAATTAGTTATTCAATTAAATGAATCTGATTTTTCTAGTTTAGAGCAGATATTAAGACTAAAACTTGGTAATAAGCTTAAGGAAGAGATGGAGCTTAGGCCTTTCAGAGGCATAAGCAAAGGGTTTAAGATTCAAAAAAAGAATATTGGTTTGCATTATGATTTTTCGGCTGAAACTATTGCAGACATTCTTTTTGATTATCTTAATCCAAGATTTAAGGAAGTAATAAAAGTGGTCTAGGGTATTTTTGTGTTGGATTCATATTATTATGTTTTATCTTCTTTGCCTTATATTGATTTAAAATCTTTGAAAAATTATAGTGTTTCAGATTTTTTGAATAATGTCGAAATTTCTTTAAGTAAAAAGGACTTTGATTTTTTAAAAGGATTGTTAAAATCTAAGGTAGATAGGGGTAAATCAAGAGTTATTGATCTTTTTCTTGATTTTGAAGATACAATAAGATATACACTTGCAGCTTTAAGGTCGGAGAAATTGGGGTTGTCTAAGGATTTTTATTTAGAATCTACTTATTTTTCAAGTTACCATCTAAGTATTTTGAAAAATATCTGCTTGAAAGAAAATCCTTTTGAAATAGAATTAAGTTTTGACCTTATTAAGTGGCAATTTTTAACTGATCTTGAGGTTGGGCATGAATTTGATTTTGAAAAATTAATAATTTACTGTTTAAAGTTAAGGTTATTTTTAAGGCATGATTTATTTAAAGAAAAATTAGGTAGTCAAAATTTTGACAATATTTGTAAAAATTTAATTGATAAAACTGATGAAAAAGTTTAGAAAAGGAATTTAAATGGATACAAAAGGAAAAGTTGTTGGAGTTAATGGAAACTTAGTTACTATTGAGGTAGAAGGTTCAGTTTCTATGAATGAAGTTTTATTTGTAAAGACTGCTGGTAGAAATTTAAAAGCAGAAGTAATTCGTATTAGAGGTAATGAAGTTGATGCACAAGTTTTTGAATTGACAAAAGGGATATCTGTTGGAGATTTAGTTGAATTTACAGACAAACTTTTAACAGTTGAACTCGGACCGGGTCTTTTAACTCAAGTGTATGATGGGCTTCAAAATCCTTTGCCTGAATTGGCTATTCAATGTGGATTTTTTTTGGAAAGGGGTGTATATTTAAGGCCCTTAAATAAAGACAAAAAGTGGAATTTTAAAAAAACCTCCAAAGTTGGAGACATCGTTATTGCAGGAGATTTTTTAGGTTTTGTGATTGAGGGAACTGTTCACCATCAAATAATGGTTCCATTTTATAAAAGAGATACTTATAAAATTGTTGAGATTGTAAATGATGGTGATTATTCTATTGATGAGCAAATTGCTGTAATTGAAGATGATTCTGGTATGAGGCATAATATTACAATGTCTTTTCATTGGCCCGTTAAAATTCCTATCACTAATTATAAGAAACGGCTTATCCCTAGTGAGCCTATGTTGACTCAAACTAGAATTATAGATACATTTTTCCCAGTTGCCAAAGGGGGAACTTTTTGCATTCCAGGTCCTTTTGGAGCTGGGAAAACAGTTCTTCAGCAGGTTACAAGTCGAAATGCTGATGTTGATGTAGTGATTATTGCAGCTTGTGGTGAGAGAGCAGGAGAAGTGGTAGAAACTCTTAAGGAATTTCCTGAGTTAATGGATCCAAAAACCGGTAAATCTTTAATGGATAGAACTTGTATTATTTGTAATACATCTTCAATGCCAGTTGCAGCCAGAGAAGCTTCTGTTTATACTGCTATTACTATTGGTGAGTATTACAGGCAAATGGGTCTTGATATTCTTCTTTTGGCAGATTCAACTTCAAGATGGGCGCAAGCTATGAGAGAAATGTCTGGTCGTCTTGAAGAAATTCCTGGTGAAGAGGCTTTTCCGGCGTATCTTGAGTCTATTATTGCTTCCTTTTATGAAAGGGCAGGAATTGTGGTTCTTAATAATGGTGATATTGGATCTGTGACAGTTGGTGGTTCTGTAAGCCCTGCTGGTGGTAATTTTGAAGAGCCAGTTACTCAAGCAACCTTAAAGGTTGTAGGAGCATTTCACGGACTTACAAGAGAAAGGTCTGATGCTAGGAAATTTCCAGCTATTAGTCCTCTTGAATCTTGGAGTAAATATAAAGGTGTTATTGATTCTGAAAAAACCGAATATGCAAGATCTTTTTTGGTGAAAGGTAATGAAATTAATCAAATGATGAAAGTTGTTGGTGAAGAGGGTATAAGTAATGAGGATTTTTTGATTTATTTGAAGTCTGAACTTCTTGATTCATGCTATTTACAACAAAATTCATTTGATTCTGTTGATGCTGCTGTAAGTTCTGAGCGTCAAAATTATATGTTTGATATAGTTTACAATATTCTTAAAACCAACTTTGAGTTTTTCGATAAGCTTCAAGCGAGAGATTTTATAAATGAATTAAGGCAAAATCTTTTAGACATGAATCTTTCTTTTTTTAAAGATTATAAGTTTAATAAATTGGAACATGCTTTGAGTGAGTTAATAAATTTTAAAAAGGCAATTTAGGGGGTTTGGAGAAATATATATATGAAAAGAGTCTATAGTAAAATAGAGTCTATAGCAGGCAATGTAATAACTGTTACAGCTCAAGGTATTAAGTATGGGGAGCTTGCTATTGTTAAAGCAAAAGATACAAGTTCTCTAGCCGAAGTAATTAAGCTTGATCGAGAAAAAGTTTCTCTTCAAGTTTACGGTGGTACAAGAGGTGTTTCCACGTCAGACGAAATAAAGTTTTTGGGGCACTCAATGCAGGTTTCATTTTCCGACAATTTGTTGGGTAGAATTTTTGATGGTTCTGGGAATCCTAGAGATGGGGGCCCTTCTCTTGATGATAGTTTGATTGAAATTGGGGGGCCTTCTGCAAATCCTACAAAACGTATTGTTCCTAGGAATATGATAAGGACAGGGCTTCCAATGATAGATGTTTTTAACACTCTTGTTGAATCTCAAAAATTGCCAATTTTTTCTGTTTCTGGCGAGCCTTATAATGAGTTGCTTGTGAGAATTGCACTTCAAGCAGAAGTTGATTTAATAATTCTTGGCGGAATGGGGCTTAAGAATGATGATTATTTGACTTTTAAAGATTCCTTAGAAAAGGGAGGCGCTTTAAGTAGAGCGATTTTTTTTGTTCATACTGCTAATGATTCTGTTGTTGAATCTTTAACTGTTCCTGATATTTCGCTTTCTGTTGCTGAAAAGTTTGCTCTTAAAGGTAAAAAAGTTTTGGTGCTTCTTACAGATATGACAAATTTTGCTGATGCAATGAAAGAAATATCTATTACAATGGAACAAGTGCCTTCTAACAGGGGTTATCCTGGAGATTTATATTCTCAGCTTGCATATCGTTATGAGAAAGCTATTGATTTTGAAGGTGCAGGATCGATTACAATACTTGCTGTTACAACTATGCCGGGTGATGATGTTACTCATCCTGTTCCTGATAACACCGGGTATATTACAGAAGGTCAGTATTATTTAAAAGGTGGCAGAATAGAGCCTTTTGGGTCCCTTTCAAGACTTAAGCAAATGGTAAATAATAGAACTAGAGACGATCACAGGACTATAATGGATTCAATGATCAAGCTTTATGCATCTTCAAAAGAGTCTGTGGAAAAAAAGGCGATGGGATTTAATATGACTAAGTGGGATGAAAAATTGCTCAAGTATAGCAATATGTTTGAAAGTAAAATGATGGATTTGTCTGTTAATATTCCCTTAGAAGAGGCTTTAGATTTGGGCTGGAACATTCTTGCTAGTTGTTTTAGCCCAAAAGAAACGGGAATAAAAACAGAGCTTATTGAGAAATATTGGCCCAAAAAAGAGACTTATTGATTATGTCTAAAATTAAATTGACCAAAAACGATCTTAAAAAGCAAAAAGATGAACTTAAAATGTTTAAGAGATATTTGCCTACTTTGCAGCTTAAAAAGCAACAGCTTTATATGGAAATTGTTAAAATTGAGAATTCTTACAAAATTAAAAATCTTGAGCAACAAAAGCTTAAGGATAGTATTTCTAATTGGATTTCTCTTTTTAGCGAAAAATTTCCTTTTGAGAGTTGGATTCAAGTAAAAACAGTAATCAAAAAGTCTTTAAATATTGCAGGGGTTGCAATTCCTATATTTGATTCTATTGAATATGAAGACATAAGGCATGATTTACTTTTTACCCCTTATTGGGTAGATAAGGGGATTGAGATTCTTAAAGTTGTGATTCAAATTGATGTAGAACTTAAAATTTTAAAAAAACAGATTGATTTGCTTTTAAAAGAGTTTCGAGTAACATCTCAGAGGGTTAATTTATTTGAGAAGGTTATGATACCAACAGCTAAGGCTAATATAAAAAAAATTAATATATATCTTGGAGATCAGCAAACTGCGGCTGTTGTAAGGGGTAAAATTGCTAAATCTAGTTTGATAAAAAAAAATAGGAACAGCTTATGATTGTAAAAATGAAAAAAGTCTTACTTTTAACTTTATCAAAATATAAAAAAGAATCATTAGAAATTTTAAGAGATTTTGGAGTAGTTCATATTAATTCTTGCAATAAGAATTCAGATTCTTTAAAAAAAAGCATTGATAATAGACGAATTTTAATACAAGCTTTATCTCTGCTTAAAGAAGATGGAGGTGTTAAGGCTTTAAAGTCTTCTAATGGTGATTTTTTAGATATTGCAAGAAGCATAGTTAATTTGGGTAATGAAATTAAAGAATTTCAAGATATTAAACGATCTTTATTGCATGAAAGGAATTTGATTTCTATTTGGGGAAATTTTTCTTTAGAGAATGTTAACAAATTGAAAGAATTTAACATTTATATTCAATTTTTTAAAATCCAAAAAAGTGAATATAAAAATTTATTAATAGATCCCAATGTTAATGTGTTTTTGATCAAAAACATAAAAAACACTTCTTATTTTGTGAGTGTTGGTGAGTTTGAGCAAAAAATTGAAATTGCTGATGAGTTTAAGTTTAATTTTGATCTTGATTATATTAATAATAAATTAAAGGTTGTTGATGAAATTTTAGATCAAAAATTGACTCAAATTTCTCTTTTTAATAAATATATTGATATTTTAAAAGATGAGATAAAAAATTACGATCAAATCGTAGAGTTTGAGCAAGTTTTAGCCGATATGCAAACTGATTTTGAGAATTTTTCGTATATTACAGGATTTGTTCCAGTTGAAAGTCAAGAATCTCTTAAAAACGCGGTTTTAAAAGCAGGCTTTGCGGCTCAATTTGCAGATCCCGAAGAAAATGATATTATTCCAACGTATATAAAAAGAAAAGGAATTGCCAATTTAGCTGCACCTATTTTTAATATTTTAGAGACAATTCCTGGGTATAAAGAAAGGGATATAAGTTTTATCTTCATATTATTTTTCTTTGTGTTTTTTGGTATGATAGTAGGTGATGCGGCTTATGGAGTGATATTTTTTTTGATAGGAATTTTACTTAGTTTGACTTTCCTTCTTAAGGGCAAGCCCTTAACGCCAGTTCATGGTTTAATATTTTATTTAAGTGTATCGTCGATACTTTATGGTGCTATGACTGGAACTTGGTTTGGTAGTCCTTTAATTCTTGAAATGTTTCCTATTTTAAATTCGTTTAAAGTTAGTTATTTGACAGAGAAAAATAGTGTACAAAATATTATCTTTATCTGTTTTTCAATAGGAGTTTTGCAAATTTCATTAGCACATGCTTGGAATTTTTTCAGACAAGTAAAAGAAAAGCCCCATATTCATTCAATTGCACAGATTGGTTGGCTTATATGTATAGTTGGACTTTATTATCTTGTTTTGAATTTAATACTAAGTCAATCCCGATTTCCTATGTATAATATTGTTTATAATATAATATATTTTGGCGTTGTACTTGTATTTGTTTTTGGCAAGCAAGATGGTTCAAATTTTTTCAAGTGCATATTGAAAAGTTTTGGGGGTATTATAGAGCAGTTTTTAACCACTGTGTCGGGGTTTGCAGATATAATATCTTATATTAGGCTTTTTGCAGTGGGGCTTGCCGGACTTTCAATTTCAGCAAGTTTTAATGCTATGTCAATACCTTTGTTAAAATCTTCTAATATTGGTCTTATAGTAGTTGGGATTATTGTTATACTTTTTGGGCATGTTTTAAATATAATGTTATCTTTGCTTTCAGTAATTGTTCATGGAGTAAGGCTTAATATGCTTGAATTTTCAAACCATTTAGGGCAAGAATGGAGTGGATGTGCTTATAAGCCTTTTAGAAAAATGAAAAAATAAAAAAAGGAGTATTTATGGATATAGGTTTAATAGGGGTTAATTCAGCTTTAACAATCTCAGCAATAGGTTCTGCATTGGGTATGGGGGCAGCAGGTAGTGCTGCTATTGGGGCGTGGAAGAGATGCTATATGCAAGGAAAGCCGGCACCGTTTTTATTGATCGTTTTTGTTTCAGCACCATTGACTCAAATAATATATGGATATATTTTGATGAACACATTATATGAGGTAATGATGCAGACAAATCCATGGTTGCTGCTTGGAGCCGGCATAGGTGGTGGATTTGCTATTGCTGTTTCTGGATTTGCTCAAGGTAAAGCGGCAGCAGGTGCTTGTGATGCATTTTCTGAGACTGGGAAAGGATTTGCCACATATCTATTAGTTTTAGGATTAATTGAATCTGTTGCTCTTTTTGTAATGGTATTCTTAATGATATTTAAGTTTGTTTAATTTTGATTTATTGTTTCTTTTAATATTAAATTTTCTCGTAATTTATGGGTTAATTTAATATATTTATTATTATGAGAAATGTGGTTTTAATTTTTTTTGCTTTGCCTTTTTCTATTTTTTTGAATTCTTTAGGTAATAAAAATTTTCCATATTGGATTTTACTTGAAAAAGGCAGGCAATTACTTTATTCTAAATCTGAATTTGGTAAATCTAATCTTACGCATGCTATTACTTATTTGCAGGAAGCTTTGCTTAGAAAAGGCGTTTATCCTGAAGCTAGTTATTATTTGTCAGTAGCTTATGGTATGTCTGGGAATGCAACTCTTGAAAAATTAAACCTTTACAAGTCTTTTGAAGACAGAGATTATTTACTAGATGAATCTTTTGAAAAAAAAATACTTTTTTCTTTAGCTAAAATGGCTGAACTTGAGAATAATTATGTTGATACGATTGATTATTTGAATGATATATTAAACAAGTTTTCAACTAAAAAAGATTATTATAGTTATCATGATTATTCTCAAGGCGAGAATAGTATGTCAAATAATGAATTTAATATTTCATTTTATTTGACTTCTTATTTAAAGCAAGTAAGAGGAGCTTTTGGTATTGATTTTATTTTTAATCTTTACAGATTTAAAAACTACAATGTTATTGATACTCATCAATTATTGTCAAAAGTTTATTTGCGCTTAAAAGCTTATGAGCTTTCAATTACTCATGGACTTATAGCCGCAGTAGGAATTTTAACAAGAATGTATGAGTATGTTTGCTATTATGAACCTGTATATCAGTTTAAAAATTTAAGGTCTTTTGTTCAAAAAATTAATGAGTATAAGGCAATAAAAAATGCTTTTGAATCTACAGATTTTTGGGAAATAGTTTATAATGTTGCTGCTGCTACTTATGCTTATTCTAATGGCGATTATAAATTTAGAGCAATAGATACTTGGAAATTAATAGTAGATCTTGCACCAAGATTTTCTCCTTATATTGCGAAATCAAGAAGTCAAATTAAAAATTCTGTATTTTTAAAAAAATAATTAAATCTTGACTTGTAGTTCAGGGGGATTAGTATTAGTATTCATAAGAAAAACTTTTGCATTATTGCACATATTGATCATGGTAAATCTACATTAGCTGATCGATTTATTCAAAAGGCTAAAATAATATCTGATCGTGATTTTAAAAGTCAGATGCTTGACAGTATGGATATTGAGCGAGAAAGAGGAATTACAATAAAAAGTCAGGCAGTAACAATTACTTATAAAAGTAATGATGGTGATTTTTATGAGTTAAATTTTGTAGATACTCCAGGTCATGTTGATTTTTCTTATGAAGTCTCAAGGGCAATTTCATCTTGTGAGGGGGCTCTTTTATTAATTGATGCAAGTCAAGGAATACAAGCTCAAACAGTTTCTAATTTTTATATGGCTTTTGAGCATGATTTAGAAATTATTCCTGTTATTAATAAGATAGACCTTCCAAATGCTAATGTTGATTTTGTAAAAAAGCAAATAAAAAATGATTTAGGATTAAATGAAGAAATTGCTATTTCGATTTCTGCTAAGAATGGAATAGGAATTGATGATTTGCTTGAAGCTATTTGTAAGTATGTGCCATCTCCTAGAGGAAGTATTGAGGATCCGTTAAGAGCATTAATTTTTGATTCACATTATGATTCTTATAGAGGAGTTGTTGTTCACTTTAGGATTTTCGAAGGACAAATCAAAACAGGTGATAAGATTAGGTTAATGCATACTAATAGCGAGCATTTAATTGAAGAGATTGGAATTTTTAAAATATCACTTGAAAGAAAAGATAGTCTAGAGGCAGGAGATGTTGGATATTTTATTGCAGGAATAAAAAACATATCAGATGTGAAAATAGGAGATACAGTAACTCTTTGTGATTTTCCCGCATTATCTCCTCTTGAGGGATTTAAAGAAGTTAAGCCTGTAGTATTCTCTTCAGTGTATCCTGTTGATTCTAATCAATATGATGATCTTTTAAAGGCAATGGATAGATTGAAACTTAATGATGCATCGTTAACATTTGAAAAAGATTCATCAGCAGCTCTTGGGCATGGTTTTAAATGTGGATTTCTTGGCCTTTTACATTTAGAAGTTATTCAAGAACGCATTGAGCGTGAGTTTAATTTAAATGTGATATTGACTTCTCCTTCTGTTAGATACAAAATAATTCCTAAAAAGGGAGAATCTTATTTTATTGAAACTCCCGAGCAATTTCCCGGAAATGAAGCTATTGAAAGCGTTCTTGAACCATATATTAAGGCCAATATTATTGTTCCTGCAGAATTCTTAGGAAATGTTATGAGTGTGTGTTTATTAAAAAGAGGAGTTCAGACAAACTTAATTTATCTTGATACTAAACGTGTTGAACTTATTTATAAAATGCCTCTTTCTGAAATCCTTTTTGATTTTTATGATAAGATTAAATCCGTGAGTCGTGGATATGCTTCTTTTGATTATGAGCTTTTAGATTATGAATATACAGATCTGGTAAGGTTAGATATATTGGTTAATGGGGATAGAGTTGATGCACTCTCTCAGTTGGTTTTTAAAGACAGTGCCAGAGCTAAAGCTGTTGGGATTTGTAAAAAATTGAAAGAAGAAATAGCAAGGCAGCAATTTAGAATAGCCATTCAAGGTGCTATTGGCTCTAATGTCATTGCTCGAGAGACAATCTCTCCTGTTAGAAAAGATGTTACTGCTAAGTGTTATGGTGGTGATATTACTCGTAAGAGGAAACTTTTAGAAAAGCAGAAAGAAGGTAAAAAGCGAATGAAGATGGTGGGAAATGTTGAGATTCCACAAAGTGCTTTTCTTGCGGTCCTAAAATCTAATGATAATTAAATTTGTTAATTTTTGTGCTATGTGATTGGCAAAGCCTTTGGAAATGCGATAAAATATTTTTATCATTACTTATTTAAAATTAGTTGTATATTATAGTTTTAATTTATATGGAGTAATTTATGCTTAAGTCTAATAAAGTTGTTCTTATTGGAGCTGGTGGGGTAGGTTCAAGCTTTGCTTATGCCTTGACAATAGACAATTCGCTTGTACATGAACTTGTGATTATTGATGTGAATGAAAATAAAGCAAAAGGGGAGGTCATGGACCTTAATCATGGCCAAATGTTTTTAAAGAAGAATATTAATGTATTGTTTGGGACTTACAAAGATTGTGCTAATGCAGATATTGTTGTAATTACAGCAGGACTTAATCAAAAACCTGGTGAAACGAGACTTGATTTGGTTGATAAAAATTCTAAAATTTTTAAGGATATTGTAGCCAATATTGTATCTAGTGGTTTTGATGGTATTTTTGTAGTTGCAAGTAATCCTGTAGACATTATGACGTATGTTACAATGAAATATTCCAAATTTTCTATTCATAAGGTTATTGGTACTGGTACTATTCTTGATACTTCAAGACTTAGATATTTTTTAAGCGATCATTTTAATGTTAATACTCAAAATATACATTCATATGTTATGGGTGAGCATGGTGACAGTTCTTTTGCTACTTGGGATGAAACAAAAATAGCAATGAAACCTTTGTCAGAATATCTTGCTGAAGGTAAAATAACTGAACCTGAGCTTGATGAAATTCATAAAAAGGTTGTGAATGCTGCTTATGAGGTTATTAAGTTAAAGGGAGCAACCTATTATGCTATTGGTCTTGGTATTAAGAATATTGTAAATGCAATAATCGGAGATCAAAATGTTATTTTGCCAATATCTTCTTATATTAATGGTCAGTATGGGGGATTAGTTAAAGATATTTATATTGGAGCACCTGCTATAGTTTGCAAAGAAGGGGTAAAAGAAGTTTTAAACTTTAGGATAAGTCCTAAAGAGCTTGAAAGGTTTAACAGTTCTGCTAATCAGCTTAAAAGTTATATTGATAAAATAGAATTTTAGTATTAAGACCCCAAATATTTAGGGGGTTTTCATTTTTCAAGCATATTTTCTCCGTTTTTTCTGTGTTCAATTGCTTCAAGCAAGGCTTCTCTTGAAATATTTTTTTCTTCTTTTAAATCGGAGATTGTTCTTGCAATTTTTAGTATTGAATGCGTTGCTCTTGAAGATATATTGAGTTTGTTTAAGATGTAAATCAAATCATTTTTTAAAATTGCACTTAATTCGCAAAATTTTTCAATGTGATCAGAATTAAGATCAGAATTTTTATTTATGTTTGCAAAATTTTCGTATCTTATATTTTGAATATTTCTTGCTTTTATTATTCTTTGTTTTATTTCGCTTGAACTTTCGCCTGTTTCGCTGAGTAATTTTTCATTGTTAATTGATCTTGTTGGAATTCTAATATCAATTCTATCAAGCATTGCAGCTCCAAGTTTTTTCCAATAATTTGAAATTTCTTGTTGTGAGCAAAAACAATCTGTATTTTTCTTTCCAAGATTTCCACAAGGACAAAGATTCATTGCAAGCATTAATTGGAAATTGGCGGGGTATTTGAATGATTTAGAACTTGCTCTTGAGATTGAATTGCTTTGTCTTCAATAGGCTCACGCAAAGATTGTAAGATAGATTTTTTGAATTCTAAAGCTTCATCTAAAAATAATATTCCGTTGTGAGCAAGGGATACTTCTCCGGGTAAAGGATTAGAGCCCCCTCCTATTATTCCTTCTTTACTAGCAGTGTGGTGAGGATTTCTAAAGGGTCTTTGTTTTATTATCTTTCTGTCTATTAATTTCCCGGATATTGACCATATTCTGTTTGTTTCTATAAGCTCTTTACTTGTAAGTGGAGGAAGAATGGATTGAGCACATTTAATACTAAGTGTTTTTCCGCTTCCAGGTAAGCCAAATAACATTATGTTATGTCCGCCGGCAATTGCTATTTTAATTGCTCTTTTTGCTCTTTGCTGTCCTTTTATATTTTTAAAGTCATAATCTATAATATGATCTTCTTCGGGTGCTGGTTGTTGTTTAATATTTGTTCTTGGGGGAAAGATGTTGTTGTTTAATTGTTCTATTATTTTTATAGTTTCTTTTAAGTCTTTAACACCCCAAATATTCAAGCCATTTATTAGATTAGCTTCTTCTAAATTTTCAAAAGGAACTATTGCAAATTTATTTCCTTTTCTTTGGCAAGTGCTATGGCTGGTAAAACTGCTTTCATTGATCTTATTTTGCCATCTAATTGCAATTCTCCTAATATTAAGATTTCTAAGTTTTTATTATCGTTACTTTCTTGGATTTTAATAATGCTAATAACAATCGAAAGGTCAAAAGCTGTTCCAAGCTTTTTAATTCCAGCTGGTGCAAGATTTATTAATATTCTATCTTTAGGAAAATGAAAATTTGAATTCTTGATAGCTGATTTTACTCTTTCTCTTGATTCTTTAATTTCACTTCCGGCAAGTCCTACGATATCAATTCCGGAAATTCCTTTTTTAATGTCTATTTCAATCTCGATTAGTTCTCCTTCATATCCGATTGATGAGTGTGAATAGATTTTCATCTAATAGCTCTCCTTAAAGGCTTGTAGCTTTCCAAGCTATCTTTTAATGACTTGTATGGTAGTAAAAAACAGTCTTTTCTATTTGTATTTGTAAATACGTCAAAAATTGTTAAGCTTACGTCAATTTCATTTAGATTTGCAAAATCATTGTTTATCACTTTTTGCACTAAATTTAGGATTTCAGGTTTTGGTTTGTTATTGCACAATTTATTTAAAGCGTTGGCGCTTGCAAGTAAAACTATGCATCCAGATGCATGATGTTTTAAATTAAATTTTCCATTGTTTGTTTCTATTATTTGGAATAAAATCTGATCTCCACATTTAGATTGATGTTTGAAATTCTGGTTTGTTTCCACTTTTATTATGTAATTATTTACTTTACTAAGCCTTATTAATTCTTTTTTAGTTTTTTCAGTGAGCATAATTTAATTTTATTTTCTTTGATTTATTAAATCAATAATAAAGGGTAATATAAAGATTTTTAAATAAAAAACTTTGAAAATACAATGTACAGCCGAAATTATTTTGATATTTTTAAAGATTAAAATAATGCTTATTAATCTTATAATTAAAGTTAATCAAAAATACAATTTTTGATTAACTTTGTTAAGATCTTTATTTTATAAATTTTTATGAAAGTTCTTTTATTACCTTTTTTAATCCCAATATAAAATTATCAATTTCTTCTTGTGTATTATAGAAATAAAAGCTAATTCTTAAAAGATGGTTTTTATTTAAATTTTCTGGGAAAAATGCTACGTAGGAACAAGTTTTTCCGGCTCTGGTTGCTATTCCCATTGTATCTAGATAGGTTTCAATATCGTGAGAGTGAATATTTTTTACTGTAAATGATATTATTGAATTTCTTTTAAGATTTGTATTTAGTATAAATTCAACTTCGTCAAGCTCTTGTAATTTTTTTACCCCATATTCAATTAACTGCTGATCATGCTCTAAAATAAAATCCATAGAAATATTATTAATATATTTTATTGCCTCTTCAAGCCCAATAATTCCTGCAATATTTGGGGTTCCCGATTCAAATTTATTAGGAGTATTAGATGATTTAAATTTAATTTTTTCATTTTCTATAAATATTTCTTCTACAGTATTTCCCCCCAATTTTGAGCTATGAAGCTTTTCAACCATGTTATTTGAAATGTATAAAATTCCTATTCCTGTTGGGGCAAGCATTTTATGCCCAGAAAATACTAAAAAATCACAGCCAATTTTTTTAACATCTATTTTTATGTGAGGTGCCATTTGTGCAGCATCTACAAAAAGACATATGTTGTATTTTTTTGCAATTTTTCCAATAGATTCTAAATCATTAATGGTTCCTAGGGTATTATTTATTCCTGAAATACTGATGAGCTTTGTTTTTTCTGTAATAAGTTTTTCAATTTCTTCAGGGGTAATAATTCCCATTTCATTGAATTTGGCTAGTTTAATTTTTAAATCAGCTAAATTTGCGAGATTTACCCAAGGTAGTAAATTACTGTTATGTTCAAGAGTTGTAAGAATAATTTCATCTTTTTTTTTTAAAGTATTTTGAGCAAAAAAATGAACTTGCAATAGTATTGATTCCATCAGTAGTTCCAGAGGTAAATATTATATTTTTTGCAGATTCTGCATTAATGAAATTTTTTACAAGTTCTCTTGTTTTTTCTATTTTTATGCTTGATTGAATTGCAAATTTGTGACCGCTTCTATGTACATTTGCGTTGTAATTTTCATAATATTCAGCGTTGGAATAAATTACGTTTTTGGGCTTTTGAGAGGTTGCTGCATTGTCAAAATAAATTATATGCTTATTGTCAAACTTTTTATTTAAAATAGGAAAATCTTTTCTTAAAAATTTAACCTTTTCGACATTGCTTTTTATTTGTTTGAAGTCCATACTTTTTATAAAGTTCCTTTGTTTTAATTTTTAGCCTTTAATTATTATATCATTATTTTTTATTTCACAAAAAAAAGTTTAAAATGATTATTAATTAATAATCATTTTTTTTAAAATTGAAATTTATTTTTGTATAAATTTTGTTTATTGGCTATGTTTTTTGATTATGATATACTCGTTTATATGAAAGAAGTAATTTATAGGTTTGAAAAAGCTGAAGATTACAAATTAGTTCCTGTTAATAATATTTATGGGAATGTAACTAATACAGGAGAGATTTTTTGTGATCTTGTTTTTGAATCCACAGAGATTTCTGAAGAGATTGCTTACACAAAAACCAAAGAAGGTGTTTTAGAAGAGGCTTCAAAAGAATTTAAAAGTGGAGAAGAGGGAAAAATAGTATTAATAAACTCTTTTATAGGAATTTCTATTACAAAGACCACAGCTAGGAATATTGCTTATTGGCTTTTAAAAAAAGTTGATGAATTAGAAGATAATGAATAGTAAAACATCTGAAGATAGAATTAAGATTTATTTGTCAAAACTTAAAAAATATAGAAATAAAATTTTAAGTAAAAAGAGTATTAAAAATATTATTGAAGTATCAGATATTTCTGATAATGATATTGAAAATATAGGACTTCATTTTAGAAGATCTTATTCAAGAGTCAAAAGATTTGTTGATATAGGCAAGATAGATACTGCTTTTAGAGAACTTGAATCTATTTATTTTTATTCTCTTCACGATAAGTCAATGTTTAGTTTATTTTTTTTTCTTTTTAAAGAAATTGCTGATAAGGTAAATACTAAAGAATCTAGAAAAAAAATGATCCATGTAACTTTACAAGCAAAAGAATTTGGAATAAGGGATGATTTAGATTTAATTGATTATTATGAATTTAAGAAATCCAAGAACAGAATGTTAATATTAGCCATAAGTTCTATCTTGATATTTTGTATTTCTTTGATTACTTACAGATCTTTTCAGAGTTTCATTAGCATGAATGGGAATGGTAAAACGGCTTTGAAAGAAAAATTTGATCCCTCTTCCACATCGCAAGGTCTTCCTCCGATTACTATGGCTACGGATTTAATAGTTGAAGCTGTCAATCTTATTTCAAATCCCAAAGATTTATATTACATAGAAATAGAGGATGCTAAAGTTTTGGTGTTTGAAGATGCGCATTTGTATCAGCTTAAAGCAGGGGTTGTCTCAACAATGCATCCTGTTAAAAAGATCTCCTACAGAGTTACAGTTTACGATGATCTTGGCAAATCTGTGTTTAATGGAGTTTTTGCCAAAGAAAGTGATTTTTCTGCAAAATGGGGTAAGGATGTTTATATTCCAATTGATGTTATATCAAGCATACCAAGAGCCATTGATGTTAATCCTAAAAAGATAGTATTAGATATTATTGATATTGATTTTTTTGAAAATGTTGATGATAAAATTGGCGTTAATCTTGACTCGGATTCTTTTATATTAAAATTTAAATATATTGGAAATTATTTTCAAAAGTCTTTTGGGATTTGTAAGGCAAATACTGTGATAGAAGTTTTCAATTCTTCAAAGGATGTTATTAAAAATTTGGAGATTGAAATTGGTTATATTGATAAGGAAGGTAGAGTGATTAGGTCTTTAAAACGAAAGTTAATCTCTTCTGCCAATTCTTTTTTAAAATCTAAATCCAAGCAGAGTTTCACAATTAGTACGATTTTTCCAAATGAGATTTATCCTACAATTGAAAAGGATTTTTCTGCTATTAAAATTTATAATGTGATAATTAAATAGAGTTTTAAACTATCTTAAGATTTCTTTTTCTTTTAGATTTGAGACAATGTTAAGCGGAATTAACGTAGTTAAAATGTTTATTAACATATAAAGACCAAGAAGTGTTAAGCTAAAGCTTAAACTTAAATGTATTTGAAATTCAGATACGTAATATTCTGAGTTTAATATTTCAGAATTTTCTTCTCCAAATATTTTTAAAAAAAAATTTAAAACATAGTCAACAAAGTTTATTAAATAAGATATTTTAAGTGTTAAATAATTTCCAATTATTATTCCAATTCCACAAAAGGCAGTGCTTAATGTGAGCGATATCAAAAGAAATATTATTTTTATGTTTAAATTATTCATTCCAATTGATTTTAGTATTGCAATTTTCTTTTTATTTTCAAAAATAAGCATTGAAAGGGACGAAGATATATTGATGCTTGCAAATATTATAATCAAGGTCATAATGAATATTAAAAGTTTTTTACTTATATCTAGATTATTGTATTTATTTAAGTAAAGTTCATAAAATGTTTTTATTTGGAATTCTTGAAATTCGGTTTCTAAATTCTGTTTTAAGATTTCATTATTTTTTATGGAATTAAAATTTGTTTTAAGACCAATTATGCTTTTTGAAAATTTTTTTGACATTAAATTTTCGTTGTCAAAAGAGATCAATACCAAATTATTATCAATATCTTTTAATCCGGTTTCAATTATTCCTGAGATATTAAATTTTTTTATTCTGGGTATTATTTTATCATTTTTTGTATTTGGGATCAAAATGTCAATTTTTTCATTAAGATTTAAATTTAGTTTATTTTTTATTTGATTTGAAATGAGTATAGAATCCTTTTTTAAATTTTTAGTACCTTTTATTAATTTTATTGATTTATTTTCTAATATGAATTTGTTTTCTATTGCTCTTATTAGTACACCTTGTTTTTTATTATTTCCAATAATTCCATAAGTTCTTTTTTCAAAAAAATAATTTAAATCTTTATAATTGTATTTTTTTTTCAATAAGCTTAATCTGTCTTTTAGATAATGAGTTTTATTTGTGTCGTTGTATTCTATTTGTATTGAAAATCCTTCACTTTCAATATATTTATTAATAGTAGAAGTCATGATGTTGCTAGACATGTAGTAAACAATAATTAATGGGATCATTACTAAACTTAATGATATTCCAGAACCTATTAAAGCTATTTTATTTGTTGAATTTTTAAAAATTAAATATGCAATTTTTGTAATTTCTGGTAGTCTTAGTATCATATTTTTTTTAATGTCCTATCTTTGAATTCGTATTTTGAATCTGCTTTGTTTGCAAATTGTGGGTTGTGACTAACTAGTATTAAGGTTTTTTTAAAATTTTTAGCTGTATTTATGAGTAGATTTTCTACAGTTTTAGCTGTGTTTAGGTCCAAATTTCCCGTAGGTTCATCGCACAATATTATATTGGGTTCGTTGATTAATGCTCTGGCAATAGCAACTCTTTGTGATTCGCCTCCTGAGAGCTCTGATGGGTAATGGTTTGCTCTGTTTTCTATTTTTAATATTTTCATTAGATCGAAAGCTTTTTTATTTACTGTTTCTTTTGTTTCTTGACCTGAGATAATTTGGGGTAAAATTATATTTTCAATTACACTAAATTCATTTATTAAATTATAATTTTGGAATACCAAACCTATTTGTCTGTTTTTGTACAAACTTAATATTTTTTCATTTGCATTTTTTAAAAATATTCCACATGATATTATCTCTCCAGAATCTATTTTATCAATTCCTGAAATCATATTAAAAAGAGTTGATTTTCCACAACCACTTTTCCCTTGAATTGAAATAAATTCACCTTTTTCTACAGTTAAGTTTAAATTTTCTATTACTTGAATTTTTGTTTTATTTTTTTTATATGCTTTGCAAAGATTTTTTATAATTAATATATTGTCCATTTTACTACCCATTAATGGTCTCAATGTTTTTGTGATTTCCAATTTTTTTTGTTGCCTTTATGCTTGAGTACATTGTAGAAAAGCATGCAAAGCAGAAAGTAAATGCTAAATCGCTTAAAAATAATTTAGGAGTAATTGTATTTTTTACTATTTGTATTTTAATGCCATCCATTTTTAAAGCTAATATTTGATTTAAAAAATTTATTAAAGTGTTTGCCAGATTGTCAATTATTTTTAAAATTTCATTTATATTTAGAGAAATGGAAATTCCCAATGCCAAGCCAAGAAGTCCTCCTAAAGTGCAGATTATTATTGAGTGAATAAAAAAAATTTGCTTTATTTTTTTTATTCTAAGCCCCATAGCCAATAGTATTAAAATAGCTTTATTTTTGTTTATTATTATTCTTTTTTGAAGATAATATGTATTAACGGCAATAACAATAAAAATGCTTGCTAAAATAATTAGCATTGTATTTCGTTCTATTTTCAATATTTTATAAAATTCTTTATTGTATTCATTCCAAGTTTTTGCTTTAATGTTTGGATTAACAGCCTTGATCTTTTCAATTAATTTGTTATTTGGATTTAAATTTTTTGTTTTTACTTGGTAATTAATACTAGAATTATGTAAAATTTTATTTTTAATAAAATAATCTATATTCATAAAAATTAAAGTTTCATTTATTTTTGCATAATTACTTTTGAAAATCGATTTTATTTTAAAGCTTTTTATATCATTTTCTAGTGATATAAGTGTTTTTATTTCATCGGTTATTATTAATTCTAGGGGGTCATTTTTGAATAAGTTGAAATTGTGGGAGAGTATATTTCCAATAATGATTTCATTCTCTTTAAGATCCAGCTCATCTTTTTCAAGTCCTGTAAATGAAATGAAATTTTGGTCTTTTTTGAGATCTTTAATATCAATTGCAATGATGTTTAAAATAGTTGGATAATAATAATTTTGAATTCCAATGCCTTGTGTTTCGTATATTTTATTTATATGTTTTATTCCTTCAATCTTTTTAATTTCCTTGATTTCTTCTTGAGTTAGATCATTTTCTATTTTTAAGTTTCCACTTTCTACATTTGTAATGCTAAGAAAAAAATCGTTTTGAAAACCATTCATTATTGATATTGTTAAGATAATTATTATTTCGCCTAGGGCAATGCTTAATATTATTACAATTGTAAGGGCTAGACTACTTTTTTCTTCCAGTATTAATCTTTTAATCAAAAAGTTTTTTATACCCATTTAATTTGTTCCTATTGGTTTTTCTTCTGTGACTTGTCCGTTTTTGTGTTTTACCCTAAGAGCAGGTTTTTTGTTGTGGTATATTTCTTCTTCATATTCATTATCATTGTGGTATTCGGTTTTTAGATAAATTATATCGTTCTCATAAATTTTTTTGCTTTTTAATTGATTATCTTTGTTATATTCGTATTCAATTTTAGTATTGGTGTATTGGTCTTTATCTGTATCCTTTTCTTTAGTGTTTTGAAAAATTATCATATCAGATTCGTTGTATTGAAAATCATTTATTTTTATAAGTTCATTATTTTTATATGTTTCTTCTTTAATTAGGTTGTTTGCCTTGTAAGTAGATATGATTTTTGTATTCTCTTCTTCAAGGGTATTAATTATTTTTTCTTCATCCAGGTACTGTTTTTTTTCTTTAGATTTTATTTTATTATTAACAAATATTGTACTGCTTGAATTTCTTTTTTTATCATCATATTTTATTACTTTTGTTGTTGCTTTTTTGATGTCAAAATATGTAGATTTTATATCACCATTAATTCCATAGTTCCAAATTTGGAAATTTGATCCTGTTATTTTTAGTAATTTACCATTTTCGTCTTTAGAATAATGTATTAATTTTGGTTTTTGGTTTATTGTTTTTATATTTTTAGATATTGAGTTTTCATTTTCATAAAAGTAATTTACTGTTTCAAGAATTTTTCCTTTGGTATCATATTCAATTTCTTGTATTTTGTTATTTAAATTGTCGTAAATTTCTTCTCTTCTTTTTGTATCTTTTGTATCATAATATGTAATTTTTTTTGTATTTTCTATGATTTGAATTGTTTTGTATTTTATTAAGTTATTTTCTTTGTATAAGTAGAGCTTTTCAGTGTCATCAAGAGAATAATATTCAATGTAAAATCCCGTTTTTGGTTTTTCATTTAATTTTTGGTATTTATTGAAAAATACATCAGATGCAAAATAGCTTTTTGCATAAATAATTTGTGGTATAAATAGAAGAAGTATTAATTGGTTTTTTTTCATAGCAATTTATTAAGATATTCATTGATATCAAATTCTTTAATATCTTCTAGTTTTTCTCCAAATGTAGTAAAGTATATAGGCGTTTCAAGAATTTTTGAAATATTTATTATTGTTCCTGCTCTGGAAGATGAATCAAGTTTCGTGATGATTATTCCGTCTATTCCTATTGCTTTATTAAAAATTTCTGCCTGGCTATTTGCATTTTTTCCAATAGTAGCATCTATTACAAGTATTTTTTGGTAATTTATGTCGGTATTTTTTATTTGCTTTAATATTACATTGTTTATTTTTTGAAGCTCTTTTATTAAATTTTCTTTATTTTGCAATCTTCCGGCTGTATCAATAATTAATGCATCGTAATTTTTAGGCTTAGCGCTTGATATGCTGTCGAATATTACAGCTGATGGATCGCTTCCTTGGTTTTGAGATATTATCCTGATCCCGATTTTCTTTCCATAAATTTTCATTTGTTCGATTGCAGCTGCTCTGAATGTATCGGCAGCCGATATTAATATATTTTTGCCTTCATTTTTTAATTTATTTGCAAGTTTTGCTATGCTTGATGTTTTTCCAATTCCATTTATACCAACTATTAGCAAAATATTTAATTTGTTATTTTCTAGAGTAAATTTTTTTGTGTTAATATAATTGCTTAAAAGTTCTTTTAGTTTTTCAATAATATTTTTTTCTGTTTTATTTTTTTCTTTTGTTAATTTATTTATTATTTCTATTACAATTTCATTATTAATGTCTGATTCTAATAAAATATCTTCTAAATTTTCAATAGCATTTTCTTGTTGCTTGTTTTTAAATAAATTTTTTATTTTTTCTAAAATTCCCAAAAGTTTGTTCTCCTATTTTATTGTAGATTATTAAATCTATTCTCCCATATTTGCTTCTTCAATATATTCTACCAAATGAGTTATTAATGAGATAAAACTTCCAATCGTTAAAGTGATACCTGCTCCAAATAGAAATGTTGCAGTCATTTGCTCTGCTTTTGCCATATAAACATCTTCTGCTGTTAATCTTTTGTTAATAAAATGATTGCCCGTTATATTATAAAGTGCTTCTGAATTACTAAGTAATGTTCCTGCAAAAATGGTTCCTATTGTGCTTAATGTAAAGACAGCCAGATTGACATAAAATTTGTCTCTTATGTCGGTAAGTCTATTTTTGTTAGTTTTTATCATTTCTATATTTACTTGATCTTCTTTTTTATTTATTAGCTTGAATTTATCTTTATATCCTTTAGATTTAAGCAAAATGATGTCTTGATTTTCTGGTTTTTCAATTTCAATTGGGGTTTCTCCTATAAATATGCCTTTTTTAAAAACTTTGGATTGCACACTGCTTGTAATTGATATTTTTTCGGAGTTTGTTCTTTTTAAGTCAATATTTAATATTATTGAATCTGCATTTTTTACTTTTCTTTTAATAGAGTAGTTTTCAAAATTTGTACTTGTGATTTGTATTTCAATTTCTTTGTTTGGGAGTTTAGAAATGTCAAAAATATTATCATAATAGATTCCTTTTGAAACAAATTTTTCATTTATATAGATTTTTGCATCTGGGTTATTTTTGACGTTAATGTTGATTTTTAAAAATTCTCTACCCAATATTTCTTTGAGGCTGTATTTTGTTATTTGATCTGCAATTTCATTAACAGAAGATGATGTTTTAAATATCTCTTTTTTAGTTTCAATTTTTTCAGGAGTGATTTTACTAATTTCTAGCAAATAATAATTTTCTATTTTTTTAAGGTCAATATAGTTAATAAAAAATAATTCTTCTCTTATGAAAAATTCTTTATTTAAATTTGATATATTTGTTTGTTCTTCGATTTTTTTATATTTTACTTTTAGTTTTTTTAAATTTTTAAAATATTCTGCAAATTTTTTTTGTTTACTGTTAATATTTTGAATATTTTTTTTAAGCTCATCAATTTTGGTTTTAGTGTTATGTTTTGCTTTTGCGGTTATTATGTTTTGAAGTTTTTTTTTATCCATTTCTTTTTTTAATTCGCTAATTTCAAGTTCTGCTTTTATTATATCTTGATTTATATAAATTTCTTCAATGATGTTCCTGTCATCATTGTTTACAATATGTTCTGTGATTTTATCATAGATTTTGTTCAATTGTTTTTCAATTCCCTTTTTTAGGTCAATATTTTCTTTTTTTGTGTTGATGATATAGGAAAAGTTGTACTCAATATTACTTTGAGAATGCATTTTGCATATTGTAAATACTAAAAATGGTATTACTAGCTCTAGTTTAAACTTTTCCATTTTAGATACTCTTCTATGAAATTGTCTATATTGCCATCCATAACCGAAGTGGTGTTTGAATTTTCAAATTTTGTTCTGTGATCTTTTACCAAATTGTAAGGTTGAAATACGTAAGATCTTATTTGGTTGCCCCAAGAAATTTCTTTTTTTGTGTCTTGTTTGGATTTGTTTTTTTCATCTTCTTTGTTCTTGTAGTATTCGTAAAGCTTTGATTTTAAAACTTTCATTGCTAAGTCTTTATTTTTGTGCTGGCTTCTGTCGCTTTGAGATTGAGTTACTATTCCTGTTTCAATATGAGTTATTCTTACAGCAGAAGATGTTTTATTGACGTGTTGTCCTCCGGCTCCCGATGCTCTGTATGTATCAACTCTTATATCTTCTGGTTTAATTATTATTTCTATTTTGTCATCAATAACAGGGTCAACAAATACTGATGCAAAAGAGGTATGTCTTTTTTTAGCAGCATCAAAAGGAGAAATTCTTATAAGACGATGTATTCCGACTTCACTTTTTAATAGCCCATAAGCATACTCGCCTTTGATTTCTATTGTAACAGATTTAATTCCACCTTCTGCTTCAAGCAAATCAATAAGTTCTGTTTTGTATTTTTTTCTTTCGGCATATCTTGAATACATTCTGTAAAGCATTACAACCCAGTCGCATGCTTCAGTGCCCCCAGCTCCAGAATGAATAGTTAAAAAAGCGTTGTTTGCGTCAAGCTCTTCTTTAAAGTAAGAAATTGTGAGTAAATCTTTGTATTGTTTTTCAAGTGCATTAAATTCGATTTCCAAACCGCTAATATCTTTTTCATTTTCGGCAATTTCGTAAAAATCGCTTAAGTCTTTTATTTTATTTATTAGCTCCTCCCATGGATCAATTTTGTTTTTTAAGATGCTTTGAGCCTTGATTACTTCTTGAGCTCTTTTAGGATTATTCCAAAAATTTTTCTGGTTTATTTCTTTTTCGTATTTTGCGATTTTAGTTTGAATTTCATTTTTGTCAAAGCTTCCTCCAAATGTCTTCGGCTTGTTTAAGCAATGTATGTATTTTTTCTTTCATTTTTATTTCTCGCTATTATTGATTGTATATTAATATAATTATATTTGGAATTAAAGATAAAATAAACATTATAAAGAAATATATTGGTTCGTTTTTCAATATATTGACTTTAGGGCTGTTATCAAAGTGTTTTTTTATTGATGTTATTAACATTAAAGCTATTAGTATGCTAAGTGAAGACAGAATAAGTATTTCTAGTCCTTCAAAAAATCCGTTGTTCTTATCAAGTGCAAAAAATGTTATTGCAATTAAGCTGCTATTTGAAAGCATAAAATCGTTTGAGTAGTTTGATTTTTTGTTGTAAACAATAAATATGTCATTTAATACGTTAAATGATAATATCAACACGTAAATTAAAATTACATAAAAAATTGGTATTAAGAACAGTAAATTATTCCTTGCTAACAGTTTATATAGATAAAACGATGTTGAATATATTAATAAAGAAGTAATTGTTATTATGACATACCTTTTTATTAGGATTATATTGTTTTTTATTTTTATGTCCTCAAATCCAATAAAGTGTATTAAGGTTAAGTTGTTAATAATCAAGTATGTTATAAAATTATTAGTCATAATTTTATAATATCCTTTTCATTCTCAAGAGAGGCTTTGAGTGCCTTTTCTTTATTTGTTTTCAAAACATGTATTATTTTTTTAATTTTGAAGGTTAAACTATATTTTTTTATTAAGTTTGAGCTTGTTTGTAAGATAAAAATAGATATTATGATCGATAAAGTTTCAAAAGGAATATAGCTTAATGTCAAAAAGTATATAAATGCCAATATTGATCCGTAGAGTATTTGTTCAAATTTAAAGTGAGGTGTTATTTGCAATTCTGTTGCCATTGTAAATATTAACAGCATTGGAATTGGGGAAATGAGTAATGTTAACATGTCGGAACTGATGTGGCTTAGCATTCCTATATTATTTGCTATATATGAGATTGTCATTAGGCTTATATAAAATGATAATGGTATTAATTTGTTGATTATATATTTACCAAGTATTAATAAGAGTCCAAAATAAAGCAAGATAGGAGATATTTTTTTTTCATTATTAATTCCCAAAAGACTTTCAATATGAAATCTTGTGACAATTATATTAAAAGCAGAAAAAATGTTTTGATTTACAAAGTTTTCAATTGCATCTATTTTTTTATTTTCATATCTTGTCAAGGTATTTAAACTTTTTAAATTTTTTATGTTTGGATTTGTTTCAATTATTTCATTCCAGGTTGGAATTATTGAATTTGATTTTTTAAGTTCCTCTTGATAGGTTTGCTTAAAACTTACTGGGAAATTTAATACAAAAAACATAAAAGAGATTAATATAGGGTTTGCTAAAAATGCTGATAGTCTGGAAAAGTAAAAGAATGCTAAAAAAGTAAATAATAAGGAGGTTGTTTTTAGTACAATTTCTAAATCCAAAGGCAATATAATGCTCATCATTAAGGCGGAGTAAACAAAAAAAGACAAACATTTGTAATTAATTTTTAGCATTATAGGTATATAGACTGCTACACTAATAAATATTAACAGCAAAGTGTCTGTCATGAATTTTGTGTTATTTAGAAAAGAAAATATTAGGCTAGGTGATAGTGATAGCATGATGGCAAAGTATATATCTTTTAAATTGTTTTCAGTGTATATTACTTCATTTGTTAGGCTTTCATTTAGAATTTTGCCTTTAATTTCTTTTTGAACCTTATTTATTTCTTCTGCTACTTCTTTGTCTGTATAATTAAATATTTTTAATTTGCTGTTATTATTTATTTTTTCATTTTTAAAGAATGAAAAAATAATATTTTCCATTTGCAATGGTGAAAAACTAGAAATAAAGAATGTCTTAATTTTGTCATATATTGACTTTTTCTTTAATATGGTAAGGCTATAAATATCTCTTGTTATTGGTATGTTTAATGTATTGATTTTTATTTTATTGGCCGGGTTGTTTAAAAAAATTTCATATTTTTTTGTATCAATTTTCTCATTTATCAGCTGGCTGAAGGAGGTTCCAATTTTTACTTTCAGTATTTTGCTTTTTACTTGTTTATTTCCATTTATAGCTACAAATTTTTCCTTATAAGGGTTGTTATTTTTTATGACAAGATTTGCATTGTATAGATCTTCAATATTTGCTAATAAAATATTATTGTGGGGGTTTATATCATCTTTTGTATTTTTATTATTGTATAGAAAGTGCATTATCATTTCGTGATTTGTATAAGGATATGCATTTTCTAAAGATTTAATTTTTATTTTTCTGTTTTTAAAAATACTCAATTTTTTGAATTCTTTTTTAAGTTTGTTTTTATTTGATATTATTATTATTTCTTTGAATTTAAATATTTTGTCGATTATTTGAAATCCTGAAAAAATTTCTTCTAATTTTTCTACCATCAGTGCTTCTGAAATATTTGTAAATGCATCTTTTCCGTTTGTTAATAAAATCATTTTGTCTATTTTTTTACATTTGTTTATAAATTGAAATAAAGAATTTTCGTTAAACCAAGGAATTCCCAGTTGAATTAATTTTTCCAAGGTTTTTTCTCTTGAGATCCCCTCTTCAATTGGTGTTTTTTCGGTTTTTATTTTTCCTTGAAATTTAATTAATGCTGATTTTAAATTTTTTCCATCTGGAAAATTGGCCGTGTATATTTTTTCTACTATTCCAGATATTGGAGAGTATGTGTATAGCTCTATGTTTGAGTTTTTAGATAAAATTTGATTTTCTTCTATTTTTTGCTTTTCAATTATGTATATTATGGATTTTGAATTTTCTGTTTCAAGGGGTATTAGGGCATACTCAGGTATTTGAATTTCGTTAATGTTTACATCGTATTTATTATATTTTTTAAAAATTGTTTTTACTTTTTCTAAGTCTAGCATTATCTATTTATCCTTGAATATATTTTTTATAGGTTTTTTCATTTATGTTTAAAAGAATTGTAAATCTTATTGCTTTAAATAGGAATAACAATACAAAGAAGGGCAAAGAGAAAAAGAAAAGTATTTTGTAATTTTTTTTATCTGTGTTGATATTATTCTTGTTTTCTTTATATATTAGTATTGGATTTTTATTTTTTAAAAACAGACTTGCAAGATCTTGTTTAAGAATTTCATCAATAAGTGATTTATCTACTTCGTAAACAGTTTTAGGATTAATTTCTATTTTGTCGTTTTTAATTTCAAAGTAATTTTCTTTTATATCTTTAGGAATTTTTCCATATTTAGCTGTAATATTGTATCTTAGTTCGTTTTGATAAAGAATGTGGGACAGGTATCCTATGATGTTAGGTATGTCTTTATTGTATCCTAGCATTATGTAAATATTATTAGGATTTAAATAATCAAAGTAATTTAATTTTTTACTGTAAAGGTAGTTAATGTTTTCATGAGAATTTAGTATATAGCTTGAATAAGCAAATGGAATTAATGCTAGTGTAAATAACAATAGATGTATTATTATTTTTGATTTCAAGGCTTTTTTTTCTTTTATTTTTTTCTCTTTAATCTCGATTGGGAATAAGAAAGTATCTTTAAAATTGCTTTCTGTTTTAATCCAGCTGAAAATTAAGAAAATGCAAAGGGTTGGTATTGCAACAAATGCGATGAAAGTGGGATCAATATTTGCAGTAAAAAAGGTTGTGATTGTAATGAAATATAGAGTTGTGAATATAAATAAAAACAATAAGTGTTTTATTTTTGCCATTAGTGTTAAAAAATTTATTTCTTTTAAATATATTTTATTGTAATTTTTGTTAAAATTGCTGATTATTGAAAATAACAAATAAGAAAGAATTGTAAATGGATAAAAATACATTATTTCTTTACTTATCATAAAGGTAAGAGATGAAATTAATAGAAAAATTAAAGTAAATATAAAGTTTGTTGAGTCTAAAAAAATTAATAAAATTATTATGATTAAAAATATTGTGCTTGAAATAAAATTGATTTTTGTTTTGTGGTCAAGAGAATGTATGTCGGCATTATTAATATTGAGTTCTTTTTTTAGTTTTTTAAAATTTATAGTTTTGAACCTGTTTTCAACGTAAAGAATTTTTTTGTGTTCTATGTTGAAAAGATTAGAGAGTTTGTTTAAAAATATATTTTTTCTCAGATCAAGATTATTAAGTTTATTTATTTCATTTATTGTAATTTTTTTATTTTCGGGAAAGTCTAAAATGTCAATTTTTGTTGTGTATTCTGTGATTGTTTTGTATCCTAGTGAATTTATATATTTATTGGCAGTTTTTAGATCATTTTCATTTTCAAAGTATAAAGGTTTGTAGTCTCCAAATTGAGCTACATCGCAAGAATTGATAAGTGGCATTGTTGTAATTAAATATAAAAAACCTAAAAAACGCATTATTTATTTTTTTTCCTATGCTAAAAATAGCATACAATATATGCAGAGGCTATTCCTATTATTATGCCGGTTAGAACTTCTTTCTTTTTGTGTCCTTTGACCACTTTTATTTTTGCTGTGTCAATTTTTATTTCTTTTTTTAATTTTTCTGATAGTGCATTCAAATATTCTGCTTGAACTCCAGACATATATCTTACGCCGAAAGAATCTCTTATTGTAATAAGGGCAAATGCAAGAGCTATTATAAAATTTGTATCTATTCCTTCAGTTAGTGCGATTGAGGTTGAAAGAGCAGTGACTGTTGACGAATGACTACTTGGCATGCCTCCTGTTTCTAGAAAGATTTTTTTTAAAAGATGTGCTGGAGTTAGTTTTAATTTTCTTGTTTTTACGGTTTGGATACCATATTTAATCACTTGAGCAGAAATTCCCGATATAAGACAAGATAAAAAAAGATCATTGGTAAGCAATGCCCTTATCATTATTAAGCCCCCTTTTATATTGCAAATTTACCAGCTTTTATGATTGTGTATTCTTTGCCATTTTTGTCTACACCAATGACATTTAAGTCATCGCTTCCAATCATTAAATCTGTATGTATTAATGAAACGTTACATCCGTAAGTTAGTTTATCGGCATCGGTTTTTAAATCTTCTTCATTGCTTAAACAAGATGGATATGCAGCTCCTAGTGCTATGTGGCAACTTGCATTTTCATCATATAATGTGCTGTAAAAAATAAGATTGCTTTGATAAATAGGAGAACTACTGTCAACTAATGCTACTTCTCCTATATATTTTGCTTGAATATCGGTTTCAATGTGTGATTTTAATATTTCTTTTTGCTTCTCGTTATCACAGCCAAAGTCAACAACTTTCCCATTTTCAAATTTTAACCACATTCCAGATATTAGTGTTTCAAGAATCATGACAGGGCGGGTGGCGTAAACAATGCCTTTTGTTTTTTTATAGTTTGGAGTTGTAAAAACCTCTTCTGTTGGCATATTGGCATTGAATTCTATTTCTGTTCCTTTGACTTTTTCGCTTCCACCTGTCCATAGGGAAGTTTCAAGCAGATATACTTCCAAATTTGTTTTTTCAGTTTTAAAAATTATCTTTTCCAGGTTAAGTTCATTTAATGTTTTGCATCTTTTATGAAGTTTTTCCCCATGGGATTCCCAACTTTTTATTGGATTTTCATTGTCAAGTAATAATATTTTCTTTTGTATTTTAAAAAATTCTTCTAAAGTTTGATTTCCTTCTTTTTTGTTTAAAACTTTGGAAGCCCATTTTGGACCTGGTGCACAAACAACGCACCAAGCTATTTCATTACTCATTATTGCTTGTGATAAGGTTTTGCTTGCCAGATTTAAGGCTTTTTGATAAATTGATATTTTTTGACCAATGCTTTCTTTTAGGTCTTCAAAATTTTCTGTATCGTCGACGTTTATTCTTGCCCATTTATCTTGAACCATTTCTTCTAAAAAGCTCTTTTCGGTATTTGGAATGAATTTCAAGCTTTCTTCTTGTGAAAATTTTAATCTTGATTTTAAAATATCAATGTCTTTAATATTTAGCTTGACATACTTGGCTCCATGTTCATAAGCTTTTTTTGCTAATATTTTCAAAAAATTATAATTGTCGATTGAACCTTGAATTAAAACACATTGATTTTTTTGTAAATTAATTCCCTTTAAAATTATAAGCTCTGCATATTTTATTAAATCCTTCTCCATTTATTCCTCCTGAATAGGTTCTTCTAAGACATTTTCATTAATGTAGTTTGCAACAGCTTCTTCATCGTTTGTTCCTATTACTTCTAAGTAAGGAAGCATTGCTTTTAATCTATAATTTGCATTTCCCATTATTAATCCCTTTTTTACATTCTCTAGCATATCAGTATCATTAAATCCATCTCCAAAAGCTATGGTTTCACTTAAATCAATATTTATAGTTTTAAGAACTTCTTTTAATGCATTGCCTTTGGAGACTTTATGATCTACGATTTCTAGTGAATTTGGAGTAGAAAGGTATGCATTTATTTCCCCTTTGTATTTCTCTAAAATCATTGCTTCATATTCTATTAAGCTTTCTTCTTTGCCAGCTAGTATTATTTTTGCAACATTTTCAAAATTTTTAAGCTCGTTAAAGTCTTTAATTTCTTGAATTTTATTAATTGGACTTACTATTTCATGTCTGAAGATATTGGATTCTTTTTGCAATTTTTTGCATTGATCAATTGCAATTTTAGTCTTTATGTCAATATTTAATTGATCGTCGTTTTGATCTGCTTTATGTAAAAAATGAGGTATATGGCTAAATTTCTCGTCTCTTAAATTTAAAATTTTCTTTACTACTTCAGCAGACAAATTATGACTTTTTATTAATTTCCATTCTTGGTTGTAAACTTTTGCTCCGTTTAATGTAATGAAAAATGAAACTTGCAGTTGATCTGTGTTTTTTGTAATTTGAATGATTTCATTTTTACTTCTTCCTGTTGCTATTATGAATTTCTTTTTTTCTTTTGTTAATTTTTTAATTACAAGTTCTGTAAAGGCTCCAATATAGCTTTTTGATAGTAAAAGAGTGCCATCAAGATCAGAGGCAACCGCTTTGATATTTTTCATGTTGTATCCTTTAGGAGTAAATTTCAAGCTAAATTATATCAAATATTTTTTTTTTTTTAAATTGATAATTATTTGGTATACTAGTATTAATAAGTTGTATAAAGGGGATTTTTTTGGATATTAATAAAAGATTAGCTTTACTTAGAGAACATATGAGGGATAATAAAATTGATGCTTATTTGGTAGCAGGTTATGATCCTCATTTTAGTGAATATTCTCATGAAAGGTACAGCACTCGTAAGTTTATTACAGGTTTTTCCGGTAGCTTTGGTACGGTAATTGTAACATTATCAAAAGCTGTTCTTTTTACGGATGGTAGGTATTTTTTGCAGGCCGAGCAAGAACTTAAGGGGACCGAGGTTGTGTTAATAAAACTTGGAGTAAAAGGATCTCCTGATATTTTTACGTATATAAATTTAAATCTTCAAGAATCGAAGCTTGGAATTTATTCAGATGAGATTAGTATAAAGTTTTATAGAGAGTTGTCTGAAAAATGTAAAAATACACATATCAAGGCTTTAAATCAAGATCTAATTGATTTAATTTGGGAATCTAGGCCCCAGCTTGATTGTAGCAATATATTTGAATTGGCTGATGCTGAAAAGAATAATAAAAGAGCTGAAAAGATCAAATCTATTTGTTTGGTCTTAGAAAGGAATTTGTCAGATTTTTATGTTATTACCGCTCTTGATGAGATTGCTTGGGTATTAAATTTAAGAGGGTCAGATGTTAAAGAATCAGCATTGTTTTATTCGTTTCTTTTAATATCTAGGAATAAGAATCGAAAAAACGTTCTTTTTGTTGATATAAAAAAACTTGATTCAAGCGTTAAAGAAACACTTGAAATGGAAAATTTTGAAATAGAGTCTTATAGTAATTTTTATTGTTTTTTGGACAAAATAAAGAACGAGGGTAAATTTTTTGTTGCATTTTATGTCAATGTTAGGGTTTTAAAAGTTCTTGGCGAAGCTAATATCATTTTAGGAGAGAGTATTATAAGCAGTCTTAAGGCATTAAAAACTGATTATGAACTTCTTAAGATGAAAGAAGCGCATGTTATTGATGCTGTTTCATTGATTAAATTTTTACGCAAATTTAAAAGTCTTAGCAAGGTTGAATTGGCTGAATTAGATGAAATAGATATTGCTGATATGCTTTTGCATTTTAGAAAATTGAATAAAGAGTTTTTTAGTTCTAGCTTTGACTCAATAGTTGGTTTTAGAGAAAATGGAGCTCTTCCACATTACAAGCCTAAAAGAGGTAAAAAAATAAATACCAGTGGTCTTCTTTTGATTGATTCTGGAGGTTCATATTTTGGGCTTGGTACAACAGACGTTACAAGAGTTTTTTTAATAGGTGATGCTTCTGATGAAGAAAAGCGTGATTATACTTTGGTTCTTAAGGCTTTCATTAACCTTTCTTCTTTAAAGTTCCCATATGGATCTTCAGGAGCTTTTCTTGATGGAATTTGTAGATTGCCGCTTTTGAAAAATGAATTGAATTTTATTCATGGCACTGGGCATGGTGTTGGGTTTTTTCTCAATGTCCATGAACTTCCAGTTTCGATTAGTCCCAATTCTAGCTACCTTTTTAAAGGTTCTGAGGTGGTTTCAATTGAGCCCGGCCTTTATCGAGCATTTAGTCACGGAATAAGGATTGAGAATTTGGTTTTTGTAAAGCAAGCTTTTACGAATGACTTTGGAGCTTTTTTAGAGTTTGAGAATTTAACTCTTGTTCCTTTTGAAAAGGAATTGATAGTAAAGGAAATGCTCTCAGAAGATGAGCTGAATTATATCAATTATTATCATGAATGTGTGTTTTTAACTTTAAAAGAGTGCTTTGATGATGAAGGAGAGTTGGAATTTTTAGCAAAGCTAACAAGTAAAATATGAGATTTATAATTGCATTTTTAATGATTTTAAATCAAGGATTTTCAAATTTGTTTTCTTTGTTGCCGGAAGATATTATTTTTGAGAGTTCTTACGAGATTGCAATTAAAAAAGCTCAAAAATTAGATAAAAATGTTTTGATTTTGGTTGGCAGAGATATTAAAGAAAATTTAATAAAAGATTTTTTAAACTCTTTTACAAATGATGAAATTATTCACATGTTATCCCGAAAAAGTGTTTTTTTAGTTATTGATAAGGATAATGAAATTTTTAATAAAATTGATCTACAAAAAAGTCCAACTATTTTTTTTGTTGATTCTAAGAATGAGCAAATAAAGGCAGCTTATGTGGGAGCTGTTTTGAGTAGTGTTCAATTTGATAAAGATTTTTTAAGCTATGTTATGGGAGCTATAAAATCAACAAGTGTTTTAAAAAAGCAAAAAGATTATGAAATTAATACTGCTGATGAGAGAACCTTTTTTTACAAAACATTAAAAGGTGATTGGCGATTAAAGTTTAATGGTAAAGACAGCAAGCTTGTTCTTTTTGATACGGATCTTAAAGAATTTTTGGTTTTTAAAGATATTAATGAAAACAAGCTTTATGCTATTCCTAAATCTAGGATTGGTAATATTTATTTTTCATTATTGGGAAATGAGGAATGGAAGCTTTTTGGAAAAATAAAATAAGAGTCTTGTTTGTTGAAAGGGGGATGAATTTTTATGGAAATGGTATTTTATCCTAGTGATTTGCTTCGTGTTAAGACAAAACAAATCAATAATATTGACAGTAAGATTAGAGATTATGCTAAAAGGATGATAGAATTGATGGATATTAGTGGTGGAGTTGGACTTGCTGCTCCTCAGGTAGGCCTTGATTTGGCACTTTTTGTAGTTAGAGAGAATAAAATGGCAAAGCCTTTGGTTTTTATAAATCCTTCAATCATAGAGACTTCTTATGAGCTTAACTCTTACAAAGAAGGTTGTTTAAGTATACCAGGGGTTTATTATGATTTAATGAGGCCTAAGGCTGTTGTGGTAAGTTTTCATGACGAGAATGGAAAATCTTTTACTATAGAAAATTCTGATTTTTTGGCAAGAATTATTCAGCACGAAATGGACCATTTAAATGGAGTTCTTTTTATTGATTATTACGAAGAAAAGTTAAGAAATAAATTGTTAAAGCCTTATATGAGAGAAAGAGGGCTTTAAGGCAAAATGAAAATATTTTTTGTAAGCTCTTCTTCTATTGCTTTAGAAGTTTTCAAGGAAATTGTAAAGCATTATGAAGTGGTGGGAGTTTTGACTATGCCTGATAAGCCTAAGGGTAGAGGACAAAAGTTGAGTCAAAATGTAATAAAGGCAGAGGCTATTGCTAGGAATATTAAAGTCCTAGATTCTTTGATTCTTGATGATAATACATTAAATTTAGTTAGGGATTTGAATCCGGATTTAATGTTAGTTTTTTCTTATGGCAAGATCTTTAAAAAAGAATTTTTAGATCTTTTCCCAAAAGGGTGTATTAATGTTCATCCTTCTCTTTTGCCCAAATATAGAGGTGTTTCTCCGATTCAATCTGCAATTTTAAATGGTGATTGTGTTAGTGGTGTTACTATTCAGAGTATGGCTTTAGAAATGGATAGTGGTAACATTTTAGTGCAAAAAGATTTTAAAATAAGATCTTGTGATACAAGTCATGATATTTCAAAACTTGTATCAAGCATTAGTCCAAGTCTTGTTCTAGAGGCTTTGGAAAAAATTAGCAAGGGTTTTTTAGGAATTCCTCAAAAATCAAGAGAAGCTACTTTTTGTTCTTTTTTTAAAAAAGAATCTGGATTTATAGATTTTAGTTTAAGTGCATTTGAGATTAAAAATAAAATTAATGCGTGCAATCCTTGGCCACTTGTAAGGGCTAGGCTTAATTATAGCGACATTATTTTTCATCGTGCCGATTTTTTAGAGGTAGATTTATATAAGGAGAGTAAAGTAGGAGAAATTGTTGATTTTAATCCCGAAAAAGGATTGTTTGTTAATACCGGAGAGGGGATTCTTTTGCTTTTAGAAGTTCAAAGACCCGGAAGAAAGGTTTTAGATTTTAAGTCTTTTTATAATGGGAGTAGGCAGCTAATAGGGCAAGTGTTTTCTTCAATAAAGTAGTAGGGGAGGGATATATTAGTTTTAATAATAATGACAATCTAGAAAATAAATTTTCTAATGAAGAATTGTTTAAAAGTAAATTAGATCTGACTCAGAATGATAAAAATTGCAATAATGAAATGTTGATTTTGCCTAAAACCACTGTTAAGGGATTACTTTTAGTTATTTTTGGATCTTTAATTGTTTCTTTTGCAATTTTCTTTATGGTTTTAGAAAATAACGAGATTACAGTCGTTCCAAATCTTTATTCTCTTGCTATTGAGGATGCTGTTCTTGAATTGCAGAGAAAAGAGTTGATTCCGCACATTGAATTTAAATTTTCTTCAAGCGCTCTTGATAAGGGGAAAGTAATAGACCAGGGGCCAAAGCCAGGAACTGTTTTAAGACATGGTAATAAGGTTATAATTTTCATTAGTAAAGGGGCCGTAATAAACAGAGTTGATAGTTTTATTGGCAAAAACGTTGACGATGTTATTATTAATTTAAAGGCCAATTCTTTTGATAATTCTAAGCTACTTTACCATGTTGTTAAACCTCTTGAGGTTGAGAGTGAATTGCCAAAAGGCGTAATAATTCGTCAAAATCCATCACCGGGTAGTCAAATATCAAGTTTAACGGATCTTCAATTTTTAATTAGCAAGGGTAAAGGTCATTTGGACAAACATGTTAAAAATTATATTGGAATTTATTATAAAGATGCGATTGCTTCTCTTTTAGGTGATAACATTAATTTTGACATTGATTTGGCAAATACCAGTGATTTTGGAAATATTATTTCTCAGTCTATTTTGCCTGAGACCAAAATAAATGAATCAGATAAAATTTTAATTACTATTGCAAAGCCCAAGGTTGACAATAAAATTGTTTTTGGAATTTTGACTTATAAATTAAGACAACATCCATCTTATGTTGATGTATCTGTTAGGTTAAAGGGCCTAGATGGTAAAAATTCTCTGATTTATTCCTTTAAATCAAAAGGAGGACTGATTAAATTGCCCTATGAGGTTGACAAAGGTTCTACTATTGAGCTTTACATTTATGATAAGCTGATCAATCAAACAGTTATAAATTAATTGTGCTCAAACGGATTTACTTAAAATAAGAAAAAATTCTAATATAAAGTCACGTATTAATTAGTTTTGATGCTGTGATAATAGATGCAGCAGTTGCGGCTGTTTCTGCTCTTAGGATGTTTGAAGATATACTGTAAGAGGTAAAATTATATTGTGTTATTAGTTGTTTTTCTTTTTCTGTAAATCCCCTCTCGGGGCCCACAATAATGACCGCATTGTGTATTTGCGCTATATCAATTAAATTTTTTTGACTATTTTTTTCAAGTAATATTTTTATTTCAAAATTTTCTTGTTCAATATATTTAAGGCTGTCTTTTAAATTTTTAATAATTTTTATTTCTGGTAAGTATGTTACTCCTCCTTGCATTGCTCCGGCTATTAAATGTTTTTCATAGTCATTGTTTTTGAAGATTTTAGAATTTAAGTATGATTTTTCAGTAAGCTCAGTGTTAAAAAAAAATATTTTGTATATTCCAATGCTAGCAAGTTCTTTTATGATTCTTTTGGCAACAATTGGTCTTATCATTCCAATTAGTACATATAATTTTTTAAGTTTATTAGATTCACCTATTTTAAAGATTTTCTTGAAAAATAGTTTTTTATCTTTTTTGTAAATGCACTGATAAATGTTTTTTTCCCCAAGAATACCGAATTTAAATTTGTCATTATCTTTTAATTTTAAGATCTTAACAAGATGTTTTGCCCTAGTATCATTAAGTGAGATTCCTGTTTTAAATTCATTAAAATTTATTAACATTAGATTCATTTCTTATAATTCCTTATTATTAATATTGTATTTGTGATATAATTTTAAGTCGATAGGGGGGCATGTAAAATATATGGCTATTTCTTTAACCGAAGAAGATTTTATTGTTAAAGTTTTTGATTATAAAAATAATAAAGGGTGGAGTTTTAAAGGCGGTAGGCCTGCAATAATTGATTTTTATGCCAATTGGTGTGGTCCATGTAAAATGCTTTCTCCGGTTTTTGAAAAACTTTCTAAAAAGTATGAGAACAGCATTGATTTTTATAAAGTAGATACAGATAAAGAGCAAGATATTTCTTCTGCGCTTGGAGTGCAAAGTCTTCCAACTATTCTTTTTATTCCTGTTGATGGTAAACCAAAGGTTTCTGTTGGCCTTTTGCAAGAAGATGCTTTTGAAAGCATAATTAAGGATTTTTTTGGTTTTTAGTTTGCAAAATAAAATAATTTAATTGCTATAGCAATTAATCATATTTGTAAGTTATATATGGATTGTTTTAGGGTATATTTAATTTGTCCAAATCTGATTTGAATTTATTGGTAAAAAATATTAAATTTGAACATCTTAGTGTTTTTTATGATTTTATTATATCTGTTTTGAATGCTCTTTCTATTAGCGATTATGAACTTTCAGTTATTCTTTGTGATAATGCTTATATACAAGAATTGAATAATAAATTTAGAAACAAGAATGAACCAACTGATGTTCTTTCTTTTAATTATAATGAACATAATGAACTTAACAAAGATTTGGTTGATAATATAAATTATAAAATACAAGGAGATCTTGTAATATCTTTTGAATATTTGAAATTTAGTGCTCAAGAGTTTAACGTTGAAATTTATGAAGAACTTCAACGTGTTACTATTCACGGAATTTTGCATTTAATGGGATATAAACATGAAACTAATGATTTTCAAAAGGAAAGTATGTTGATTCTTCAAGAAAATGTCTTAAGAGAAAATAAAAGGGTATTTTAGATGTTGGGATTTTTTAATTTTAAAAACAAAAAGAAGAAAAAAGGAAGCCCAGAAAATGATCTTGAAGATAAGTCGAATATTGAAACTTCTTTGATAAAAAATTTCAATGCTCTTAAAGAGACTATTGTAAAAGAGATTATGATTCCTAGGATAGGAGTGATATTTGTTGATTATGCTAAAAGCAAGGACGAACTTTTGAAGGTTGTAACATCTAGTAGTCATTCAAGATTTCCTGTGTATCATGGAACTATTGACAATATTGTTGGGATAATTCATGCAAGAGACATACTATTGCATATGTGTAAAAAAGATTTCTACGAAATAGACTTAAAAGACATCATGCGAAAGGTTATGTTTGTTCCAGAAAGTAAAAAAACAGATTCTCTTTTAAAAGAATTTCAAGAAAATCATGTTCATATTGCAATTGTGGTTGATGAGTATGGTGGGGTTTCAGGGCTTGTAACTCTTGAAGATATTCTTGAAGAGATAGTGGGTGATATTCAAGATGAATTTGACAATGAGCTTGATGAAATAGTTCGTCTTGATGATGGATCTTATCTTTGTGATGCAAGAATTTTAATAGAGGATTTAAATGAGAAACTTAGTTTAAATTTGCCAAATGGAGACTTTGATACTCTTGGTGGTTTCGTTTATGATCTTTTTGGAAGGATTCCTTTGAAAAACGAAAAGGTGGAATATGATAATTTGATTTTTTCGATTAAAAATATGCATCAAAGAAATATTAAGGTGATAAAGATTTCCGAGAAGGAAGGTTTATGAATTTTAATTGGTTTTTAATGTTATTTCTTTTTAATTTTAGCGTTCTATTAGGAAGTGACACTACAGCATTAGGACATTATCAAAAGGCTCATGAGTATTATTTATCTAAAAGATATTATGATGCTATTGATGAGCTTGTTGAGGCTATAAAAATTAATCCCAATTATTATGAAGCTTATAAATTTATTGCATCAATTTACTATTCCCTTAAGATATATACTCAAGCACAATTTTTCATAGAGAAAGCCTCTAAAATGTCTAATGAGGACATTGAGTATAAAATTCTTTATGCAAATATATTGTTAAAAAATGGTAAAATTGATCAAGCAAAAAAAATTTATTCTGAGGTTTTAGTTAAACAAAGGAATAATATTGATGCTTTGGTTGGGCTTGCTTCAATTTTTGAAAAAAATGGATTATTTATAGCTGCTGCTAATTATTATTTGTCTATTCTTGATTATAGTCAAAATAATTATAGTGCTTTTGAGCATCTTATGGATATTTATCAAAGGTTAGGAATGCATGACAGGATTAGGCATTTGATAAATAAAGTCAGGGTAAATTTTTTATCTTTCCCAGATTTTCATAAAAAAGTAGCTGAATTTTATATTAGTATTAATAATTTGGGACTTGCTGAAAAGTATGCTTTAAATCATTTGGCTTTAATTGAAAGCTCTTACAAGGATTTTGGAGTTGTTGATGCGTATCGGTTGCTTGCGCTTGTTTATTTGCACGAATTTAAATATGAGGATGCAATAGAGGCACTGCAAAAAGCTATTTTAGTTAATAAAGATTCTGATGAGCTTTATTATTTATTGGGGTATTCTTACTTAAAATTTGGGGATACTGAGAAGGCTATTTTAAATTTGGAGCGAGCTAAAAATCTTAAAAAGGATTTAGAATTTTATAATATTGCTCTTGAGGAGAGTTTTTTTGTATCTAATTTTAGAAATTTTTTGAAGAATAATTCCAATGTTAGAATTTCTAAGCATTATGAAAATGAGGGGCTTAAAGCTTTTAAATCTTTAAATTTAAACAAAGCATTGTTTAATGCAAAAAATGCTGTTGATATTTGGCCTGATAATGATAGTGCTAGGTTTTTGCTTTCAAAAATATACAAACTTATGAATTTAGATATTATGGCTTATGAGCAGCTTTTTTATTTAGCAAAGCAGAGAAATTCTACTGATTCTAGAATTTTAGATTTTTATGATGTTGTGTCTTTTGATGTTAGAAAGTCTTTATTTTATAAATATGGATATAAAAGCATTGCTGATTTTAATAAGCTATATGATGATAGAGTGGTTTATAAAATGGCTATTTTTACCCAAAGTGAGAATAAGTTTTTTGGGGCAAATGATTTAATATTAAGATACGCTGAAAGGGTGCTTGAACGTAATTTGAATATGGAAGTAGTTAACTATAATTTTGATTACAATAAAAATAGAGACTATCTGATTAATAATTTTTCTGAAGGGTTTTCTTATTCAAGAAATAATAATTTAGATTTATTTTTAATTTTTGATTTTAAGGCAGATATTTTGAAAAATACAGCTACTTTGGTAGTGAATATTTTTTCAGGTAAAACAGGGATTAAGATTGTTTCTTTCTCTTATGATGTGGGGGGCGTTAATTATTTAAGCAATGCTATAAATTCTCTTTCAAAAGATTTTCATGATTATTTGCCCCAAAAAGGAAAGATTCTTCAAATTAAAAATGACGATGCTCTTATTAATCTGGGCCAAGCAAGCGGTGTTCTAAAAGGCGATGTTTTTTTAATTCTTAAAGAAGGCGCTTTAAACAGTGATACTAGAGGTTCTGGTTTTATTGTTTACAAAAAATCAGATATTTTAGGAGAAATTTTAATTGAGGATATAAGTGATTATATTTCTAGAGGCACTGTAAAATCTTCTACCTTTTTAAAGGATTATATTCAAGAAGGAGCCACTGTGCTTATAAAAAGATAGTTTGACACTTGTTGTTAATTTGTGATTTAATAATTCTAGTAGGAATAAAATCAAAAAATTGGAGGATTTTGTATGAAATTGGCTATTAATGGCTTTGGGCGTATTGGTAGAAATGTTTTTAAGATTGCTTTTGAAAGAGGAATTGATATTGTAGCAATAAATGATTTAACAGATCCTAAAACTCTTGCGCATCTTTTAAAGTATGATTCGACTTTTGGAGTATATAATAAAAAAGTTGAGCCAAGAGATGGTGCTATTGTTGTGGATGGAAGGGAAATAAAAATTATTGCTGAGAGAGATCCAAAAAATCTTCCTTGGGCAAAGCTTGGGATTGATGTTGCAATTGAGGCAACAGGAGTTTTTTCATCAGCAACTAGTGATAAAGGGGGATATCTTGATCATGTGAATCATGCTGGGGCTAAAAAAGTTATCTTAACGGTTCCTGCTAAAGACGAGATTAAAACAATAGTTCTTGGTGTAAATGATCAAGATATTAATTCTGATTTAAAGGCTGTGTCAAATGCTTCATGTACAACCAATTGCTTGGCTCCTCTTGCAAAAGTACTTCATGAATCATTTGGAATTGAGCAGGGGCTTATGACAACAGTTCATGCCTATACTAATGATCAAAGAATTTTGGATCTTCCTCATTCTGATCTTAGACGAGCAAGAGCTGCTGCACTTTCTATTATTCCGACTTCAACTGGCGCTGCAAAAGCAGTTGGCCTTGTTTTGCCTGAACTTAAGGGTAAGTTGAATGGGACTTCAATGAGGGTGCCTGTGCCAACAGGTTCAATTGTTGATCTTACAGTTCAGCTCAAGAAAAAAGATGTTACAAAAGAAGAGATTAATTCTGTTCTCAAAAAGGCATCAGAAACGCCTGAGCTTAAAGGCATTTTGGGGTATACGGAAGATCCAATTGTGTCTTCAGATATAAAGGGGAATTCTCATTCTTCTATTGTTGATGGCCTTGAGACAATGGTTTTGGAAAATGGATTTGCAAAGGTGTTGTCATGGTATGACAATGAGTTTGGGTATTCTACAAGAGTAGTTGATCTTGCTCAAAAATTGGTAAAATAGTTAAGCGTAAGGTAATAAAATGTCAATAAAAACAGTAAAAGACTTTAGTAGCTTTGCGGGCAAGCGAGCGTTAGTAAGATGTGATTTTAATGTTCCCCTAAAAGAGGGGAGCATTAGCGATGATACTAGAATTAGGGCTGCATTGTCTACAATAGAATATTTAAAAGAAAGGGGAGCTAGGATTGTGCTTGTAAGTCATTTGGGTAGACCAGAGGGAAAGAAAAATCCTAAATATTCTCTTAAGCCTGTTGCCGATAGATTGTCAGAGCTTTTAGGCCAAGATGTCAAGATGCTTTCTGACTGTATTGGAAGTGAAATTGTAGATAGTACCTTACAAATGCAGGATGGAGATGTTGTATTGCTTGAAAATGTAAGGTTTTATGCAGAAGAAGAGAAAAACGACAAAAATTTTGCAAAAAAACTTTCTGAGAATGGAGATATTTTTGTAAATGATGCCTTTGGAGCAGCTCATAGAGCTCATGCCTCAACTGTGGGGGTTTCTGATTATTTGCCATCTGTTGGTGGATTTTTAATGGAAAAAGAAGATAAATTTCTTGGTGGAATATTGAAAAATCCTGAAAGACCATTTGTTTCAATTATTGGTGGTTCTAAGGTTTCTTCAAAGATTGCGGTATTAGAATCACTTTTGTCAAAGTCAAATGTAGTTGTGATTGGTGGTGGAATGGCTTATACTTTTTTACATTCCAAAGGATATTCTATAGGTAAATCTCTTTTAGAGGATGAATATATTGATGTAGCATCTTCTTTTTTAAAGAAGGCAAAAGAGCTGGGTGTTAAAGTAATTTTACCGCTTGATCATATTTTAGCTGATGATTTTAATAAAGATGCAACTCCTGAGTATATTGATTCCTTTAATATTCCTGAAAACAAGATTGGCATGGATATTGGAGCTAATACTTTAAAAGAAATTGAAAAAGTTGTAAAAACCGCCAAAACTATAATTTGGAATGGTCCTCTTGGTGTATTTGAATTTGATTTATTTTCAAAAGGAACTGCTAAGGTTGCCGAAATGGTGGCATCTTGTTCAGGTTTAACTGTTGTTGGTGGTGGAGATTCTGTTGCAGCTGTTAATAAATTTAATTTATCTGATAAGATTACCCATGTTTCAACAGGTGGTGGTGCATCACTTGAATATCTTGAAGGGAGAATTTTACCGGGTATTAAGGTTTTGGAGAATTAAAATGAGAAAAACATTTTTAGCGGGTAATTGGAAAATGCATTATACAAGTGCAGAAGCTTCTGTTGTTGCAAAAGGAATTGCGGTGGAGGTTAAGAACTTAAAAGATGATGTTGTAATAATGATAACCCCTCCATTTACGGCTTTGTCTAAGGTTTCAGAATGTATTAAGGGTAGTAATATTCTTCTTGGTGCTCAAAATATGTCTTATATGGAAAGTGGAGCAAGGACAAGTGAAATTTCACCTTCAATGCTTTTGGAATTTGGAGTAGAATATGTTATACTTGGTCATTCTGAATGTAGATTGTATTTAGCAGAAACAGATGAAATAATAAATAAAAAGATTCTTTCAGGACTTAAGCATCCTTTTAAATACTTAATTCTTTGTGTTGGGGAAACTCTTGATGAAAGAAATTCTGGAAAAACTTTAGACGTTGTTTTAAATCAGATTAGAAAAGGGTTAAATTGTGTTTCTGAATCAGATATTCAAAGGATAATTTTAGCTTATGAACCCGTTTGGGCAATTGGAACAGGCAAAACTGCAACTAAAGAGGAAGCAGAAGAGGTTCATAAGGCAATTAGGCTTGAGATTATGAAACTTTATTCAAAGTCAGCTTCAGACAATATTATAATTCAGTATGGAGGCTCTGTTAATTCAAGTAATGTAAAAGAGCTTATGAATGAACCCAATATTGATGGTGCGTTAATCGGTGGAGCATCTTTAAAGGCCGAATCTTTTTTGTCTATAATTAATAGTGTTCTTTAGTTAGAGAGGTTTGTTTTGGATTTAGTTAGATTTTTTATTTTTATAATTTTTGTTATTGTTTCAATTTTTATCATTCTTTTAGTTTTAATTCAAGATGAGCAGGGTGATGGAATAGGCGGTGTTTTTGGAGGTGGTAGTTCTTCTATTTTTGGGGCAAAGTCTTCAAGTGTTGCTGTAAAAATTATTGGATTTTTTATAGCACTATTTTTTATCTTTGTAGTTTTATTATCTTTTTTAAACACTAGAAGAGCAGATGATAGTTTTTTAAAAGACATAAAGACTGAAAATAAGAATAGTTCAACTTTCTGGGATGATGAGAATAATGAATCAAATACTAATGTTGATGAAATTAAAGAAAACAACTTGAAAGAAAAGTAATTTAAATTGGTTATTGTTGTGTATACTATGAATAGCTCAGAGTTTTTTTACATAAAGGAATTTTAAAGCATAGTCATTATTAAATTTGTTAATTTTATTGAAAGTTTATTATATTTTTATTGTGTTTTTTTAAATAATCTAAAGCATTGCTAAAATGATTTGATCCTAAAAATCCATTGTTTGCTGAGTATGGAGATGGATGACTTGTTTCAAGAATTAGGTGTTTTGTTGGGTCAATTAATCCCTTTTTACTTTTTGCTAAACTGCCCCAAAGCATAAACACAATGTTTTTCAAATTTTTAGAGATTATTTTTATTACTTCATCTGTAAAAATTTCCCACCCAATAGCTTTATGAGAAGAAGGCTTGCCTTCTTCAACTGTTAAGATTGTATTTATTAGAAATACACCTTGAATTGCCCATCTTTTTAAATCTCCGTTTGGGATAATTTTTATTTTTAAACTTCTTTCTATTTCTTTAAATATGTTTTGCAAAGATGGTGGAATTTTGATTTTTGAATCTACAGAAAAAGCAAGTCCATTTGCTTGGTTTTTTCCATGGTATGGATCTTGTCCAATTATTACCACTTTTATGTCTTGAAATGGTAAGGAATTGAAAGCATTAAATATAAGTTTTGGAGGGGGAAATATTTTTCCATTTTTTGTTTTATATTCATGCTTTATAAATTTCACAAGCTTTTTAAAGTACTCTTTGTTAAATTCATTATTTAAAACCTCTTTCCAAGATTCTTCAATTTTTACTTTCATTTTTGTATTATATAAAAAATAGTTTGTAATTTGGAATATATAAAGTGCGGATTTGTTATTTTTGAAATTTAATTTTTATTATTATGGATTGATACTAAATAAAGTTGAGAAATTAAATTTGAGATTAAAATATTACAGACAAGTTGTTAAAAATTATCAATTTGTTGAAAATCTTATTAGTTCTTAAGCTTCTCTTATTTTTTTCCAAGAATTTAGAAAAAGGTAAAAAATTGTATCTATTGCGATTATTATTAATGTAATAATTGCAGAACCTTTTGTAAGTTCGATATTTTTTGTTTCAGGATAGAATTTAAGTATTGTGTTTATAGATATTGAAACCAGCAAACTAGCCAGACATCCAGAAATTAGTCTTGATAGGGGATGAATGATCCATAAAGATTTTATTTTTATTTGTTTAAAATAATTATATAGCAAGATGTTTATATATTGGGATAGAAAAAACACATACGTTCCAATTAATATTGTTAAACTGTATTCAAAGTTGTTAAACAGTATTTTAAAATGAATATCTGCGGTGTCTAATTTATTATGATTGAATAGTATCATAAAATTAATCATGATTGTAAAAGTTATGTTTAGCAAAAGACCCAATATCACGGATTTTGTTGCTTCTTTTTTGTTGTATTTTTCTACCATTAAGTTTAAAGAGAATGTTGCCGATAAAAAAGTAATGCCTGATAAATTTAAGAACATGTCAAATATTGTTAAATTTCTTGATATTATAATATTTGACATTGTTGAAATAATTGCATTGAAACAAAAAAGCCCAGATTTTCCAAAAAATCGGTAAAGAATTCCCAATGTTATATATATAAATAAAAAAATTCCTATCCACAAGCTTAGATCAAACATATCTTTATTCATAGCATTTAATTTTACCAGATTGGTTATATTAGATAAAGTTTTTTATTTATGCAAATTAACTTTTTCATTTTTGAAGTTTTATATATTTTGCAATATATATAAAAGGTGTCCCCAAAAATCCTGCTAAACTTTTAATTGGGTATTTGGAAATTGCTATATCTAGGAAAGCTTGCTTTGGAAATGCTTTAAAATATGTTGCTATGCCTACAAAAATTATTGTATCTATTAAGCTGCTTATTAGTGTTGATCCATTGGTTCTGAAAAATAAAAATTTAGGAAATTTTTTTTTAATAAGCTGATATAGATAAACATTGCTTAACTGGGATACTAAGTATGCAACAAGAGAGGCTAATAGTAAGGCTGGTATTGAAGAGAAAATGTGTTCTAAGCTTTTAAAATTTTCTTGAGTTCTATTTGATATAAAGTGAATTAATGCATTTGTTAATACTGCAAAGACAATTAAGCTGATGAATCCGATATAAATGGCTTTTTTTGAAGTTTTTTTCCCATAAAGTTCAGAAAGAATATCTGTTGCAATGTATGATGATGTATAAATAATGTTTCCCAATGTAGCATTAATTCCAAATATTGTGATTTGTTTTAAAACTTGAATGTTTGCTATAATAATTGCTACTGCAATCCATGCAAATAATCCGTTTTTTTTAAAGAAAAGGGATACAATAATTAAAAATGAATAAGTAGTAATTAGCATAGCAAACCATAAAAATTCATTAAACATAAAATTCCCTTTCACTAATATAGGATTTAATATTATAAAATTTTAGTTTAGTTTTTTCAAATAAAACTTTAAGTATTGTTGTTTTTTTGAAATTATGTTATAGTGCCTTTTGTTTAAGGGGATGTTTTGGATTTGACTGAAAATGCTAATATTGTAAGTTGCAGGCAGAGGGAATCTCTTAAAACTTCTAAAATAAATGCAAAAAATAATAACTTTACAAGCTCAAATCTTGTAATGGCTGCTTAAGTTAGCAGAGGGTTTTGTTGAATTTTGTTTTGTGGGGTTCACTTATACTCTTTTTGACATCGAAGCTTGCTTAAAAATGTTTTCAAGTTGATTTTTAGGGACTTTAATACTTGAGAGCAATTTGGTGGTTTGCTAGTATTTCCAAGCCATATTGCTTAATAAAATATTAGATAAGCTTGTAGAGGCTTATAGTATTGTTTTTAGGACGCGGGTTCAATTCTCGCCATCTCCATTTATTTAATTCTTTTATTTACCCCTTAAATATAACCTATTCCTAACACGCATTGCCAAGCTTAGGAAGGTAATGTTGTTATTTTAAGCGTCCTATCGGAATCGAACCGACATCATTAGCTTGGAAGGCTAAGGTAATAGCCATTATACGAAGGACGCAATACAATAATTTATTTATATAAAAAAAAATAATTTATGTCAATGAGATTTATCGTATTGTTATTTTTGGCTAGCAATTTTTTTTTTAAATAAGTACAATTAATTTAACTTAAATGTAGTCAAGTACAAAAACTTGTGTGGAGGAAATTGATGGGAGAGAGAGGGGAAGTATACTCTGAAAAACTATTTACAGAGTCTGAGAGGACTTATTTTTTTAATGTCAAGGAAAATAGAAAAGGAGATTATTTTTTAAATATTGTGGAGAGCAAAAGAAGTCCAAGTGGAGATTTTGAAAGACATTCTATTTTTATATATGAAGAGAATATAAGCGAGTTTGAATCCAATTTGCTTAAGGCAATAGCGGTTATCAAGCAGAAAGTATCTACAGGGCCTGGTGGTGCTTCTGCAAGACATAGTAAAGGGTATGGTGAATATGGAGAGAGATCTAAATTAGACGATTCTAGATTTGATAAGAAATCTCATTTATCAGGCGGGCGATTTAAAAAGAAGGATTATTAAATATTATTATTTTTAATTTTTAAATTAGTTTAAAATTTCTTCTATGAAGGCTTAAAACCCCATATTTCTTTATTGCGTTTTTATGTTCTTTTGTGGGGTATCCTTTATTTTTTTTGAGTAAATATAATGGATAAATTTTATCGTATTCATCCATTAGTTTATCTCTTTTAACTTTAGCAATAATTGAGGCAGCTTTTATTTCGTCTATTATTGAATCTCCCTTAATTATTGCTTTAACATTTTTTGCTGTTATTTTGGGGATAAATTTGCCATCTACAAACACTAAGCTGCAATTTAATTTTAGGTTTTCGTATGCAGTTTGCATTGCAAGAAGGGAAGCATTGTGAGCATTTATTTTTTCTATTGTTATATTTGAAATTTCAGCGAATGCATAATATGAGTTTTCAAGTATTAACGAGGATAGGTACTCTCTTTTTTCTTTTTTTAGTTTTTTAGAATCATCCAATTCTTTTATAAAGTTAGGTTTTTTTTTGAAAACTACAGCTGCACTTAAAATAGGTCCAAAAATACAACCCCTTCCAACTTCATCTATTCCGCAAATCATAATTGACCTTTTTTTAAAATATTTTTATTTATTATAATATGAAATTGTAGATTTATCAGCAATTGGTTTTTAATTTTAATTGGGAGTTAGTTTGGTTTTAAAAAAAATAGTGCTTTTGGGGTTTAAATCTTTTTTAAATAGACAAGAGTTTGAAATAGGTGAAAATTTAAGTTTTATTGTGGGTCCTAATGGATGTGGGAAAAGCAATTTTATTGATGCTGTACGTTTTTGTATGGGAGAAGATGATTTAAAATTTTTAAGGGTTGAAGATATTTCTGATTTAATTTCTGTTTCAAAATTAGGAAAATCAAATTTTGCAGAAATAACTCTTTTTTTTAGTAATACTAATAGCAATACTAACTCTGAACAATCGATTTTAAAGGAATTTGAAGGAGATTTTTATATTCGTAGGCGCCTTTATAAGGACGGTTCAAGTGAATATTATTTTAATAATAAAGTTTTGAATTTTCAAGATTATAATAGACTTTTGAACAGTTTTAAATTTAAGAAATCACCTTATATGTTTATAACTCAAGGTAGAGTTGAAGACATTTCTTTGGAAAGGAATGTAAATCTCAAATCTTTAATTGAACAGGCAAGTGGAATAGATATTTTAAAAATTGAAGAAGAAGAGGCTTTGAAAAATTTTAAGCAATCCAATCAAAATTTATCGTCTTTGTTGTCCCTGCAAGAAAATTTAAGGCAAAAGTACAATAACATAAAAAATGTTTACCTTTTGAGGAAAAAACATCAAGATTTAAGTCAAAAATTAGAAGCTTTAGAAAAAAAAATAACATTAAAAAAGCTTTTCAATATTAATTTTGATCTTAATGTCTTGAAAAGTGAATTAAATTTAGACGGTTTGACTAAATTTTTGTCTTCTGGTTTTAAAGAAAAGTTAGAATTTTATTCATTTAGAGAAAAAAATGTTATTAATAATATTCAAGAGTTAGAAAAAGATCTTGAGCTTATGAGGTCTAAAATTCTTGGGTTAGAGATTAAAATTCAAAAGTTAGAGCAAGAAAAGATGTTAAAGATGAATTTGGAAAATAAGTTTGTCAAAAGCAAATCTGAGTCCGAAGAGAAAAAAAATTCTATAAATAACAGTTTATATCAATTAAATAGCTTGCTTAAAGAAAAGAAAAATGAATTTTTTTCTTTAAGTGACGAGATTAATAGGTATACTAAAAGTTTTTTTGAACTTGTTGATCTGATTTTATCTGTATTAAAGAGTGCTAAATCAGAAGAGTTTGTTTTGTTAAAAGAGAATATATTAGACTCTCTTAAACTTTTTGAAGAATCATTGAGTATAAAATATATTAAAGAGATTAGAGTAAATTTAATCAAGTATATAAGCAAAGATGAGAATCTTTTGGCTTTATTGAAGGATAAAATTGAACCTATTTTTGATCAAAATGTTGATTTGAAAAAATTTTTGCTCGAAAAAAATGCTTTAAAATCAAATCTTGCTAAAGAAATAACAAATATCGAGAGGTTAATTGAAGAAAAAACTCTTCAATTAAATGATGTATTAGGCGAGCTTGAGTATATAGAGCTTTCTAAATTTAAAAATTTGGACGAAATTAAACTTATAGATGGTAATTTAGAATTTTTATTTGAATCTAAGAATAGCCTTGATGAAGAGCTTAAAGATTTGTATTTGAAACTTGAAAATTTAAATTTAGAAAAGAGCGATATTCAGTTTAATTTAAGCAATCTTATTGGTGCTTCAAAATTCGGTAGTGGGTCTTTTAAGGATAAGGATTTTAGTTCTTTAGTTTTTTTAAATGATTTTAAAAAAACTAATTATTATGAATATATAAAAAAACAAACAGAATACGAATTTCTTTTAAATTCTAATGCAAGCATTAAGAGCGAAATAGAAAATTTCAATGTTTCTAATGAAATGTCTGATAAATTTGAATTGGAAGAAGATCTTGCAACCAGAGAGTTGTTACGGAAAGAGATAGATTCAATCAATCTGGGTGATTATGTATTTTTCAATATTGATAAAGAATTTGATGAAACTAAGGATCGTTTTGAAAAAGTAAGTTTACAAGTAGAAGATTTAAAGCTTTCAAAATATTCATTACAAAAGCTTCAAAAAAAGATAAAAAATGAGATTTATAAAAAATTTAGAGAATCATTTGATGAGATTAATAAAAATTTTTCTTACTTTTTTAAAAAAATTTTTAAAGGAACCGCCAGTCTTTTTTATGATGAAAATACCGACAATGTTGAGATTAAAATAAATTTTTCAAACAAGTTTGTCAAAAACAATAATATGCTTTCAGGAGGCGAGAGTACTTTGGTTAGTATGGCCTTTTTATTTGCACTTTATTATTATTCTCCTGCTTGTTTTTGCATGCTTGATGAAGTAGATGCGGCTCTTGATTTTGAAAATAGCAAAAAACTTTCTTTACTTTTAAAAGAATTGGGTAAAAAAATCCAACTCTTAGTAATAACCCATAATGCATATGTTTCTGAGGGTAGTGAAAATTTGATAGGTATTACACTTGATAATGGTGAAAGCAGGGTGTTTAATATATAATTAAGTTAGATTTAAGGAAATTAACATGCAAGATAGAAAGCTTAATTTTAGAAAATATTTTTTAATTTTAATATTTTTGATTTTTGTTGTTTCAGGCATTACTTATTTCTATTCAACGCAAATGTTAAAAAAATCTCAAAAATCTGTTGAAGACGATTTAAGTGCTAAGGTTAAATTAGTTGATATGGAAGATTTTTATTTTGATTTAAATGAATGTCTAAATATGGATGATTTTTTTATTCCAAGGCCTGATTTTTTAAATGAAAATTTAAATAATAATTTAGTTGTTGATGGATTAATTAAAAATCAATTTCTTAATGAAAATTTTTTCAAGGATTTTTGGATTAAAAAAGAAAATTTATTTAACGTTGATATTGAGAAGGAGAATGAAAAATTAATAGATAAGATTTTAGAAATTTCCAAATGATTAGAAAATATTTGATTTATATAAGTTTATTATTTATTGTTTTTGAAGTTTGCTCTAAACCATTTTTTATAAGTCAAGGTGATTCATACGAGCTTGATTTTAGCAGTAAAGAGGTAGATATTAATGTAAGTACTAATTCAAAGTTTAGGCTTTCTTTTAAAGATGAGTCTTGGATTTATATCAAAAGCATTGAAAATGAAGCTTTTATTAAGTTAATTGGAGAGTCTTATGAAAACGGTGCTGTTTTTACTTTTCAAACTTTTAAAAAAGAAGCCAGAATTAAATTGGTTTTTAGTTATCAAAATGTTGAAGATTCAAGTGAATTTAATAAAATAGTTATCTTGAAAATTGCAAAGAAGTTTGAAGTTGCAATTCCACATGGTGGTGGTGACGATTTTAGTCATGACAATAGCATTGAAAACAATAATCTTGAAGTTGGAAAGGACCACATTAATGGGGCCACTTCTGAAGAGATTATTGTCGGGGCTTTAAATTTGTCTTACATAAATGATTACAAAGGAGCAATAGATTTGCTTAATAAGTATAATTTCAATGATGATAAATATATTTTATTGAAGGCGGAAATTTATTATAAAAATGGGGATTATTTAAAATCTTATGAAAATTATTTGAAATTGAAAAGCAAATATTTTCAAAACATTGTTTTTGAGCTAATTAAGCTTGGTATAGAATTGAATATTAAAGAAGAGGTTTTAGAGAGCACTAGATATTTAGTTGGAAAGAATATTGATTTTTCTGAGGGTATTTATCTTGAGATCTTTGAATTCTTAGTAACAATGGAAGAGTATGAGTTTGCTTTAAACTTTAGTTCCCTTTACTTACCTAAGTATATTAATTCAAGCTTCTCAGATAAATATAGTTATTTATTGGGAAAACTTTATGAGGCCGAGAGCAAGCATAAAGATTTTTTAAAGGCTTTGTATTACTACAAATTGGTTATTGATAATTACCCTTTTAGTTATTATTATGAAAAAGCCAAGATAAGATATCTATTTTTAAAGCGGTTTTTTTAGGAGATACAATATGATAAGGAGAAAGCTTACTAAACAACTTGAAATAATAAAAGATTATCTTTGGGATATGAAAGAATGTGTGCTTAAAATTATAGATGACTCTTTGATAGCCTTAGAATCTAAAGATAAAAATTTAGCTAAAAAAATAATCAATGAAGATGAAAAAATAATAGATGATTATCAATACGATATTGAAGATTTGTGCGGAAGAATAATTGCTACTGAGCATCCTGTTGCTACAGAGCTTAGAGAAATTTTAGCAATTATTAAAATAATAAGTTCTCTTGAAAGGATTGCAGATCATGCTACTAAGATTGTAAGGGTTGTTCTTCTACTTGAATCGGACTTGGATGATTTTGATTTTCTTAATTTATATTTTAAACCTTTAAGAGAAATGGCCGATACAGCTAAAGAAATGTTGTCTGATATTTTTGATGCATATTTTGATGGAGATTTTACCAAAATATTAAAGATAGTTAAGTATGACAATATAATAGATAAATTATTTTCAAAGCAGAAAAGTATTGTTATTGATGCAATGAAACAAAATCCTGAAAATTTGGATTATCTTTTAAATATATTATTTTTGAATAGTTTTTTAGAAAGAGTAGGCGATCATGTAGCAACAATTGGTGAATTACTCTATTTTATTAGAATAGGTGAAAAAGTAAACTTAACTTAGCAGGATTATTTTTATACTTTTTAAGCTAAATAAATTTTACATAATAGAATGATTTACTATAAAAAGAATTAATGCTCAGAGCATTAATTCTTTTTATAGGTGGCAGGCATTATGTATTCAAGATTTTTGTTTCCCCGGATTGTTTCTGAATGTCCAATTAAAAGATAAGAATCCTTTTTAAGATAGGAGTTGAATTTATTGGTAAGGATGTTTCTGGTTTTTTCATCAAAATAGATCATTACATTTCTGCAAAATATTAGGTCAAATTTTTTGCTAAATGGAAATTTCTCATCCATTAAATTTAATTTTTTAAAATAAACCATTTTTTTTAAAATTTCTTTAACTTGGAATTTATCATCTTGAAGTTGATTTAAATATTTATTTTTTAAGTATTTGGGCAAATTTATTATGCGATCTTCAGGATAAATTCCTTTTTGAGCCTCATTTAGAACGCTAATTGAAATGTCTGTTGCTAAGATTTTGACTTTAAAATTTACTTTATTATGTTCCATGTACTCTTTTAATATCATTGCAATTGTATAAGGTTCTTCACCGCTTGAGCAGCCAGCTGACCATATTCTAATTTCTGAGTTTTCTGAGTTTAATGTTTTCTCGGTAAGTTTAGGCAATATTTTATTATTTAAAAAATCAAAATGCTTAGATTCTCTGAAAAAATAGGTATGATTTGTTGATATTTTGTCTATTAATTCTATCAGTTGAATATTTCCAGTGCTGTTTTCTAAAAAGTCGATGTATTCAGTAAAATTTTTAAAACCTTTAACTTTTAGAAGAGATGATAATCTGCTTTCAATTAATAGCTTTTTTTTTTCGTTGAGATTGATTCCAAAATTGTTGTAAACTATTTTTATTAATCTTAAAAGTTCGTCCTTAGTTATGCTTATATTAAGGTTGAATTTGTTTTGATTCATGTTCATATACTTTTGACTTCATTCTCCTTTTTTATCCAAAACGATTCGTTTTTATACTAGAATACTAGAAATGTAAATTTTTTTAGTTTTATAATATTTAAACGTATATCTTAAGTTAGATATTTCAATTGCAATAATTTTTCAATTGTGATAATTTAGTAGTTAAATTGTTAGTGCTTACTTATTAAAGGGTGTTTTATGCGAAAAAGAAGTAGAAAAGTCAAAAATGATTTAGTTGTGCTTGAATCTAAAGAAAAAAAAGTTGGTGTGTGGGGTATTTTTGCTCTTGTTTTAATTGTTTTTGGATTTATTATTGCACCTTTACTTCCAGGGATATTTGATAATGCTCATTCATCTGGTTTAAAATTTGGTTCTTATAAAGGTCAACCTATTTACTATAAAAAAGATAGTAAATTTGCCAAGTATGTTAATTATTATTCAAATCTTTATTCTAGATTGCAGGGCAATGCTAAAAATATTAATACAGATTATAATGCCTGGTATTTGGCATTTATGAAATATGTTGAAGATGTTGCTTTTTTGGATTTGGTAAAAAAATATAATTTTTATATTTCTAAGGAAATGCTGAATAAAAATTTGTTTAGATCTCCAGAATATTTAGACTCTAGTGGAAATTTCAGTTCTAAAAGATATAATAAAGCTTCTGATTATCAAAAGGTTAAAATTTATGATGATGTGGTAGAAAATATGTTGTTTTCAAATGTGAAAATTTTTTTAAATAGTAATTTGATATTTCCCGATTCTCTTTTTGATCTGATTAAAGATATGAGTAATATAGAAAGGCATATTTCATATCTTTCTCTTTCCTATCAGAATTTTTCCAATGAAGAGGTAATATCTTATGCTGAGAAAAATTTAAATTTATTTAAACGTTTATCGCTTGCATCTATTCGTTTTAAAAATATGAATGATGCTCGGAGTGCTTATGATAAGCTATTAAATAAAACTCCATTTGAAGAGCTTGCTAAGCTTTATTCAGATGATATAGCTAATTTCAAGGGTGTTGTTTCTTTGGATAAGTATTATTTTGATTTAGATCTTAATGTTGAAAAAAAAGAAGATCTAAATTCCATTTTTTCTTTAAGAGAGGGTGAGTTTAGCAAGCCTATTAAGATTAAAAATAAAAATGAATATCAAATATATAAGGCATTTAGCAATGTTCATGATTTTGATAAAAATTTGGATCGTGATATTAGTTCTGTTAAAAATTATATTGAAACTTATGAACCAAGCGTTATTGAAGGTTATTTGGAAAATAAGCTAAATGATTTTCTTGGTGATGTTAAATTTAGTAGTTTAAGCCAAGTTCTTGAAAAATATCAATTTAATTTAAAAGAAGAAATTGTTAATTTGTCTTATAATATTAATATTTATCCCAATACCCTAAAAGAGTTAGTTGAGTTTAATAATAGTAAATCTTTTTATGATATTATTTTTGGATTAAAAGAAAATTCTTGGTCTAAGCCTTTTGTGGCAAATAAAAAAGTTTATTTATTTTTTCTAAATTCAGCTAAAAAAAGATCTAATCGGTTCAAAGAAGAAATCAAAAATGAAAAACTTCTTGACAATTTTAACATTGCAAATAGCGGTTTGATTACAGATTTTTTGTTGAATAAAAAAGATTTTGTTAATAATTTTAATGAGTCGTTTTTTGCTTTACAAAACTTTAGTCAAAATTAAGAAATAAATTTATGATAAAGGTTTTGGTTGTTAGTGTAATTGCTCTGATTAAGGATAAAAAATTAATTTGGTTTTATAATTATTTTTATAAATTTTTGTTTTTATTCTTTTTTTTTACATTGCTAGCTTGCTCCAAAGTAAGTAAAGATTTTATTGTTTTTAACAAAGATGTAAAATCTTCTTCCAGAATCGATAATCCAAATTCCAATGTTTTAGAAGTTAATAAAATGGAAGATTTTTTTGGAGATATTATAGATTTAAAAGGTTATAAAATTCTTTTAGTTCAGCAGGAAAATTTAAATTTAGATGTGTATTTTGAACAGGTGGTTTTAGCTCAAAATTTTTCAAATCTTAATGCATATTTGTTTATTATTGGCTTTGATCCTAAAATTAAAGCTGGAAAGATTCTTTTTAAAACTCAAATAGATATTGATCCAAAAAATTCTTATAACATGTATCTTGAAGATATTACTGGTGATTATGATTTTAATATAGTTGTTCAGGGATTTTTAAAAGATAAATCTGTTTTGTACGTTTTTCAAAAATCTGTTTTAAATGATGTATCGTCTTATAAGCCTATATTTTTTGACAAAGTTAATGGCACTGTTCTTATAAATAAGTATGCAAGATCTTCGGCTTATGAAGAAAACAGATCAAGAGAAAGCTATCCTATTTCTTTAGAAAAATATGAAAAAGTGGGAGAAGATTTAATAATCAGCAAGGTTGAAAAATATGGATATTCTCATGTTCAGGGCAGATATTATCTTACTTCTGTGAGTGAAAAAGTTGGCAAAATTGATAATAATATTTATAAAACTTTGAAGAATTTAAGCAAAGATGAAGTTTATAAATTTTTGCATGGAGTTTGGTATGATGTTCATGACTATAATAAAAAGCATGATAAAGATATTGCCGACGTTTTATTCTTGTCTTTTGAAAGGCAATCAAGCGAGATTAATCTTTTTAGGAAAAATTCTCAAGAAGTTGCAAAGATTGAATACATTTCAAAACCTGCTTATAACACCCTTAATGTTAGTGCAAAGTCTCTTTTTTCAGATTTGATAGTTTACAACTTTTGGATAAAAATTGTAGATAAAGAAAACATTGAAATCAAAATTGACACTAGTACAAATTCTTATGATAATAGTGGATTTTCGGGCACATTTAAGAGATTTGATGGGAATGTCTTAAATGTAAAAAAAAAGAGTAATGATGTTTATTTTATCCCTAGCGGAAATTACATTTATAAGGATAAAATTTATGACTTTTCTTATCCCCATTTAACTTATATTGATGAGAATAAAATTTATTATGGCATTTTTAATATTTTTCCTTTAAAAAATAATTTTGTTCTTGAATATGAGATTGACATGGGTAGTTACAAGCTTGTTGAATCTTTTTTTCTTGAACATAACGAAAGAGTTGTTCAAAAGCAAAAATTTTCTACGATTATTTTAAATCCTATTAAAATTTTAAAAGATGATGTAAGCTTAGTTAAAGGGCAAAAATTAAAGCTTGAGCGAATAGAAAAAATAGGATAATAGTTTTTATGAAAATATTGAGAAGTATTGTAACTTATTTTAATGTTTTATTGTTTTTTTTGATTTTAATTTTTTTTTTATTTCCCATTTACTTGGTTTGTAAAATTTTTTTACTTGAGCGGTATGTTGTTAGACTTAGTTTCATTATTATGCGAGCTTGTATTAAGATTAGCTTATGGCTTGCTGGAATTAAAATTGTTGTTACGGGTTCTGAGAATATTCCTAAAAAAAGCAATGTAATAATAATGGGAAATCATATTGCGGCTATGGATCCTTTAATTTTTGTTTATACTTTTGACTGCCCATTTGTAGTATTGGCAAAACATTCGTTGCTTAGGGTTCCTTTTGTAAATATTGTTTTGATTGTTATGGGTGTTATTTTTGTTAATAGAAAGAGCATAAGATCTGCTGCTATTGCTGAGGCTAAGGCAATAAAGGTTATGAGGGAGGGCAGGTCTATTGGAATTTTTCCCGAAGGGACTAGAAATAGAGGGGGGGATACTAAGTCTTTTAAAAAAGGTGCAATTAAGATGGCATTAAAGACAGGAACATCAATTCTTCCTGTTACTCTTTATAATACTAATAACTTTTTTATTAAAAATATTATTTTTAATTCTGGACTATCTGTTTATATTCATGTCCATCCTTTGATAGATGTTTTAAGATTAAGTGAGTATGAAAAAGAGAATCTCACTAGTATTATTAGAGATCAAATAGTTAAAAAGCTTGAAACTATTAAAATTTAATTTATAAAGCAAGGATTTAGATGAAGACTCAAAATTATGATGAAAGTAAAATAATCACTCTATCTTCTCTTGAGCATATTAGATTAAGATCTGGTATGTATATAGGACGTTTGGGGGATGGCTCTAATGTTGATGATGGTATTTATGTTTTAATTAAAGAGATAATAGATAATTCAATCGATGAGTTTATTATGGGTTACGGAAATGAAATTTTTATAAAAAAAGAAGATAATCTTGTTTCTATTAGGGATTATGGAAGGGGTATTCCTCTTGGAAAAGTTGTTGAGAGTGTTTCAGTTATTAATACTGGAGCCAAGTACAATGATGATGTTTTTCAATTTTCTGTAGGACTTAATGGGGTTGGGACTAAGGCAGTTAATGCCTTAAGTTCAAAATTTTTAGTAAGATCAACAAGAAATGGTAAATCTTTTGAGGCTTTGTTTTCTAAGGGGAAATTATTGGAATCTAGAGAAATAAAATCTTCTGACAAAGATGGTACTTATATTGAATTTTTAGCAGATTCAGAAATATTTGGAAAATATTCTTATAGTGAAGATTTTCTTAAGAGAAGATTTTTCCATTATGCTTGTTTGAATAAGGGACTTATTATAAATTATAATGATCAAATTTTTGAATCTAAAAATGGTCTTTTAGATTTTTTGAATTCAGAAATTAAAAGTGACGATTTGCTTTATGATATTGTTTACTATTCTAGCAAAACTTTAGAATTTGCTTTTTCTCATACAAATAATTATGGAGAGACTTATTTTTCATTTGTTAATGGGCAGTATACCAACGATGGGGGTACCCATCAGACTGGTTTTAGAGAAGGTTTTGTAAGAGCTATTAACGATTTTCTTAAAAAAACATACTCCTCAACAGATATTAGAGAGGGGCTTGTTGCAACTCTTTCTGTTAAAATTAAAGATCCAATATTTGAAAGTCAAACTAAGAATAAGCTTGGAAATATTGAAACCAGAGGCAATGTTGCAAAGGAAGTTCAGAAGATAATTTCTGAACTTTTATATAAAGATAAAATACTTGCAAAATTGATTGAGAAAAAAGTAGTCGACAATGAACGACTCAGAAAAGAACTAAGTAGTGTAAGAAAAGAAGCAAGAGAGAGAGCAAAAAAAATATCTTTTAAAATCCCTAAACTTAAGGATTGCAAATTTCATTTTAATGATAGCAGTAAGCAGTCAGAACAAACCATGATCTTCTTAACGGAGGGAGACTCTGCAACAGGTTCAATGGTGTCTTGTAGAGATGTTTATACCCAGGCTATATTTTCCCTTAGAGGAAAACCTCAAAATATGTTTGAAAAGAATAAATCTGAAATATACAAAAATGAAGAGCTTTATAATATGATGGTAGCTCTTGGCATTGAGGAATCAATTGAAAATTTAAGATATAATAAGGTTGTAATAGCAACCGATGCAGATTTTGATGGATTTCATATTAGAAATTTGTTGTTAACTTTTTTCTTGACTTTTTTTGAGGATTTAATTTTAAATGGTCATATGTATATTTTAGAAACTCCACTTTTTAGGGTTAGGAACAAAAAAATCACGATTTATTGTTACTCTGAGGAAGAAAAACAAAAAGCTATTCGTGAGCTTAAGGGGGTGTGTGAAGTAACGAGGTTTAAAGGCCTTGGTGAAATTTCTCCAAATGAATTTAAAGGTTTTATTGATATTAATAGTATTAAGCTTACAAAGGTGGACCTTTTTAATATTAAAGAAATAAAAGAGAAATTGGGTTTTTATATGGGGCAAAATACTCCTGAGAGGCGGAATTTTATTATGGAGAATTTGATTTAATGGATATTAGAACTGTACTTAAAGATAATTTTTTGCAATATTCATCTTATGTTATTAAAGATCGTGCTATTGCTAGTGTTGTTGATGGGTTTAAGCCAGTCCAAAGGAGAATTATACATTCTCTTTTTGAAATGCATGATGGCAATTTTCATAAAGTTGCAAATGTCGTTGGCAATACAATGAAATACCATCCTCACGGCGATACGTCAATTTATGAGGCTCTTGTTAATATTGCCAACAAGAACCTATTTATTGAAAAGCAGGGCAATTTTGGCAATTTGTTTACAGGGGATCCTGCTTCTGCTTCCAGATATATTGAATGTAGATTAACCCCTTTGGCTTTTGATGTTCTTTACAGTAAAGAGATAACAATTTATGAATCTTCTTATGATGGAAGAAATAATGAGCCTTTGCTTTATCCTGCTAAAATTCCTGTTATTTTAATTCAAGGAAGTGAGGGAATTGCTGTTGGAATGGCAGCTAAAATATTGCCTCACAATTTTAATGAGATTTTAAATGCAGTAAAGAGCGAGCTTCTTGGAGAGAGTTACGATATTTATCCTGATTTTCCAACAGGAGGAATAGTTGATGTTAATGAATACGCTGATGGTAACGGTAAAGTTTTAGTTAGAGCTAAAATTGAAACCATAGATGAAAAAACAATTGTGATAAGGGAATTGCCTTTTGGTGAGACTACTGAGAGTTTGATATCTTCGATTGAGAAAGCAATTAGAAAAAATTATATTAAAGTTTCAAGCATTAATGATTTTACTGCTGAGAATGTAGCCATAGAGTTATCTTTGCCTAGGGGTGTTTACGCAAGTGAAGTGATTGAAAAGTTGTATCATTATACGAATTGTCAAATATCAATTTCTGTTAATTTATTATTGCTTAGTGAGAGATATCCTGTTGTTTATACTATTAAAGATCTTATCAAGTTTCATGCAGCCCATCTTCAAAAAATTTTGAAGATGGAGCTTGAATTGCAAAAAAGCAAGATTCTTGAAAAAATATTTTATAAAACACTTGAGCAAATTTTTATTGAAAAAAAGATTTATAAACTTCTTGAAACAATTTCCAAAGAAGAAAATATTGTAAGTATTATATTGTCTGAGGTTTTAAGGTATAAAGAATCTTTTTCAAGAGAAGTTTTAAAAGAAGATGTTGAAAATTTGCTTAAAATTCCAATTAGAAAAATAAGTCTTTTTGATATTGATAAGAACTCCAAGGATATTAAAATTTTAAATAAAGAATTAAAGAGCATAAATAGCAATATTTCTTCAATAAGAGGGTATTCAATAAACTTTATTGATTTATTACTTGCAAAGTATTCTAAAGAGCATAAAAGAAAGACTGAAATTTCTTTAATCAAATCAAAGAATGTAAAAGAAATAGCTACAAAGAATATGAAAGTTTATTTGAACTTGGTAGAAGGTTTTGTAGGAACAAATCTTTTTGATGGTGAATTTATTGGAAATGCTAGTTCTTATGATAAAATATTGGTTTTTAGAAAAAATAGTTATGTTCTTAAAAATATTGAAGATAAGACATTTATAGATAAAAAGAATGTATGTGTTTTAGTTTATGATATAAATAATTCCAAAGAGCAAATATTTTCAATAATTTATCTTAACAGGCTTGACAATTTTTATTATGTTAAAAGGTTCAAAATAGATAAATTTATTACAGATAAGGTTTATGAATTTTTAGGCGAAAATGATGAATTTGTCGATTTTTCATTAAATCCCGAATTTGTAGAATTTTCGACAAATAAAGACATTGTTAAAAGAATTGAAATTGATAATTTTATGGTCAAGTCAAGAAGCTCTATTGGAAAGCGAATTTCAAGCAACAATTTGAAAAAAGTTAGATTTAAATAATAAAGACCTTTTTTAAATTTCATTAATATGCTACCATAGTACCAGTTTTAATAAAGGGGTTTTTATGAATAAACTTTTAATTTTTGTTTTGCTAACCTTTTGTGTTTTTTCTAGCTTTGCTCAAGCTAATGATTCTAAAAGTGGTGCGTTTGGCATGAGTGCTGGAGAAAAACTTTTGGTTTATGAAACTAGCAAACAAGATCCTATTGTGCCATTTTTATTGAACCTATTTTTAGGGTTTGGAATAGGCTCCTTTGCTCAAGGAGATATTCTTGGAGGTTCTCTTATTCTTGGATTTGATGCGGTTGGTATAGGGCTTATACTTACGGGGGCTTATTTGGATATCAAAGCTCTTGATGGTAGTGCTAAAAAAGCTGCTTTTCAATGGACTTGGGGTAAGGGAGTTATGTTAGCAGGTGTAGTAACTATGGCTGTGACAAGATTGACAGAAATTATTATTCCATTTACATTTGCTAATAGTTATAATAGGAAGCTAAAAAATAGTCTTAATGTAGCTTTAGGAGGATTTGAACCTAGTTTTGACGTCGCAATGAGCCAATCCAGTGCTCTTGGATTTGGACTATCTTTCAAAAAAAGCTATTAATTTTATTTATTATAAAAATGAGTGATTGCAATTCTATATTGTGATTGCTCATTGTAATTAAAAGAGCTTTTATTTGTATTTTATTTCTCTACTAAGATCTTTTTTTATGCTTTTTTGTTTTAGTATTTCTCTTTTATCATACAATTTTTTTCCTTTACATATTCCAACTTCTACTTTAATTATTGATTTTTTTAAATAAAAACTAATAGGAATTAGAGTATACCCCTCTTTTTCTTTAAATTTTTTTAGCCTTTGTAATTCCTTTTTTTTAATTAGAAGTTTTCTGGGTCTTAATTCATCATGATTAAAGATATTTCCTTCTTTATATTTTGATACGTGCAAGTTTTCAAGCCACAATTCTTCTTTTTTTATGCTTGCAAAGCTATTGTTAAATGATAATTTTTTTGCCTTTATTGATTTCACTTCAGTTCCTTTTAGTACTATTCCACAACTTATTTTCTCTTCAATAAAGTAATTAAATTTTGCTTTTTTGTTTTCAAGAAGCAAAGTACTTGTGTTCAATTCTGTTCCTTTTATTCCTTTGATACAATCAACCTAAAGCCAATGTTTGGAGAGCTCCAATTTTTCAGAAAAGAGGCTTTAGTTGATGGATTGAGTAAATTATTATTTTGATTAGAGTATGTTCTAATTTCTGTTATCAATGAGCAAAAATTTGAATTTTCGTTATAAAAATTTTTTTCATTTTTGAATATTGCGATATCATTAAAAGATGAATTTTGCATTAAATTCCAAAATCCAACTTTTTTTGATATTTCATTAATATTTAATAAGTTTTTGTTTGGTTCTTTTTGGTACAATTCCCATTCTTGTGATAGAGGTAATCTTGCTTTGAATCCTGTGGGAAGTTTTTTAGAGTACCAATTGGCGTATTCTATTGCTGAGAAATAAGATATTCCTGTGATAGCTTCATTTAAGCCCATTTGATTAAAATTTTTAAGATAATTTTCATCTACAAGTTGTTCTTTAATTAAATTTTCTTTGTTATTTAATGCCCATTTTGGATTTTCTTTTAAAAAATCTTGATACTCGTATTTTGTGACATTTTGTTCTTGAATAAGAAATTCTTTTATGTTATAGGTAGATTTTAGTGAAATATTTTTTGAATTTAGTTCGTAATTTTGAATTTTTTCGATTTTATTTGAATTTATTTTTTTAAATCCAGGTAATTTTATATTTATTTTTTCGTTTTTAGAAATTAATTGAATATTTTCATTGTCTAAAGTTTTGGCTAATGTTTTAACCCAGGGTTCATTTTTTGTTAGCATTTTTAAGTCTTTGTCTAAATTTTCTAAAAACCAGAAGATAGCTCTATTTTCTAAATCAAAATTTGTTTTCAAAGAGTTCCATATTTCTTCTTGATTGCTATTGCTTTGACCTATTGAATATACAACTTTATATGAATTTAGAAAATCTTTAAACATTTCGATTGAATTTAAGTAAGGTATTGAATCTTTTAAAAATTTTTTAATGTATTTAGGATGTTCTTTGAGCTCACTAGATATCAATGAAAAAACAGGAATTAGTTTTGTATTTTTATTAGTATTTTTTATTTTTACCATTATAGAGAGCTCTTTTTGTCTTTGTTTAATAATCTTTTCAGGATCAACCAGTTCTAAATTTATTTGCAAACTATAGCTTCCAAAAAATTTGTTGTGAATTTTTATCTTTTGTTCGTAAGTTTTAAATCCCATTCTTTTTGCTTTAATGACTCCTTCAGTGGCATTTATATATTTGTTAAGTGGAGTTTTGCCGATATATTTTTCGTTTAAATATATATAAGTATTTGCAATATTGGAATTTATTTTAAAATATGCTCCTGGATTTTTAAACTTAGGTATGATTATTGAAATTAGTATTAAACTTGAAATCAATATTATTGTTGTAAGAAATACATAAACCTTAGGTGCTATTCCTAAAATTGGCTTTAATTTAACTTCAAAAAGCCCAATATTTGAATTTTCGTCGACTTCTTTCATCTTTTAAAGTATAGAAAAGTATTTAAATAAGTGTCAATATTTTGTATGATTTAATTCTTGAGGTTAGATTATGCATTTAAGAAGATTGGATAAATTTGCATCTTTTTTGGTGCACATTGTTGAGAAGTATTTGACATATAGAAAAAGAAAGAAATATTTTTATAAATTAAGGGCAAAGAAACGAGGATTTTTATTAAACTTTTTATTTGATTTTGTAGCAGCGGCAATTTTTGTATTGGTAATAAATCAATATTTTGTTCAAGCTTATAAAATACCATCAGGGTCAATGGAAAATACTCTTCAGATAGGGGATTTTTTATTTGTAGATAAGTTTTCTTACGGTCCTGAGCTTTTACCAGGGTTATTTAAGATTAATGGTTTTAAAGTTCCAGAAGAATCCGATATTATTATTTTTGAAAATCCGGAGTACAAGTCAAAGGGTGTTTTTTTTGATATCTTTCAAAGAATACTTTATATGTTAACATTATCTTTTATTGATCTTGATAGAGATGAATATGGCAATCCTAATGTTAGATTTCTTGTAAAAAGAGGTGCGTTTGCAGATGGTAAAATTGTTAGATTTAATAGTGGTAAAGTTTATATTAAAAGAGAAGGTGAAGAAAATTTTATTTTAGAAGATTCTTATTGGGATTTGGTTGATAAAAATTCAAAAATTAAAAAAATTGTGGCAAATGAGGACTATGGAATTTATGGTGATTTTGCTATGTTTGTTGCTCTAAGCCAGTTAAATATAAATTTAAGTAGCACTCCAGATTTTTCATTTTTTGATGTTAGAATGATTGATAGGTTTGAGTTTGAAAGATTGGAATATAAGTATTTATCTGCTTTTATGCCTTATGTTGATTATTATATGGAAAAAGCTATAATAAGAGATTACGGTATTTATGTTCCTGATGGATATATTTTACCAATTGGGGACAATAGAGACAATTCTCATGACGGTCGATTTTTTGGAGTAATTAATAAGAATAAAGTGCTTGGAAGAACATTAATAATATATCTTCCATTTTCTAGAGTAGGATTTATTTAAAGTGGCTCCATATTTAACTTTCGAACAAAGGCTTTTGAGGAAAAAGCGAAGAAAAGTTTTTTTTAAATATGTTTTAACATTTTTAGTTTTAAATTTTTTTTTCACAAAGTTTGTTTTGCAAATTTTTATGATTAAAAGTAATGAGATGTTGCCGACAATAACAAAAACTGCTAGTTTATTTTTTGTAGCAACACATATAACTTCTTTTTTCATTCCTTTAAGAATGAATGATATTGTTCTTTATGAAGATTTTAGGTTAAGTAATAATTTTTTATTAACTTTAATAAAAGATTTCTTTTTTTTAAATAAAATTTTTAAAAGAGCAAGCTATAAAGTATCAAGAATAGTAGCTGTTCAGGGCGATTCTGTTTATGTTAGAGGTTTGAATGTCCTGGTAAATAAAAAGGATACAAATTTTTTTTATTTGAATGGCAATTTGGTTAGCTATTACAAATTGAATAATTTTTTTAATACAGATGAAGTGATTAAATGTTTTACTTTGAAAAAAAATGAATTTTTTTTATTAAATGACAATTTAAGTGTTTTAAATGATTCTAGAATATTTGGACCTATTAAGAAAAATGCTATTGTTTCTTATTTGGCCCTTAAGTTAGTGGACTATAAGATTGTTAAGTAGAATTTTTGTTGATGCTGATTCTTGTAATTCTAAGATAATAAAATTTTTACAAAAATTTATATTACACAATAAATCAGAACTTATTGTAGTTTCTAATAGGTTTTTAAGTTTGGAAAAAACGGGAAATGTTGCTTTGGAAGTGGTAGACAATGTTGATTTATTTATTTTGAATTTAGCAGATAGACATAGTCTTGTGATTACTCGAGATATTTTTTTTGCTAAACTCCTTTTAGATCTTGGGGTTAAGGTTATGAATGATGAAGGTCGAATTTTTGATATAAATAATATAAATTATTTATATTTTAGATCTAAGATTAATTTCAATTTAAAAGTTAAGATTAAAAAATACCATGACGGAGATTTTAATAAATCTAGATATGAAAAGTTTATAACGAATTTTTATTCTTTATTCTTTAGTTAATTTTCTGTTTTCCAATTTCCACAAACCCTTGCCCTGAGTTAATATGTAAATTGTGTTGTTTGATACAGGAATAATGTCATTAAGGCCCGTTTTGCTGAGCTGAGATCCGTTATAAGCCCCAGGTTCTACGGATTTTGATGGTGCTTGTAGAGCAAAAATTCCTTCTTTATTTTTTGTAAATTCTGCAAATCCATTATTACTTCCGATTAATATCGCATCATTAAATTCTCTTGCAAAGTAGCTGCTAAATTCGCCCACTTCGTTTTGAATAAATATTGGTGTTGTGTAATTATTTTCACTTGAGTACACTTTAAATTTTGTGTCTAAATTATTGTAACCACCAGTTATTACTAAAACTTCAGAAGAACCTCTAATGCTTGTTTTAATGATAGGCATTATTTCTTTGGCTTGTTGAGAGTCTATGTTTATGTATGTATTGTTGTTCATTTGCCATATTTTGAGCAAATTTCCTGTAATTAAGTTGTCTTCATTAGATATTTGATAAAATTTGTCATTTTCAGTAGCTTGTGGTGGTGTTTTGTCAGTTCCTTGTAGATCAAAGATTTTCTCACGATTATTTTTGTCTATAGCTAAAACATATGCGTTTTTTACGCCATCTTTTCCCACAGATTTTAAGAATTTATATGCTTTTAGCGGTTTTTTAAATTTTAATGTCCAATCTTTACCATTTAGCTCACAAACTTCAAGTTCTTCTTGTTTGTTTTGCGCTAAAAGATAGGTTTTCCCAGATATATTTACAATGTCGTTTATAAACTCATAAGAATTGCTCAGATCAATTTTTTCAATTTTGCCATTTTCTTTTTTAAATAAATGCATGGCTGCAATGTAGAGAGTTTCTCCTACTAGAGAAATTCCTCTTGGGCTTGAACTGCCTAAAATATTGTATTCATGTGTTATTTTTTGCAGATTTCCTAATTGGGAAAATATGGACTCGCTTGAGCATGCTAGTAGTAAAAATATTAATAGGTTTAAAATTAGTCTTTTTTTAAAATAGTTTTTATATTTTTGTTTCATTTTTATCCTACAATTTATTTACATTCACTGTAACTGATAATGATACAATTGTAAAATGTGCCATTTTAGCAGAATTTCCAAATTCAAACATCATCCACCAAGATGCTGTTGCTCCAAAAGCCCATTTGTGATTAAAGTTCCATAAAATTCCAGATCCAAAAGAGATTGCAGGGAGTGCATCAAAAGTTCTTAAATTTGTAATGTTATTGTTTCTATCTCCATAGGTATTAAGAGAAAGTCCTATATTTGTGAAGACTGGAATTTGAAATAATTCTCCTATATCAAATATATAATTTATTGAAAATGTAATAGGCACACTATAAAAAATTTTACCTACACTTGAATCTGGATTTAATATGTTAAAAGAATGGTTAATATCAAAGTTAAACATGTATCTTAGTTCAAGTCCAATTGCTAAATTGTTTAAAATATGGTACTGATATTTTATTGCTCCAATGCCTCCTGGGTATAAATTGGTTGGATAAGCTTTTGATAAGTCATTGTAAAAAACAGGAACTCCAACGCTTAAATCTATTCCTAAAGTGGAGTTTGTATGTCTATCAATATTGGCTGCAGCCGTAATTTTTTTTATGTTTACGCCACTTAGCAAAGCTGCAATTAGTGTTATAAAAAGATACTTTCTCATTATTCTCCATTCTTTTAAAATTATTATCCTTGTTTATTATAGTTGAAAATAAATTTAATTACAATTTGAAATTTGGTTGTTTGGCTTTCCTTATATTGACAATCTAAGTATAATATTAAGGTAATCTTGTTGGATTTAAGGGGTATATTTTGAATACTGTGTTTAATGGGAAAGATTTTGCGAATAAGTATTATTTAATGCTTAAAGAATTTTTAAAACAGCATAACTTGAGAGATAAAGTTTCATTAAAAGTTATTTTAGTAAATGATGAACCTGCAAGCAAGCTTTATGTTTCAATTAAGAGTCGAGTTGCAAAAGAAATTGGCTTGAATGTTGAAGTAATTAAATTTTCTGCAAACCCTGTTCAAAGCGATATTTTAGAAGTAATTGATAGAGAAAATAAAAATTTAAGTACAGATGGAATTATTGTGCAATTACCCCTTTTGAAAGGCATGAATTTAAATTCTATTTTAAATAGCATAGTTTATACAAAAGATGTTGATGGCTTATCTTTTGTTAATTTGGGAAAAATGATTTTGGGCGATAAAAAAGGATTTATTCCTTGTACAGCTCTTGCTGTATTAAAGATTTTGCGAGATGAAGGGATAAAAACATCAGGAAAAGCTGTTGTTGTGGTTGGTAGAAGTCCTCTTGTAGGAAGGCCCATTTCAATATTGCTCTCGTCAAAACCTTATGATGCAACTGTTATTACTTGTCATAGTAAGAGCATTTATTTGGATGTTTATTTAAGACAGGCAGATATTATTATTTCTGCTGTTGGTAAGCCTAGGTTAATAGATAAAAGTATGCTATGTGGAAAACCTTATGTGATTGATATTGGTATTTCTGAAATTGATACTGATAATGGAAAAATTCTCTCAGGCGATACAGATTTTGACAATATTAAAGAGTGTGTTAAATTTATTACTCCTGTTAAGGGGGGAATAGGTCCTGTTACGGTTCTTATGTTAATGTTTAATACAATTAAAGCCCATTTGATTAATAATAAGATGTTTGACGTTTTAGGTCGGTTAGAAAAATTGGTGGAGGTGTAAATGTCTGGTCACAGTAAATGGTCAACAATAAAGAGAAAAAAGGGTGCTCTTGATGCAAAGCGTAATAAGATTTTTACAAAACTAATAAGAGAAATAACTATTGCAGCTAAAATAGGGGGTGGGGATATTGAATCTAATCCGAGATTAAGGGTAGCTGTTAATAAGGCTAAGGTTGCCAATATGCCAAAAGATAATATTGAGAAGGCAATAAAAAAGGGCATTGGCGATAATGAAGGGGTTGAATATTTTGAAATAACCTATGAGGCTTATGCTCCTTATGGGGTAGCTTTAATGATTAAATGCTTAACGGACAATAAAAACAGAACTTCTAGTGATGTAAGAAGTGTTCTTGCAAAAGGAGGAGGATCTCTTGGCACTCCAGGTTCAGTTTCATATATGTTTTACAGAAAGGGTCTTATTGTTTACAATTTAGAAAAATATCTTGAAGATGAGATAATTGGATTTGCATTAGAAGTTGGTGCTGAAGATATTTTAGTTTCAAACAATGAAGCAGAAGTTATAACAAATCCTGATGATTTTGATAAAGTTTTATCTTTTTTAAAAACTAAATTTAAAGAAGAGATGGCAGAGATAGCTTTAATTCCTGAAAATAAAATTTCTTTAAACAAAGAGCAAGCAGAAAAAATAATTCTTCTTGTTGAAAAGCTTGAAGATTTTGATGATGTTCAGGAAGTAATTCATAATTTGGAGATTCCAGAAGAATTAAGTTAGTTTTATTTAAATTTTTTTGTAGTAGACTCTGTATATTTTATTCCCAAAATCATCTGTAAAAAGAATTGAACCGTCGTAATATGTGATTATATCAACAGGGCGCCCAAATTTAGAGTTGTCGTGCTTTAAAAATCCATATAAAAAAGTTTTGTAATTTTTTGCTGTTCTAGTTTTAGAATCAATGTCTAGTGTTGTTATTTTGTAGCCAACAGGAGAAGATCTGTCCCACGAGCCGTGTTCTGCTATGAATAGTTTATTTATATATTCTTTTGGAAAATTATCTCCTTGGTAAAAGTGTATTCCAAGTGGAGCGACATGTGCGGGAAGTTCATAAATAGATGGGCTAAACTTAGTGTTTTTGGGCGCTTTGTTATAAAAATTGTAATTTTTTTGATTTTTTCCAAACATATAGGGAAATCCAAAATGCTTTTTATATTCGCTTATTACGTTTATTTCATCTGGGGGAATGTTGTCTCCTAACCCGTCTTGGCCATTGTCGCTAAAATACATTTCATTGCTAATTGGATGAAAATCAAATCCAACTGAGTTTCTCACTCCAAAAGCTACTATTTCTTCTTTTTTTGTTTTTAAATCGATGCTAAGGATTATTGCTTCTTTTTTTGAAGGAATTTTAACATTTTGTTGGGATCCTATATTTACTATTAATTTGTTATTTTTAGGATCCACTTTAATGTAACGTCCTGAGTGCATTTTTGTATTATTTTTTGGCAAAAGTGAAAAAATTTGCATTTTCCATGTATGATCTTTATTTGATTTTATGCTTTTATTAATTTCTTCTTTTACATTTCCAACTACATAGATTTTATCGACAGAAGATATATAAAGCTTGTTATTCCAATAAGCAATTCCAATGGGTTTTTGCAGGGTGCTTGCTATAGTGTAAATTTTTTTGTTTTTTGTTACAAGGTATGCAAAAGTGCTTCCAGATCCTATGAATATGTTTCCATTTTGATCGCTTGTGATTCCTCTGGGTTTTTCAATTGTATTGCTTAAAAATATTTCGACTTTAAATCCATTGGGGACTTTTAGTGTACTTGCTGTTTCTTCTGCTCCCATATTGATAGATGAGATTAAGAAAATAATTGTAATTAATTGAAAATAGCTATTTAGAAATTTATTTTTCATTTAAGGTCCTTTTTTTACTTAAGGCTGTGCTTTAAATTGAATGTTTCTGTGTAATATAATTTATAATTTAATTATATGATAAATAAGATTCATGGTAAAGTTATAGAAAAAAAAGAATCTAGTTTGATTTTAATGACTACTGTTTTTGAATTTGAACTTTTAGTTAGTACATTTTGCCTTGCTAATTTTAATTTGTCAGAAAAAGTTGAACTATTTACTTATCTTTATACGAGAGAAAATGAATTAAAACTTTATGGATTTTTGAATTCAGATGAAAGAGAGATCTTTAAAGGGCTTATTGGAGTAAGTGGAATAGGTCCAAGAGCCGCTTTAAGAGTATTATCCAATATAAGGTATAATGAGTTTAAGGAGGCTATTGATAGAGAGGATGTTGAGCTTGTTTCTAAAATTAAAGGCATTGGCAAAAAAATGGCTGGTAAAATGTTTTTACATCTTCAAGGCAAGCTTTTTATTAATAGTGAACTTGAATCCACCGGTCTTTTTAGATTTAAAGAATTAGAAGAATCAATTATTAGCATGGGATTTGATAGAAAAATTGTTAATACCAAGATTAGAGAGGTTTTTAATTTAGCTGAATTTTCAAATTTAAAAGATTCTGAAAAAGAGCAATTTTTATTTAAGGAGGTTTTAAAAAGAATGTCGAATTAATAAAAAATCGAATTAATTGTTAGTTTTTATGGTTATAAAATAGTTTTTAGAGGGGTATTTATGAAAGACGAAAATAGTATAAGCTTTTTAAGCTCTAATGAAAGTTATTTATATGATAAGAGTGAAAATGAGCTTAGGCCTAAAGTTTTTGAAGATTTTAAAGGCCAGGTTAATGTTAAAGAAACCCTTAGTATTTTTATAAGAGCTTCTAAAGAGAGGAATGAGGCTTTGGATCATGTGTTTTTAAGTGGTCCACCAGGTCTTGGAAAAACTACTCTTGCAAGTATTATTGCCTTTGAGATGAATGCTTCGATTAAGATTACTTCAGCTCCGGCTTTTGATAAGCCCAAAGATATTATTGGAATTTTGACAGGTCTTGATGAGAAGAGTGTTTTATTTATTGATGAAATACATAGACTCAGACCAATAATAGAAGAAATGCTTTGTATTGCCATGGAAGATTATGAGCTGGACTGGGTAATAGGGCAAGGAGCTAATGCAAGAACTGTTCGAATGCCACTTCCAAAATTCACATTGATTGGAGCTACTACTAAACCAGGAAAAGTAACATCTCCACTTTATGCGAGATTTGGAATTACTGCAAGATTTGAACTTTATAGCGAAATAGAGCTTGTTGAAATAATAAAGAGAAATTCTGTTATTTTAAATATTGAAATAGAAGAGGGTGCTGCTTTTCTTCTTGCAAGAAGTTCAAGAGGGACTCCTCGTATAGCAAATAGACTGTTAAGACGAATAAGGGATATTGCTCAGGTAACTGGAAGTTTGGTTGTTACAAGTGATATTGTTTCGATTGGGCTTGAAATGCTTAGAATTGATGGAGAAGGCCTTGATGAGCAAGATAGAAATATTTTAAGAAGTTTAATATTGAAGTTTAACGGAGGACCTGTAGGTGTTGATACTTTAGCTATTTCTGTAGGGGAAACGGCAGACTCTCTTGAAGACTTTTATGAACCTTATTTAATTATGAAAGGATTTATTAGTAGAACTCACAGAGGTCGTAAAGCTACTGAGTTTGCGTATCTTCACTTAAACTTAGAAATGAAAGAGGATGGTCTTAATGAAAACCAAAGAGTTTCATTTTAATTTGCTCCTTTTTGATCTGTTTTAGCTTCTTAAGTTTGTTGTCATAAGATGGTTCTAAAACTCTAAAAGTTGTAAGATAAATACGGATTATAAATTTTTTTTTATGGTGATACTATGTTAGTTTTAAGTCATATATAGATATTAGTTGTGAATTATTTTAATATTTAAGTTATGATAAGGCTTAACTTAAATCATTAGGAGGAAAATGTATGAATACTTCTCTTTTTAAGCAAGAAAGGCAAAAGTATGTTCCGAAGTTGCCAAATATTTTAAAAAAAGATTTTAATAATATTAATTTGATTTATGGAGAAAAAACTGAAGCAATTCAAGATAGACAGGCTTTAAAAGAATTTTTTAAGAATACTTATGGGCTGCCAATTGTAAGTTTTACCGAAGGAAAGTCCAGTTTATCTTTTTCAAAAGCTTTAAATATTGGGATTATTCTTTCTGGAGGGCCTGCTCCTGGGGGGCATAATGTTATATCTGGTGTTTTTGATGCAGTAAAAAAATTTAATCCAAATTCAAAGATTTTTGGGTTTAAAGGGGGCCCTTTAGGTCTGTTGGAAAATGACAAAATTGAACTTACTGAGAATTTAGTAAATTCTTATAGAAATACTGGGGGTTTTGATATTGTATCTTCTGGAAGAACAAAAATAGAAACAGAAGAACATTATAGCAAAGCCTTGTTTGTTGCCAAAGAAAACAATCTTAATGCAATTATTATTATTGGTGGCGATGATTCAAATACCAATGCTGCTATTCTTGCTGAGTATTTCAAAAAGAAAGGAGAAAATATTCAAGTTATTGGAGTTCCAAAGACAATTGATGCTGACCTTAAAAATGATCATATTGAAATTTCATTTGGTTTTGATTCTGCTACAAAAACTTATTCCGAGATGATAGGTAATTTATGCAGAGATGCTATGTCGACTAGAAAATATTGGCATTTTGTAAAACTTATGGGTAGAAGTGCATCTCATGTTGCTTTAGAATGCGCCTTAAAAACGCATCCAAACATTTGCATTGTGTCTGAAGAGGTTTTGACTAAAAATAAAACTTTGTCTGAGATTGTTGATGAAATGGTGCTTGTTATTTTAAAGAGATCTTTAAATGGTGATAACTTTGGAATAGTTATAGTTCCTGAAGGTCTAATTGAGTTTATTCCAGAAGTTAAGTCTTTAATGGTTGAGTTATGTGATATTTTTGATAAAAATGAATGTGAGTTCAAGGGGCTTAATGTTGAAGGGATAAAAGAAGTTTTCGTTGCCAAGCTTAGTGATTATATGAGGAGAGTTTATTTGTCTTTACCTTTGTTTATTCAATTTGAACTTGTAAATTCAATTTTGGAAAGAGATCCTCATGGGAATTTTAATGTTTCAAGGGTTCCTACTGAAAAATTGTTTATTGAAATGGTTCAATCAAGATTAAATGAGTTGAAAAAAAGGGGAGAATATAAGGGGAATTTTATCCCAGTTGATCATTTCTTTGGCTATGAAGGTAGAAGCGCCTTTCCCTCTAATTTTGATAGTGATTATTGTTATAGCTTGGGATATAATGCTGTTGTTCTTATTTTAAATGGTCTTACTGGCTATATGTCTTGTATAAAAAATTTAAATTCAAAACCAACAGATTGGATTGCAGGAGGAGTGCCTCTAACAATGTTGATGAATATGGAAGAGAGGTATGGAGAGAAAAAGCCTGTTATAAAAAAAGCTCTAGTTGATTTAGAAGGAAAACCATTTCAAGAGTTTGTTAAAAATCGTGATAAGTGGGCTTTGAATAATTTGTATTTATGTCCAGGGCCTGTACAGTATTTTGGTCCTTCTGAGATGGTTGATGAAATAACTGAGACTTTAAAGTTAGAATCATTAAAGTAGAAAGTTTATGCTTATTGGCAGCTTGTTGTTATTTTTTAGTGTTTTGAATGTTTATTCAAATTCATTTTATTATTTCAAGCCTAATTATAATTATTTAAAGTTAAGTATTGCTAAAAGTTTGCCATTGCAAGACAAATCGACTTCCAGTGGCAATTTTGTTTCTCATCAAAAAAATAATAATATGTCTGTTGCTGATAATGACGATTCTTTTCTTTATAAAAATATTCAAGAGAATAAAGCTTTAAATCTTGAGAATGAGCTTGAGTCAAAATCAGCAAAAGATTTGTTTAGGTTTTCAGCTATTAGTATTGGATCTTTTCCAATAGTTTTATTTTTAAGCTTGTTTTTTTTTGATGTGGGCTACTATTTTTATAGCGGAATGAATGCAAATTACGTTCCATATCCTTTTTCAAATGGTCCTAGTTTTACAAAAGATGAGATTTATAAAAAATTTATTGTTTCAGCTTCTATTGGAGCAATAGTTGCATTAACTATTGCTTTGATTGATTATTTTCTTTAATGCTATGATAAGACTTAAGAAAGAATTTATTGTTAAAGAAAATGCTTTAAGATTGGATCTTTATTTATCGAGCAATTTGGAAGTTTTTACTAGAAGTCAGCTCAAACGAAGAAATGTACAAGCGTTTAAAAAGAGTAATGGAAAATTTTTGAAGATAAAATTGTCCAAGCCTGTTTTTAAAGATGATGAAATACTAATTGAATTTGACGAGGAAGGTGGTCAAATTGATTACCTTAGGCCTAGTAATATCCCTATTGATATAATTTATGAAGATTCTAATGTCATTGTTTTGAATAAACCACAAGGAATTTTGAGTCATCCTGGAATATCACATTGGGATGATACTGTTGTGAATTTTCTTTTATATCATGTAAAAAGCTTGAAAATTGATTTTAATGAAGAAAAAATTAGGCCTGGAATTGTTCATAGATTAGATAAAGATACCTCTGGAGTTCTGATTTGTGCAAAAAACATTAGCACTTTAAGATTTTTAGCTCAGCAGTTTAAAGATAAAAGGACAAATAAAGTTTACATTGCAATTGTTAAGGGTAATTTTAATAATTTTTTTGGAAGTATTGAATCTTTTATAGATAGGGATAAACACAATAGGAAAAAATTTAGTGTTTCTAAGGATAGAGGTAGAAAGGCATTAACAGAATATAGACTGTTGCTTAATTTTGGGGGATATTCTCTTTTAGCTTTAAAACCCAAAACTGGTCGTACTCATCAATTGAGGGTTCATATGAAATATCTTAATTTCCCAATATTGGGAGATGAGGTTTATGGCAGAACAAATAGCAGTTTTAAAAAAATCACACTGATGCTTCATTCTTATAAGCTTGAAATTGATGTTGGAAACAAATCTTTTGGGAAATTCATTTCTGAATTTCCCAAAAGATTTGTTTCTTTTTTATCAAATTATTACAAGAGTGATGAATTGGGTTTGATTATTGATAATTTGGTTCTCTTCTTAAGAGATTTTTAATTTGAAATTTCTTGTTTTAATGAGATTGAGTCAGGGATTATTTTACCCCCAGTGATTTCATTGGTGTTGATAACGGTAATGAAACAATTTGGATCAACTTTTTGTGATATATATTTAATTCTTGATAAACGCATTATTGGAACTACTATAAATACTATAGTTTTTTCTGTTCCTGCCCAGGCTCCTTTCCCGTCTATTAATGTAGCGGCTGATTTTAATTTGTTTGTAAGAAGATAAGCAATTTCTTTTCCTTTGTCCGAAATGATTAATATCGCTTTTTGATTGCCAAATCCAGTGCTTGTTTTGTCTGTCATTATAGATGTTACAAATGATGCTATTAGTGTATAAAGGGCGATTTCAATATTAAAGAAAAAGGTTGCAAGCATTAATACCGCTAGATTAACTATGAAGTTTGTTGTTCCAATACTAATTGAATATTTTTCTTTAATAATCATAGCAATTATATCTGATCCTCCTGAAGATCCTTTGCCCTTAAATATTAGTCCAAGCCCAAGTCCGGAAATAAGTCCAGCTAGTATTGATACAAGCATCATATCGTTAATATGTATTTTATTTTGTAAAAACTGGGAGTAGTTTATGATAATAGAATATAATCCCATTGAAATCCAACTTTGAATTATAAATGTTATATTCAAAAATTTTATTCCAATAAGAAATAGTGGTATGTTTAATGCAAATATTGTCCATCCCAAATTGAAGCTTAACAGATAATGTAGCATTAATGAAATGCCTCCAATCCCTCCACTAAGAAGTCCATGAGGAATATACAAAACATTGGTGGAAATTGCCATTAGTGCAGAGCCTAAAGTTATTTGTATTGTGCTATCAAATATTAATTTGGGATTTTTAGTTATAGTCTTTAATTTTTTTATTAGCATTATTAATAATAGTTTGAATTTTTTTTTAATTCTACGACAGCGTATCTTTTTTTTATTTTTCATTTTAATGCTAGAGCTACTTTTAAACCACAAGCTAGTAATTTACTTGAATTCTATATTAATTTTGCAAAAAAAACAATTTTATTCACTTTTTTTATTTTTTTTGATATCATGATCATGAAACTATGGCGATGAATTATGCAAGATTTGCGGTATTAATAGTTCTGCTTTTTTTTTATATTTGGTTTTTTATTATCCTTAGAATGAAAAGAGTTAATCTGTTTTTGTTGGAAAAAATCCAAAATGGAGCAAAAATTTTGGATATTCGATCTCCCAAAGAATATAATAAATCTCATTATTTGAAATCAATTAACATTCCTTTTAATAATTTATTTGCTAAAAAGGATAAATTAGGCGATTTTGAATCCCAAATAATTGTTTATGGTAAAAGTTTTAATAAGTCTTACGAGGCTAAAAAAGTTTTAAAAAGCATGGGATTTAAGAATGTGTTTGTTGCTGGTACCTTGAAAGACATGCCACAAGTGAAAAAAAAAGAAGTTGGTTGATGGCTAAGATTATTGGGATATCTGGTGGTTCTGGAAGCGGAAAAACTACAGTTGTAAGCAAGATTAGCGAGTTTATTCCGGAATTTGTCCTGATTTCTCAAGATAATTATTATAAAAGTGTAGGTGATTATGAGCATGAATTTTCTAAGGTAAATTTTGATCATCCGGATGCTTTTGATAATAATTTGTTTTATGAACATTTAAAAAATTTAAAAAAAAATAGTCCAATAGATATGCCTCTTTACGATTTTATTAATCATAAAAGACAACTTAAAACGGTTTTGGTTGTTCCAACTCCTGTTGTTATTGTTGAGGGTATTATGATTTTTGTTGAAGAGAGGGTAAGAAATTTAATAGATCTTAAAATATATATTGATACCCCAAATGATATTAGATTTATTAGGCGTTTAAGAAGAGATATTTCTAAAAGAGGGCGTACTGTAGAATCGGTGATTGATCAATATTTGAATACCACTAGATGGGGTTATTATAGATTTATTGAGCCCACCAAAGAATATGCGGATCTTATTATTCCTGAGGGAGGGCACAATGATAAAGCGCTTTATGTGCTTTCAACGTTTCTTAAGTCTTTAAGTAAAGAAGGACTAGATTTTACCTAAATTAATGATATTGGATAATAATCTATCTCAATATAAACAGTATTTGTCATTTTTACCTTTTCTCTTGTCTTGTTGACTAGTTTTTCAAGCAGGCTGTAGGACTTTGACAAGTATATTATATTGTATCTGTAATTTTTAGATATTTTCTTCATAATAGCTTCTGATGGGCCCAAGTGTTCAATTCCTTCTTGCAAAAATTCTTTAGATTTTTCAAAAAATTCCCAACATTTTTGTTTAACCGATTTTTCATTTTTGCTTCTAAATATTATTCTAATAATTTTGTTAAACGGAGGGTAGTTCAATTTTTTTCTTATATCTAGCTCTTGTTCATAAAATTGTTCATATTGGTTTTTATAAGCATATTTTATAGCGTAATAATTGGGATTTTTTGTTTGTATAATAATTGTGTTGTCATCTTTAAATCTTGCAGCTCTTCCCATAATCTGCGAGAGTGTTGTAAAAATTCTTTCACTACTTCTAAAATCAGGTAGTCCCATTCCAATGTCTGCGTTGATTATACCTAGTGTTTTGATATTTTTAAAATTGAATCCTTTTGCAATGATTTGTGTTCCGACAAGTATGTCTATTTCTTTGTTTTCGAATTTGTTTATTGAATCTATATTTTCTATTTTTGTAATATCAGAATCTATTCTTGCAATTTTTGCATTTGGCAAAAATTTTTTTAATTCTTTTTCAACAAGTTGAATTCCATAAGTTTTGTATTTAATGTCTTTTGATTCACATTGGGGGCAATGACTTGCTGTTTTTGTTTTATAATTACAATAGTGGCATAAAAGTTTATTTTCTTTTTTATGGTAAATCAAGCCAAATGAGCAATTTGGACAACAAATTGTATGTCCACATTCGTTGCATTCGAGATTTTTTAAATATCCTCTTTTATTAATGAAGATCAAAGATTGTCTTTTTTCATTTAAACTTTTTTGGATACTGTATAATAGCTCTGATGAAATGGTGCTAGGTTCTTTTTTCATATTTATTATTTTTATATCTTTTATTTTGCTTTGAGTGAATTTGTTTTGCATTATTATTTTTTTTATTTGGTTATTTTTCATTGCATGGTATGCTTCAAGAGAAGGTGTTGCGCTTCCCATTACAAATTTAGCATTAAATTTTTTTTGTAAAAAAAATGATATGTGTCTTGAGTGAAATCTTGGAATATTTTCAGATTTATATGTAGTTTCATGTTCTTCGTCCATAATTATTAATTTCAATTTGGTGAAAGGTAGCATTAGAACACTTTTGATGCCAATGACAACCAGGCTTTCTCCATTTTTGACCTTATTCCATATTAAATTTTTATTAGAATTTGGAACTTTAGAGTTATATTCATAAATTTTATGGTGCATATTTAGTGCATATTTTATTCTTTTTATTATTTGATATCCCAATGATATTTCAGGAATTAAAAAAAGCACTTGTTGTTCTAGTGATAAATAGTATTCACACAATTTAATAAATATTTCGGTTTTTCCAGATCCAGGTATTCCAAAAAGGTAAAAAACATTAGTTTTTTCTGCCTCGATAATTTCTTTGTAAATATTTTGTTGTTCGCTGTTTAACTCAAGGCATTTTTTATTATCTGTATGCTCATTTATTGAAGGCAATGTTTGATTTTTTTTAGCTTTTGAATTTTTGGGCAGCCCAAAGAATAAAGTCTCTCCAAATCCCGAAAATGTTTTTTTACTAATCCAATGTGCTAAATTAATGTTATGTTCTGTTATTATTTTAGTTGTGTCTATTATTTTAATAATTTCTTTTATTTTGAATTCAAATTTTTCTTTAAATTCGTTTTCAAAATATTTTTTAATAATTATTCCAATTTTATTGGAGCCATTAAAATTAACCATTACTCTTATTCCAATTTCTAGATTTAAGTTAAATTTGTAAAAAAAAAGTTTATTTAAAGGAATATTTATTGCGATTTCATAGTAATAAGTTGAATGATAATGCTCATCAGCCATATTTTATTATGCCTTTTATTATTTTTAAATCTTGCCATATTTCTTTTTTTAATTCTGGATTTTTTATTTGCTTTGTGGGAAGATATGTAAAAACTAATGGAATGCCTTTAAATCTTAGCTCTATTCCTCTTACAATTTGAATTCTTAGTGGTTGATTTAAGAAAAAATCTATTTCTTCGCAAGATAAAATTGCTTTAGGATTTTTATTGTTGATTTCTATGTTAAGTGATTCAATAGTATCTATTATTTTATAATTGTATATGTTTATGCTTTTGCACCATTTTGCTACAATGTCTTTTGAAGGTTTATTGAGATAGTTTTTGTTTATATATATTATGATGTAATCGTTGATACTTTTTTCTTGTAAGCTATTATTTAACAATATGTTTGTTGAATTTTTGTTTTCTAAAGGTAATTTTGTAGGTTCTTTGCTATTTTTGGTTTCTTGAAAAATTTTATTGTTCTTAGCTTTTTCTATTTTTTGTTTAATTTCATTATCTATTTCTTTAAAGTTTTCTGTAATTTTACCTTCGATATTATTTGTCAATATTTTAAGTAAAAAAAGCTTTTTAGTTAAAATGCTATTATTCATAGTAAACTCTGTCTAAAAATAAAGCATTTGCAGGTGCAGTTGTTCTTGCAAGGTTTCTATTTTTTGCTTTTAGTATTGTTTCAAAAGTAGAAATTGACTCGTTTTTTATTTCAATGTCTAGCATTGTGCCTATTATTGATCTTACCATTTTCCATAAAAAAGAAGATCCTATTATTTCAAAAATAATATATTTTCCTCTTTTTTTAAATTTGGCAAAGTGTATATGCCTAAATTTAGATTTGCTTTCATCTTTTATGCATGAAAATGTGGTAAAATCATGGTTTCCAATTAATGTTTTAGCCATTTGGTTTAAATTGCTTATGTTTAGTTTTTTATTTACATAGTGAGCTTGATAACCTTCCCAGGGATAGTAGTTATCGCTGTTTAATATAAAATAGCTATATTTTCTTTTTTGAGCGCTAAAACGTGGATGAAATGAATTTTTCACATACTTGAGCTTTAATATTTTTATACTGTTTTTTGATAATATTGAATTTAAAGCTTTTTTTAGATTATTTAGCTGAATATTAATATTCATATCAAAAGTTATTATTTGTCTTTTTGCATGAACGCCCTTATCTGTTCTTCCGGATGAATGAATTTTTACTTTTTTTTTGCTGATTTTCATTAGAGCTTTTTCAACTTCTCCTTGAACTGTAGGCTTTGTTGGTTGTATTTGAAATCCATGATATATGGATCCATCATAAGCGATTTCAGCTAATATTTTTTTCATTTATTTAAGATTTTTCATTTCCTTTGATATTTGAAAGTAAACTTCTTTGATTTTATCTAAAAGTATTGAAGGCTTTTCTTTTGAAAATTTACCCATGCCCGCTATTTTAGAAAGAGTGGTTTTTATGTCGCTTAATTGTTTATATCTGTATTCTTTGTTATCTTTGTTCCCATAAAAGTATTCTAGAAGGCCTGATAGGTATAGCACACTGTCATAGCCATAATTTTTATCTGTATCTGGGCCAAATATGGTTGATGCACTAACAGGTTCTGAATTGTCTTTATCTTTTTCAATAACCAGTTTATAAAGATATGCAGCCTTGTGGTAAAATATTTTTTGAAGATAATTATAGTTTTTGTTTGGTTCTTCTTTTTCAAGGTCTCCAAATGTCCAAGCGGCTCTTATTGCTGATTTTGCTTGATTTAATGTGGGGTTATAATTCTTTTCCAGATGCTCATAACATAGCATAGCAAGAATATAACTTGCAGCTCCTTCTTTTAGTGTTCTAGGTCTGCTGAAGTTGATCATGTTGTCAAAAATCGAATTTATTTTTTTTCTTTCGGATTTTTTATTTTGCAAAATTTCTTGTTTGTTTTTAGGTATTGAATTAAATTCGCTTGGGAATGCTGCAAAGTAGCATTTTGGGCATACTGTTATAGAATATATTCTAGGGTAAATGTTGCCATATTTGTCGTTTTTTATATACTCTCTTTTTAGATCAATTTTTAACTCTCCAGCTATTAACCTACTGCTTCCGGTCAAAAATTCTTCTTTTTGAAATTTAAAAGAGCATAAAGGACATTCAATTTTTTCTTTTGTAAAATATGATATTTTTTTCATGAATTAATTTTCTACTATTACAAATGCAATAGCGTACTCCTTTTCGTGGGATATTGTTAGGTATAGCTTTAAATTCATTTTTATTGCAAATTTTTCAATTTCATTATGCAAACAAAACTCTGCATTTCCTTTTAAAGATTTTATTATCTCAATATCTTTAAGGGTGTAATTTATTTTATATTGCAACAGTGGACTTAATGCTTTAATTAAAGATTCTTTAGCTGCAAATTTCCCAGCTAAACTTTCTATAATGCTGCCCCCTTTTAATTTAAAATTTTCAATTTCTTTATGTGTAAAGAACCTCTCCATTTTTTTTTTATTTTCTAAAAAATTTCTAAATCTTTCTACTCTGATAATATCACATCCTATTGACTTCATGGTTTGATCTCTGGATTTTCAATTATTTCTAGTTTCATTTTTTTGGGTTCATAATCATATATTTCTGTTTCATTGATATTCTCTTTAAGAATTATATTTGTAGCAATGTTATAAATCCCAGGAGTTTTTACATCTGCTAAATCAAAAGCAAGACTTATATTTTGATTGTTTATATGAGCTTTAATTTGTTTTTCAGAAAGTCTTGTTTTTATTTTTACAAACATTTTGTTTTCTGGGCTTGTTATTTTTTCTTTATCTTTAATTTCAAGGCCATTTTTAAGATTATTAAAAATAAGATTAGGAGATTTTATTGTTGTGTTTGAATATTTTTTGTTTAAATAAATATTGACTACCACATGACTTTTTTCAAACATAACTAGAGGATTTGGTGGAATTACTTCAAGATAATCTGATACAAATAGGGTTCTTGTATCAAACTCCTTTACCTTGGTTTGAATAGTAGTTATTTTTTTAAGTTCTTGCTCAGGCCCATATACTAATAAATTCTCAGGTAATATATTGTATTTTGCAATAAAATATTCCCCCTTGCCATCTTTTTCTATAAGTTTAAACTTAGGTTCTATTTTAACTAATTTAGAGACTTTGTTATCAAGGTTTAGCAGCACATTTGTTTTTGAAAGCTTATATTCTGCAATGTGTATAGAATTAAGATTTTTTATTTTTATTGGTAGTTTATAGTTTCCAGGAATCTTTATGTTTGATGCTTCGATAAATAATATTATTTTATTAAGATCAAGGTATTTTAAGTCATCTTTGTTGACTTTTATTGTAATTTTTACTTTGCTAAAGTCTGGCATTTTCCTAAGAGCTATTTGATCATTCAAAACAATTTTGAATTCTTTTTCAGTTGTTATTGATTCTATTTTATTAAAATTAAATGCCACAAACATTAAAATAGCTATTAAAATGGAAATAGCTTTATTTTGCCAGTCGTCAAATAATAACTTTATTATATTTATTATTTTTTTGCCTATTTTCATTATTTTACTCTATTAGCTCGAGATTTAACTTATTTCTAATTTCACTTAAGCTTAAATTGTATTCCAATTTTGCATTGATTGTAATAGAAATAGACCCAGTCTCTTCGGAGGTTATTATTGTTATTGCATCAGAATTTTCAGAAATTCCAAGTCCTGCTCTATGTCTTGTTCCAAATGCTTTGCTAATAGAATCAACATTAGATAATGGTAAAAATGAGCCTGCATATTTTAATTTATTCTTACTAATTATTACAGCTCCGTCGTGAAGGGGAGTTTCACGTTCAAATAGTGATATTAGCAGTTCACTAGATATTAGCGCATCAATTTTGGTTCCTTTGTTTATTATCTGTTCCAACTGTATTTTTTTTTCAATACATATCAGGCTGCCAGATTTGTTTTCGGATAGGTGTTTGACTGCTTTTAGGATTTCAGAAATAACTTTTAAAGTTTCTTCTTTTTTATTTGAAAGCTTAAAGGCTAAATTGAAATTTCCAATTTGCATTATTATTTTTTTTATTTCTTGATTAAAAAGTATGACTATCGCTATTGGTAATATATTGGCTATATAATTTAACAGCCAACTAATGGTATATAGATTTAAGTAATATGAGATAATTCCTATGGAGATTATGATCAACATTCCTTTTAATAGATTTGTAGAATAAGAATTGATTACGTTTTTATATATGTAGTATACTAGGATACTAATTAAGCTTAGATCTAAGATTCTTGAAAAATTATCTTTTATTTGATTTAAATCATTTATGTCTATCATAAATTTTATACTCAATGTGAAAACATTGTACTTATTAACCTATATTAGTATAATATAAAACATATAAATAAGCATAGTTTATAATTATTAAATCAAATTGTTTTTGAGTTTATGAATGAAAGAGAAAATATTATAGCTTTAATATTTGATTTTGATAATACTCTTATTTATGGCAATATGCAGCAAGTACTGTTTGATGAGTACTGTGTTGATTCTTGTTCCTTTTGGAGAGAAGTTGAAGGCTTAGAATATGTTTATAAGCAAAACGGTTATAATATAATCTCTAATGAAATGATATATTTATCCCATTTTTTAACCTACGTAAGGGAAGGGTTTTTTGAAAGTCTGAATAATAGAATATTATTTAATTTGGGTGCTAAGTTAAAATTTTTTGAAGGGGTTATTAATTTATTTGATGAGATATCTGAAATAAATAAGAAATTGGAAAATAGTAATTCACAGGTTAAAATTTACATTGTTTCAAGTGGGTTTAGACAAATGATTTTGGGAAGTAAAATTGCGCCTTATGTGAGTAAAGTGTGGGCATGTGAGTTTATAGATTCTTATTTAATGCCTTTTTATGAACTCAGAGATGATAAATTTTCTAAAAATAAGATTTTAAGCAGTGTTTGTTACTTTGTAGATCATACAATAAAAACCAGAGTTATTTTTGAAATCAATAAAGGATCTTATGAGAAGATTAATGAAAGAGTGCCAAAGAGTAAAAGACAAATTCCTTTTAAAAACATATTTTACATTGCAGATGGATTTAGTGATATTCCGGCATTTGAAATCTTAAATAATATTTTGCAACATTGTAGAAATACTTTGACGGTGTATCATGGAAATGATACGAATGCAAAAAAATTGTTTTATGAAAATAGAGTTGGAGATTTTGCTGAGGCCAATTATAGTAAGGGTACTAAATTGTATAATTGGATAATGGAGAAAATTTGTTTAAGCGTATGATTTATATAACTTACTTTTGTTTGGTTGCTAAAAGCAGTAAAAAAACGAAAAGAGGGGAATATGCTTAAAAATTTAAATACAAATCAAGGGTTAACGCCTTGGAGAGTAGAATCTGCTTTTTATTGTATTGTCATTGTTCTAATATTTATTGGGGTTTTTAAAATAGCAGAAGCTGTATTTAAGCCTTTGGCTATTTCTATAGTGTTGGGATTTTTGGTTTATCCCGTTTATACTTTTTTAGCAAGATTTAAAGTTCCAAAATTTTTAATAGTTTTTATTATATTTTTTTTATTATTTTCTTTTTCTTATTTGGTTTTTAGTTTTGTTTATTACAGCGTTACTGTTTTAATGAAGCAATTGCCCTATTATCAAAATCAATTAGCATTTATCATGAAAGACGTGCTTAGTCGATATAAAGTTGATAGTTCTGTTATTAATGATATGAATTTTTCTGGTTACATTTATCCATTTCTAACAAGAGCTTATAATGAGATTATCGGATTTACAAGCAGCTTAGTAGTAGTATTTTTGTTGTTGTATTTTTTGCTTTCAGAAATACATGTTTTTGAAATGAAACTTGATAAAGCTTTTAAAAAGCCAATATCTACTAGATTTATTGAGGCTCTAGATACCATTAATAATCAAATTGGCAAATATTTGGGAATAAAAATTCTTGTGAGTTGCTTAACAGGCATTTTAGTGTTTATTGGATTAACTTTGTTTGGACAGGATTTCCCTCTTGTTTGGGCAGTTCTTTCCTTTGTTTTCAATTTTATTCCCAGCATTGGGTCCATATTAGCTGTGTTTTTTATTGTAATAACATCTTTAATTCAATTTTATCCAAATTTAAACACAGTGCTTTATATTTTTATATACAATACTTCTATTCAAATGTTGATTGGAAATATTCTTGAGCCAAAAATGCAGGGGAAAAGACTTGATATTTCACCATTTTTGCTCCTATGTTTTTTGTTTTTTTGGGGATGGCTTTGGGGTATCGTTGGTCTTTTAATATCTTATCCTTTTACTGTGATTGTAAAGGTAATAGTTGATAATGTGAGCTGGCTTAAGTCTTTTTCTGTATTTTTAGGTGGTTCTGAGATTTTAAGCAATATTAGCCATGTTTCGGGTAAAGGTAAGGAGATTTGATTTTGAAAAGAAAGGTTATGCTTACGGGAGATAGGCCTACCGGTGCTCTTCATTTAGGGCATTATGTGGGGTCTGTAGTAAATCGATTGAAATTTCAAGAAGAGTATGAAACATATTTTATTATAGCCGATTTGCATACTTTGACTACAAAGCCTGATTTGAAGAGTATCAGTACAATACCTTCTAACGTTAGAGAAATGGTTTTAGATTATCTTGCTTGTGGGATTGATCCTGATAAGGTTAGTATATATTTGCAATCAGCTATACCTGAGCTTTTTGAGCTTCATTTAATATTTTCAATGATTGTTACTGTTGCGCGCTTGCAAAGGATTCCAAGTATAAAAGACATGAGCATTGCAGCTGGACTTAAGGAGATTCCTTATGGTCTTTTGGGGTATCCTGTTCTTATGAGCGCAGATATTTTAATGACAAAAGCAAATTTAGTTCCCGTTGGGCGTGATAATGAATCTCATATTGAATTTGCAAGAGAGCTTGCAAGAAAGTTTAACTATTTGTACAAAAATAATTTTTTTCCAATACCTGAATCTGTTTTCACAGATTCTCGTCCTTTGGTGGGTATTTATGGCAAGAATAAAATGAGCAAAAGCCTTAATAATGCAATTTTTTTAAACGATGATGAAAATTTATTAGAAAAAAAAGTTATGTCTATGTATACAGATCCAAATAGAATAAGAGCAGATATTCCTGGGAATGTTGAAGGTAATCCCGTTTTTATTTATCACAGCTTTTTTAATAGTAATCATGAAGAAGTTGAAGATCTTAAAAGTAGGTATAAAAATGGTAAAGTAGGTGATGTTGAGGTTAAGAAAAAATTGTTTTTAGCTTTGAATAACTTTTTAAAACCAATAAGGGATAAAAGAAGTTTTTATGAAGCCAAAAAAAAAGAGTACATTGATGAAATTATTTTTGATGGTACTAGCAGAGCAAGGTGTATTGCAAATAAAGTAGTAAAAGATGTTAAGGATTTAATAGGACTTTCAAAAACTTGGAATGGAATAAAATATAGTGCAGATAGAAAATTAAAGAATGAAAATTATTGATTTTATGCTAGATTTATATTGATAATTAACTGATTATTTAAATCAAACAATATTAATTATTAGGTAAGTTTGCTTTTTTTATTAATCTTTTGTTAAATTCTAGTAGTTTGAACAAAATGTTTCTTTTTGCATAAATAACTTCGCTGAGGACTCTTATTACTGGTTCTGTCTTTGAAATTCTCATCCATAAGGTTGCAACAATTTCTTTATTGGTTTTTAGCAATACTTTTAATCCGCCTGAAGAATCTCCTGTTCTAATTTTAGATTGTCTTTTGCCTTCATAATTAATAATTTCATAATCAACTACTGATAATTCTTGAAATAGCTTATTGTTTTTTATCTCTTTAATCAATAGATTTTCATAATTGCTTTTTAAAATTTCTTGATTTTCTATTTTTAGATTTGTTAAATTGGCTTTCTTGGATGATACTATTACATTACTATAAAAATTTGTTGTATTTAAAATATCTTTTAAGTCATACTTTTCTTTATAGCAGTTTTTAGATAATTTACACCATATTTGGTACAGTTCTTTCATTTTTAATAATTTTACGATACTAAGTAAAGTAGTAATTGGGTCTCTTACCCTTGAAGGATGGATTATGCAGCCTCCATTTGACCCTTCTCCTGAGATTTTTACAATCAATCCTTGGGCCCTTAAATCATCTGCCATTTCTGTTAGGTTAGCTTCTCCAACTTCTACTCTATAAACTTTGGCGTTGAAGAAACTTGCAATTTTTTCAATATTTAGAGATGTTGCATCATTGGTTACTATTGCTATGTTATTTTTTATTCCTATGTAATAAAGATAACTAAGCTCTGAAATTACTACAAGTGCAAATATTTTTTGTGCTTCGATGATATTTGCAGTGTTTGTGGCTTTATCTATAAACACTAGATTGCCCCTATCTCCATCACAATCTGGTACGTATCCTAGCTCAAAAGAATTGTCTTGTATATATTTATTTTGTAGCAGCTTTTTACATTCATTTAAGGATTTTCCTTCGGGAATAATATTATGCTTAAAAATGCCTATTTCGTCATTATATAATTCTACTTTCAATCCCAAGGATTCTATCAATTCTTTATCTATGGAATTAATTCTAGAGCTTCCGTTCATTTCTGCTATTATTCCAATTGGATTTTTCAGTATTCTTTTTTTTAAAATTTCGATATTTTTATTGTTAATATCGTTTTCATATGCTATTTTATGTATTAATAATTTATATGCTTCATAAGATTGGTTTTTATTTTTTCTTTCTAATTTTATTATTTTGTTATAATGTTTTAAATGGGATTTATCTTCATCAAAGTTGTTTAGAGTGTTAATTAAATAGTTTATTAGCTTTCCATTTTGGCTATTGTTTTTAATTTGTTGTATTATTTCGTGAGCTTTTGCGGAATTTAATACGCCACCATCGTTTAATCCTATTTTTATTCCATTGTATCCTGATGGATTATGGCTTGCGGAAATATAAATAAAGCCCTTTGAATCTTTACTGTTTTTTGTATAAGCTAGAATTTCAGTTATTGGAAGTATTCCAAAAAATTTAATCTTTTCTTTGTTTGTTATTAATATTTTTATTGCTATTTCTGTAATAATGTTGCCGGTTGGTCTTGAGTCTAATCCCAATCCAATATAGGGCTTAGATTTATTTTTAAAATAATTTGATATTGTGAAGATTATTAGCGCTATTAACGCTTTATCTTCATTGTTTATTTCAGTTTCTGTTGAATCTTCATTTTTTGATTTTGCAAAAATTTTTCTAAATCCTGAAGGAGAAAATATCATCTCATCAACAGTTTTTTTAAAATTTTTCATGTTAAGTGAATATTGTTTAAGCATTTAAATTTCTTCTCATTGATTTCTAGCCATATTGTTGCTATAATTAATGATCAATAGTATATAGTATGACCACTTATATTATTATACTTAAAAATTTATTTTTTTGCTTTATTAATAAGCTTTTCTTTAAGGATTTTGGTTTTAACTAATGAATGTTAAAGTTGATAAAATTTTTTCTGAAATGATACTTGAAAAACTTAATTCTGGTGAGATTTGTCCTAATACTTTTGAATCCATTAAATATTTTCCTTGTGATAACCACGAAAATATTTTTAATATTTCGGATAAAATTTTGAGATTTAAGTTCAACAAGGGCTTGGTTGAAGATAATTTAAAAAAATATTTTCATGATTTTTCTAAATTTTTACAATCAGAAGAAGGTGATTGTTATATTTTTTCTTCTTGTGATCTTGAAAATTTAGGCCTAATGCTTTTTCCATACCTTTCTTTTGGAATTTTAAATGGGGGCTCTGCAACAAGTTATTTTGATTTAGCGAAAAATAAGGCGTTAAATGAGGATTTATATATTCTATATGAATCTAAAATACTTGAATTTAAAGAAAAATTTGAAGAATTTCCAAAGGGGATAACACCAGCTTATATTAACAAAGACGGTAGTTTGGGATTTTCATTTTTGGCTTTGAAAATTAGGCATCTTTTAATGGTTGCTAAAAGATATGAATCTTTTTATGGCAAAATGATCAAGCCTTCAATATTTCAAATGACTAGTTGCAAAACGGATGAATTTATTTCAAAATTTTTGGATGATTTATTTGTAGATGATTTGATTAAAAGTGTAAATTTTTGCAATCTTAAAAAAGAAGATGTTTTCACAGCTGTTCAGCCTTTAGTTTATTGTTATGAAAAATTGAATAGTTATAATTATAAATATTTTACTTTTAAAGATAATAAAAATGCCAATTCTATTTTGGCTTTGCCTGCCGGCCATGGCCAAAATTTTAAAATTTTAAAAGATATTTATTTGAAGCTTTATGATGAATCTGGTAAAAGATTTGTATATATTGGCAATGTTGACAATATGGGCTTTACAATTAATTTTAAAGCACTTGCTGTAATGGCTTTAACCAATTGTTCTTCTGGGTTTGAGTTTAGCTTTAAAAGCAAGTCGGATTTTAAAGGAGGAATATTAGCAGTAAATGGTGAAAATCGTTTAACCTGTGTTGATATTGGTGGGGGAATTTCTTCAGAGATTGTGCAAGAATTTGAGAATAAGGGTAATAGATTATTGTTTAATTGTGCAACCGGGCTTTTTAATTTAGAGTATTTGATAAAAAACATTGATGAAATAATAGAAAAAATGCCCATTAGAATTATAGAGCAAGATAAAGAAATTGGCAAATATATTTCGGTTGAGCAAATAACGTGGGAAGTGTTAAAATTACTGGAAAATCCAGTAATTTTAACGGTTGATAGAGATAGAAGATTTCTTCCTGCAAAGTTATTTATTGATATGTTGATTAATAGCAATCTTGAAGATAGATATGGATATTGTTGTAAGAAGAGAGTCGATGCTAATAATTCCAGCTCTCTTCCTGATTTGTTATCAAAAGATTATGGTTTACTTTGTGGGCTGTATAAATGGACCTTTTGAAAACTTTATATTTTTTATTTTTTAGCTTTTTTTGTTTAAAGTTATTTGCGATAGAATCTTTACCGGAAATAGATTATGAATATTTCAACAAGGATAAATCAGATCTTGTCGATTTAATAAAATTTTTAGGTAAATTAGATTTTCAAACTCTTTTAAAAGATAGAAACTTATTTATTGGGATTAGAAATTTAACAAATTTTAAGAATGTTCAAGAGCTTAATGCCGACGATATTAATAGAATAAAAAAGATTAATCCAATTGGTATAATTTTATTTAGAGAAAATTTAAAAGATGCTAAACAGACAAAAAGATTGATTAGTGCAATAAAGAGGCATATCGGACATGATATTTTTATTGCTATTGATGAAGAGGGAGGGATAGTTAGTAGGGCTAGTGAAAATAAAAAAATGGGGGTTTATAATTTTCCGGCAATGGAGCATGTAGGTGGTGTTAAAGATTTGCATCTTATTTATAAAATTGGTGAAGTTCTTGCTAAGCAATTGCGCAGACTGGGCATTAATTTAAATATGGCTCCAGTTGCCGACATAAAATTTGCACCACATAGTCCTTTACTAAATAGAACATTCGGAGGATATTCTGCTTATAATATTGGACTTATGGTAGAAGCTTTTATTGATGGCATGCAGAATCATGGAGTATTTTCGGCAATCAAACATTTTCCTGGATTAGGAGGAACGAATACGGATACGCATAAATATTTAGCATTTTTGCCTTATAGTAAAAGTTTTTTAATGTTGAATAATTTTGTTCCATTTGTTTTTGGTAGAGCTGCTAAATTTATTATGATTGGTCATGTGAATGTTCCTAAAATTTCCAAAGATATAACCAGCATGTCTAAGAGTATTGTTGATATTATAAGGGAAAATTTAAATATTACTAGTATTATGATGACAGATTCTTATGATATGGGAGCAATTACAAGAAATTTTTTTAATATTGAAACTGCTATTAAAAAGTCTTTAAGCTCGGGTGTCAATATAGTCCTTATTCCTTAATGAAATTACTTGAAGATTTGTTTTTGATCTTTTGCAATTCGCATTAAATTTAATTTATGTAATATCTTTTTTTCTTAGATTTTTTTAAAAAAAGAATAAGGGTGTTTAAAAGTTTTTTATGGTATAAATATAGAAATTCCTAGATCTAAAAGAATAAATTCTTTAAAAGAAGTTGATAATTTATAGTAAATACCATAGTTATTAGGTATGAAATCAATTTCAAATTTTAAGGTAATTAGGGGAAGAATTGGATAGAGGAATGCATTAGTTGTTTTCCCTATAAATACGATAGTTCTTAGAGTTAAATTGATTTGGGTGCCAATAAAGAATTTTATGGCAAGTGTATCAGTTAAAATTGAATATTTAGCAATGTAAATAGTGAAAGCCAAATTGAAATAAGTATTTGAAATAAAATCTTTATTTATTGGAATAGTAAAAAAATTTATGGGACTGAATTGTATTTCAATCCATTCATTATAAGATGTTAATATTCCGATAAATGCAATGTATTTATCGTTTTCATTGTAAAAGATAGGGTTTATATAATTATGATAAATTATGCCTATTTTTAAATTTTTTTTTATGATATCTTCTTTAGGAAATTCCCAGCGAGAAGGTGTTAATTTATTTTTAAAACAAAATAAATTAACACTACATAATAATAAAAAAAAGATTGATAAAATGGTATATTTCATTAGTAGAGTTGCCTGCATATAATAGTATGATATATAGGCAAGTTTTTCAACAACTATTGATGAATTTGGCTTAATTTAATTAATAAATAGCTTTGATAGCGACAATTATAAATGTGAAAAAGAATTTGATGGTAAAATATAATTTTAACGTTTATTTTTTAGAAAAATTGTTGTCGTTAAAAAATTAGATTTCATTAGGGTTATTTACATAATAATCTACTAAATATACTAAACAAATAAAATAT